>NZ_JBLIAI010000029.1:0-32123 GCF_047634455.1 Maritalea sp.
CGGCCTCTGGTGGCTCCATTTGCTTTGCGTATCGCGAGTTGAGAAGCGGCAATTTCTTGTCGTAATTGTAAGTTTCATCGGCAAACGGGTCACAGAACTCGCCATTTGTTGCACGCCCGACAAGCACAGCAAATCGATTGAGGAATTCATTTGCGGTATTTGCTTCTTCGTGCGGCGTTTCAACAAGTAGGCGGTTGAGCGCAATGTCGTACGACTTGTATCGATAATCAACAGCCCGCGCGAACCAGGTGATATAATTCTTGTTTTCATATTCGCGGGCGACAACTTGTTGTTTTACGCTGGTGTTTTTTGCATATAATCCTTCAAGCGCGAGTTGACGTCGCCGCTCGATTTCCATCACCCGACAAATGGATGCGAACGTGCTGGGTATGGTATCAACATCATCACTTACATCTTGTGTTAGCCGCAAGTACCGTCCGCGCGAAGAGGCGAAATCGCTAAGGCGCAATTGGCGATAATATCGGTCTGTTCGAAATTTCAGATCAACTGGTCGACTTAGGCGCGTACGCTGCATTTCAACTGATTGATCAAACATCCAGTCTGTCGCGCTGTTGGCCACCAAAAACCGCCAAATCCGATTGCGCATATCGCTTTCTTCATTTGTGAGGTTGAATAAGGATACAGGCTCTTGTCGTCCGCTGGCAGCCAGCGCCCCAACGCGCGGCAGAACTTCGTCGTACAGAACATCTGATTGCGCACGTCCAAAATCACCCACCGGCCGCGCACAGGCGCTCAAAGCCAGCACGGTGAAAAACACCATGGAAAGCTTGATCAACTCAGAGATGCTTACCCTGTCCTGTGTGTTTTGTGGGCAAGGGGTTTTGCACGCTTTTTGTTCTCTCATACCGCACTCCAGGAAAAATCACTACATTGCCGACTTTGACATCTTTCGACCTGTCCCGGCGTGGCCTACTGTTCTTGATATATTGCACGATCTTCCCCATGGGAGACCTCACGAATTGGGGTTTAAACGACTAATCTGTTCACAAGCGATACTTTGGCAACAATCCACAATTGAAATTGCTGTTAGAAAACCATTAAGAAATCGTCAAGGTTAACAGTCTGCTAACGAATTGGATGAAATAGTGAGTTTATTGATTTGTTTTGAACCAATTTCGTGATTCTGGGCGGTTATGATCGGCTTTCAACCATATGAGACTTTCCAACTGTTGATCGAGACAGGTGGCATTGACCGGGCGAATACGCTGCTTGTTGCAGCGTGTGATGCATATTCACGTCGGCCAAAACCGATGCCGACCGAACGTATGCAGTTTGAAGCACTGGCGCAGCGCCTGTTCCCCACCGCAGCGCCATCGGCGCGCGCCCTGGCCGCAGCCAAATTGGCGCGTTCTCCTTATCTGTCGCCAATTCTTGAAAAGTTGGTGATCGAGCACATTGGCGACGAATTGGCCAGTTTCCTTGAAAACAATGATTCCGTGTCTGAAGAACTTTTGCTGAACATTGTTGAGGGCGGTGACATCGACAAAGTTGCACTTGTTGCGAAACGAAAAAATCTAACGCGAAAACTCGTCAGCAAGATCTTCCCAGTCAATAGTCGCAAAGTTTATCGCTCGCTTTCGCAAAACCGTTCGATACATTTCTCGGGGCCTTATTTACGTGCAATCAGCAAGGCTGCGGCAATGGATCAGGTTGTTGCGCATTCGCTGGCGGATCGCGAAGATTTTGACAAGGCATATTTGCTGCCCGCCTTCTTTGATCTGAAAGAAGATGACCGCTTGGAAGTTCTCAAATCCTTCCAAGGCCGCAGAATTCCGCGTACAAAAATGCACCGAACTTATGAGCATATTTCGGTTGCGACCGCAGAATTCACCCAAGCGATGATGAAGTTGCTTTCAAAAAATCGACGCCCAGAAGTGACACGGCTTTTGACACAGATTACGGGGCTTGACGAAGTCAGGTGCGGCGACATTGCACATGATGTAAGTGGAGCCGCTTTGTTTGTGGTGTTGCGCGCTTTTGGCTGCAACGAATATGATGGGCTCAAAGTGCTCATTCACGCCACAGCGCATGATCGCAACAGCTCGGGGGCGCTCGCGCAATATACAAGGCTTTTCAAGCTCATTGAACCTGAGGCGATGGTATTCGCGATGTCGGTCTGGCGTGGCGATGCCGAAATCACAGCCCTTGCAAAAGAAGCATCTTCTGAACCAATTTCGCACCAAACTGTTGCGCCATATAGCCGACGCACGCCCGAATTGGAAAAAGCTGCAGATAGTGCCACAGATGCGGTGGAACGCGCCATGCGGGCCGTGCAAAATCTGCGCGCTAATCGCACGTCCTAGGGTCTGGACTGAATTGAGTTCACACCCCAGGGTCAGAACTCAACAATATTGAGGCCAAGATCGGGTTTTCTTGTTTCGATAGAGACAACCCAAAAGTCCGGATCATAGTCTACTTCCAGCGCTAAACGCTGTTGTATGTCTGCGGGGGGGCTCGCTGCAACTCGACAGACGAATTCCCTGCCCGTTGCTTCAGGATTTGAAGGTGCGGGTGCAAGTAATGTACATGTGCCGTCCAGGTGATCAATTTCAATCCAGATTTGCCCAGCATCACGATCACCCCGTCTTGAAACGACACAAAAATCTCCAGCGCTGTTAAGCCGCCGCACCAATGCGGCAACCCACAGTTCAGATCGAAGGCGGGGCACGCGTTAAAACTTCGCGTTTGCGGCTTTTAACATGTCCAAAAGCTCATGAGTGATTTCACCTGTTTGATCATAGTTGTAAAATGTCTCAAACTTGCGGATGGCTGTTGATGTTGCTTCACCCTGGATGCCATCAATTTTACCAACGTCATAGCCCAACGAATTCAACCCAGCTTGAATTTGCGCCACCAACTCACTTGCTACGATTTCCGGCGGCTCTATGGCTGTGTCAGCAACCGCCCTTTGTGCAATGTTGAGCAACGGGTCCACTTCAGAATGAGGGTCTGCATTGGGGGTGGAAACAGGAACAGGAACAGCCACACGTCCGATACTGAGCGCCTCAACTAAACCATTGCTGATGGCGCCTGTTGCCGTTAGTCCATTTTTAACTTCAAACTCGCGGATGGCAGCGGCGGTTTTGGGGCCATAATATCCATCAACTTTTTCCTTGAAATAGCCCAGTTCAGAGAGTTTTGACTGAACAAAAAAGGCACTTGGATTGCCCGTGACAGGACCAAATGAATTTGACGGCATTGCTGGTGGTATGGGCTGGCTAATTTGTTTTGCGGTGTTGGTTGAGCGTTGTGGCGGCACAAACTCGATGGGAACAACGTTCTGCTCGCTTGCCACGGATAGATTGTTGAACAAAGGTGCTGGATGACCATTTTTTTGAAAGTAAAGCGCGTTTGTTGCAGCCCATGTAATAGAGGCACACATTGCAAATGCGAAAACCGTGTTCCCCGGTGATTTTGCCATCAACTTCCAAGCGGGCAACAAGAATCCAAATCTCATTTCCGGCATTTTAATCTCCGGTCGTTGGTCAGCACGCATGTAGTTTGCCATCTCATTTATTCCCCGAATTATCTGGTTTGCGCGCGCAGCGCAATTTGCTGCTTGCGCTCTTCTTCGACAAAGCGCCTGTCACTCAACTCTTCTAAAACCGCAACGTCTTGCGGTGAAGTTGGACCGTCAATTGGCAAGTTGATCGAGAACTGCGTCCCTTCGCCCAACTTTGACTTGATCACGACATCGCCGTCATGCAGTTCGGTGAGCCCACGCACAATCGATAGGCCCAAGCCTGTGCCTTCATATTGACGGTTCAAGCCGTTTTGGGCTTGAAAGAATGGCTCGCCAAGGCGCTCTACATCTTGTGGAGCAATGCCTACGCCTTTATCGATCACAGCCAAACAGATCTGAGTGCCGCGCATGCGAATTTGCAAGATCACTTTGGCATTGTCCGGACTGAACTTGATGGCATTGGACAGCAGATTGATGAGCACTTGACGACAAGCGCGCTCGTCTGCTTTCAACATCGGCAGGTGCTTACCAATTTCTGCCACCAACTCGATATTCTTTTTGTCTGCCGCGTTCTTAACAATTGCAAAGCATGGCTCCACAAGCATTTCAGGAGCGAATTGCTCTGCTGATATTTCGAACTTCCCGGCTTCAAGCTTTGACATGTCCAACAGCATAGACACTGTATCAAGCAAGTGGTGACCAGACTGCCTGATCAATTCGGCGTATTCCAAATGATCGGGCGATAGTTCACCGCCAATATTGTTGATCATCATATCTGAGAAACCCACAACAGCATTAAGCGGCGTGCGCAGTTCATGCCCAATCGTCGCCAGAAAACGCGATTTTGCCTCACTTGCGGATTCCGCAAGTTTCTTGGCGTCTTTCAGGTCAACTTCTTGCTGTTTGCGCGTAGAAATATCACGCATGATGGCGATGACTTCTGTGCGTCCCGCATCGTTTAGTCGATCATGTACCGCTGAAAATGCAACTTCGACCCACACAAACACCGACCTATCCGGCCGTTCACATCGGATGCGAACATCAATTGATTTTGGCAGCCCAAAATGGCTCACATCGCCGATGGTTTTAAGGTAATTCGGTCGATCCAAAACATGCACGCGATCCAGCAAACCCGTGCCCGACAATTCATACCGTTTGCAGCCAAATAGGGTTTCAGATGTATGCGACAAATAAGTCAATTTGCCGTCCGCCGAGTAGCGCGCCACTGCATCGCGTACGCTTTCGACCAAATTGCGAAAGGCGCGAACTTGTTGCTGATCGTTTGCTGCGAACACGCGTCGTGATTCGACCAATGTTGCGACAAATAATGAAAACCCCATGGCGAACGCGATGGTGGTTAAGCCGGTTGCAACTTTGCTCGATAGGTCGAGCTCGATGTACAACGCGGAAGAATAAAACAAAAACTGCAGTGCAAGCGAGGTGATGCCATAAAATATCGCTGCCACAACTGTTGAGCGACGCCCAAAGAACTGCGCCGATACCACTGCCAGAATGACAATCGAAATACCCGCAATGGATGAGCTGGGATCAAACAACGCGCAAACTGCGCCCACAACACTAAGTCCTGCGGCGTGCAAGTGCACACATGATTCAATCGGTAAGAATTTGGCGGCAAGACCTGTTGAGCCAAACCAAATTGCAAGAAGTAAGAACAGTGCACCTGGCACGATTGCGCCAAGATAAAACAAAACCGCAGCTAGAGGCAGACCGAAAAGGGCGATGACCACGCTAGCCCGGGCGCTTACATTCAGCGACCGTGCACGGATGTTGCCAAGATTTTCACCCGACCTGTCAGAATTTGATGTGTCGGCGTTCGATAGAAGTGCCGCCAAAGGATTACGCATTACAATTTGTCACTCGTTGCGGGTTTACTGTTCGCGCCAATTTCTCATGTAAGAAACTAAGACAGCCTTAAATGACGCTCAATCGGTTCGCCTTTGCGCGCGGTTTCTCTGGCTGTGGTAAACAAATGCTTTTCAAAGCGTTTTTGCCGATAGATAAATATTTATCGAATTTTGCCACGCTGATTTCACAGTTTGCCGCTAGGGTCAGCTCAACGAAAAAATTGTGGTCGAGAACTGTGTTTCTATTACGGTGTGTATTTTGGTTGGGTATTGGGTTCATGGTGATCAAACCGTTCGCGTTTGACCAGTCCAGTGCTTCTGCGTTAGCAGATGAGGCCATCAAACGCGGGACAACGATCGCTATTGAGCAGGCACTCAGCCTGGACTGTTCTGACATCACTTGTGAAGGCATCAAGACAGCTGCTTTGGTTACTTCATTGTCGACCAGTTTGAATGGTCAGCTGATGAACAAAACAATTTCGGCAGAAGTGGCGCCTATACCGCCGCCGCGCCCCACACGGTTTAACTGAACGACAAAAGACCGCATCACTTCCCCGATGCTACTCCAAATGCGGTCTAAAACCTGAGCCGGCAACATCTCCCAGGTGTTGCGGCTCTTTTTTGCGTGGAGAAATGATCTGGCATGTATTAGAAGGATGCAAACGTTGCGCCGGAGACAGTTATGAATTTTGAGGACATTAAAGAAAGCTTGGACTTTCTTGACGATTGGGAAGATCGCTACAAATTTGTCATAGATCTTGGCAACGGGTTACAAGATTTGCCCGATGCCGAAAAAATCAAAATCAATAAAGTTGAGGGTTGCGTTTCTCAAGTCTGGCTGGTGGTCGATCAGCTCGAAGACAGGTCATTGGTATTTCGCGGCGATAGTGACGCAATGATTGTCAAAGGCTTGGTGGCAATTGTTATTGCGCTGTTTTCAAACAAAAAGCCGCAAGCGGTGTTGGACACGCCCGCACAAACCATCCTTGAAGGGCTTGGTCTAAGTGAGCATCTCACATCCCAGCGGGCCAATGGTCTACGCTCGATGATTGAACGCGTTTATGCGGAAGCCCGCGCCCGGCTTTAGCCGTGGCTGACAGGATTAGGGTCTGAACTCAATTGTGTCCAGACCCTAGTGAGGGCCGCAGTCGCCCTCACGCTCGTTAACGTCCTTGCGCATATGCACCAATTTTCCAATATTCCGCTGCATGGTCCAACCCCATCCGCAATACAAGTTTTGCACTGCGTCTGGGCCATTGGCGCTCAAATTCGATTTGTTGTAACCCCTTGTTAAAACCGCATATATCAACAACAACTGCGGCGCAATCTTTGGGCAACTGCGCCACCAACTGTTCCAGATGTTTGCGACAATCAATTGCCATATCAGACAAATCATTGGCTTGGCTGGCCGATGACTGTCCTGATTGGCAAAGAACTGAAAAGTTTTGAGTGACGCTTGGCCGCAACTGACTTTTTTCAATCAAAGCGGAAACCCGATTTGCCACAAGGACGTGATGAGAGGCCAAAAAAGCATTCTTCTCCCCCTTTGAAGTGCGAGAAAGCCGAACAATCGTATCGTTCTCACTCTTGACGGGTTGGTTTACCAAAGATCGATCAACGCCCCCCTCCCGCTTTAGGAGTTCCAGTCGCTGCCGTTTCAACCATGAGCGCGCCTCAGTGGTTACACACAATAATTGGCTTACTTCGTGCAACACCCCACAAGAGATCAACTGCTTTACCGATTCAAATGACAATGAACAATTTTTGCCCCGGTCAGACAGAATGACATTGTTTGCCGATACAGTTTGAGACGGACGGCCCATCAGCATGGACACAAATCTATATTGACGACGGATTTCCTTCATTGCACCGACCGATCTACAATATTTGACTGATCTACGGCAGCAAAATGCAAAACCGCCTCCAATGTATTCAGGGCTTGATCAAATTTTTTGTCGTCTCGCATATCCTCAATCCGACCACAGGCATGCGAAACTGTTGTGCGGTGACGTTTGAACAGCCGCCCGGTTGTTGTCAGCGAGCAGCCCAATGCGACGTGGGTCATATACATGGCCAATTGTCGGGCCAAAGCGATACGTGCTTGGTTACGCGATGGCGTTAAAATGTCGTCGGGGGAAACGCCTTGAATAGCAGCGACCAGGCCGACGGCAACACCAATTTCAACATTGGAAGCTGTAGTGTGGCGCACCTGGAAACTCGACGGCCCATATGCTGGAATTTTCGGCAGTTTTGAATTTAAAATATACATCATCATAAACGCTTTCATAATAGGTATATATTCCTATAACGCATTTGCAATGAGGCGGGGATAAATCTATCCCATCGATTTTGAGTAAAATTCTATAAAATATGGCAAATTTTCTGTAATTGGCGTTAGACACAACCTAGGGTAGTACAAAAAAGAGCCGCGAGCGGCTCCAATTCAGATTGTTTTCCTACAGACTCTCGTCGGCTATTTACCAGGTTTGCGCCCCAATCCCATTTCCCGGGCCAACCGAGAGCGCGCTGCCGCATAGTTGGGTGCAACCATCGGATAATCAGCTGGCAAATTCCACTTATCGCGATAATCTTCAGGTGAAAGGTCGTAATGCGTACGCAAGTGACGTTTCAACGATTTGAACTTCTTACCATCTTCCAAACAGATTATATAATCTGGTGTAATAGATTTTTTGACGGATACCGCAGGCTTGCGCGCTTCAGGAACAGGCTGAACATCTTTTGCAGTCAATGAATGTAAAGCATTGTGCACGTCAATGATCAGCTTGGGAAGATCAGCCTGACTGATCGCATTGTTACTAACATAGGCACTCACAATGTCAGTACACAATTCAATTACTTCACTGCCACTGTCATTTTGCTTAAGGTCAGGTTGTTCCACGTTTTACACCAATCGTTCGACATATTTATATCAATAAGACGTCTTTGCTTATTCTTGTGCGGTACTAAAATGAAAGCTGAGAACAATCAAGGTGAAATTGAAACCAAATAGTTCCCAACTATCAATTCCAGCTAGTCTGCGTACTACTTTTCGTCTTCTAGGTCATTTATTTGCATAATGTCTGATGGCCTGTATCCCGCTGCGTATGCTGCTTTAGCCAGCAAATGTGCCGATATGGGGGCGGTAAGCAAAAAGAAAACGAACCCCGCCAATGCGCGAAGGGCGACAGAACCATCCATTGCAATTACTGCTATTGCAACGAAGGCAAGACCTGAGCCAAGTGTACCCGCTTTGGATGCCGCATGCATGCGCGTATATAAATCAGGCAATCTGAGGATGCCAATAGCGGCGGCGAGACTAAAAAAAGCACCAACGATAAGCAGAGTACCTGCCACATATGCCAAGATGTCAGCGATCATCTGTTCCCCTCCCCGTCTGTTTGGCTGGCGCGCATTTGCCAGCGCTGCAAAATGTATCTTGCAAACGCAACTGTGGCCAAAAAGCCGACCAGTCCGAGCGATATTGCAATATCCAAATAGAGCATGTAGCCAGTTTTAATGGCTATAACAGCAATAAAACCGATACCAACTGATACCATCATGTCCAGCGCCAACACCCGGTCAGGCAGCGTTGGGCCGCGCACAATCCGCACAATCACCAACAATAGTGCGATGGTCAGCAGAACAAATGACACCGCAACCGCTAGTTCTAAGAAAGCCGATCCGGTCATGCTTCAAAAACCTCAATAATCTTTGCCTCAAACCCCGTTGAAATATCTTTGATCAATCCGCGCTTATCCGGAGCCGAAATGGCGTGCACGTAAAGCACCGATCGATCTTGGGAAACGTCGACACTCAGCGTGCCCGGTGTCAGCGTAATGAGATTTGCAAGCAGTGTAATTTCCAAGTCAGATTTCACCCGCAATGGAAAAGCAATTATTGCTGGCTGGAGCGACTTTTTCATGTTTGGCGATAGGACCAAGGCCATTACTTTCACCGCACTGAGCACAAGCTCGTAAAAAAAGAGCGCTGCAAGGGCAATAATTTTTGGCACCCTAGTTAAGAATTTTGGCCGAGCAATTTGCAAACGGATTACCCAAAGCGACACAATGCCAATGCCACCGCCAAGCAACAGGTTTCCCAAGCTGAAATTGCCGGTGATTGCCGCCCAGGTAAACGCCAAAAGCATGGTTATTGCCAGAAAGGTCATTGAGCATTCTCCCCAAGTACTGAAGTAACATAATTGGGTGCAAAACTGGTCACGTCGCTGGCCGATCGCACACCTGCTTCGATGTAAAGTGAGGGCCAAAGACCGATCAGAACAATTATGGCGACCAGCGCCGCTGTTGGCAACAAGCCCCAACGAATACCACGTTTATCTAAAGGTCTTATCCGCTCGTTTGGCGTTTCAGATTGTCGCCCTTCACGTCCGTTACGCCAAAAAATGTGCGCCCAAAGTCTTGAGCCGGCAATTGAGGTCAAAATCGAGTTTAGCAGCAACGCGCCCACAACCCACCAATGATAGGGGGCAAGGGCATTTTCTTGCAACGTCAACCCGATACCTGCCTGCAACAGGGTCAGTTTTGGCCAAAATCCCAAAAATGGCGGCAAACCCGCCGCTGCAAAAACAAGCACAAGGAACAAAATTGAAAGGGGCGAACTGGCGCGATAAAGGCCGCCAAGCTGACGAATATCAGATGTACCGCCCATGCGTTCAATCAGCCCAACAGTCAGGTAAAGCGCCGTCATTGTTAACATCGAATGCACCGCATAAAGGCTAGCACCCGCGACGCCAAGTGTGGTTCCAAAGGCCAGCCCTGCGATCATTGCGCCAATGCCGCCCATCACAAAAAAGCCCAATGCACGTCGCACATTGGTTTGTGCCAAAGCCCCGAGCGGGGCCAACACCAAAGTCAAAACGGCAACCACCATAAACAGGATCTGCAATTGACCGTGGGATTGGGGGATCAACATCAAGTGCACCCGCAGCATGGCGTAGACACCAACTTTGGTCAGCAAGCCAGCGAACAGCGCCGATACAGCGGGATCAGGCGCATGGTATGATGCGGGCAGCCAATTGTTCACCGGGAAAGCGGCGGCTTTTATCGCAAATGCAAGGAAGAACAAAGCGGCCACCGAAGCGATTGCGCCGTTTTCAACATATGGCGCTTTGACCATTATGTCAGCCATGTTGAGCGTGCCAACAAGCCCATAAAGATAGGCAATACCGATCAAGAAAAACGTCGTCGCCAAGAAATTGATAAAACCATATTTTATGGCCGCATCGAGTTGAATTTTTCGCCCGCCAATGACCATCAGGCCGAACGTGGCGATCAACATAACTTCAAACCAGACGTAGAGGTTGAAGATATCACCCGTCAGGAACGCACCAGATACGCCCGTAAGCAAAATCAGCATTAGCGGATGATAGCCGTATTTGGTTTCTCTCGCTTCGACTTCACTTTGCACAAAAAACAACACAACCAGCATAACCACAGTGGCAACTAGGGCAAAAAGTGCACTCAAGCTGTCAGCCGTAAAACTGATGCCAAACGGTGGTAGCCAATTGCCCATTGTCATGGTCAACGGGCCTTTTGCATAAACCGTTTGAATAAGACTGAAATTTGCCAACAATGTTGCGATCAAAATTGCAAACGAAAATGGCGCTTGCCATTCGGTTCGGTTGCGCATCATCAACAGAATTGCAGCGCCAACCATGGGCAAGGCGACAGGCCAAACGATGACCCAATCGGCAACAGAAGTTGCGACGTCCAGCATTGCCGGTGGGAGGTCTTTATGTGTCGCCATTTGCTCTTGACCTCTTCATTAGTAGCTCAAAGGTGGTCGAGGGCTGTCTTCAGGCTCGGCCACACGCATAGTGTCAGTATTGTCTGCGTTTAGTTCTTGATAAGCGCGGTATGTCAAAACCAGCAAAAACGCAAAAAGGGAGAAGCCAATCACAATGGCTGTCAGGATTAAGGCCTGTGGCAGCGGATTTGCAATAGCCTCCAGCGGCTTATACTCGCCCTCAGGCACAATTGGCGGCACCTCGCGCGTCACGCGTCCAACGGTGAAAATCAGCAAATTCACCGCGTTGCCCAAAATCGCAACCCCCAACAACATCCGAATGAGGGAGCGGGACAACAAAAGATAGATCGCAACGGTGAAAAACAGGCCGATCAGTATTGCCAATGCTGTTTCCATTATTTGCCATCCTCATCTTCTTCGAGTGCCAACGCAATCGTTGAGATTGCCCCCAACACGACAAAATAAACCCCAATGTCAAACAGCATGGGTGTGGAAAGTGAGAATTCTGTGCCATCACTCAGATCGATGAACAACCACAAGCCTTTGAGGAATGGCACCTCAACAAACAAAGACATGAAGCCGCTTAACGCCGCGATGAACACCCCAAAACCGGCAAAAGTTATCGGGTGAAATACCAGCGCTTTGCGCACTTCAGTCACCCCTGATGATATGCCGTAAATCGCGATTGCCGACGCTGCGATCAATCCACCAATAAAACCGCCACCGGGTTCGTTGTGACCGCGCAGCAGCACGAAAATCGAAAACATAATCATCAACGCTGCGAGAAATGGTGCGACTGTGCGGAAAATAATCGTGTTCATGATGCACCCCTCGCTTTCGTGCCTGCGTTGCTGGCGCGTCGATTGGCCGGTTTTTTGATAACCCCAATCCCGCGTTTTGGTCCGCCTGTCCGAATGCGGATAAGCGCCAATATCGCAATACCCGCCGTCATCACCACCGAGATCTCACCCAATGTGTCGAGCGCCCGATAATCAACCAAAATCACATTCACAATGTTGCGGCCATGTGCAATTGGCACACTCGTGTCGATGAAGAACTTCGTGAGCGTTGTATCCAAGTCGGTCTGCATAACAGCAAGCAGCACCGTCGTCAGGCCAATGCCACATATCAAAGCCAAGCCACCGTCTCGAACAATCTCTTCAAAAACCCTATTGTCGCGCTGATCAAGGTGTAATTTTGTCATGACCAACGCCAAAATAACGACCGACAGGGTTTCCACCATAAACTGGGTAAACCCAAGGTCTGGCGCACCGAACAACAAGAAGATCAGCGCAACGGCAAACCCTTGAATTCCCAGCGAAACGATTGCAACCAGTCTGGTTTTTCCAAGCACAACAGCAAACAGCCCCAAAACTGCGATCAGCAAGACCCCCCATTCCTGGAACCGCAATTGCGGTAACACGTCTGGTACAGGTGGCAAGCTGCCCGTCAAAATCATCGGGATAAACAGTGCCGCTGCGAGCGCAACGAATATCAAGAATAGATAAAGCTCCAAGCGGCCATGGTGAAACAGCCGGGTTATCCAATCGGAAAATCGCACCAAACCAAACATCAACTGGTCAAATCCCTGATCCGGCCCCCATGTCCAAACCCGACCAATCCGGTGCAAAATATCGCGCAAAGCATCCAATTTCCAAAAGAACAGCCCCCCCAATATCCAGGTTGCAACAGACAAGCTAATCGGAATGGGGTCGAAACGAAGCCCCAAATAATTGGCCACTTCATGATTATATATTGCGCTCGCCGATGGAGAGAAAAACCAACCGCCAAATTCGTATATGAACAAACCGGTCGCGATGCCAAGGATGGCCAAAACGGTTGGACCGGCAAGCATTGAAAACGGGGCTTCATGTGGGGATTTTGGTGTCGTCAATCGCGGTCCTAGGAACGGTTTGATGGCAATCGCGGCACCTGACGCCATCATCAAAGCATTACCTAAAAGCGCAACGAGGGTGAACAACCAGTGCTGCCACTCCATGCCTTTTGCGATGATATACATTTCTTCTTTAGCGAAAAACC
This sequence comes from Maritalea sp., assembly GCF_047634455.1. Classification (GTDB taxonomy): domain Bacteria; phylum Pseudomonadota; class Alphaproteobacteria; order Rhizobiales; family Devosiaceae; genus Maritalea. The sequence continues at coordinate 13,156 of NZ_JBLIAI010000029.1, forward strand.
CCAAAGCGATCGGCAGGCCCGCCATTGAAATGGCAGCAAGCGCCGCACCAAAAAATGTAACTGGCAAAGATGTCCAAATGCCGGACACCTCGGTGATGTCACGCGTGCCCGTTCCATGGTCAATAGACCCGACGACCATGAACAGGCCACCCTTGTAAAAAGAATGCGCAACCAAGAACAGCATGGCGGCCAAAATGCCTTCTTCTGCGCCACTTCCGATCAGCATGACAAGCAGGCCAAGCGACGCCATGGTGGTGTACGCCAACATTTGCTTCATATCGGTTTGGCGCAACGCAAGAAACGCCCCGGTTAGCAATGTAATGCCACCCAAAATCGGCAATGTGACTTGCCATTCTACCGTGCCACCCAAAATTGGGTTCATACGCGCCAACAAATAAATGCCCGCTTTTACCATTGTTGCGGAATGTAAGTAGGCGGAAACGGGCGTTGGGGCCTCCATGGCATTGGGCAACCAGAAGTGGAACGGTACTTGCGCGGATTTTGTTGCAGCGCCCAATAAAACGAAGATAAATATCGGCAAATATGTGATCGATCCACTAACCAGCTCGGCTGAACCCAGCATTTCACTGACATTTAAGGTGCCCACTGTGAACGCAAGCAGCAACAAACCGGCGAGCAACAGCAGTCCACCACCACCGGTGACCACCAGCGCTTGAATAGCGGCCCGTCGTGAAGCCTGCCGTGAATGGTCGAAGCCGATCAACAAGAACGACGTGATCGATGTGAGTTCCCAGAATACAAACAGTGTGATGATATTATCAGCCAAGACCAGGCCAAGCATGGACCCCATAAACATTAATATGAACGCATAGAACCGCCCAAGATGGGGATGACCCTGCAAATAACCACCAGAATAGATCACAATAAATGCGCCAATTCCGGATATTAATAGGCCAAATACAAGACTGAGCCCATCCAGATAAAAGCTCAATTCAATGCCAAGGATGGGAATCCAAGGCAATGCAAACTGCAGCTTCTCGCCGCCCGCAATGAGCTCAACAAAACTCAATAAGTAAACAAAAATGCTCGCGGGAATGAGTGCCAAAACCCAACCGGCATGGTCGGGCAAAAAGCGCTTAATTGTTGGTGCAACAAACGCTGTTAAGAACGGCGCGATCGCAACAAGCAACATGGAGAAACTCTGCGATTGAGTTGGTATCATTTGTACCTCTTGATCTCGTCTTCGGTGCCCGGAAAACAGCCGCAACTGCAGCGTTTCACCGAATCATCCCACACCTAGCCGATATTTGACCCGTTAGTCATATGATGGACAAGGGAAACTGCCTTTTTTGCATGAAAAACAGTGCACAATAGGGGAAAGTTGGTAGATGCGAGCAAATCTATAGCAGCTTGCCCATAATCAGCGCGCCGGTGCGCGCGATTTCCACAAACCCGGTGGCTTTGTAAAATCCGATGGCATTTGTATTTTTAAATGAAACGCCCAAATGGATACCGCTCACGCCATCTAGTCTGAGTTTTTCGCATGCCGTATCCATGAGTTTGCGGCCAAATCCTGTACCTTGAACTTCTGGCATCAGGTTGATGTGCAGATGCGCCGGGTATCTGGCAATATATTCAGGCGTTTGATGGTGTAACGCCCTGATCGTGTCTAATGCATCCTGATCACGCGCCGTTTTCGGGCAGAAACCCGCCAACCGGCGCTCGACCTCCGGCCACCAATGCTTGCTTTGCCAGCGTTCAAACTCGCGGGTATCTGGCGTTGTCATAATGTACCCGACAATTTCCGCCCTGTTTTCAACAACAAAGCAATTGGCGGGTGCATGAACAAAATATGGCGTCGCCCAAATAAGGCCCAGCAGATCGGGGCGCGAAGAGAGTTCGCTTGCATCTGCGCCGTGATCTGCTGTTTTGAGACAAACTCGGGCAATACCTGCCTCATCCTCTGGTATGGCAGCGCGTATGCTTAACTTTTGGGTTGCCTTGACATCGGTCAATTTTGATACCTTAGGTCAAATGGTTGCCATCTGGCGAACATTAGTTAGTGTGTCGTTTTGCAACGAATCCTTCAAATCAAAGATCACAATTCCTATGTAGTTGCCAAGCTCGATAGTGATCGAGCGGAAAAGCGTAAAAACCAGAATTTGGCGACAACGCAATATGCGTGCATCGCGCCAGATGAAAAGGAAGATATCTAATGGGCACATCCACTCCGCCAATTGCAGAAACTCGCCCGCATTTTAGCGAACATCACGGCCACAAGCGCAATGACGTTTATCATTGGCTGCGTGATGAAAATTGGCAAAAAGTGATGCACGACCCTTCGGTGTTGCGCGAAGACATCCGCACATATTTGGACGCTGAGAACGCCCATTTTGAAGGCTTCATGGGCGATCATGAAAAGCTCAAGGACACAATCTACAACGAGATTCGGGGTCGTATTAAAGAAGACGACACGTCTGTGCCATTCAAGCACGGGGCTTACGCCTATTTCAGCCGCACGTTGGAAGGCAAGCAATATAGCCAGGTTTGCCGAACCGACCGCGATGGTGGCAATGAAGTTGTTTTGATCGACAACAATGTGGAAGCTGGCGATGGATATTTCCGTTCTGGCGGCGCATCCCACTCGCCTGATCACAAGCTTCTTGCATGGTCGTGTGATCGCAAAGGAAGCGAATATTTCACCGTTTTTGTGCGCGACCTTGAGACCGGCAAAGAGCTGAGCGACCAAATCATCAACACGTCTGGTGGCACTGTTTGGGCGGCTGACAGCCAGAGCTTTTTCTACATCATTCAAGATGAAAACCATCGCCCCCACAAAGTGTTTCAGCACACGCTAGGCACCGACGCGGCCAAAGATCGTCTGGTTTATGAGGAAAAGGACGCCGGATTTTTCTTAGGGTTGCACAAAACCAGTTCCGGCAATCTGATCTTGATTGATGCCAATGATCATGAAACCAGCGAAATCCGCTATATCGATGCGCATAATGCAAACAGCGATCCCGTTCTGATTTCAGCGCGGGTCGAAGGCCGCGAATATGGTGTCGAAGATGATGGCGAGACATTGTATATCGTGACCAACGCAGATGGTGCGATCGATTTCAAAATGGTTACCGCTCCCCTCGCCTCACCGAGTGCGGACAACTGGACAGATCTTATTCCGCATCGGCCTGGTATTTTGATGCAAGGTTATTTCCTGAAAAAGGGATATTTGGTGCGCAAAGAGCAATTCGAAGGCTTGCCGCGCATTATTGTACGCGATTTAGCAAACGGCACCGAAGAAGCCATTAGCTTTGACGAAGAAGCTTATACCCTATCGGTTGCGGGCGGATATGAGTATGAAAGCAGCGAATTGCGCTACTATTATTCGTCGCCCACAACCCCGTCGCAAGTTTTTGACTATGACTTAAAAACCAAAGCGCGCACCTTACGCAAAACCCAAGAAATTCCGTCTGGTCACGATCCAAAAAACTACGTCACGCGGCGTTTGTTCGCCACTTCACATGATGGCGAGCAGGTTCCCGTTACGATCCTACATCGCGCGGATTTGAAGCTGGATGGCAGCGCGCCGCTGTTGCTTTATGGATATGGATCGTATGGCATGTCGATGCCCGCTGGGTTTTCTGAAAACAACCTTTCGCTTGTTGACCGGGGCATGGTTTATGCCATTGCGCACATTCGCGGCGGCATGGAAAAGGGCTATTCCTGGTACACCAATGGCAAGCGCGAGCACAAAACCAACACGTTTGACGATTTTGTTGCCTCGGCGAACATGCTGATCGAAAAAGGCTACACATCGAAAGGCAAAATTGCGGCGATGGGCGGGTCAGCTGGTGGCATGTTGATGGGCGCAATGGCGAATAAAGCGCCTGAGCTATTTGGTAGCATCATCGCCTTGGTGCCGTTCGTTGATGTGCTCAACACAATGCTTGATGACACCCTTCCCCTGACCCCGCCTGAATGGCCGGAATGGGGCAACCCCATTGAATCCAAAGAGGATTATGAGCGCATCGCTGCCTATTCGCCTTACGACAATGTGGTGCCGCAGAACTATCCTTCAATGTTTGTGATGGCGGGCCTAACTGACCCGCGTGTGACATATTGGGAGCCTGCAAAATGGGTGGCCAAATTGCGCGTGACCAAAACCGACAGCAACCCGCTGATCCTTAAAACGCATATGGGCGCTGGCCATGGCGGTATGTCGGGACGCTTTGAGCGGATTAAAGAGGTTGCAATGGCCTATGTTTTCGCATTGGAAACTACAAAATAGCTCGGATTTAAAAAGTATTTTCTTATCGAAGTATTGTTGTCGCGGTTCACTAGCCTTATAAATGCTATAGAATTGCGGCGAATTCGCTAACAAGCAAAAAAACGGGGGCACCTATGTCTTTTAAACTTCCAGATCTGCCATATGCATATGATGCATTGGCTCCATATATGTCGGCTGAAACACTTGAGTTTCACCACGACAAACATCACCAAGCCTATGTGACCAACGGCAGTAAATTGCTTGAAGGTTCCGGCCTTGAAGGCAAATCGCTTGAAGATATTGTGCGTCAAAGCCATGGCAAAAATGCAGGCTTGTTTAACAATGCCGCGCAGCACTACAACCATCTGCACTTTTGGAACTGGATGAAAGCAGATGGCGGCGGCCCAATTCCGGGTGAGTTGGAAGCCAAAATCAATTCAGACCTTGGTTCAGTTGCTGAATTCCGCGAAGCATTTCTGACCGCTGGCGCGACACAATTCGGTTCTGGTTGGGCATGGCTTGTCTTGAACAATGGCAAGCTTGAAGTCACCAAAACGCCAAATGGCGAAAACCCATTGATCCACGGGCAAACACCGCTTTTGGGTTGTGATGTTTGGGAGCATTCCTATTACATCGACTACCGCAATGCGCGCCCGAAATATCTCGAAGCGTTCTTTGATTCAATGATCAATTGGGAATATGTGGCTGAGTTGTTCAACGCAGCCAGCTAATCACGACTATCTACTGAATTTTAAAGCCCGCTCCGCCTTAGGTTGAGCGGGCTTTTTTGTGACCCGTGGGGGCTTTGGGCCGTGATTTGCAAGGGTTATGCCCGATAACAATTTCAGTTCAATCCGGCGCATTCAGCAAGGCAGAGCCCCGACACGAAGCCAGGGCGAATAGCAATTAGGCAGCGACAGGGAATGGGACATCACTAAATAAGGGAATGCCCAATGCACGGAAGGCCGCATCCATTGATTCAAGTTTTGACTTGTGTTCGATGTTAAACAGACGGTCTACAGATGTTCGGTTTTTCTCGCCCATCAAGCGTTGTAGGTCCGCTCTGGTCAAACCTCTTACGCGCAAGGTCATATAGAGCGCCGCTTTTAAAAATACCGCAGATGGAATTTGGACAGCAAATTTTAAGCCATCTTCATCAATCGGGGCGGGAACATCTACGCTAGCTGCAATGCGCGCAGCAATTGCTTCCAAAATGGCACTAAGTCCGTATCGAAGCGCCTCCTCGTTGGTTTCTCCAAATGTCGTGACTTCTGGAAAAGCTGGTGCTGTGACAAGCCAAGTGTCACCATCTACATCCAATTTGAGTTCATACCACATGAATTTATCCCTTTAACTCAAGGTCTTTATATATTTTATTGACGAGCCCGGTGCCGAGTTCCTTCCGGCTCCCATGCATCGGCAATTGGCTCGTTTTATCGCCACGTCGCACGGTCAAATGACCACTGCCACCGTAATGCGTTTCAAACGTGCAACCCGCTTTCTTGAGTTTCTTTTTTAGTTCTTGAGCATTCATCTATATCATAAGTTTCATAAGTGTGGAATTCCACATAAGTGTGTAAGGTTAAAAATCAAGTAAAATGCAGGAGAAAGTGAACCCACATACGTGACCGGTATGGTGAATAGTCAGCCTTTGTGCACTCCATCGTCAACCCCAACCAAATCCAAGTCAAAACCCAAACTTTTAGAGAAGTTGGGGATAGTCATTTCTTTTCTTCTCACGACCACACCGCAATGTTAATGTTTTGTTAACCAAAGGTGTGTTGCGTGCAGTCATTAAAAGTAGTTGGTATCGTTGCACAAAATATCGCGCTCAGTTCAATCTGGGGCATGATGTTGGGCGATTGCGCAAACGTGCGGGTACGCATATTTGAGACCCACAAAGCATTGCAGGTCTATCTGCGCATTGCGCCAATCCATTTGCTTTTGTGCGACTATCAACTCGACGATATGAGTTGCCCACAGCTGGTGTCGTCTTTGAAATCAAACCCCGCCATGCACACCGAGAATATGCAGATCATCGCCCTCACCCGCAATATTGATCGCGATATGCAGCGCGAGATCGGCATCACTGGCATTGACGAAGTAATTGTGAAACCCGCATCACCAGCCTATGTCCGTGAGCGGGCCCTTGCGCGGCTAGCGTTGCCGGTGAAATTCAAACGAATACCTGCGCGTCAAAATTCGTTGGCCAAACGCGTTGACGCCTATATCGAAACGATTGAAACCGCACAAGATTTACCCAGCAACGTGGTGCAATTGTTTGGCCACAAGCAGCCCACGTTACGTCCTGAGCTGGTCTAACAGCACGGTTCAGTGCTGCCTAGCTGAGCAATTCAGCCAGTTTGTCCCAACCATCTTCAGGTGTTCGCGCAAACACCAGTCTTTCAGCCGCTTTTGGGCAGCCAACTGCAACAATTTCCTGCACGAAGCCGCGCAACAGCAAAAACTCATCGCGCGGCGAAAGGCATACCAACGGTCTGTATCCTGAAGAAACCCAAACTTTCAAATAGCGTTCAAGGTCCGCAAATGCTGGTGGCATAACCCAGAAATGCCCGATTTCTGAAAGAATCCTCTTGGTTGCGTCCGCGCCAGCTTCAACAATTTGCGCGCCTTCTGGTCGCCCAATGCCTTTGTGAGTTTGGTCAGTATAAATCTTTACTTGCCCGCCGGTGGACAACGACCCCGTCAAAAGCGCGATGCCGACTTCACCACTGGGTTCCGAACAAATAATCTGCGCCGACTTCGATGCCAAAAACTCGCCGCAACTGTGGGCTTCTTCAACATGAATTTGCTGAGTAGCCCGGCCCAGCGGCGCGAGAAAGCCAGCTGGGCTGTCGATTGACTCCAGCATTGCCATTTTGGTTTTTGATCGTTTTTTGAGCAATTTATCTACCGACCACGTTTGAGGCTACCAAGAATGCCGCGCACCAATTGATTGCCCAACTGTCGGGCCACCGTGCGCGCAAAACTATTGAAAGCTGCTTGTGTTGACGTTTGACGTGTTGAGCGCCGCTTTTTTGATTGTGAACGTTTGGTTGGGCGATCATCGCGATATCGGTCTTCATATCCCGTGCGTGACCGACCCATTCGCCCATATTCCTCGCGTTCGCGTTCTTCGCGCTCACGCTGTAATTCTTCTTCACGCTGACGTTGCTTGGCCTTATCAGCAAGAATTTCATATGCCGATTCTCGATCAATGGTTTGATCGTACAGGTCAGCCATTGGACTAACACGCAAAATCGCCTTGCGTTCTTTGACCGTTATCGGACCTAAGCGCGACGATGGCGGGCGCATCATGGTGCGGCCAACAATTGATGGCACACCCTTTTTCTCTAGTGTTGAAACCAGCGCTTCGCCGACGCCCAACTGGGTGATCACGTCTTGTGTGTCAAACGCTGGGTTTGGCCGGAACGTGCTGGCGGCGGTGCGAACAGCTTTTTGTTCCCGCGGCGTATAAGCGCGCAAAGCATGCTGCACGCGGTTGCCAAGTTGCGCCAAAACCGGATCAGGAATATCCAGCGGGTTCTGGGTCACAAAATAAACCCCAACGCCTTTGGAACGCACGAGTTTTACCACCTGCTCCACTTTGTCGAGCAGTGCTTTGGGCGCATCATCGAACAGCAAGTGCGCTTCATCAAAAAAGAACACCAAATGGGGTTTGTCCGGGTTGCCAACTTCAGGCAATTCCTCAAACAGTTCCGACAACAGCCACAGCAAAAACGTTGCATAAAGGCGCGGTGACTGCATCAATTGGTCAGCGGCGAGAACTGAAACAAAGCCGCGCCCATCTTTGTCAATCCGCATCAAGTCCTTAATATCGAGTGCCCGCTCACCAAAGAAATTTTCTGCGCCTTGTTGCTGCAAAACCAGCAGCGAACGCTGAATTGCGCCAATTGAAGCACGAGAGACGCGGCCATATGTTTTGGAAATTTCGTCGGAACGTTCATCAATTTCGACAAGCAAAGCGCGCAGATCTTTAAGGTCTAGCAGCAACAGGCCCTCATCATCAGCCAGTGCAAAGGCAATGTTTAACACCCCTTCCTGCACGTCCGATAAATCCAGCAAGCGCGCCAGTAGCAATGGCCCCATATCTGAAATGGTTGCGCGAATGGGGTGCCCCTGCTCGCCAAACAAGTCCCAAAAAATAGTCGGGAAACTCTGATAGGTATAATCGCCAAAGCCGATGTCGGTCGCGCGTTCTTCTAAAAAGTTTTTTGTTTCGCCTGGCATGGCAATGCCAGACAAATCGCCTTTTACGTCGGCACAAAAGACAGGAACCCCGGCCCGGGAAAAGCCTTCGGCCATAATTTGCAAGCTCACCGTTTTGCCGGTGCCCGTTGCACCGGTGATCAGCCCATGTCGGTTCGCTAGCTTGAGATTGAGATATTCGCCCTTGGTGCTGGTCCCCAAATAAACCGTACCGTCAACAAACCGTTCCATCGGTGCCCTTTGTATTTGTCTGGCCGCTATATAAGACGCTCAATAGACCAATCTCAATAGATTATGCACAACTTGTGGCTGCAAAGCAGTGTTTTTAACAGACAATGTTGGCGCAAGGCTTGGAAAACCAACAATTTGATCTTATCTGCTGTCTATCCAATATCTATCAGGGGGCGACATGCTAACAACAACAACAGACACGCTTGAGGGTTTCGAAATCACGGAATATCTCGGGCTTGTGATGGGCGAGACCATTTTGGGTGCAAACATTATCCGCGATATCATGGCAACAGTGACAGACTATATCGGGGGCAGATCTGGTGCCTATGAAGAAACCCTGTCTAAATCACGCAAAGCTGCGTTGGAAGAAATGACCGACCGAGCGCATATGATGGGCGCCGATGCCGTTGTGGGCATTGATTTAGATTATGAAACGGTTGGCTCGCGCGGTGCGATGTTGATGGTCACCTGTTCTGGAACCGCGGTGCGTTTGCGCAAACTATGATGCACCCCATTAACGCCAACTCAAAGCTTTGATTGCGCAAACCGCTTTTTGATGTTCAATATTTGGCGATGATGGAGAGCATACGCATGATTTCGCGCCGCAGACTAATTCAGTCAATGGGCATTGCAGGCGCAGTTGCGTTTGGCAACACAAGCGCCATGGCGCAATTTGGTGCGCTAGATGGGGCAGCAAATGGACTGATAGGCAATACTGGCAGCGACGTTAGTGCTCAACTTTTAGACCTTTTGTTTCGTGCCAGCGCGTTGCAGCAACCGCTTTTTCTGCCCGCTGGCGATTATCTAGTTGGCAACATTTCTTTACCGCCCAATACGCTCATTGTTGGCATGCGGGGCCAAACAAACTTGGTGGCCATCAAAGATGGACCGATTCTTTCCGGCCAAGGCGTTCAGAATGTCAGCATCGAAAACCTGACCTTTATTGGCACCGGCAGCGCCAGTTCTTCTGAAGGATTTGGTTTGGTGGATATGGTCAATTGCAACGCCATCAACATCAATGGATGCGCGTTTGAACGGTCAGCCTCCACCGGGCTATCGCTTTATGGTTGTGCTGGAACGGTGGAGAAGAACAGTTTCAAGAATATTGCAAACGCCGCCATTGCATCGACCGATGCAACAGATGTCAGCATAACCAACAATTCAATCGATGGATGCGGCAATAACGGCATTTTGGTTTGGCGCAACGACAATAGCCATGACGGCAGCATCGTTATGGGAAACCGCATCAAAAACATCGACTGGCGGAGCGGTGGCAACGGCCAAAACGGCAACGGCATCAACGTGTTCCGGGCAGCAGATGTGATCGTTTCGAACAATGTTATTACCGATTGTGCGTTTTCTGCCATTCGCGCAAATGGCAGCGTAAATTGTCAAATTATTGGCAACAATTGCCGCAATTTGTCTGAAGTGGCGATATTCTCAGAGTTTGATTTTTCTGGATCGATCGTCGCTCAAAACATCGTCGACGGTGCCGCGCAAGGCATTTCAATCACCAATTGGAACGATGGTGGCCACTTGGCGGTTTGCGCCAACAATATCGTGCGCAACATTTGGAAAACCAGCCCCAATAACCCGGACACCATTCCCGTTGGCATTGGTGTTGAGGCTGACATTGTTGTTGATGGCAACGTCATCGAAAATGTGCCAGGCACCGGAATTGCGGCTGGATGGGGGCCCTATATGCGAAATATCAGCATCACGGACAATTTGATCCGGGAAGTGGATTATGGGATTTACGTGTCGCTTGCCGATGGCATTGGTGCCGCACAAGTCAAAGACAACCAAATTGATAGCCCTCGCCTCGCCGCAATTGTTGGCGGTCGATGGGACGACATTATAGAAATGAACCTGCAAAAAGCAGCGGACAAATATCCGATGATCAGCGTTTCAGGGAATTAGCCCAACAAATTGAGTTCCCTAGAAATAACTGGCAATTTCAGCGGCTGATTGCATGTGGCCCACTTCAAAACCACGCCAGTTTTTCGACACTTGCTTGGTTTGGGTTTTCAGCACTGTTTCAATTTGGTCAGAATTGCCACCAATGGCGCTGAGCAACCCAGCAACAATTGCATGAGCTGCTTCCATATTGCCGTCGTCACACTTAAGCGCAAAGCCCCAGTTGCGCCCCCGCAATGCGCCACAAAATACGCCAGCCGCACCAATTTTGAGCATCAGATCGCCAGCAAAAATATTCATCGCGTCCGTATCAAAACCACCTGTGCCAGAAACCAATTCTGCGTTGCTGGCCGCCGCTTTGAACAATCGATCACCAGCAGTCGCATAGATTGCTGGCAGCGCGTTGGAGCCGGACGATAGTTTTGCAAATGCGTGTGCAAAACTATTCAGCGGCGCACCCCAAGTTGGAATTGAACAGCCATCCCGGCCACAATGATCAGGCGTTAGTGGTACAGCCAATACCCGCTCAACGCATTCGCGCACCAAAACCTGCACAGGGTGTTCACGTTCAATATAGCGCTTCGGATCGACGCCCAAAGCTTTGGCCACGGCCAGCATGCCGGTGTGCTTGCCCGAACAATTATTATGTAATGCTGAAGGTTGCAGACCCGAAATACGCAGCGCCTTACGGGCCGCTTTTCCAAAAGGCGCGTGGGCGCCACATTCCAGATCAGCGGCTGTCATGCCGATTTTTGTAAGAAACTCTGTTACGCCTGCAACGTGAAATTCTTCACCTTGGTGTGAGGCACAGGACAGCGCCAAATCCTGATCGTTCAGCCGAAATTTCTCCACAGCGCCGCTTTGAAAAAGCGCCAATGCTTGCAACGACTTAATTGCAGAACGCGGATAGATCAGCGCATCGACATCGCCTGCGCTGGCAATCACTTGCCCGTTTTGGTCAACAACACAAAAAGCACCCCGGTGTTTGTTTTCCACCATATTGCCGCGGACATATTCCGCCAGCACAGGGTTCGCTGCTATTTTGGATTGCTCGCTCATGTGATGTCCTCAATTTTGTTCTCATGCTCACTAGCAGAGATCAGGAATTGACGAAATAGGCATTAGGTCGAAATACGCTCAGTCCAAATAACGCCTGCTGGCGCGATGGTTCGTTCGCCGACTTTTTGTGGCGAATTTCCGTAGTTGAAATAGAAAGAGTGCTTGGCCGTATCGCGTCGCCGAACGCTTTGCGGCATCGGCTGGGTATCCACACCAGTTTCAGCGCACAGACCTGAAATCAAAAACATCAGCGCTTCTTGGTCGGCCCAGCCCGCGACATAGGTGGTGTTTGCTTGGCGAATAATTGCCGCGCTGCCGTCCAATGTTTTTGTAACAATATCAGCGGTTGTAGAAATCTTTTCATGCCACTTTGTGAAGTTGCCGCGTGTGGACAAAGCCAAGCTGACGGTTGGCCTTAGACTTTCTGCATATTCAATTGTTGCCTCAAGTCCGGGTAGATTTGGCGGCAAGGGCGTTGGAATGGAAAACTCTTGTGTCTTGGTGTTGGTCCTTGGCCCCGCCAAAACAAGGCCGTCAAATTTCTCCAACGCGGCGCGCAACTGATCGCTAAGCGTCACCAGACCGGGCAGCATCACAATTTTGTAGGCTGAAAGATCAGCACAGTTTGGCGGCACGATATCAATAGAAAGCCCAAGTTTTCGGGCTGCACGATAGTGGTCAAATATCAAATCGAAATAATGACACCCCATTCCTTGTGGTTGGATATCGGTTGCCCAAACGCTTTGATAATCAAAGACTAAAGCGACTTTGGCATCGACAAGATCATCGCTGGCCATATCGGCCAACTCTTTGGCGACTTGCGATGCCTCGTCAAAAGCCGGTGCGGTTTCACTATCTGGTCGAAGCAGTCCTGAATGCATTTGCTCTTGAGCGAAAGGCGCTTGCCGCCACCGAAAATACATCACGCTTTCCGCGCCGTGCGCAAACGCTTCCCACGTCCATAACCGCACCATGCCCGGCAAGGGTGCAGGATTGTACGGCGCCCAGTTTACCGGCCCCGGTTGTTGCTCCATAACCCACCAACGGCCCTTGCCGACAGCGCGGTAGAGGTCATGGTGAAAGGCTTGAAAGTCTGGGTGACCTTGGCGCGAATGGTCGTGCTTAAACTGCTCGTCTGCGTCGATGCGGTCTTCCAAAAACCCCAGCGGATAGCTGTCCCAGCTGGCGATCTCAAGGTCTTCGCCAACATCAAAGTGATCGAATTCTGTTATACGGCCCATATAGTTATGAGCGATTGGCGCGTTTGTATATCGCTTAAGGATTTCGGTTTGAAGCTTATTGAAACTCACAACCTGATCCGACGAGAACCGCCGAAACGCCATACAATGGGCCGGATTTGCTTCTGTAACGGTTAGGTTTGGCAGATCGATTTGATCAAAATCATTATATTCCATCGACCAAAAAATATTGCCCCATGCCTCATTGAGCGCTTCAATAGTGCCATAACGCTCTTCGCACCATGTGCGGAAAGCTTTTGCGGCAGCATCGGAATAGGAAAGAACTGTGTCGTGGCAGCCATATTCATTGTCGGTTTGCCATGCAGCGACATGAAGGTTGTTGCCGTAGCGTTCGGCCAAAATCTCCACAATCCGAGCGCATTCAGCTCGATAACCTTCATGGGAAAAGCAATAGTGACGACGCGAACCGAACTTGCGCGGATTGCCATTTTGATCAACAGCCAGCATATCAGGATGGCGGTCGATCATCCAGCGCGGGGGCGTCGCGGTTGGTGTACCAAGCACAATTTTGAGGCCATGTTGTCCTAATATTTCAATGACTTGATCAAGCCAATTGAGTTCGAACTGCCCATGTTCTGGCTCGATTTGGCTCCACGCAAACTCGCCAATCCGCACCCATTTCAACCCAAGCTCAGCCATGCGGCGCGCATCATCAGCCCACTGTTCGTGCGGCCAATGTTCAGGATAATAGCAGGTTCCGAGCGCACGATTGATGGTCATTACAATATCACCTGATGTTCTTTTTGGCCCTTTGCTTTTGGGTCAATTTTAAAGGTGCAGCCAGCTAATTCTTCTTTGTCGGCCAAGCCAACTTTTGCCGATGTCAGCAACATCTGATCAAGGTTGTTACCCGCAAAAGCCGGGCAAGTGATTTGGCTTGCAGGCAGTGCAATTGCGCGCAAAAATGAACCATCTTTGGCATATTGTGCGACACGTCCCGCGCCCCATTGGGCGTTCCATAAATTGCCCGCTGCATCCACCACTGAACCGTCTGGATTAAGGCCTTCAGCGGTCAAATTCACAAAGATTTCAGGCTCACCGATAGGCCAACCGTCTTTTTGTTCCAGCGCTTGGCGCATGATTTTTTTGGTTACGGTGTCGGTGAAATAGGCAAATAGCCCGTCAGGCGAGAAGCAAATCGAATTAGAAATGCTAATTTTTCCAAATAGTTGCCGAACTTCCCCGCGATAATAGCGATAAATCGCGCCCGCTTCGGGTTCAGCATTTTTGCCCATGGTGCCGATCCAGAAACCACCAAATGCGTCTGCGCGTCCATCATTGGAGCGGGTCACTGGATTATCTTTTTCAATATCGGCAATGTGCTGTTCGGTTTTGGTGACGTGGTTGAATTTGAACAGGCCAAATTCGTCTGCGACCAGCAAATTTTGCTCATCTAGCCAGCCAGCGGCAGAAACGTGCCGGTCAAACTGGGTTTGTTCCGCAGGTTTTCCGGAACGTTTCAAAAACTGCTTTTTGTCGATGTCGAACCAAAAGAAATCCCCGGTTTGAGGATGCCAAAGCGGTCCCTCACCCAAGCTGCATTTGTGGTGATCAAAGACCTCAACCGGCATTGCTAAAAAACCTTATCGTATGCCGCAACAATTTCATCAGCTTTCGCACGAACGGTTGCCGCATCATCACCGGGTTTATAGATCGCGGTGCCAATGCCAAACCCGTCAGCTCCTGCCGCTTTCCATTGGTCAAAATTGTCTGGCCCTGCGCCACCAACTGCATAGGCGTCGATTGTGGATGGCAAAACTGCACGCAAGGCTTTCAAACCACTTGTGCCTAAAACGCTGGCTGGAAATAATTTCAACCCGTCCGCGCCTGCGTGAATGGCCGCAAAGCATTCGGTTGGTGTAAAAACGCCGGGATAAGAATGCATGCCAGCGGCTTTTGTGGCTTTGATCACGTCTGGATTACAGTCGGGCGAAACAACAAATTGCCCGCCATTATTTGCCAATTGTGCAACATCATCAAGATTGAGAACCGTCCCTGCACCAATCTGGGCGACACCATCAAAAGCCTCACGCATTTTTTTGATGCTATAAAATGGCTGTGGCGAATTCAGCGGCACTTCAATCAACGTGATGCCCGCATCAATGATTTGACGCGTCACCTCAACAGCTTCGTCCGGCTTGATGCCGCGCAGGATGGCGATGATCTTGCGTGTATTCATGAAACTTGCGCCAATGCCGAAACCGCAACCGCGTGTAGACCGCCAAGGGTCATCATGTCGCCGTCGGCGATGGTTGCTTGGCAATTATAAAATTTAAGGGCGGCGTTGTAATGCTCTGCCAATTTTGGATCGCCTATAATGCACACATCGCGAGACGACCAAAGATGTTCGGTGGCGCGCAATTCTGCGCCAATCAATAATCCTGAAAGCCTTGCACGAGCTTGATTTGCTGGTAAATCATGCAGCATGGATTGTGGCCGTATGGCAAACAATTCTTGTGTGACCAATTCGGGTGAATCCATGGCCAACTTCACCCCACTTATGAAAGCTGCGCTGTCCCATCCCCGACCGCCAACAGAGTGCCGCAGCACTGACTGCTTGGCCAACAGACCAAAAATTTCGCCTGTCATGAAGGTGGTGAAGTGCTTGACCACGCCATTATTAATGGTTGCCCATTTGGAATGGGTTCCGGGCAAACAGGCCACGCCATCAAAATTTGGTATATTGGCCAGAAATCCTGCAATCTGTGTTTCTTCACCGCGCATCACATCGGCTGGTTTGTTTTGTGACAGCCCCGGCACAATGAACACCTGCACCCGCGGATCACCAATTGGCGCGAGCACCAACTGTTCGTTGCGCGGTGGTGTGCACGGCGTCGCGATGTAAGCGGCTTCAATCCAGCCTTGCTTCGCGCCAACCATGCCGCAGGCAAACGCACTTAGTGGGTTTGTGCGCCCTTTAAGCCAGCGCTCCACATGGGACAGGAAAATCGGCTCAAACTGATCTGGCGCAAGGTTGCCCATACCTTGATCAGACTTCACTTGATCAAGCACTTTGCCGCCAGCGCCCATTGCCCATGCACGGAAATGGGTTGTTCCCCAATCAAGCGCGATCCATTCAATCTTATTGTTCATTTTGTTCTATCCTGTAACCACTACACCGCCATCAACAACCATGGCTTGCCCGGTCATCATGCGGCTGGCTTTTGAGGCCAAAAATAAGGTCGCGTCAACAATGTCGTCCGGGCTCAAATGCTCCTTCAAACATTGTTTGTCGAGATGGGTCGCCAAATCTTGTGGCGTTGCCCACATATCGAGTTGTTTTTGGGTGAGCACCCAGCCCGGCAATAGGGCGTTCACCCGGATTTTGTCTGTGCCAAGTTCTCTTGCAAGTGCGCGCGTGAGTCCTGTAATGCCCGCCTTTGCTGTCACGTAAGATGCGTATCCCGCATTGCCCATCATGTAAGAAATCGACGAGAAATTGATGATTGATCCGCCACCTGCGTCGCGCATGCCTTCGGCCACCGCCTGGGCCGTAAAATAGTGCGGGCGCAGATTAACATCCATCGCCATATCCCACTCTTCAACGGTGTAGCCTTGCAAATCGTGCCGCTTATCGTTGGCTGCATTATTGACCAGTACAGTGACTGGACCAAATGCTTTCGCGGCTTGTTTCATCGCAAAGCGCAGACTTGGAATGTCCGTGATATCGCATTTGATGAATAAAGGTTTGTTGGCGTACTTTTCGCCCATCTCTTCTGCAAACTCGCTGGCGTCTGAGCGCTGCACAAACGCAACATTTGCGCCTTGTTGCAGAAAGCCTTCTGTGAGTGACGCACCGATACCGGAGCCGCCACCGGTGATGAATATGCTCTGGCCTTTTAGGTCGTGAAAAGTGACATTTTCGCTCATTAGTGGCTTTCCCTTGTGACTGGGCGTGTATCTTTTCCGACTAAGAAATCTAGGTCCGCGCCTTTGTCGGCTTGCAAGACATGATCGATATAGAGTTTGGCGTAACCGCGATCATAATGCGGCTGATCTGGTTGCCAAGCCGCACGACGCTCATTCAGTTCGTCTTCAGCGACAAGAAGTTCAAGCTCGCCTTTTGCGGCACTCACACGAATGCGATCACCTGTTTTGACCAGCGCCAAATTACCGCCAGCTTGTGCCTCTGGACTAACGTGCAAAATTACGGTTCCAAACGCGGTGCCAGACATGCGGGCATCGGAAATGCGCACCATATCGCGCACGCCCTGCTCAACCAGCACTTGCGGGATCGGCATATTGCCCACTTCTGGCATGCCGGGATAGCCTTTTGGGCCGCAGCCTTTGAGCACCAAAATCGTGTCTTTGGTGACGGGCAAATCTGGTCGATCAATATTGGCTTTCAAGTCTTCGATGCTTTCAAACACGAAGGCTTCAGCTTCGTGTTCCAATAAAGCGTCGGTTGCGGCGGATGGTTTGATGATCGCCCCGTTAGGCGCGAGGTTACCGCGCAATACACGCAAGCCAGAAGCAGGTTTGAGCGGTGCATCGAACGCGTAAATCACATCGCGATTATAACATTCTGCGCCATCCCCAAAGACTGAAATGTCTTTATTGAGCACCGTATTGGCAGGGCGAAGCAGGTCGCCCAACTCTTTGAGCACAACAGGCATGCCGCCCGCATAGCAAAAATCTTCCATCAAATATTTACCCGATGGCATGCAGTTGACCAACAATGGCACTTCGCTACCAAGTTCAAAATCTTTGAGCGTTAGATCAATTTCCATTCGCCCGGCCATCGCCAACAAGTGCACCACGGCGTTGGTGGAACCACCCACCGCTGCATTGGCCAAAATCGCGTTTTCAAAGCTCTCTTTGGTGACTACTTTGGACATCAGTAAATCTTCTTCGACCATTTCCACAATCCGCTTGCCCGTCAAGTGGGCCAGCGTGGTGCGACGCGCATCAACGGCTGGCAAAGCGGCGTTTGTCGGTAGGCTCATGCCCATGGCTTCAACGATTGAGGCCATCGTCGAGGCGGTCCCCATGGTCATGCACACGCCCGCTGAACGGGACATGCCGCTTTCTGCTGCCATGAAATCTTGCAAGGTCATATCGCCCGCACGCACCGCTTCGGAAAATTTCCAAACGTCTGTGCCTGACCCGATATCATCGCCTTTGAATTTGCCGTTGAGCATGGGGCCCGAACTAACAACGATTGTGGGCAAATCGACAGAGGCTGCGCCCATCAATTGGCCCGGAGTTGTTTTGTCACAACCGCCCAGCAGCACAACGCCATCGATGCCATAAGCGCGGATGCTCTCTTCCACATCCATCGCCAGCAAGTTGCGGAACAACATGGCCGTTGGCTTCATTTGGGTTTCGCCAAGGCTCATGACGGGAAACTCGACGGGGAAGCCACCGGCCTCCCAAACGCCGCGTTTCACCGCCTCAGCCAACACCCGCAATCCCGAATTGCAAGGCGTAAGTTCTGACCATGTATTGCAAATGCCGATGATCGGGCGACCATCAAAAACGTGATCTGGAAAGCCTTGGTTTTTCATCCAAGAGCGATGGATAAAGCCGTCTTTGTCCATTTTGCCATACCAGGCTTGGCTGCGACGGTTCTTCTTGTTGGTCACGCAAAATCTTTCTTTTTAAAAGTGTTCGAAATCCAGGCTGGCATCCACTCACCATGTGCTTCGAGCAATTCAGTGGTCATTGCCCAAATTGCATCCAAATCAAGCTCAGCGGCGGTGTGCGGGTCCAGCATGGCGGCATGATATATGTGATCAATATTTTGATTGATCAGCGCTGCAACCGTCAATTCCTGTACGTTAACATTTGTGCGCATCAGCGCAATCAGCTGCGGTGGAATATCCTCAACAATTGTGGGTTGAATGCCGTTGGCATCAACAAGGCAAGGCACCTCCACAGCGCAGCCATCTGGCAATTGCGGAATGTAGCCCTTGTTGGCCACATTGCCGTAAATTACGGCAGGTTCGCCTGTGGCGATGGCGTTCATGATGGTTGCGGCATATTCGTGCGATTTGCACACTTCAATTTTGTCCGCATTGGCAAATTCAGCCGCTTGGGCTTTC
>NZ_JBLIAI010000030.1:0-31812 GCF_047634455.1 Maritalea sp.
ATAAATGGTAGTATTGGTCTTGCTTTTCACGCTGTCCAGCAAAGCCGACCAGTTGATGGTGCCTGCGCCCACATCACACCACCCATCTTGATCAATATTCTCGCCTTCTGGGGCGCGATCTTTTACGTGTATTGCGGTGATGCGATCACCATATTTTTCGATCCAGTCAAATGGATCCTGACCGCCAACAACAATCCAGGCAATATCGGCTTCCCAAGAAATATTTGGTGCCGCATCAAGCATGATGGCCATTGGTATTTGTCCGTCGGCAAGGGCTGCAAACTCAAAGTCATGATTGTGCCAGCCAAACGAAATGCCATTGCTTGCCAGCTTGTCGCCAATGACGCCGAGCCGTCGTGCAAAATCTTGCCATCCCAACACATCCGTTGGTCGGTTCTCTGCCTCCAAATATGGGCAATATACCTGAGAGATACCAAGCGTTTTGATGATTTCAAGCGCTTTGTCAAAGTCGTTTTCTAGCATGTCGATGCTGAAATGGCCGGATGGCATTTTTAGGCCAGCATTGTCCAAATCTGCGGCAAATTCGGCTGGATTAGCGAACACATCACCGTAGCCCTCGACTTGAGTGTATCCGTACGCAGATAGCGCCGCCAGCTGTTTCGGCCAAGGCTGAAAATTGCGGCCGCTATAAAGTTGAAAACTCATTTCCATAACGAAATCCTTCTGCGATGGGGTCTTAGACCCGCAACTCGTGTTGTTTGTCAAAAATTGAAGCGCGCGCTGGATCAAAGCCCAACATAAAGCTATCACCTGTTTTAATACTGGCTTGCCCGTCCACACGCGCCCGGAACGGTTGGCCCTCGATTGCTGTCCACACCAATGTGTCAGATCCCATCGGTTCAACGATCTCTGCAACGACATTTGCAAAAAATGGTTGTGTATCTGCACCGTCGCCGGTGATCACGTGCTCCGGGCGGAATCCAAACCACACCGGTTCACCGATTGGGCCATCAACATAATCGTAGCCCTTAAGGTTGATGACAGTATTCCCTAATTTGAATTCGCCATTGTCAGTCATGTCACCTTCCAAGAAATTCATCGACGGTGACCCAATAAAATCGGCAACATATTTGTTGATTGGGCGATTGTAGATTTCAGCTGGGCTGTCTAATTGCTGGATAAGGCCCTCTTTCATAATCGCGATCCGGTCAGCAAGCGTCATCGCTTCCACCTGATCGTGGGTCACATAGATCATGGTGTTGTTTAAGCGTTGGTGCAGGCGTTTGATTTCCACCCGCAGGTCTGCGCGCAGTTTTGCATCCAAATTCGAAAGTGGTTCATCGAACAAGAACACATCCACATCGCGTACCAACGCCCTCCCGATAGCAACGCGTTGGCGTTGACCACCCGATAAAGCGGCAGGCTTGCGTTTGAGCAGGGGTTCAATTTGCAAAATCTCAGCCGCGCGAGCAACGCGTTTTTCGATCTCATCTTTCGGCACGCGGGCGTTTTTCAAGCCAAAGCTCAGATTGCCTTTCACCGTCATTTGCGGGTAAAGCGCATAGGATTGGAACACCATTCCAATACCGCGTTCACTTGGCTCTTCCCACGTCACGTTGTTACCATTGATGAAGATTTGCCCATCAGTGACATCAAGCAAACCTGCAATGCAGTTCAGCAATGTTGATTTGCCGCACCCTGAGGCACCTAAGAGTACAAGAAACTCGCCGTGATCAATTTCTAAGCTGAGTTGCTTGAGAACTTTTACCGACCCAAATTCAAGATCGAGATTGCGAATAGAAACACTGGTCATGATCAGCCTTTCACCGCGCCTGCAGCAATGCCGCGGACGAACAGTTTTCCAGAAACAAAATAAATGACGAGAGGAACGATGCCGGTCAAAAGAGTGGCCGCCATATTGACGTTATACTCTTTAATGCCCTGCACAGAGTTCACAATGTTGTTCAGTTGAACCGTCATCGGATAGGTATCGGGTTTGGTGTAAATTACCCCGAACAAGAAGTCGTTCCAAATTCCGGTTACCTGTAAGATCATCGCAACCACAAAAATCGGCAAGGACATGGGCAACATGATCCGGAAATAGATCCCCCAAAATCCAGCACCATCGACACGCGCCGCTTTGAACAGTTCCTCGGGCAGCGAGGTAAAGTAGTTGCGGAACAAGAGGGTCAGGATCGGCATGCCAAATACGGTGTGCACCAGCACCAGACCACCAAGGCTGCCAAACAATTTTAGCTCACGCAGAATAATCACAATTGGGTAGATCATTACTTGGTATGGAATGAACGCACCAAAGATCAAAATCGTGAAAAAGACATTTGCGCCCTTAAATCTCCAATTGGCCAATGCGTATCCATTGATCGAAGCAATGGCGATCGACAGGGCAACAGAGGGTACAAGGATTTTCACAGAGTTCCAAAAGCCACGGCTCAAGCCATCGCAGTTCAAGCCTGTGCAGGCTTCGGCCCAAGCCTTTGTCCAAGGGGCGGTGGTGATTTCAACGGGCGGTGAAAAGATGTTGCCAAGCCGAATTTCAGGCATACCTTTAAGTGAGGTCACAACCATCACATAGAGCGGCAACAAGTAATACAGCGCAACAACGATCAATGTGCCGTAAAGCATGATGTTGCGCGGAGATAACATTTTGGTTGGACGGGCGCCGCGTGGACCGGTCATGTCTATCGGGGTTTGGTTTGAGTTACTTGTCATTTTTGCGGCCCCCAAATTCGAGATATGCCCATGGAATGAGGATCACCAAAACACTCACCAACATCATAGTAGACGCGGCAAAACCCTGGCCTAGATTTTGATTTCTAAACATTGTGTCCATGACATATTTGGCCGGAACTTCCGAGGCGATGCCCGGTCCGCCGTTGGTTTGCGCGATCACAAGATCGTAAACTTTGACGATGCCCGCAGAAATGAGCACAAGTGCGGTGATAAATACCGGGCGCATCATCGGGATGACGACAAACAAATAGGTTTTCCATTTTGGAATGCCATCTACACGAGATGCTTTCCAAATGTCGGTGTCAATGCCGCGCAGTCCAGCGAGCATGATCACCATGATAAAGCCGGTGCCTTGCCACAATCCGGCGATCAAAATACCGTAAATCACGATCTGCGCATCGTATAGCGGATCGAAAGTGAATTCAGTGAAGCCCATGCTTCTGACGACGTTCTGTACGCCAAATTCTGGGTTCAAAATCCATTGCCACACTAGGCCGGTAACCACGAAACTCAGGGCAAACGGATAAAGAATGATCGTGCGGAATGTGTTCTCAAATCGGATTTTTTGATCCATCAAGGCGGCGAGCATAAAGCCGACGACAAACGAAAAAATCAACGAGCAAATGCCGTAAATGGCCAGGTTCTCAATCGAGATCAACCAACGTCGACTGGCCCAAAGGCGCTCATATTGTGCCATGCCAACAAAATCGAGCTTGGGCAACAGCTTTGAATTGGTGAATGAATAGACCACGGTCCAAATCGTACACCCAACAAAAACCACCATTGCCGTTAAGACCATCGGGATCGCGGCGATTTTGGCGTTTATGTTTCTAAAAATCTGGTTTGGCCTCACGGAGCTTGCCATGACGAACCGCCTTTCAACTCAGATGAATTGTCGTGCCGGGCAATTGGACCCGACACGATGCTACGCTTCAGTGACCGCTTGCCCCAAATCAATTCTGGGGCAAGCTGTTCACACGGGAGGATTATTCCGCTTCTGAGATGATGAGAGCGTATTGTTCTTGAGCAACAGCTGGTGTCATGCTGGTGTCGTTCCAGAATTCAACCAACAAGTCTTCAACACGCGATGTTGTATCTGGTGTCAGAACTTGCGCGCCATCGGGCATAATGTTGCCAGCAGCCAAGATTGAAAGACCTTTTTGCATGCAATCGTTCGCCGTGCTCATGTCGATATCGCCACGCACTGGAAGCGAGCCTTTTTTCAAGTTAAACGCAACTTGCACAGGTTGAGAAATCATCAAAGCAGCAAGTTCTTTTTGTGCTGCGGTGATTGCTGGGTCGTCATTCACTGGGAAGTAGAATGCATCACCACCAGTTGAGATAATCTCGTTTACACCCAAACCTGGAAGGCAAGTGTAATCTGTGCCAGCCACTTGACCTGCAACCTGGAATTCACCCTGCGCCCAGTCACCCATAATTTGTCCACCAGCTTTGCCGGTGATGACCATGTTGGTTGCTTGGTTCCAGTCTTGAACATTTGAGCCCGCAGAGAGAGAACGTGCTGCGCCAAACGCTTCAAACACTTTTGCCATTTCAGGGCTCGCCGCTGCTTCAGCATCTTTGTTCACGTTGATTTTGGTCCAAAGGTCCAAACCGCCGATTGCAACATTCAGTACGCCAAATGCGCCAGATGTCTGCCAGGATTGCTGACCCATTGCCAATGGTGTGATGCCTTTGGCTTCAAGTGCTGGAGCCGCTGCAACAAACTCATCCCAGTTTGCCGGTACAGCAACACCTGCGTCTGCATAGGCTTGGTGGCTCAACCAAATCCACTGCCAAGAGTGAATGTTGACAGGAACACAGTAGATTTTGCCGTCAAGCGTACAGCTGTCAAGCAAGCCGGTTGGGTTTACAACATCGCGCCAGCCGCCAGCTTCAGCAATGTCTGTAAGGTCAAGCATCAAACCAGCTTCAATGAGTTCTTCGGCTTGGCGACCATGGTTTAGCTGAGTTGCGCCCATCGGGTCACCACCCAAAATACGGCTGACGATAATTGGGCGAGCGACGCCGCCGGAACCGGCGATCGCGCCATCAACCCACGTGTTGCCAGTGGCGTTAAAGGCTTTGGCAAACTCTGCAACCGCAGCAGCTTCGCCGCCGGATGTCCACCAGTGAGTGACTTCCAATTCCACGGCATATGCACCAACAGTTGCCGAGCAGATCGCCGTTGTGGCGATCAACAGTTTTTTCAAATTTTTCATTTATTCCTCCCAGGGGTGAGGCATTCGCCTCGATACAAATGAGATACCAAGTTCAATTTTGGGTCCCCATTCAAATGCTGCAATCGATTACATTGAGCGCTGCAACGCTGATTTGTAATCGATTACATGATATTTCACCACAGATTTGCATATGTCAAGAAAATGTTTACTACTACGGTAAATTGCGGAGCATGAGAGATTCAGAATGAACGCGAAAGGCCCTAGAATTCAAGAAGTTGCAATGGCAGCCGGGGTGTCCACGGCCACCGTTAGCCGCACGCTTTCAAATCCTGATTTGGTTTCAGAAAAAACCCGTGAAGCCGTTTTGGCTGCTGTTGAAAAGACAGGGTACCGCATAAATCGAGCGGCACAGAACCTAAGGAAGCGGCAAGCTGGCGCCATTTTGGTCCTCCTGCCAGACCTTGGAAACCCCTTCTTTTCCCAAATCTTATCTGGCATCGAAAGTGTATTTGCGACATCTGATTTAAGCGTGTTGATTGCCGATACTAATGGCATCAAGCAGGACCAACTTACGGGGTATTTTCGCGACACTAGGGCAGATGGTGTGATTTTGCTGGATGGCGCTATTCCACGTGCAGTGCTTTCCGATTTGGCCCACACAGCACCTAACAATCGTATCGTTTTTGCTTGCGAATGGAAACCTGATATTGAACTGCCTTCGGTGCGCAGCGACAATAGGGGCGGGGCTCAACAAGCCGTCGCGCATCTGGTCGAATTGGGGCACCGCAAAATCGGGCACATCGCCGGGCCACGCAATAACGTATTGACCAAAGAGCGCCTAGCGGGTTTTCAAGATGCAATGCGTGAATTTGGGATCGAAGTTAACCCACGCTGGGTGGTCGATGGCGGCGACTTTTCGCTTGATGCGGGCGCGCAAGCGGCGCGACAATTCATTGAAATGGATGATCAGCCCACCGCTGTTTTTTGCGGGTCTGATTTGATTGCCATGGGCTTGATGTCAGAGATGCACAAGCGCGGGGTCTCTGTGCCAAAAGATATTTCGGTCGTTGGGTTCGACGATATTGAAATTGCCGACCATTTTATACCACCGCTGACGACCATCCGGCAAAACCGCACCCAGCTTGGTGTGCTTGCCGCTACGACGCTGATGGGATATCTGTCCGGCCGCAGCGCCCAGAACGATGCAAATGTTCAATTGGTTGATGTGTTGTTGATCAAACGCGGCAGCACCGCGCAGCTTGCGACCTAGCCATTTGGCCGAATCGTGGGTTTATCTCGTCACCTGAAACCGTTGCGATGCTATTCACCCAACAAAAACGCTTCCTCCGATAAAAACAGGGACGAGCCTTGCTGGTCCAACTGGGTAAACAGTTGGAAATGGGGGCGGACCATCTTGCCCTTAAAACGCGCATCAATAGGATCAAAAATTCCATTAAACTCAATTACTTCATCTATGATCGCTTTGTTTTCAGACTTGCGGTACTGGCTAATTGCATAGATTACGGATTGCCCGTTGACTGTCGCTGTTACGTTTTCGATGTAGCCGGTATCTGCGTTGGGTTCGACCGTTTCCAGACGCATGGTGACGCCGTATTTGGTTTTTTCCATGCAATTTCGTGAAATCTTGAGTTTTGCGGAAATCCGACCATTTTCGACTTTTGCGTCAAGCAGTTCAGCCTTTTTTTCAAGACAAACATTGCCGCCAACAGCAAGCATCTTGCGATAGTCCGGTGTGCCCCAGCGTGAAACTTCTGATACTGAAAGCCCGTCTAAAAATGGTTTAAAGCTTGTCGTTTGCTCAATGTAATTTCTGATGTTGAACGTGCCAAATGCTGAATAAAGGGCTGCGATAAATGGCGTGGAATAGGAGGTGCCGTTAAACGTTTCTCCATTTAAGTTTAGCTGCCCTGGGCCGTAAATAAGCGGTTGCACTTTGCCCTCATTGCTCATGTCGATAGATGAAAACACTGATGGGCTTAGTTTGCCGTCAATTTCACCAACGGACCCAACCGGAATAAGGAACGGCGAATCCCAAATAGCATAGTCCCCGTTGGACCGTAGACCGTTCCATGGTGTGCCATATCGCGATGTTGAATTTCGGCGGATGCGTAATAGGGGCAGCGGCCCAGATAGGTTCTTAAACTCAACTTCCAGTCGATAGCCGGTATTGTTCAGCGGCGGGTCTATTGTGAAAATGCCAAAGCCGCGGGCTTCTTTAAATGTATCTACTTTGATCACTTGATCATTTCTATACAGCGTAGCTGTAACGCTGCCCTGAGCGTTGGGCCTGTCGCCCCAGCCGAGCTCCAAATATGTTTCTCGGTTTGCCGCAACGCCGAATACTAAGTTCTCCCTAGCCTTGTCTGAACCCTCATTTGGCCAAAACTCAATTTTACCATCGTCATCTACATCGCTGGGAAATGCTGTATGAATGTCATCGCGATAGTTTCCTGCCGACACAAAAAGCGTGGTTTGCGAATTCTCCAGTTTTTGCAAAAACTCGGGCAACTGGTCTGTGAGTGTTGTGCGATCGAATTCTCCGAAAGTGCCAATACTCATCGTGCCATAGTAAAAGCCCCGATTGTTCATTTCATCAACGGCTTCTTCAAAAAAATCTCTGTTGCCTAAAGCGATATCCAGCAGCAAGATTTCGCCCGTTGGCATAACGTGATCCGCAATCTGAAACACATTAAACCCATGATTGTCATCGGGCGCTTCGCTTTTACCGCCCAAATCTACATAAGTGACGCGTTTTTTCAGGTCAGGACGTGTGTCTAAATAGTCTTCAAGTCCTTGAAACCCGTTGTCAATAATAGCAAAGCGCAGCTGGGGGGAAGTCTGGATTTGATAATCGGCAAACTTTTCGGGCCAGCCGAAATGTACTTTATATTGTTCAATCGTAAGTGGTTTCGGGCGATCTGCGCTCTTTATACCCTGTGTTGGTTTTGGCTCAGCTTCAGTGAATATGGGGTTTGAGTTGGCAGGAGCGACCTCGACAGAACTTGTTTTGTTTGGGCCATTCTTGATGGCTAGAGCCTCTTTGACGCTGATTTTGTCAGCATATATTTCGCCTTCAAATAGGTCGCCATACTCCGGATCATATTCAAAATCGGCAAACACCGAAGAAACACACACATGCTCGAACGCTGAACCTGGGTAAGTATCGATGATTTCGACCTCCAATTCCTCAAATTTCAGAAGCTCGCCAAAATCGAGATATTGTTCGACCATTGTGTCTTTCAAAACGAATGCTTCTTGGAAGAAGTTCCCACTTGTAACGATGATTGTTTTGGCACGAGCGTTCTTGTTGAAAACAGCGTCGCTTTTGTCGTAACCGTTTGAAATTCCTAACCGTGCATAGGTGGGCGATCCGGCAAAAATGTCATAACCGTAATAGGTGAGGGATGCCTTTGTTGGTTGGCCGTCTTCCAGTACATCACACCATGCACCTTCACGCATCAGGCTCGTCGCGCCATACGTGTTGGCTTTATAGGCGGGCAGATGGTCGGAAACGCAAATTCTCCCGCCTCGTGCAATGTCCGTATCAGCCTGCCAATAAGAGCATTTTTCGTCGCTTTCAGGCAGATCGAAGCTCACTTGGCAATAGCCAGCGGCCTGCGAAGAACCGCCTTTGGTAATACTTGATATTATCTGTTTGCTTTTTATATCGACCTCATGGCGGTCAATTTGCTCTGTGCCGACGTCCGAAATGTGCAAAATATCAAAACTGAGTTTCCCCGGTATGCTGGCCAGTTTTGCATCGATTTGTGTGCCATCGCGAACGGGGTATTCATAGATCGCAGACAAGCCTTTGCTCGACTGAAACAAGCTGAAACTAATTGTGTCCCCAAAAAAACTGTTTGTTTCCTCGTATTGGCAATTGAGGGTGGTTTGGAATTGTTCTTGGGAAATGGCTGTGCCGCCACTCACGAAAAGTAGGGCAAGGGCAATCAAGGCGCGCATAAGAGGATCTCCAGCTTTTGCGTAATTCTCATTATTTCTGGAAAGGTTACAACCCGTACAAATGTACGGGCTTGGACGTCTGGTCGGCAAAGTGGGCAGCGCGGTTTCGAACAACCATCACTCCGCTGCGCCCTTCATCATTGTTGCCTCGGCTCGGCTGAGCAATTCGCCTTGTTTGCGGGTCATCACTTCTTCACGCGCTTTGGCATAAAGATCGTCCTGCCAGAACATCATGCAGCCGTTGCAGCCCTTGCCGCAGCAGCCATCGGTGCCAACACGGTTGGTTTTAAAGCGCGTTTGGTTGCCGCCTTCGTCAATGCTAGCCACCAGCGCGTCGCGGCGTTTTTGATATGCAGCGTCGTTCGGCTGGCCTTGGATCTCTGCGTCTTGGGTGAACTTGTCGAACTTGATCCGTTTCCACTGTTCGTCTGTTAGCGCCCGCTCTTTGCGCATCACGCTATATTCAGGGAACCAAGTTTTAAGATCATCAGTGTCTTCATGGTCAAAAAGCGAGAAAGGCAGACGGATCACTGTTTTGGTGCCACCATGCACAACGTCCACCCTGTCGCCTTTGTCGGCGCGCTCAAATTCGTAAACGCGCAGCAAAATAGTGTGCCGCGCGATGGGGGAAATGAACTCCAAAACGTCTCCGGCTTCCAACTTGTTTTTTACTTCAACCAAAAACGCATCGTCTTCAACCTTTGTCACTACTCCGGCATATTCCCATTGAGCGATGGAGGCTGTGTGCTCATAATCATGTGCGTAGTTGGTCAGTCGCCCATCATGAAACGCGAGGGTGTAACCCCGGTTGCCGACGGCCTCGAGTTCAACCATGTAGGGCTTGGGGTCCCAATTTTGGGGATCAGCGTAATAGTCATCAATTGCCATGCGATAGGCGCGCGCCACCACAGCACAATAATATTCAGACTTGCCGCGCCCTTCGACTTTCAAGCTGTCCACGCCGATTTTTAGATATTCATCTAGCTTGGGCATGATGCAAAGATCGCGCGAATTCATAATGTAAGAGCCGCGTCCATCTTCTTCGATTGGCAAGAACTCACCCGGACGACAGCCTTCTTCGAGCAAGAACTCGAACATGTCCGAATTGTCTTCATTGATTTCCAATTCTTCGACGGTGCCGTCTTTCATGCGCATTTTCAGCTTGTAATTCCAACGACATGAATTGGCGCAATTGCCTTGGTTCGCGCCGCGCTCTGCCATGAAGTTCGACAACAGGCAGCGACCCGAATAAGTCATGCACATCGCCCCATGCACAAAGGCTTCTAACTTGATGTCTGGGCATTTTTCGCGAATCTCAACAAGTTCCGAGTAGGAGACCTCACGCGCCAAAACGCACAATTCAGCGCCCTGATCTTGCCAAAATTGGACGGATAGCCATGAGCAAATATTGGCTTGTGTCGAGATATGAAGCGGCAATTCTGGCGCATGGGTTTTCACGAACTGAAATACGCCGGGGTCGGCGATGATCAATCCGTCTGGTTTTACTTTACGCACAGTTTCAACATATTCTTGCAGTTTGGCGATGTCTTTATTGTGCGAGAACAGATTGAGCGTCAAATAAGCGCGCTTGCCGTGGGCATGACAAAACTCCACGCCCTCAATCACCTCCGCCAAGCTGAATTGCGACTTCGTGCGCAAACTCATATCTGGCGTACCAAGATACACCGCATCCGCCCCATATAGGATGGCCATCTTGAGTTTTCTCAAGTTGCCCGCAGGCATCAATAACTCAGATCGATGTTCTTTTTTCATTTCGCTTGCCTCGCTAAAGCGAGGCTTTTGCCCCGGATTTGCAGCGCCCGCGTTGATTTGCGTCAAGTGATGGGTCTATTTGAGTTCGCAACGAAGTGAGGGAAAAAACTCGGAACACGTCTATTAAGAGGTCACTGTACGGGATTGCAACGCGGGAGAAGCAGTTTGAATAACCCCGCGGTTGTTAGACACCCTGCGGGTTTAGTATTTGCCGTTCCAAGGGATTGCCCCGCCAATACGTATGCATCGGGTACAGTGTGCAGTGCCGCAAGCAGCGCTTGCGGGATGGTTTCTCTGGGTGTGGGCATGGGCTCTGGTGTGTGAAAAAACGGCTGAACAAACAGCGGCTCTGTATTCTCGTGAATCTTATTGGACAGCAGTTACAGGCCAAGCGGATGGCTGGATGCAAGTGACTGTTTTGGGACATCAAACTTCATACACAGTCGCCCAGATACTCCCCCGAACTTATAGCCAGATGGCCCTCACATTTTTGTGAGATAATCCAAAGAAGATTTTCGGCTTGATTCAGGTCAAAGTGGTGGGATCGGAATATTGTATGGCTCTTATCAGGAGTTAAATTGACCATGTCTGCCACTACGATTTTTGATGTTGCCGGAAAATCCTCGCGCTCGTTTGCTCGAGTGCTGCTGTCGGTTTTGCTTCTAGTAGCCGTGGCCTCCAATGCATTTGGTATGACAGGGGCAGGGCCGATGCCTGCCGATTTAATGGCGGTTGCTATGTCCAGCGACATTGACCAAAACAATCAATCCCAACACCGCGTTCTGCACCTGGGTGATAGTGTTGAGCAATGTCAGGAAATGACCCAGACCCATTGCGGCTCGACCTTTTATTTGCCTGCGGTGTTCACCATTCAATCTAGTCAGCTAAATGGCGTATGGACCGATCAGAACCATTTTGCCCGCACACTCGATACCGGACCTCCGTCTTACCCTCCGATTTACAGCCTCTGAACCAGGAGGCGCCGTTCCCCTTATCAAACGAGGGAACTTGCCTTGCCAATGGCGATGGAAACCGGCTGCCGGCCGGTTATTTCCTGACATCTCGCTTGCTACTCGGGCTAAAACCAGACCCGTAAGGCGACACAGGACATTTCATCGTCTCTTCTTGATAAAATTCGGAGACTAAAAATGCTTACACTTTACAAATCGTCCCGCACTCTTGTTGTCGGTACAGCACTTGCAACCCTACTTAGCACCACGTCCCTATTGGCGGCACCATATGTTTATGTACCAGTTGGTGGCGCAGGCCAAATACTGGTGATTGATGCTGAAACCGGAAAATCAGTTGATACTTACACGGGGCTTGAGGCCGTTCACGGACTTGCTGGCACCCCAGATGGTCAGCTTTTGATCGCGGGCAGTTATACGGAACGGGAGTTGGGCAGCGGTGAGCCCGCCAAACCCCAAGGGGTGTCAGCGGAAGACCATGCCGCCCACCATGCCCCGAAATCAGCCGAGGCCGCAGCAACAAGTGACATGATGGTTAGCACAGTCACTATTCTACGCCAGTCATCAGGTGAGATCATCCGCGCCGTTGATGTGCCCGGTGCTGTTCATCACGTTTCGGTCAGCCCGGACGGGCGCTATGCGGTGGTGACACAGCCCGGCAATGATGCGGTGACGGCGATTGATCTGACAACCTACGAAGTAGTGGCCACTGTCAAATCAGGTTCGTTGCCCAACTATGTTGTGTTCAGTCAGGATAGCAACACGCTTTATGTCAGCAACGCGGGGGATAATACCATCGCCGTTATTGGCATGGACGACTGGCAGGTCAGGACGTCCATAGCCACTGGGGAAAGCCCGGAGCATATGGTGCTAACACAGGACGGTAACACGTTGTTTGTGAACAACAATGATGATGGCTCGGTTGGGTCGATTGATCTGGCGAGTGGGCAGATGACCGAAAGCTACAAGATCGGAGATCGTTTGCACGGGCTTGATCTGTCAGAGGACGGCACGGCCCTGCTGGTTGCTGAGCGTGATGGTGACAGGGTCGCGCGGGTGGATTTGGCAAGTGGCGTTGTCAGCACGGTGCCCATGGCGCCGGAACCTTACCACCTGACAACCATCCCCGGCTCGGGATTGGCGATGGTCTCAAGTTCGGATGAAAATGCGCTGCGCATTATCCGGCAGGACGACCTGTCGCTGGTTCAGAAAATCGAATTGCCAGACGTGGGTCACCAGATGGTGGTTGCACAGTCCCGTTAAAACGGCAGCGTCATGAAAAGGAAAACGTCCTCAACTTTGTTGGGGACGTTTTTGTGATTTTTCATGGTGGGGAGGATATCATTCACCCTACAAAATGATCAACTTCTTACCTGCTTTCCAAATATGTCATAGGTGCCATCTGGTATTCCGGCAGTGCGTTCGTTTATACGCCGCTCAAGTTCGTCGCGAGATCGAAGCAACTCAATCTCGGTTGTTTTGTCCATCGTACGCACGCGGTCTGCACGATCAGCACCGAACACGTCTTCGGGCGTACGTCGATCAATCCATGCTTGGCTCGACCCATCGTATTGGCGAAGTGGTTGTTAATAAAGCGATATTGGCTATCTTTGTCTTTGAACCATAGATCGAATTCGCCATGTTCATCCAGCGCCCGCAACCATGACTCGTACATGGCGCATTTCTCGCGCAGTGCTAACAGCTCATTTGGATCGCCTTTGTTCATACTTGTCCCGATGCTTTGGACAATTGAACCAAAAATTCAATGAGCGCATTGTTAAACGGCGGGTAAAATTTCCCGCATGGTTGAGTTGGAATGAGCGAACCCAACGTGCGACCCAAGAAAAACGGCCATCAATAACAATGCGGAAAAAATGGTGCTGCCGGAGAGACTCGAACTCTCGACCTCCTCATTACCAATGAGGTGCTCTACCGCTGAGCTACGGCAGCACGTGCTTGTTCAATCGTTCGCCAAGCGCCGTGGTAGTGCCACAAGCTTTGAATTGACGCAAGAGGGTTATCGAGCATTCGCTAAAAAACAGCAAAATGTTCTGACGCGCTTCAACTCAATTTTGGCCGAAACAAGTCTTTAGGTGAACAATTTCTTCTGACTTACACAATGGTTTATTAAGCAGGGCCACAACGAGGTGAATAAGTTAACTTTCTGATCCCACAATGCTGATAGAATAAACCGACAACCGTTTTGAATGGGGCGACGGGGCTAATGAAGGGTATCGTTTTTACAGAATTTCTACAATTTGTCGAAAATCAACATGGCATAGAAATTGTAGATGCAATTATTGATTTGGCAGATTTGCCAAGCGGCGGTGCTTACACGTCGGTCGCAACCTACGATCATTCCGAGATCGTGTCGCTGGTCGCAGCGCTTTCAACCAAAACCCAAATAGCGACGCCAGAAATTATCGATACTTTCGGTCAATATTTAGGCACTCAATTTGCAATAAAGTTTCCGCAATTCTTTGAAGAATGCGCCGATTTCCTTACATTTATGTCAGCCGTCGATAGTCATATCCATGTCGAGGTCCATAAACTCTACCCAGATGCGCAACTGCCAAAAATTGTGGTTCTCTCTAGCGACCCGAAAAAAACGATTGTGCGCTACCGATCACCAAGAGGAATGCACAATCTGGCTGAGGGACTGATCAAAGGATCAGGGACTTATTATGGGCATGTCATTAAAACCACGACGGTGATGGGCGACGACGAGCTAGGACAATATACCGACATTACGCTGCGAATTGTAGGTTCAACAAATGATCTCGATAGTAGCGGCTAGATTTTGAGGCAGCCACGATGGCAAATAGCGAGCGAAGTGCGGAGGAGATCTATCGGCGTAAGTCCGAAAGGGAACGTCAGGCGCGAATCGTGGCCGAAGAGTTGCTGGAGAAAAAAAGTCTTGAACTCTATGAAACCAACCGACGATTAGCGCTGCTTAATGAGGAGCTGGAAGCAAGGGTTTGTGAGCGGACTTCGCAGTTAGAACATGCGCAGACGAGTGCTCTATTGTTGGCAGAGCGGGACCATTTAACTCAATTGGCAAATCGGCACTCTTTCGCAAAGAGCCTAGGCGATATTGTCACAGGACATGCCGACAATGCGCATTTCTCCCTGATATTGCTTGATCTGGACGGATTTAAACAACTTAACGACACGTTTGGTCACGCTGCGGGCGACGCAATGCTCAAAGCCTGTGCCACAAGGTTGCTGAATTATTTAGGTGAAAATCACATCGTTGCACGTTTGGGCGGCGATGAGTTTGCCATTGTTCGGTTTGACCAGCATCAAGAAACAGATGCCGATATTCTTGCCGAATGTTCGAGCCTGCTCAAAGCCGTCGCAAAACCGGTCAATTGTGGTGATTTTACACTAAGATGTGGCGTGACGATTGGGGTTTCGCGGTTCCCTTCCCATTCCCGGGATTGCGCCAAACTGCAAATCTACGCCGATTTGGCCCTTTATGACGCAAAGGAAAAGGGGCGGGGGCGTGTTGCGATATTTGCTGAAGAAATGTGGGGCCAACAGAAGAAAAAACGCGAGCTGGGCGCGCACTTGCGCGAGGCGCTTAACCTTGGTGAAGTCCAATTGTTCTTTCAGCCAATAGTCAATTTTGCTGATCCTGAACGTTTGGGCGTTGAGGCGCTTGTGCGTTGGCGACATGCACGACTTGGCTGGGTATCGCCTGTCGATGTACTTGACGCGGTACGCTCCCATCATCTTCATGCACAATTCTTCAAATATGTGGTCACCACCGCTTTAACCAATGCCAAGCCGATGCTCGATTCTGGCCAGATTGAATGGGTTTCCATCAACCTTACAGCGGAGGATATTCGCGATTCCTCCTTTACCGAAGATATCCTTGAAATTTTTAAACTCACAGGAGTTCCCGCCCACAAGGTGCATTTAGAAATTACTGAAGATGCGCTGGTAACGGACATTCTTAAGACAAAGCACGCAATGAATTGCCTCATTCAGCACGGGTCGTCTTTTTCGATTGATGATTTTGGGACGGGCTATTCAAATCTCATTTCATTACGCAGTCTACCATTTAAATTTTTGAAAGTTGACCGATCCTTTGTTGCTGAAATGATCGCCGAATCCGATACCAAAGCAATTGTTATGGCTACTGTTGGAATGGCGCGAGCACTCAATTTGGAGGTGATTGCAGAAGGCATTGAAACTGTAGAGCAATTGGACCATGTTCGGGCGCTTGGGTGCGAATGGGGACAAGGTTTTCTGTTCGGGCGTGGGATTCCGGTTATGCAAGCCCCTGCGCAGTTTGAGATCGTCAAAGACCAATTGCGAAAGCCGAAGTTCAAATTGATCGCCAATGATCGGCGATAAACGCGGATCAGGGTTGTGGACCATCGGGGAACAAGTGTAAAAAGAACCCTCAATCCGATCATTTTGAAACAAAGCTTAAACACGCTATGTCCGAAAAACGCGAAAACACCGTCGAAACCAAGCGCAAAGCACGCGAAGAGCGTTTGACCCAGCAATTGCGGGCCAATTTGCGCCGCCGCAAGCAGCAAACCAAAGCGCGGCTTGGCGCCGAGAAAAACGCACCCAAACAAGACTAACTGCTCACAATTGAGCCAGTAAATGGTCGTATTTCCTACCAATTTGAACCACCATATCGACAATTTTCTCGCCGATTGTTCATCGGACTGGTCTTTTTCATAAGATCGCTATAATTAACGACGAGCGACAAGCGCCTATTAAGGAAGAAAACATGGATCGAATTCGTATTGTTGGCGGTAATGAACTGCATGGTGAGCTGCCGATATCTGGCGCTAAGAATGCCGCGCTGCCTCTTATGATCGCGAGTTTGCTCACCAAAGAGCCGCTGACACTAAACAATGTGCCGCGCTTGGCAGATGTTAAACAACTTGAGCGAATCCTGGAAAATCACGGCGTTGATATCTCCGTGCAGGGCCGTCGTCGGGGTGAAGACGAAATGCGCGGCCAGCGCATTACGTTTTCAGCAGCTGACATTGTTGATACCTGCGCCCCATACGAATTGGTGGCGACCATGCGCGCAAGCTTTTGGGTGATTGGTGCATTACTGGCACGCGAAGGCGTCGCCCGTGTTTCCATGCCCGGCGGGTGTGCCATCGGCACACGCCCCGTGGATTTCTATATTGATGGCTTGCAGCAACTTGGCGCTGAGATTGAAATTGACGGCGGCTATGTGAACGCCAAAGCCCCGGGTGGTCGGCTTAAGGGTGGCGTGGTGAAACTGCCACGCATTTCTGTGGGCACAACCCATGTGATCATGATGGCCGCATCACTTGCTGAAGGCACGACGACCATCGAAAACGCGGCGATGGAGCCTGAAGTGGTCAATCTCGCCGAGTGCCTAGTGGCGATGGGTGCAAAAATTTCCGGCATCGGTACCCGTACGCTAACTGTTATAGGCGTTGAAGAATTACACGGCGCGACTGTCGACGTGATCCCTGACCGCATTGAAACCGGTACTTATGCCATGGCCGTGGCGATGACCGGCGGTAACGTTCTGCTCAGAGGGGCTAATGCTGATCATTTGGATGCTGCGCTTGCTGTGTTGGAAAAAACTGGGGTTAAAGTGACACGGGAAGAAGATGGTCTGCGGATTATCAAAAACGGCACTGCCATCCATGCAATCGATGCGGAGATTTCTGAATATCCCGGCTTCCCTACTGATTTGCAGGCACAATATATGGCGTTGATGACCCGTTCGGACGGCACTTCAATCGTGCGGGAAACGATTTTTGAAAACCGGTTTATGCATGTGGCTGAACTGATGCGTTTTGGCGCTGATATTTCTGTCGAGGGGCAGAAAGCCCATGTCAAAGGCGTAAGCGAGCTTAAGGGCGCGCAGGTTATGGCAACCGATTTGCGGGCGTCAGTTTCTTTGGTAATAGCAGGACTTGCCGCCAAAGGCGAAACCATCGTCAACCGCATCTATCATTTGGACCGTGGTTTTGAGCGATTGGAAGACAAATTGAGCCGTTGTGGCGCACAAATCGAACGTATTAGTGGCTAGCAAGACTGCGCCTTTGGCTTATTTCGCGGGGTGCCCACTTGTGTACGGGCACCGCGCGCATTAGGTAGTCAGGATAAGACCGCATACCAATCGCCGATAAAAGGAATATCTTGATCCATGACCGATCTCAAATTACTCGCCCTTGATAGTGAAGATTTGGAAGTGATTTCCGCTCACACCCAAGACGCGGTTATCCGCGTCGGCGAAATGGGCTATGTGGCAGATGATCAACGGTTCGCTTTTTTGATGAACCGATTTGCCTGGGAAGCTGGTCAAAAACGTGGCAAAGGCCAACGCAAACGCGCAGCGATCCATTTCGACCGAGTCGAACAGGTCAAAGTTTCCGGTATCGATTTGGATGCCAAAGACGGTATCTTAGAACTATTGTCCATCACATTTGAATTGTCAGATGACCCGTCTGGCGAAGTGCTCTTGTCTTTTGCAGGCGGCGGCACGATTAAGCTTGGTGTTGAATGCCTTGAAGCGCGGATGCAAGATTTGGGCGCTGCCTGGGGTGCAAAAGGCACACCACAACACGACCTTGTAAACTAAAAGAGCAACGCAAATATGCCGGTAAGACTGGAACAGGCCTCCGCTGACTTTGAAGCGCGATTCACGACTCTGCTAGGGGCAAAACGTGAAACGTCGGTAGAAGTGGGCGAAATTGTTCAAAAGATCATCAATGACGTACGTATGCGTGGCGACGCGGCGCTAATTGATCTGACACAGAAATTCGACCATCTCGACCTCAATCAAACTGGCATTGCATTCACTCAGGATGAGATAGACACCGCCTACAATCAGACGCCGAGTGAATTGATAGCGGCGCTCAACCATGCCTACAAACGCATTACGGCCTATCACGTGCGGCAAATGCCAAAAGATGAACTTTATACCGACGATGCTGGGGTAACCCTTGGCTCCAAGTGGAACGCGGTAGACGCAGTCGGTATCTACGTGCCGGGCGGCTTGGCCAGTTACCCGTCTTCGGTTTTGATGAACACTGCCCCCGCAAGGGTTGCAGGCGTTGAACGCATCGCCATGGTGGTGCCAACGCCAAATGGGGTTGTTAATCCAACGGTGTTGGCGGCCGCAAAAATTGCCGGCGTCACAGAAATTTACCGGGTAGGGGGCGCGCAAGCCATTGCAGCACTTGCCTTTGGTACGGCTACCATCGGGCCGGTCAATAAAATCGTCGGGCCGGGCAACGCCTATGTTGCTGCGGCCAAACGTCAGGTTTTTGGCGCGGTGGGTATTGATATGATCGCCGGGCCGTCCGAGGTGCTGGTGATTGCTGATAGCAGTGCCAATCCAGCCTGGATTGCTGCCGATTTGCTCGCACAAGCCGAACATGACACATCAGCACAATCTATTTTGATCACACCCGATGCAGCGCTCGCCGACGCTGTGGAAAAAGAAGTTGAGCGCCAGCTGGCAATCCTGCCTAAAAAGCACCTTGCAGGGCCGTCATGGGAAGATTTTGGTGCAGTGATTGTTGTCAAAGATATCGATGCAGCGATTGGTTTGTCGAACCGTATGGCACCAGAACATCTTGAATTGGCCGTCGACGACCCACATGCATTGGTCGCAAAAGTCAGGCATGCGGGGGCGATTTTCTTGGGTCACCACACGCCAGAGGCCATTGGCGACTATATCGGCGGCACCAATCATGTGTTGCCCACCGCAAGGTCCGCAAGATATGCATCTGGGCTCAATGTGCTCGATTTCATCAAGCGCATATCCATCCTTGGTTGCACCCCATCTGCGCTCAGCACGTTGGCACCGGACGCCGTCGCATTGGCCGAGGCAGAAGACCTGCAAGCGCACGGGCGTTCAGTTTCTATTAGGCTTAATCGATAAATCGATAATCCGTTTATTCTTGCGCTAACCCTTGTTTGCTATTGTCTGGTCAAAGATGGTGGCAAACTAAGGTTTTGAAAAATGAATGATGCAGCAGGCGGCGCAGCGGGATATTTGGCCGAGATTAAGCAACTTGAAGATCAACTCACGCGGCAATTGAGCGAAGTTGAGGGCCAAGACATTTTAGCCGAACTGAAACGCAACGACCACCGCGCCGCGCACGAAGTTTTGGTCGAAGACGGCCCGATGCGTACGCTCAACGACAATGACACAGAGGCAGCAGGCGTATTACAAAGCTTTACAACGCTCGCGCGCAAATTTGCCCAGCAAGCCGTGTTCAATCAGCACGTCATTGCAAAGTTCTTGCTGGAAGAGAAAAAAGCAGCAAAGAACTTTCGCGTTCAAGTTCTAATGCTTTTGGGATTGATTGTCGTGCTGCTTTGGGCTTTGTTGTTGCGATAAAAGCGGCAACATCAATTCATATGCTCGGGGCTTAATGGATATCGCACATCCTGAAACGGATAAGCTGGTCACAGTTACACTTGATCCAGAGACAATCATCTCGATTGACCCGGATGAAGTGCACGAACGCCGTATTGCTGTTTTTGACCTGGTCGACGAGAACCAGTTTGCCCCCATCACAGCAATTGCAGAAGCGCATGGGCCATATGCTTTGCACGTTTCCATTCGTGGAAATCATTTGGGGCTCGATGTCCGCAACCCCACAACCAACCAACCAATTGCAGCGCATTTTTTGTCCCTCACGCCTTTTCGGCACTTGATCCGCGATTACTTCCGTATTCGCGAAAGCTATTATGATGCCATCAAAAGCGCGCAGCCCTATCAAATCGAAACTGTGGATATGGCGCGGCGTGGTTTGCATAACCAAGCGGCGGAACTATTGCGGCATCGGCTCGAGGGTAAACTGGAGATGGATGAGAACACGGCGCGCCGCCTGTTCACATTGATCTGCGCCGTGCAACCCTACGCAGATCAGCGCGCAATTACCAAGCCGGACATGCCCACGGTTTTGTTTGTTTGCTCTATGAACTCGGTGCGGTCGCCAATGGCAGCTGCGCTTGCACGTCGGGCCTTTCCAACGCGTATTATTGCCCGATCCGCAGGTGTACGCTCCGGCAAGGTGGACAATTTTGTGCACGAGGTGATGCAAGAATTGGGCGTCGATATGTCGGTGCACACCCCGCATACAATGGACGAATTGGTGGCCAGTTCATTTGACCTGATCGTCACCCTTTCCGATGAAGCGCCCGCAGCAGTGGATGCCCGCAATTACGAGGTGGGTAAACGCTTGCATTGGGAAGTTGAAGACCCCACTTTGATCGATGGAAATAGGGCGCAAAAACTAGATGCATATCGCGCCTTGCGCGAAGACCTAAACAGCCGTATTAACACCGAGCTGCAATCGCTGGTGACAAATGGTTCACAAATCGTTTGAATTTGTATAGGTTGCCGCCAATTCCAGCGCTTTTGCGCCTGAAGGTGCTTATCAGGAGATAGAATGGCTAAAGAAGAAATGCTCGAATTTCCGGGCGTCGTACAGGAATTGTTGCCAAACGCGACATTCCGCGTGAAGCTCGAAAATGAACACGAAATCATCGCCCACACAGCGGGCCGCATGCGTAAAAACCGTATTCGTGTTTTAGCAGGCGACAAAGTGCTTGTTGAAATGACACCTTACGATCTCACCAAAGGCCGGATCACTTACCGCTTCAAATAAGCGGTATGTGACCCCTATCATGAGCCATATAGCATAATGGTTGCAGCCCGCCCCGAACTTATTCTCGCCTCTGCTTCGCCGCGCCGTCTGGCGCTGTTGAACCAGATTGGCGTGGAACCGGATCATTTAATCCCGGCGGATGTGGACGAGACGCCGCTAAAAAACGAAATACCGCGCAAACTCGCCGCAAGACTGGCCCACACCAAAGCGTTGGCTGCCCAACACAAGGCACGCCAGACCGGCATCGGTGATAATGCGCTAGTGCTCGGTGGCGATACTGTTGTCGCTGTTGGCCGCCGCATTCTGCCAAAAGCCGAGATGCTCGACGATGCTGCGGCGTCATTGCGGCTATTGAGCGGGCGGTCACATCGGGTTTTTACCTCGATTTGCCTGCTCAACCCATCGGGTGGCGCGAAGCGACGTGTGGTTGAAACCCGTATTCGGTTCAAACGACTTTCCACGGCAGAAATTGACGCCTATCTCGCCAGTGGCGAGTGGGAAGACAAAGCGGGCGCTTATGCGATCCAAGGCATTGCCGGGGCGTTCGTAATCAAGCTGCAAGGCTCGTTCCATGCGGTGATGGGCTTGCCACTTTATGAGACGGTTCAGCTTTTGCGTAGCGAACACTATCCGATCGAATTTAACTGGCTCAACTCCACTTCGGGTATTTAGCATGAACGACCAATCAGTCCGTTCAAACATCACTGGATTGCGCCCGTCAAAGCCGTGCGTCCTGTGCGAAAAGCCGAGCGTACGTGAGTTCCATCCCTTTTGCTCAAAACGTTGCGCAGATCTGGATTTAGGCAAGTGGCTTAATGGCTCATATGCGATTCCAGTTGTCGAAGAAGACGGCGCGCAGCTGGACGATTACGATCCGGAATAATTTGGTAAAAAGCGAACAAAATTGTTCGCTAACACCATGAAATAAGGCTGGTTTTTCCGCTGTCTTGGGAAACTTGCAAGATAAGTGGATTTAATTGTCTTTGACCGCTAGACAATATCTATTTCTCACCCTATAAACCCGCCACAGCATGTATGAATTGGTTGAACTTACGTTCCTGATTCATCACAGGATGCCCGGGTAGCTCAGGGGTAGAGCAGCGGATTGAAAATCCGCGTGTCGGTGGTTCAAATCCGCCCCCGGGCACCACTTCCCTAAAAAGTTGATTAGTGTTCATCGTCTGAGCGCCAACGCAATGCGATCACAAAGATTGCGACTAAGGTGATTAGCTGAAGGCTCAAAAACCATATGTCGTCCATGTCTTTCACACCTGCGGCCATTTGGCCAAGCACAGCGAGCGGCGCGATGATCAAGTTTGACCAGCGGTTGTAACGATAGGGCAGAAAACGCGTCCACACGACCATTGAAATCATAATCGAAACGGCAATTCCAGCAGTCAGCAGTGCCGGCTCGCTCATTTCCAATCCGCCAACGGTACCGGATATCATTTCGGTGAGCAGGCCGGGTCTAAACAGTTCATGCATGTCTCGAAACAGGATCAGCAGCATCATAAACACCCAAAGGGTGGAAAGCTTGGATTGCATTTCGTTGAGTGAAGCTTTTGCTGCCGTAGACATGAATTGAACCTCCCAGTTGCATTGTGGATAAACAAAGGTGGGGCTCGTGAACTGGGAATACAAGGGCGAGCTACCAGTTGGTTCGTGCTGTGCTCTTGAGCATCGCACAACTACCACACCCAGAACATCAAAACCCATGTGAAAATTGGCACGCCCATCGCGGCCATAAGTGGCAACATCAATGCAAAATGCGTAATACCTTTCACATATGTTCCAAGCACTTTGTACATCAAATATCCGCTCCATAAAAAGCTGATCGTCAACAAGGCAGCGCGGAATTCGTCCGTCCAACCGATATAAATGCCGTCAGCGCGCAAGAGCGAAAAGGTGAGAGCTGACAGCCCAAGAATTAAACCGAACGCTGCAATGGGGATGAGCCCGTGCACCAAATGATGAAAGCGCTGCGTTGCGCCTTTGGTGCCCGATAATAGCGCAACCAAAGCAATTGGAGCTGCGACCAGGGACGAGACGATTAATGTCGTAAGGGTCAAATAGGCCAGCAATGTCACGCCATCAAGCAGCGTCAAAACATCATTCTGTGCTGGGTAGTTGGTGAGTAACCACCAGGGAGCGTCAGCTTCCAGTGCCCAAAACTGTTTGGCTAAAATCAACTGATGTGCAGCCCATTGTTTCATTTGGATATACCAAGGCGACGATGACCAATGAAACGCACCTGTGGCAACGCCCAGAATGCCGACAATGATCAGCAAACTGTCCCACATGTTTGCCTCATTGACGCTGGCTGTTTCAATTTCATTTCCCGGTATACGGGTGGATAATTCAATGGCGTTGCGAAAGCCGGAACAGCGACCGCACATATGACACGGGGAGGCACTTTGCATAGTGCCTAAAGGCACCAATGGAGCGCAGCTGACCTTGGTGGTACGGCCCAACTTGGGTGGGCAATTGCCCCAAACAGATGTGTTAACTTTGTAGTGCAATGGTGCAAGCTTGGACAAAAGGCCAAAGACCCCATTAACTGGACAAAGATAACGGCACCACACGCGGTGATTGCGCCCATAGACATAGCCCACAATGATCGCTGCGACGGTTGACCCGCCCAATATCAATAAGACCGCGCGTGGATATTGATAGACACTGATCATCTGTCCATAAACGGTGGTCATCACAAAAGCCGTAAAAGGCCAACCGCGCCACCTGATCCATTTCGGTACTGCACGGCCAAGCCCTTTGGAACTTGCCATTTCGCTTAGGGCGCCCTCTGGGCACATGATGCCACACCACAAACGTCCAAAAACCAGCATTGAGATCAGTACACCGGGCCACCAAACGCCCCAAAACAGAAATTGCGCGAACCGGGTGACATTGTTCCACATGTGGGCCGTATTATCGGGCAATGGCAACAATGTGGGAACAATGATCAAGACCGTATAAATCGCAATGACGGCCCATTGCAGGCGACGCACAAACACTTGGTGCGTGCGCAGCCAATCGCCAATTGCCGCAATTCTTGTGGGTGGCAGTGGCACCGCGCGCGGCACAATTTTGGATTTGCCAATGGCCAGCTCTGTCATGGTGTTTTCTACCCTTGGCTAACAGGTCTGTTTTGCTTCGGGGTGTTGGACTTTGTTAAACGTTTGCGCCCTATCAAACTCATCAACAAAGCAACAACCGCCCAATATATCGCCCAACTGCTGGTGGTGATCACATCAGGGGCAGATCGATAACCGGTCAAACCAGCGACAATGCTGCCAAACCGTGTAAAATCATCCAACAACCAAGCGCTATCCCACAGCACGTCCGTGTAAGGGAGAATGCCAATTGAAATCAAATACTCGAACCCTTTAACAAACATCGCACAACCAAGTAGCAGCAGCATATATTCGGTAATGGCGAAGAACCAACGCCACGGCATATGATGCCGAGCAAATTGCAGCGCCCCATAGGTCAGAGCGGCTAAAGCGAGCGCACTGACAAACGCTAGCCCAATTTCTATGACGGTGCTTGGCGTTGAAGCTGCTGAAACGCCGATCA
This sequence comes from Maritalea sp., assembly GCF_047634455.1. Taxonomy (GTDB): domain Bacteria; phylum Pseudomonadota; class Alphaproteobacteria; order Rhizobiales; family Devosiaceae; genus Maritalea. The sequence continues at coordinate 24,835 of NZ_JBLIAI010000030.1, forward strand.
AAAATATAACCGTTTCTGCACCTTCGCGGGCAACTGCAATCGCTGCGATTGAGAACACGGCGAGCATTTTTCCATTTTGCGCGCTCGTTGAAAGGCCGGATTGCATGACCGACTTAAGATTTGCGCCCTCACGTCGCATCCACATAACCATGTGAACGATCAAGGCACTGGCGGTGAACACCATGCCCGCTTGAAAATAGTCTTGCCCTTCTGGCGGCAAGCTGGCGCTGAATTGCAACAAAATTCCGGCCATCAACATGGCGGCGAACAGACCGGCAAGTACCCCAAACCACAAGGGCCGCGACAGGCCGCGCTGGTCAGCATTGTTGGATAACCAACTTTGTAAAATGCCGATGATCAACAGGGCTTCAATGCTCTCACGCCAGACGATAAAAAGTGTTTGATAAAACATGAAACAGCCTATTTTGCGACGATGACGCCTTGAGTGGTTTCGGGGTGAAATTCATCAAAAAACGGATAAGAGCCCGGTGATGCCTTACGGATCACCACGAACGACACCGCGCCCGGGCCAATCACTTTTTCCTTACGCAAGCGCAAGCTCTCAAACTCAATTGGTGTTGTGCCAATATTGCGCACCACCAACTTAACCGGCGTATTTGCCGGAATTTCAAGATAGCGAGTGCTGACGATGCCGTCATTGAACTCAATGTCAAAAACCGGCATTTCGTTGGCAATTGCACTGCTTGTAAAAGCCAGCGTAAGCAAGACGAATGCGAGATGGCAGCGTCCTAAAAATTGCCCACATAAACGAAAAATGTGCATGGATCAGAATCCTTAGCGCGATGTCGAAGAATAGACTAGTAGGAACCTTTTTTGCCCGTTCCGGCAAAAATAAACTCGTAGCGAGTTTCAAATGGTTCGGCCCATGGCGCAACACCTGTTTCAGGGTCTGAGTGGCGACCAAACATCGGGTCGACCCCAATCGTGAAGGTTAAACTATATTCGCCCATTCCGGGCAGATCGACATTGTCACCATAATGTGGACCATCGCTGGCTACCATTTTCATAAAATCTCCCTCAACAATCTCGCCGCTATCTTTTTTAACCAGCCTATATTGGATTTTTAGATGCGGCATCCATTCGCCTTCAGCAAACCCGTTCGGATTGTCTGCAAGCGCGTGGATGTCAGCTTCGATGTGGACATCTGACGTTGCGGCGGGGTTCATCATACCGTCCGGTTTCATTTCAATGGGCTGCAAATAAACAGCGGCAACTTCCAAACCGTTCACATTGACCGGATTGCCGATTGGATATTCCAAACCGGCTGCGGTGCTAACAGTAAATCCTAAAGTAAGTGCGGCCAAAACGGTACGCGAAGCAGAGTGTGACGCAAATGGTCCCATGATGTTGATCCTTAACAATGTACAAGAGCATGAATCGCTCGCTATTCATTTACAAAAGGTGATTATAATAATCAAGATATAATTTGTCGCACACCACAGAACCGTTTTGTAACATTTCGATTCGCCCTTCTTGTGCGGCCTTTGCAAACTGGTTTGAACAATTGGTCAAATCGGGGGTGACAAGATGGCTCGTGTCTTGGCCCCGGTGGCGGTCTGTTGTGCAACTATCCGCATGTGCCCGGTATTGACTTTATAGGCACCGTTGAAGCCTCAAATGATGAGCGTTATCAACCCACCGCAAGGTGGTGTTGACCGGCTACCGCTTCTCATAAATATTGTTTGCTTAGTTTGTGCGCCAACACGGGCTGGTGTGGTCGTGTGCTACGTTCAGTTGTAAGTGGTTCATTTAAGATTGAAAGTCCGTTCGACGAACCATGTTATTTTGGCCTTCGCCAGTTCTCCCACCAGCGCCGCAAACGAATAATCCATTGCCCAACTGGTCGCTGCAAAAATGGAATATCGATTGCCAGTAGCAAAAGGCCAAGTGGTAGCATCCAAATGCCCAATAATGGCAATATGCTGAGAATGCCCCCCAGCACTAATAAAACGCCCAATGGAATGCGAATGAGCCGCCCGTAAGGGTTACGTAGCCAGCGCATGGCGCGTCGAGCTACATCCGGCACCAGTCGTTCAATGCGATCAAATTGACGTTCAAAACGTCTTCTATCTCTTTTTGACACGTCTACTCCGTTAGAAACCGCATTTGTGCACCAGAAGTGGGGTAGTTTCGGGTAGTTTCAAGCTGAAATGCCAAAACGTGCCCAAAAATTCGTATGACACGGGTGTGCCGCACTTATTAATCTCTGGTTTGCTGCCAAGATCAATATCGTCGCCGCATAAACACAAACAGTCTCTTCGACCTTTGAGCATCAACGTTTATGCATCCGATTTCATCAAATCAATGGGCGAACTTAAGCTGCTTTGTTGAAATAGCTGAGAGCGATTCGCATTTATTTGCGCGTCAAACCAATGTTTATAAATAAACTTAAACGTCATTTGACAGGTTTCGCCAACGCCTTCAGTCTTTGCCAATAAAGAAGCAGTTTGTTCAGTGAAAACTGCAAGTTGCCAGGGACAAGCACAAGGCCATACAATGAAAAAAACATCCATAGCACACTTTAGTGAACTCAAAGACCGGGATCCAACTTATGCCCTTGTGGGCGAAGTGGATTTGGTCATCGTGCGCTTGGATGAGGATGTGGCTGTGTTTTACGGGCGTTGTTTGCACCGCGGCGCATTGATGGCTGATGGATTTGTGCGGGGCGACAACTTGATGTGTGGCGTTCACTATTGGGATTATCGGCTGGAATCGGGTGTTTCAGAATATACCAATTCAGAAGTGCTGCCAAAATTCTCAGCATGGGTCGAGGATGATCAAGTTCTTGTTGATGAACATGAAATTCAGGCGTGGGCAAAAGATAATCCGCAGCCGTTCAACCGAGACGCCTATTTGGGTCTGTACGCGGACACCAGCCATGGTACCCCAGAAGAGCCTAGCAATGGCTTGATCCAACAATATGCACGTGATGGGTTGAAAAAGACCGGGCATCACGGTGTCGTTGATGCGATGGGCGTGCCGCGCGACCAACTGCCCAGTTGGGATGATGTTCAATTGCTCGCGGCGCAACTGCACCGTCCGCCTTTGCTTGACGATGAACCTGTCGGCACACAGGTGATAATTGGGCCAAATGCAAAAAAACCGCTAACACTCAAAATCCCGCTTTTTGTGTCAGATATGAGTTTTGGCGCGCTATCTGAAACAGCAAAAGTTGCGTTGGCGCGTGGTGCAGAATTGGCGGGCACTGGCATTTGCTCAGGTGAAGGGGGCATGTTGGACGAAGAACAGGCCGAAAACTCGCGCTATTTTTACGAACTTGCTTCGGCGCGATTTGGGTTTGGGTGGGATAAATTGGAAAAAGTGCAAGCCTTCCATTTTAAGGGTGGTCAGGGCGCAAAAACAGGCACTGGCGGGCATTTGCCCGGTGCGAAGGTTAAAGGCAAAATCGCACAGGTGCGTGGCCTAAATGAAGGTGAACCAGCAATCTCGCCTTCCAGATTTCCCGAATGGACTGAACCAGGTCAAATCAGAGAATTTGCAGAAGAAGTGCGTGCACGAACCGGCGGCATTCCCATCGGCTATAAATTGTCCGCGCAACACATTGAAAAAGATATAGACGCAGCGCTTGAGGTTGGTGTCGACTATATTATTCTTGACGGGCGCGGCGGTGGCACTGGCGCGGCACCCGTTATCTTTCGCGACAATATCTCTGTGCCAACCATACCAGCTTTGGCGCGAGCGCGTAGACATTTGGACAGGCTGGGACGTGGTGATATAACATTGGTTATTACTGGCGGGTTACGCAAACCGGCAGACTTTATCAAGGCGCTAGCACTTGGCGCAGATGCAATTGCCTTGTCTAACTCTGCTATGCAAGCCATTGGTTGCATCGCGATGCGGGCCTGTCACACAAACAATTGCCCAGTCGGCATTGCAACGCAAAAGCCGCATTTGATCGCTCGGCTGGAAGCTGAAAAATCGGCGCACCGCCTGAAGAACTTCTTCAACGCGTCAGTTGAGTTGATGCAAGTGATGGCGCGGGCTTGTGGCCACGATCACCTATCTGGTTTCAACATAGATGATCTAACGACATGGAAAAAGGAAATGGCCGAATTGTCAGGCATTGAATTTGGCGGCGTACGATAAATAAAGTGGATTGCTGGAACGTGTAAGCAGAACTGTTTTGCAACATTTCGATTTGCCCTTCTTGCGCGGCCGTTGCAAACTGATTTGAGTAACTGGTCAAATCAGGAGTCGCAAAATGTCGTTCAATGCAATGATGGTCCATAAGGACGATGAGGGCAAAACATCCGCTCAGATTGAACAGTTAGAACTCGATCAGTTGCCAGATGGCGACGTAACGATTGCGGTTGAATATTCTACCCTCAACTACAAAGATGGTTTGTGCCTTGGCGCTGGCGGCGGTCTGGTGCGCAACTACCCGCATGTGCCAGGCATTGATTTCGCTGGGACTGTTGAGGCGTCAAATGACGAGCGTTATAAACCGGGCGATAAAGTTGTGCTGACCGGATGGAACGTGGGTGAAAGCTGGTGGGGCGGCTATGCGCAAAAAGCCCGGGTGAAAGCCGATTGGCTTGTGCCATTACCAAAAGGTTTGAGCACCAAAGACGCGATGGCGGTCGGTACCGCTGGCTTAACTGCCATGTTGGCGACGATGGCGCTAGAAGACCACGGGCTGAAGCCAGGGCGCGGACCCGTGCTGGTGACGGGCGCAGCTGGCGGCGTTGGGTCGGTGGCGACGGCCATACTTTCAAACCTTGGCTATGAAGTGGCTGGCGTCACGGGGCGTCCTGAAACAGCGGACTATTTGAAATCTCTTGGGGCAATAACGATTGTGCAGCGCGAAGAATTGAACGAGATCACTAAGAGGCCACTTGAAAAAGAAATGTGGGCCGGGTGCATTGACGCAGTGGGTGGCGCAATGCTCGCCCGCGTTCTCGGGCAAATGCAATATGGCGCTTCTGTTGCAGCTGTCGGTTTGGCTGGCGGTGCGCAACTGCCCGCAACCGTCATCCCGTTCCTGCTGCGCGGTGTGAACTTGCTTGGTATTGATTCAGTGCGTCGCCCCTATGATGATCGCGTACGGGCCTGGCAGCGCGTCGCCACTGACCTGCCCATGGATAAACTCAACTCGATGATTGAGCCGGCGACGTTGGCTGATCTTCCAGCATTGGGCAAAGCCATTTTGGCCGGCGAGGTGCGCGGTCGTGTCGTTGTTGATGTGAACGGATAGGTAATGCGCAGCTTTGAGGAAATTTATGACATCGCTGAGGAACGGCACGGCGCAGCGGCGCTGCATTCGCGCTTGGCACACGCACCGCCAGCCATTGACGCATTAAGTGATGCCTGCTGGTTAGAGGAAATGGCACGTTGTATTTTTCAAGCCGGATTCAGTTGGAAAGTAATCGAGAACAAATGGCCCGGATTTCAAGTCGCTTTTGAAGGATTTGAGCCCGCGCGGATCGCCAACTATTTCGACGAGGATCTTGATAGGCTTTTGGCGGATAAATCGATTGTGCGCAATCATGCAAAAATTAACGCGGTGATCGAAAATGCGTTATTTCTGAATAGCCTATCTGCTGAACACGGCTCTGCTGCGGAATACTTGTTTAATTGGCCGTCAGAAGATTTGGCTTCGTTACTTTTGATGTTGACCAAACAGGGGTCACGCCTTGGTGGAAATTCGGGACAACGGCTTTTGCGGAACATGGGCAAACAAAGCTATGTCTTGTCTAAAGATGTGATCAAGCGGTTATCCATTGAGGGCGTAGTCGACAAAATGCCAAGCTCGGCGAAGGGCCTCAATGCGGTGCAAAGCGCATTCAATCAATGGGTGGATGAATCTGGCCAAGGATTGACCAACATTTCCAAAATATTGGCCCTTAGCGTCGACTAGAAGCGGAAATACTCAGTCGCTGGGATTTCTTCGGACTTGAATGAATTGAATGTAGGACGACCATCTGGTCCCATAAATGTGTTGCATTGGCCCGGACTATCGCAATTGATCAAACCGGTTCCCTGACTGAGTACTGTGCCATTACCAACGTTGCATCGGCCAATGATCGCAGTGTTTGGATACATGATCACGCGTTCACCAATCACCGGCGCGGTGCCGTGGTTCTTACCAATTGTAGAGTTTTGATAGAGTACCAAATAATTGCCATATGTCGCCTTGGCCAAGACGATGCCAACCGAGTGGCCGATAAAAAACACCGGCGGCATTTCGATTTCATAAAACAGATCAATGCCGTTCATCGCCTTGTTGAGCAAAAACAACCGTGTCGGCCATTCTCGCTCTCCGGTTTGCTGCCAAATCTCATGGGAGAGCAAATACAGGAACGTGCAATATTGGGTCGAATGAAGGTGGTCAAACTTACCCGGCGTCCACATTTTTACTTTGCTGATGAGGTGATGTAGTCTGTCCAACGCTTGCGGCAAGTGATGGGCAATGGCCCCCTGTGCCTCAACCAAATCGGTATCAGGCAACAAGTTGGCGAGTTGCTGTGTGACATATTTCGCGAGCTCGGCATTATTCATTGGTTTGTCCCAAAACCGCCGATAGATTTGTCATGACATTTTGACACAACGGCACACCCAAACGCTCACGCACGGTCGCCGGTATAACTTCATGTTTGACGCCGTTTACCTCCAAGTATGCGCCTTCATAAGGGGGAAACCAAAAGGCACGCGCATAGCGATCAGATGTGTGTGCATCTACATCGTCTGGGATGCGTTTCATTGGCAAAAACTCATCCAAGGAATGGTATCGTATTTCGTGAGCTGGCTGTGGTGTGGAAGGCAAAGGTGAGCCTTCCTCGACAAGCTTTACGATCTCCCCAAACAATCGAAGCATTTCGGCCTGCGCCAAGGCCTCAAGGTCAAATCCTGTAAGTTTTTCGGGCTCGATCGGAAAGCGCCGCACTTTGACCAGCGGCCCATCATCAAAACCTTCACCCAGGTGATGACAGGTGCAAC
>NZ_JBLIAI010000031.1:0-30133 GCF_047634455.1 Maritalea sp.
AGCATTTCGGCCTGCGCCAAGGCCTCAAGGTCAAATCCTGTAAGTTTTTCGGGCTCGATCGGAAAGCGCCGCACTTTGACCAGCGGCCCATCATCAAAACCTTCACCCAGGTGATGACAGGTGCAACCAAATTCAGTTTTGCTTTCCAATATTGCCAAATTATATGTGCCCCAGCCACCATATTCAGGCAGGGGCGCCGCATGGAAATTTATAGCTCCATTGGTGGCACGTTGAGCAATGTGCGGTTTTACCAGATGGCGAAACATATAGGAGATGACAACATCTACTGTGCCAGTTTCTGGCATATCTCTTTGCTTGTAGATCGGCAGCCCTAGCTCTAGTGCGACCTCGCGAAGGTTTGGCCCTGGGTACCAAGGGTGAGAAACAGTGCCAGAAACGCAAACCGCTTTTACGTCCCAACCACGTGCAACGATATGCCGAAGGGCAACTACCGAGGCGGGTTTGGAGCCCATAAAGATGACGCTTGGTTTGTCCACTTTAGGATTTCCCGTTTGAAAAGAACTCTGCGACCGCATCACACACGCGGTTCACGGTTTCCATTTCCATCATCGAGTGCAAAGGCAACGAAAGGATTTCATCACCTACCGTGTCCGTGACAGAGAGATCGCATTTGCGACAATCCTTCCACAGACTGAACCAATGGCCGGGCTGCCAATGGATGCCTGTGTCAATGCTGCGCTCTTTTAAGTAATCGCGCAATTCGTCGCGGTCGTCCTTTGCAACGCGGATGTAATAGAGGAAGGGGTTTACTTCCTCAAAACTGGCGTTTGGTGTACGCACTTGCGGCACAGCCCTTAGCCGATCTGAATAGTGTTTTGATGCGTTCTGGCGGCTTGAACGGATGTCTTTCAATTTCTTGATTTGGGCGACGCCAATGGCGGCATGCAAGTTAAGCATGTGGTATCGAAAGCCAACGCGCTCAACATCAAAAGTCCATGCACGTTTGTTTTGATACATTACATCGGCAGGCTGCTGCATGCCGAGTAAACGCAGTTCGTGCACATATTTGAGTTCTTCCGCTGAACGCACCACAACCCCGCCGCCATCAAGGCAGGTGATTGTTTTCACCGGGTCGAAACTGAAAACGCAAATGTCTGAGTAAGACCCTATCATTTTGCCGTTCCATGAGGAGCCGAATGAATGGCATGCATCGTGAATGACTCGCAGATTATGCTTGTTGGCAAAAATCTCGACCTGATCGTAGTCCGAAATTATGCAGTCATAATCCATGATGATGATGGCTTTGGTGTTTTCGCTGACAAGGCTTTCAGCTTTCACAATGTCGAGTTCAAGCGTGTCATCGTCACAGTCACAAAAAACAATGTCAGCACCAACCCAGCTGATGGCTTGATAATCCGCTGAGCAGTTGAAGGCTGAAACAATAACTTCGTCACCCGGCCCGACGCCTGCAACGAGCAATGCAATGTGCAAGGCTGCGGTGCCGGTGCTCACTGCGGCCACGTGACGGTCTGGTGCGTTTATTACACTCGCCACATGCTGTTCAAATTCAGCAACATATGAACCCATGCCCAACCAGCCCATTTCTAGGCTTTGCACTGCTGCGGCAATTTCGTCCGGCCCGATAAGAGGTTTAAAAACGGGTATATCTGCCATGCATCACCTTTCGCGAGCGCTGATTCGTAGATCAGTTTATCGCCAGTTTGTTGCTTAAACCAATTTGATTTCAGGCATCACTACGGCCAATTGTGTGCCGTGCGCGCGCAGCGGTTGGTTCTGCGTCGCGATTTCGTCTGCGATATTCCAAGGTAGGATGATCAAAACGTCTGGCGGTGCTTCACGCAATGCGCTAGGTGGCAATATCGGGATATGACTACCGGGCAAGAACTTGCCTTGCTTGGATGGGGCCGCATCCACCACATAGGAAACAAGGTCAGGCCGGACGCCCGCAAAATTTAAAAGCGTGTTCCCCTTCGCTGCAGCACCATATGCCGCAACTGACTGCCCTTTGGATTTGGCCTCAAGCAAAAATGCGAGGAAATCATTTTTGATCTGCTCTATTTCGGTTTGAAACCCCAAATATGTCTCGCGTCGGAACAAACCAAATGTATTTTCCTTTGCCTGCAACAATTCGACGCTTGCCGAGATGCTTTGCGCTCCTTTGTGCGCCGCAAAAATGCGCAAACTGCCGCCATGCGTCGTCAGTGCTTCTACGTCAAACACCTCTAACCCTTGCTCAGCCAAAATGGCTTGCACAGTCCCGAGGGATAAATAACTGAAATGCTCGTGATAGATCGTATCAAACTGCTTTTGCTCGATCAGGTTGAGGAGGTGAGGGAACTCAAAACTTACAACACCCTGCGGCTTTAATATTGTTGCAACGCCTTGGCAAAAATCATTGATGTCTGGAACATGTGCCAGCACATTGTTGGCGACAATTAAGTCCGCCGATTTGCCATCATGTTTCAATTGCTGCGCTAATTGTTGCCCAAAAAAAGCTTGGCATTGGGGAATGCCCAATTTCGCCGCGGCTTCAGAAGTGCTCTGCGTCGGTTCAATGCCCAAACAGGCAATGCTTGCCGCCACGAAATTCCGCAGCAAATAACCATCGTTTGACGCAATCTCGATTACGTGGCTGTTGGTAGTTAAACCAAACCGTCCAATTGCCATTTCACAGAACAATTCTGCATGCTCTAGCCAGCTTTTCGACGTTGACGAAAAATAGGCATAGTCCTTGTCGAACAAATCATCCGCTTGGGCATAATCCTTTGTTTGAACGAGCCAGCATTGTTCGCACACCATGACCTTAAGCGGAAATGTCAGTTCAGGTTGTTCCAATTGATCTACAGTCAAATACGCATTGCTGGGCGGGGCAAATCCCAAGTCGACAAACGGCAAACAAAGTGGTGAACCGCAATGTCGACACTTCATAGTTGAATACCTGCGCCAAGCGCTGCCAGTGGCGGCAGCGACATATCGCGCGCCGATATGTTTTTGACTGGTATTGGCCAACCAATGGCTAAGTCTTTATCGTCCCAACGCACGCCACTTTCAGCTGCACTGTTGTACGCTGTTGAATGGAAGTAGATCATGGTCGAATTTGGCTGCAGTGCCTGAAACCCGTGCGCAAACCCGACCGGTATCAAGAGACTAAACAAATTGTCTGCGTTCAGTTCCACCCCATACCACTTGCCAAAATTTGACGAACCCGCCCGCAAATCTACCGCAACATCAAACACGCCGCCGCCGATGCAGGTGACAAGCTTTGCTTCTGAATGTGGTTTGTGCTGAAAGTGCAAGCCACGCACGGTGCCAACATCGTGGCTTACAGAAAGATTGCTCTGCGCCACACCGTTTGGCCAGCCCAATTCGCCAAGCTGATCCTTGCAGAATAGGCGCGAAAACTGCCCTCGGGCGTCTTTTGTTTGAGGACGCGTGAGCAATTTCAAACCGTCAAGCGGCGTATCGTTGGTTTGGAATTTCATGCCGCGGCCTCAAAACTCTCGATATCTGCGTAACATAGACTGCGCGCATCCGCGCCATCATAAAAGTGGCGATACCAATTCATGGTGGTGCCAATCGCGGCGCTTGTGGACCACCGAGGGCTAAGCCCCAATTCATGTTTAGCCTTGGTGTTATCGAGTGACAAAAGGCCGGCTTCGTGTGGCCCGGAAATATTTGACGCGAATTCGACATCGCCAATCCCAAAGGCTGCTTGCGCTTGTTCTATAATCGAGCGGACAGTGAGCGCACCTTCGCTGTTTGGGCCAAAATTGAAAGGCGATGCCATTTTGGGATTGTCCCAAATCGCTTCCGCCAATTTGATATATCCCGAAAGTGGTTCCAACACATGTTGCCACGGGCGCACAGCGTCTGGTCGACGAACATGGAGCTGTCTGCCCTGGCTCCAGGCTTTCACAGCGTCAGGAAATAGCCGTTCTGCCGACCAGTCTCCACCACCAATCGCATTGCCTGCGCGCGCGGCGGCTAAGCCAACGCCGTGTTCGGCCAAAAAGCTTTGTTTATAGCTTTCCACAATCATTTCAGCCGCAGCTTTGCTGGCACTATAGGGGTCGTGTCCGCCCAAAGGGTCATGCTCGACATATGGCCGACCCTGCTCGTGATTGCGGTAAACTTTATCGGTGGTTGCGACGACGCACGTCGTCACAGAATGGGTGCGTCGAATGGCATCAAGCACATGCGCGGTACCCATTACATTGGTGGAGAATGTAGCCAACGGGTCATCATAGCTTGGGCGCACGAGAGCTTGCGCAGCAAGATGAAATATGATTTCGGGCTTAAAATCCGCCACCGCCATAGCGGTAGCTTTGGCGTCGCGAATATCACAAACACAATGGGCAACGTCGCCTTGAATATTGGCGAGTGTGAATAGATTTGGCTCGGTTGATGGAGCAAGGCTTAATCCGCCAACGCGAGCGCCCATTCGGTCCAGCCAAAGGCTGAGCCAAGCACCTTTAAACCCGGTATGGCCGGTAATCATCACGCGCTTGCCCGCCCAAAATTCTACATTTGGATTTATTGCCTGCATGGCTAGTCCCAAATTTTCCAAGGCGCATAGCCTGTCTGCCACAATTTTTCCAACTGGTTCTTTTCCCTTAGCGTATCCATTGGCTGCCAGAACCCCTTGTGGTGGTAGGAAAAAAGTTCGCCTTCTTCTGCGAGTTTGTTTAGCGAGTATTCTTCCCAAGACGTGTGATCGCCGTTGATCAATTCCAAACTTTTTGGCGACAAAACGAAATAACCGCCATTGATTAAAGCGCCGTCGCCTCGCGGCTTTTCGTTAAAACCGATGACTTTGTCACCTTCGCGTTGCAATGCGCCATAGCGACCGGGCGGGGCGACAGCGGTTACCGTTGCCAGTTTGCCGTGCGTGCGATGGAATTCAACGAGTTCGCTCATATTTACGTCCGCCAGCCCATCGCCATAGGTAAAGCAAAACGAATCTTCGTCTTTGATGTGTTCATAAACCCGTTTTAGGCGTCCGCCAGTCAGCGTTTCCAGTCCTGTATCGACTAAGGTTACGCGCCAAGGCTCGGCGTGGCGCTCGTGCACGTGCATTTTGTTGTTGGCGATATCGAAAGTAACGTCAGATTTGTGCAAAAAATAATTCGCGAAATATTCTTTAATGACATAGCCCTTATAGCCACAGCACACGATGAAGTCGTTGATTCCGTGCGCAGAATATATCTTCATGATGTGCCACAACAAGGGCATTCCGCCAATTTCAATCATGGGTTTTGGGCGCAAATGCGTTTCTTCAGAAATGCGTGTGCCTAACCCACCGGCAAGAATGACGGCTTTCATTGAGAACTACACCACTTTTGCCACATCTGCCGATAAGCGCCCTCGACCCGGTCAACAAACGCACGCTCGTCCATCAACGGACTTGCTTGCATTTTGTCGCGCATTGTTCGCCGCGTTTCTGCCAACGCATCGATATCGCTGGCTAGATCGACAGCGATATCGATATATTCTTCCTCATTTTGGGCAACCCAATCACCAAAACCACCGCCCCGGAGGATTGCGCCACCTAGTGTGCCAACACTTGCGCGGTTGTAAAGGGTTACAAAAGGATTTCCCATATACAGGTGCTCAAAAAGGGTTGTGCCTGAATTATGCGGGAAACAATCAAGCGCGATATCGATTTCTCGCAATACGTCCCACGGTGGGCTGTTAAAGCCCATAATCAGTCGATCACGACCTATGCCAAACTCTGCAAACCGGTTCGCCAATTGCTCGCACATGCCTGCATCGTCAAAATTTCGGCTGTCGGCGCGCAACTTGGAATTTGGCACGCGTTTTAAAATCTCAGCCCAAACACGAATGGTTTTGCTGTTTAAACGCACGGAACGCGACAGCGTACAAAAGGTAACAAAACCGTTGCTTTTTGCGGGCAGAGCGCCAACCCCGCCCATTTTGTCTCCGGGCCGGTAAACAACAGATGGACCGTCCAATCGCCAAACTTCACCTTCACCAAACAAATGGTCTTGTCCTTTGGGTGTTACATTGTGATCTCCGAGGTAGTAGTCGATCGCGCTTAGGCCCGTTGTATATCCAAAGTCCAGCCAATGCAGAGAGACAGGGGCTGGTTTTCGCGCGAATACGCCTAACTTGCTATTATTTGCGTGACCGGCAATATCGACGATGATGTCGATTTCGTCCGCTCTTATTCGGTCCGCCAACGCCTCGTCGGTCATGCCAGCGGTTAACACAAAATGATCGCAATTGGCACGATAAAGCTCCGTGTAACTGTCAGATTTTGACAGTTCAGCATATGCAACAACTTCAAAGTCTTTGCGGTTATTCAGATCAAATAGCGGCATTAAGTGAAAGCCAACCGCATGTTTGTAAAACGTTGGTGCCACATAACCAATCTTGAGCCGCCGCGTCGGGTCTGGCTCATTGCGGTGTGGTAGGATATTGCCCTTGTGTGGTTCGGCAAATTGCTTTTCATAGGCGCGATAGTACTCAAATATTTCCTCCCCGGACTTGGATGGGTCGTAGTTCATCGAAAATAGCATGTTGCTGAATGCTTCAGAATATAATGGGTCGGCTAAAAGGGCTTTTCCAAAACTGTCATGCGCTTGCTTGAATTCGCCAAGTTCTTGATGAAGGTTGCCCATATTATTGAGTGCTTGTGCAAATTCTGGTTTCAGTTTGAGTGCAGCTTTAAAGCTGTTCTTCGCTTCCTCAAGCCTTCCTGAGCGAACCAATGCCCCGCCCAAATTGTTGTGCATGCCCGAAGAATTTGGTGCCAGTTCCAAGGCTTTCTGGAAAAGAGGTATTGCATCCTTTGCGCGTCCCATCGCCAAAAGTGCATTGCCGTGATCATTGTAGGCGTGCGCATAATCTGGCTTGATCGTTGTTGCGCCTTCAAAACAATCAATCGCCTCTGCGGTGTGTCCTACGCTGACCAAACTGAGCCCCAAATTGTAATAGTGCTCTGCAGACTTTGGTTGCAATTCAACCGCCCGTTGCAGCGGCGCTATGGCTTCGTCTGCCCGGTCTGCTTCTCGAAGCGCTAGTCCATAATTGCTTAACGCTTCAGCAAAATCGGGCTGCGCTTTCAAGACCTTGATATAGATTTGGATTGCGCGATTTGTGTCGCCCGCTTGCTGCAGGGCACGGGCATAATTGTAGAGCGCAGGCGGGAAGTTTGGGTTGATCGTCAGCGCTTTTTCATACGCTTCAATCGCGTCAGTGAACGCGCCTTGGGCTTCATAGATATTGCCGAGATTGTTGAATGCCTCGAGAAAATTGGGTTGCAGCTCAATCGCCTTTTTGGTGAATGCAAGAGCCTCATCCAAATTGTCCAAATCCTTAAACAACAACCCAAGCCCATTATATGCGGCGGCAAACTGGGGATCAATTTGGATTGCTAGGCGGTAGGAAGTTTCAGATTCCGCAGGCTTGCCGAGTGCCTTGAGTATCAAGCCCTTCATATTGTGATAGTTGGCGTTGTGAGGATTGGCGGCGATTGCTTTATCCAGATACGGCAATGCCAAGTCGTTCCGGTCCGCTTGGTGCGCCAGCGTGCCCATCAAATTGTTCGCATCCGGATGGTCAGGCTGCATCGCCAGCGCTTTTTGATAATGCTGTTCAGCAGTCACCAAATTGCCAGATTTGTGAAATTGCAGCCCTTGTTGTAGCAGTTGAATGAAATCCGCACTGCCCACATGAACGCCTTTTTGGGCAAGTTTTTTTTGCTGCCGTCTTAGCGCTCTGTTCATGCCCATTCTCCGCAATCTCATAAAGAATCAGTGTTTGCTCGTGCATGGTAGCATTGGTTTGAAGATTTGCTACGCCGTGCGCACCTCGCTGAGGATCGACCCTGGTGCCAAAAAAATGACACAGTACAAACAAAATATCGAGCCGCCGCGCGCAAAATCTAACTGGCTTTTTGAAGCTGCTGACGTCAAAAGGAGTTTAGGAATGCCGTCAAATGAGCAAATTGCTCGCTAAATCCGGCATTTTTTTTAAAAAATTGAACGCTTGGTCGATAATCCCTTTGACAAGTTCGTCTGAAACAATAGCCTGCACATCGAGTCGAGGGTTTGAGGGTAAAATGGCGACACCACCATTGTTGGTTCTAGGTAATGTAAACTTAGAACTGATCTTAGGCACATTGTCAGAATGGCCTGAGTTTGAGAGCGAAACCATAATGTCGACTTCTAACCTGCGGGCCGGTGGCGCTGCAGGCAATACGGCGCTGGCGCTCGCCGGTCTGAGTGTTGAACATCGACTAATTGCAGCAATTGGAAATGACGAGCTGGGCAAATGGCTGAAGGGCGAATTTCAGCCCAGCACAACGTCTTGGACAGTGGTGCCAGCAAATACATCGGTTTCTGTCAGCATCCTGCACGACAAAGGACGGGTGTTTCTCACTTCACAAGGACACTTAAACGCTGCGACGGTCGACGCCATGCTCGATGCAATTCCGCCTGCAACGTCAAGGTCCTCATTTGCCTTGCTGACCGGTGCAAACCTGATGCCAAGCATAACAGCGGGCATGTCACAATTGCTGACCATGCTTTCCACAATGGGTTGGACAACCGTCTTGGATTATGGACGCCCTCCGGAGGGTTGGAACGAGGATACGATTTCAGTTTATCGAAACTGGGCGCGGGCATCTGATGTGGTTATCGTCCTTGAAGACGATTTGCGTATCATCATGCATAAAACAGACACGGACGAGGCGCAAACAGCCCTTGCATCAACTTTGGCAAGCCACCAAATCTTGGTCGTGCTGCGCGGCTTGGAACGGGTTGACGCCGTAAACCAAGGCAAAACAGCGACTGCCACTTGCGAAAAGATCGAGGGTGGCGACACGGTTGGATTTGGCGATATTTTCAATGCAGGATTTCTGAATTCGCTAATGGCTGGCGAAGGTTTGCAAATGGCAATCGAATCTGGGCTTACGGTCGCCAGAATTGCCGTTACCACTTCACCCCGACTTTACGGCGTGTTTGTCGATTAATCGCTAAACCGCGCGAGATTTCTCCCCACAATGATGCCGATCCCCAGACAATCTCATGCAATTGGGCATGATCATGCAAGTTTTTGCAGTTGTATGGCTATGCGAAAAACAATGTGTTTTCAAAAGGTTGATCACTTTTCATCAAGAAACAGCCTTCGAGTCTAGGTGGATTGGTAATTTTTTGGTTGCAAAATGGTATCTTATTGGTTTTATTTAGAGCCAAGGGAGGCCTGTCGGATGCAAAATGGTGCGATGGGCGGCGAAACAAATGTTGATCGGATGCGCGATCTGATTTCCTCAATTCTGCCTTTGGCTGAAAACGGAAATTACAAACTATCGCCGCGAAACAAAAAACTACAATCTGCCGTGCGGCACGCGATTGAAAATGGCGTGTTGGGGCATGGTGATGAGCTGCCACCCGAAAACGAATTGTCTCGAGCATTCGGCATGCCGCCTCAGACCGTGAGAAAAGCCCTCAGCAAAATGGTTGGCGAAGGTGTATTGCGCGAAAGCAGCGATTGCGGAACATTTGTCGCGGATCGATATGCCGCAACCCTGTCGCTATCAAAGGGCTTCAGTTCAGACGCAGCCACAAAAGGCCATGTGACCCGTTTCAAAATATTGAGCAAGTCTTCGCGTGAACCCACACCATTAGAAATGGATATGCTGGAATTGACGCCTGGAGAACTCGTTACGCATATTCACCGGGTGCGCTTTGCTGACGAAAAGCCGGTTTGTGTTGAATTTGCATGTCTGCCAACGCGCATCTTGCCCGCCAATATTGATTTGTCTCAATCCCTTTATACCTATCTGGAGCAGCAGGGGGTTTGCCCCGTGCGCGGCGTACAACGTGTTCGCGCGCAGATGATGGCTGTGGAGGAAGCGCAAATTCTTCAAGTCCCTTTAGGTTCCCCGTGCTTGTTTGTTGAGCAACAGAGCTTTTTGCCGACCGGCGAGCCGATTGAATATGTCTGTACCCACTTTCGCGGTGACGCGTACGACTTCATTGTTGAGATGAAAGTGGACCGCTGATGGAAACTAAGAGCAATCCAATTATTGATGGTGACGGGGCGTCTGAGTGCCCCATATTGCTGCGCAATGCTTGCATATTTGACGGGACAGATTTCGTTGAAGGCAAAGCGGTGGTCATTAAGGCGGGTAAAGTTTCAGCGATCATTGATGATGCTGGTTCGGAGCAACAAGGATACGAAACCGAAGATTTGGGCGGCAAACTGCTCGTGCCTGGTTTTGTTGATGTGCAAGTCAACGGCGGCGGCGGTGTGATGTTCAATGATGAGCAGTCTGTCCAAGCGCTGGCAACAATCGCTAATGGTCATCGTAAATTTGGCACCACAACAATGCTGCCCACATTTATCACCGATAGTTTTGAGCGCATGCAAGCTGCTGCCGCAACTGCACGCCAAGCAATTGCCCAAAACTTGCCTGGGGTACGTGGCATACATTTTGAAGGACCATATTTTTCCATGGAGCGGCGCGGCGTGCATGCACAACAATATGTGCGCGCGGTGGATGAAGGTGCGCTAGAATTATTCACTCAAGATGGGTTAGGCACCACAATTGTCACCCTCGCGCCAGAAGTTGTGCCGCCTGAGTTTATTGCAGCACTCAATGAAGCTGGAGTTCGCGTTTGTGCTGGCCACACCAGCGCAACATATGCCCAGGCAAGCGCAGGTTTTGTTGCTGGCATATCAGGGGTTACTCACCTTTACAATGCAATGCCGCCGATGCTGAACCGTGAACCTGGACTGATTGGCGCAGCCTATGAACGCAAGAACATTTATTGCGGGCTGATTGTAGATGGCCATCATTTGCATCATGCTACGGCCCGCACGGTTGTTGAGCTAAAAGCCACCGACCATATCATGTTGGTTACCGATGCAATGGCAACGGTTGGGTCCGACAAAAAAAGCTTCAATCTTTATGGCACAGAAATTTTTGCTGAAAACGGTCGTCTTGCCACACGTGAGGGACAGCTGGCGGGCTCGGACCTCAACATGATGGAAGCAGTGCGTTTGACTCGGGATGAGCTCGGTGTTGAGTTTGGCGAAGCATTGCGGATGGCATCGCTCTACCCAGCGCGTTACTTGCGCTTGGATCACCAAATTGGCAAAATTGGCGCGGGCTATGATGCAGATTTTGCACTTATTGATCAAGCGAGCGATAAGGTAACGCGCACCTGGATCAAGGGTGAAGGGGTAAACAGCTAATGCCTTTTTGCTTCGACATTGGTGGCACAAATATTCGGTTCGGCATGCCAGAGGCGGACGGCGATGTGCCGGTGATCGCATCTGTTGCAACGCCAACCCATTCGTTAAGCCAGTTTGTCGACGCAATCGACATGCTTATTCGTGAGCATGGCAATAACCGCCATCAATCAATTGCTATATCGCTGACAGGCGTTGTGCATCCAAAGACACGAAAAGTTCGGGTCGCAAACATTCCAGCCATCGACGCAACGGATATTGCGCAAGAACTAACCAAGAAAATCGGCCTTCCCGCAGTGGTCGCCAATGACGCTGATTGTCTGGCGCTCGCAGAGGCGCGGCTAGGCATCGCAAAAACCGCGATGAACGTTTTTGCAATTGTGTTGGGCACTGGTGTTGGTGGTGGCATCGTGGTGGATGGCAACATTATTGTCGGCGAAAACGGTGCCGCCGGAGAATGGGGACATGGCCCGGTTGTTGATCCAACGGCCAATGGATTAGTGTCACCGCTTGGGTATTTTGAATGCGGCTGTGGCCAGGCAGGATGTTTGGATACAGTCGGTGGTGCGCGTGGCATTGAGAGAATTCATCAAGCGCTGAGCGACGAAGTTCTCAATTGTGAAGCAATCGTTGCCGCATGGCATGCTGGTAATTCAGTTGCTGCTAAAACCATCGATGTGTGGTCAGAAATGTTGGCCGGACCATTGTCCATGATCGTCAATCTTTTGGGCCCAGAAATTGTGCCGGTTGGTGGCGGGTTATCAAACGCTGCTGAGCTCATTTCGTTGTTGGACTTTAAGGTGCGCAAACGCACCCTTTTCTCAAATGGGCAGGCATTGATCATGCCGGCCAAATTCGCGCGAAATGCAGGTCTAGTTGGTGCCGCACTCCTAGACAGCCCTACTTTAAGAGGGGGCGCATGATGCATCGGATCACACTTGAAATTTGTGTAGATAGTTTGGCTTCGCTTGAAGCTGCAGTTGCAGGTGGCGCGGACCGGATTGAACTGTGTGCGGCACTGAGCGAAGGCGGTTTGACCCCTAGCTACGGTTTTATGCGCGCAGCGCAAAATTATGACATTCCAATTCACGCCATGATCCGGCCACGCGGCGGAGACTTTTGTTATGCGCAAACCGAAATTGATTTGATGTGCGCCGATATAGCCACCGCAAAAAAAACGGGTCTTGCTGGCGTCGTGCTGGGTGCTGCCAAAGCTGATGATACGCTTGATTTAGACGTCTTGTCGGCTTTGCGCAGCGCGGCAAATGGAATGGAATGCACGCTTCATCGTGTGATTGATCTCACGCCGGACCCGGTCGCGGCTCTCGAACAAGCAATAAATCTTCGCATGGATCGTATTCTAACCTCAGGCGGTGCGTTGACGGCTCTTGAAGGCATCGAATTGATCGCTCAAATGGTCAAGGGTGCCAATGGACGGATTGAAATCATGCCTGGCTCTGGCATTAGTTCAACGAATTTGGAACAAATTTTGGCTGCGACCAACGTTAAGGATTTCCACGCCTCATGCGCGGATTGGCAGCGCTCATCTTCGGGAAAAGTTGAGGCGATGGCATTTACATCCGAACTGGGCACGCGCCAGACCCAAGTCGCATTCGTCTCTGATATGCGAAATGTCGCCGATTCTATTCAGACGGAGTTGGCGTATGTTTAGAGCCCCGCACGTTCAAATCGAACCAAAATATCTGAATTCGTCTTCTTCTAGCGCACAAAATGAAAATAAATTTCACGATTTGCGCTTGATATACGGCATTTCCGTTGACCTATCCGAATTATTCACCCAATATGAGAAAATAAATTACATTGTGTGTGATGGGAGGTCAGCGCTTTGATTAAAATCGGAATAATTGGTCTTGGCTACCGATTGGGCTATTTGGCTCAAGTCATTGGACAAACTCAAAAAGATATCGAATTCGTCGGCTATGTCGATCCGTCACCTGCTGGACTACCGCTGGTAAAAGGCGAAGGCGTTGTCGGTCTAAATATCGATGCGACCACGCTCAAGCCATTTGATCCTGGTCGCCAGTTCGACAGCATAGAGCAAATGATTGCTGAGGGTGATCTGGATCTCTTGATGATCGGTTCCCCCAATCATATGCACCTTGAACATATCCGAATTGCACTTGAATCTGGTGTGAAAACGTTCACGGAAAAACCGGTGGTCACAACCCAGGAGCAAACGTTTGAGTTGCTTGATTTGTTGGCCAAAAACGGCGGCAACACCGATCAGTTGATGATCGGTTTGGTGTTGCGTTACGCGCCGCTTTATCGCGATCTTATTAAAGCACGTGACCAAGGTGTACTTGGCGATATCGCATCGATTGAAGCGTCAGAGCATATCGCTCCTTATCATGGCGGTTTCTTTATGCGCGACTGGCGTCGTCATTCAAAATATTCGGGCGGCTTTATGCTCGAAAAATGCTGTCATGATCTCGATCTTTACAACGGTTTAGTGGGTACACGCCCGATCCGTGTCGCCAGCTTTGGCGGACGCAAAAGTTTCGTGCCAGCTCGCGAAACCGAAAACGATATCGAAATTTACCAATCCAAGCCCTCTGGCTGGATGGGTTCAGACAAAGTGTTTAGCGGTGACGGTGATCTGATCGACTATCAAACTGCGATCATTGAATATGAAGGTGGCGCAAGTCTTTGTTTCCATACCAACATGAATGTGCCGGACGAATTCCGTCGTTTTGCAGTCATTGGTTCCAAGGGCATGGCAGAGGGCGATTTCATCCGCAACTTCTTCAAGTTGACGGATGCAAAATCGTGCGAAACCCTTGAAGACAAGAGCTACCAAAGTTCGGGCCTTTCCGTTCACTACGGTGCTGACGAACAAATGATTGCAGACATCTTTGCGCATCTGCGCGAAGGCGCGTCATTGCCGGTGTCCATCTTAGACGGGTTGGCTGCTGGCCTTACAGCAATCAAACTTGATGAAGCCCGTCAATCGCGCCAGGTCATTGACCTCACATCCATGTGGGCGCGGTTCGACAATTTTAACCTGCGTAATGGGGAGGTTGCATAAATGCAATCACTTGGGGGACGCCCAAACATATTTCCTTATCTGCTTCTGGTGCCGGCGTTGCTTATCACGTTGCTCATCGTTGCTTGGCCGCTGACACAGACATTTTGGCTGTCCTTTACAGATTCCTCATTGAAACCAGTCACCAATTTTGTCGGGCTTGACAATTACGAGAAGATTTTCGCAAAGAAATTTCCACAAGTGGTTGCGCGAACATTCTATTGGATGGCGCTATCTGTGACCTTTAAAATGGTCGTGGGTGTTGCAGGCGCAATGCTTTTAAACTCAGCGGTGATGGGCCGTGGCTTCTTCCGTTTGCTCGTCATGCCGCCTTGGATTGTCCCGATTGCAATTGGCGTATTTATGTGGCGCTGGATGTATAATGGTCAATTCGGCATGATTTCAGGTGTGGCGCAAAATCTTGGGATTTTGGCGGAACCATTTGAATTCCTTGCGACACGAGATGCAGCATTCTATTCGACCATTGTCACCGACGTTTGGGTGGGAACACCTTTGGTCACGATTTACTTGTTGGCAGCCATGCAGTCGATCTCCACCGACTTGCATGAAGCGGCGTGGGTTGATGGGGCAAGCCGGATGTACCGTTTCCGCCGCATCACCCTACCGTTGATCATGCCAGCGGTCGCTACGATGGGTCTATTGTCTGCAATCTGGACATTCAACTCTTTTGATATCATTTGGATTTTGACAGAAGGTGGGCCACGCGACGCCACAACGACGATGATTATCGACACCTATAAAACCGCAATATCGCGTTTCAAATATGGTGAGGGCTCTGCCCGCGCCGTAATGATTGTGATCTTCTTATCCTCATTTGCCGGATTCTACTTTTACATGATTTCGCGCTTTGCAAAACGGAGCCTAGGCAAATGATCAATAAGTACAAATGGTGGGAAAAAGTCGGGATTTATGCTGGAATTGCGGTGTTCCTGACCTTTACACTCGCGCCGTTTCTCGAGGCCTTTTTGGTTTCGCTGCGGCCGTTGAACAAGATCAACTCGGTACCGTACAAAATCATCACTGAAAATATGAGCTTTGATGCTTATTTCACGATGTGGAAAAGCGTACCTATGCTGCACGTCTACATTTTCAACAGTTTCTTTATTGCCACAGCGGTGACTGTGATTGCACTGGTCGCGGTTATTCCTGCGGCATGGGCATTCGCCCGCTTCACGTTCAAAGGGCGCGACGCACTGCTTGGTGCATTCCTTGCGATCAACATGGTTGGTGGTGCGGTTTTGATTATCCCCTTGTTCAAACTAATGAACGCATTTGGATGGTTGAACACATATTGGGCAATGATTGTTCCGGGTGCTGCCTTCTTGATCCCGACAGGCATTTGGTTGCTGCGCTCATATTTGATGAAAATTCCGCGCGAACTTGAAGAGGCTGCATGGGTTGATGGCGCATCGCGTATATATATCTTGCGCCGGGTGATCATTCCAATCGCGATGCCCGGGATTGTTGTTGTGGCAATCGCTACCTTTATCGGAGCCTATGCCCAACAATTCTTGTTCGCGTTGACGTTTAACTCGTCAACCAATCTTCACCCACTACCTGTGGGCATTTACCAGTTCTTTGGTCGTCAAACGGTTCTTTGGAACGAATTGATGGCTGCGAGTTTGGTCGGCATCTTGCCAGTGCTGATCATCTACATCTTCCTCCAGCGCTATATCATCGCTGGCCTAACTGCAGGCGCGGTGAAGGAGTAGGAGGGATGTTACAATCTTGGCAACAAAAAGGGAGTTCACAAATGAAACTAGCAAAAATTTTGCTCGGCACAGCGGTCGTATTGGGCGCAGCCACCGGAGCATCATACGCTCAAGAAAAAGTCCTGCACATGATCCAGTGTGGCGACAATACTTGGGGTGGCGATTTCGCTGAAGCTCACATGGCTGAGTGGGAAGCGGCTAACCCAGGTTACAAAATCAACCTCGAGTACGTTGCTTGGGGCCAGTGTCAAGATAAAGCCACAACTTTGGCTGCCGCCGGTAACCCACCTGCGCTTGCATATATGGGTTCACGCACACTTAAGCAGCTTTCAGCCAATGGCTTGATTGTTTCGCTTGATTACACTGATGAAGAAAAAGCATCTTATGCTGCACCTGTTCTTGGAACAGTTACAGCAAATGGCAAAATTTGGGGTGCACCACGTGCGTTCTCAACCAAAGCGCTTTACTGGAACAAAGACTTGTTCGCAGCAGCTGGCCTAGATCCAGAAGCTGGTCCAAAGACTTGGGACGAAATGTACAATGCTGCGGCTGCCATTAAAGAAAAAACTGACGCTGACGGCTTCGGTTTGGCTGCTGCGTCATTCGATAACACCATGCACCAATTCATGAACTACGTTTACACAAACGGTGGTGAAGTGATCAATGCAGACGGCGATATCGTGTTCAACTCACCAAACAATGTTGAAGCGCTTGAATTTTACGGCGTGAAAATGGCTTCAGTTTCTCAGCCTGGTCCTATTGCTTATGACCGTGCGAAACTTACACCATTGATGGTTGAAAGCCGCATCGGTATGTATATCGATGGTCCTTGGGCACGTGCACGTCTAACCGACATCAACTTCGGTGTAACTGGCGTTCCAGCGGGTCCGAACGGCGGCCCTGGTACATTGTTGATCACTGACTCATTGGCAGTGTTTGCAAATACCGGTGTTGAAGCACAAGCGGTTGATTTGGCTAAGTTCCTAACCAACCCAGAAAACCAGTTTGCATTCGAAAAAGCTGCTGGCCTTACACCACTACGCAACGTTGCAGGTGTTGCTGACTTGGTAGCAGAAGACCCAACTTGGTCTGCGTTCCTTGACACAATCCCAACAGGTGGTCCAGAGCCATTCGTGACTGATTATGTTGGTCTTCAAGACGTAATCAACGAGGCAATTCAATCTGTTGTTTTGGGTGAAGCTACTGCTGCTGACGCTGTTGCTGAAGCTGCTGAAGCGCTCGAAGAATATAAATAACCAAATCTGTGAGACCCGACCTTTGGGTTGGGTCTCACCCTTCAAGAATTCTAGTAATTGGGAGAATGGCCGTGGGTCAACTCAAGCTCGATAATGTAAAGAAGCGTTTCGGTACGGCAGAAGTCATCAAAGGCGTTTCATTGGACGTTACACATGGTGAATTCATCGTATTCGTTGGGCCATCCGGCTGCGGCAAATCAACTTTGCTGCGCATGATCGCTGGGCTTGAAGAAATCTCTGAAGGCGACGTGCATATTGACGACCGGATCGTTAACGCACTACCGCCAGTGAAACGCGGCATCGCGATGGTGTTTCAATCCTACGCGCTATATCCGCACATGACAGTTTATGAAAATATCGCGTTTCCATTGCGCGTTGACAAACTTTCAAATGAAGAAGTCGAAAAAAAGGTAATGATCGCATCAGGCATACTAAAGCTTGATGATCGCTTGCAACATAAGCCAGGTGAATTGTCTGGTGGTCAGCGACAAAGGGTGGCGATTGGCCGTGCTATTGTTCGCGAGCCAAGTGTGTTCTTGTTCGACGAACCTTTGTCAAACCTTGATGCGGCCCTGCGCGCGACAATGCGGGTGGAACTGACAAAGCTCCATCACGATCTTGATGCAACAATGATTTATGTAACCCACGACCAGATCGAAGCCATGACTATGGCCGATCGCATCGTTGTGTTGGATGCAGGCTTCATCGCTCAAGTGGGTACACCACTTGAGCTCTATCACAAGCCGGACAATCTTTTCGTGGCTGGCTTCATCGGCAATCCCAAAATGAACTTCATCGAAGTTGAATGCACGGGCAGCACCAAAAATGGCGTAAAAGTTAAAATTGGAGGTGCTGGCGAGATCACTATACCCGTAACGCCACGTGGCGAGCCAAAGGGCAAAATCTTTACGCTTGGTATCCGCCCTGAGCATACACGCTTGGAAAAATCGGATATCACGCTGAACTTGCATGCAAATGTGGTTGAGCGGTTGGGAATTCACACGGTGACCTATGCCAACCTGCCTGACGATGAAGAAGTGTTCTGCACAGTGCAAGAAGGTACGGCGCCAATTCGCGCAAATGCAGAATACAGCATCGGCGTGAACGCTGCTGATTGCCATCTCTTTGACGAGGAGGGCAATGCATTTGAGCGAAATGTCGATCTGTCAAATTTGGGCTTGCCAGAAGTCGTTTAAAACGGCGCAAAGCGAACTAAACGGTTCCTCCCCCGACCGAAAAAGCCCCGTTCCAGAACGGGGCTTTTGTATTTGCGCACTGATATTCTTTGGCCATTGCTGCGAAAAGCTAGGTCACAATTGGCGTTAGATTTTCAGGCTTGTCCAGAATACCTGCGGCCAATTGTTGTTCCATGTTCGCGCCCTCAAAATAACGTTCGACCACGACCTTGCCGTTGCTCCAGAGTTGCCAGCATAGGCCATCAATTTTATGTATCGCGCCGTTGCTTGTTGTGAAGCTGGATCTATTGCGGAAGACGCAAATCTGAGATTGCGCATTTGTTCTTAGGTCTTCAATACATCCGTCAATTGACGTAGCCGCAAGGATGTAGCGTTCTTGTTTTTCGCGCGCCTCCGCAGCACTGTTGGCAAAGATCTGATCGTTCGCGTACATCACACCATCAAAAGCAAAAAACTTATCAAACGCGTCTAAAGGTCGGCCATTTTCCAGCAATGCGACTTGTGCATTTACACTCTCTTCAAAGGTCATTTCGCTCATATCGAATCCCTATTTATTTCTTGGAACAAAGAAAGAACAATACGTCACTGAGGTCAATTGAATTCAACCTCAGCCGTGCCTTCTAAATGCCAGACTTTTGAAACGATCTGCCATCCGGCTTCACCAAGCACAAACGCCAAGTGATCCACAAAGATGTTCTCATGTGCTTGAAGGCGTAGTTTAACGGTGACGCTTAAGTTGGAAAGCCAATCGATCGTGACGATTTGCTCTTTGCGTTTTTGATTGACACTAGCAGGTGAAGGGCGTGACGCAACGTCTGCGTGAAAGCTTGCAATGGGATCGACAAAAATCTTGCCGTTGTCAGCATCAAACAGGCTCGAAGCTGAGTGAAATACGGCGTCAAGTTTTTCGACGTCGCAATAATAGATGGCGTCAAGATAGGTAGCGATAGCGTCCAGCAAATCGTGGTGATTATTCATGAGTTGGCTCCTTTGTTGGCGCCAACTTCGTTCAATTTACACAATCGCGCCAGTGGCGAATATGACAGGTATCGTTAAGATGTTGCCAATAGCTCTTGGCGCTACCAAACCCGACCGCGTGCGGCGACTTCAATTCTTCTGTCAAATTCGCCATCGCGGTGTACATAGACATGGTTCATCAGATTTGACACCACACATGTATGGTTTGGAATGATGCGAATTTTCTCACCAATTTTTGGTTTTTTTGTACACGCAGACAGGTCAACGACGGCATGCTCTTCCGAAAGGCCCGTGATGACGGCCTCAGGGTAATCCACCACATAGCCAAAGTCCGTGAAACCCAGTAGGTCAGACGTAAGTGCCTTGGAGCCTGCATCCAAAACGGCGCGGTCTTCTGTCGGGCGTGAAACGACGGTTGTTAGAATATGCATGGCGCAATCAGCGAACCCACAATGGCCCGCACGTACCAACGAGCGGTCATTATAGATGTAGGTGCCAGCGCGATATTCATTGGCAATGGTTGAACGTTCTGCCGAGAATAGGCTAGGCGAACCGCCTGTTGAAAATATCGGGCATTCCAAGCCAGCTTGCTTTAACAGGCCAGCAGTTTGTTCAAAAAAAGCCTCAACACTGTCTTCTGTGTTTGGCATTGGATAGGTCATCAGCCCAACGAACTTAAGACTAGGTTGCTCCGCAATATACTGTGCTAGGTCACAAGCTTCGCGCGGCGATTGTACGCCGCAGCGTTGACCGCCTGTGTCGCATTCCACCATCACATCAAGCGGCTTGCCTGTATCAATTGTACTGGCCAAGCCATCAATTGTTTCGCGGCTGTCCGCAACAACACTTAGCTTGATCCGCTCGTGCAATGCCTTCAACGCTTTGAGTTTCTCGTCGCCCATTATATTGAAGGTCAGCAAAATATCGGGGATGCCGGCATCTGCAAAAACTTCGGCTTCAGAGATTTTTTGGCAAGTTATGCCAACCGCACCTGCAGCCAACTGCTTTTTAGCAAACTCAGGAATCTTGTGGGTTTTTATGTGTGGTCGCGCTTTGAGGCCCGTTTGGTCCATATATTTTTGCACCCGAGCAATATTCTTGTCGACAATTGTTTCATCGATCAAAACCGCAGGAGTTGTGAGGGAAAAAATAGAACCAGTTTTCGTCATTGTGCTTACCGTGCTGTCGCAAAATATCTGACCGATACAAACAAACTAGTCCGCGTTTGAAAGTCCGTGTGGATCTTCAATCATGGGCCAAATATTTTTTGGCGCTTTGGTGTACGCGTTTGTCGCTGGGTTGTTTGGATAAGGCCGTCCTGCGGAGCAATATAATATCTTTGCAGCGACTGGCGCAAATGAATCATAGAAATGATTTGTTGATTTGATCAACAAAATGGCTTTGGCGGCATAATCAATGCCTGCTATTTCAAAAAGTGACTTATCAAAACTCTGCGCCCGCGTAGAATTTAGCACGACTTCAATGCCATCGAACTCAATAGTTGCGATGTCACCCATTGGCACAAAACTATCGCCGAATCTTTGTTCTGCGTTGGGCACTAGCTTTTTGATGGTCACTGTCTTATCGATCGGGTTGCCCGTGTGCGGCGCAGATTTGGCACCAAACCGCAAGGGAACGGTGGCACCTTCACCCGCTGCGAAACAAATCTGCACCGCAATAGGGTCCCAAATGGTGCCAACGGCTACGTTTTGCACATTATTGGAAATTATTTCTTGCAAAATGACGGTCGCATCGCCCGCAGTACCGCCGCCCGGATTGTCCCAGACATCTGTAATAACCACCGGCTTATCACTGTCGTGCGCCAACGCTTCGGCAACTGCATCTTTTGCACTCATTTGCGGCGGCATCACTGTGCCGCGCATATTAAACAAGCGCATGCCCAAATCGCGTGCCAGCTTGTCACCCTTAGCCCGGTCGTTGTTGGTCACGACGACGAGTTTGCTGCCCATTTCAGGCACATCAGATGCCATAAAGCCATGAATGATCGATATGGACAGCACATCAGTGTCGGCATTTTCAAGGGCGATGATGTCATCAACAAAGGAGCGCATTGGCTCAAATGATGTCGGGAAGACATCAATCATCTTGCAATCAAATACCGACACTGACGGCTTCACGTTACCCGCCAACGTTTCATCGAGAATGCGCAGCAAATCCTGCGCCCTTTCGACAAAATCAATGTGCGGGAATTCTTTAAAGGCCAGGAAGAAATCAAGCGCTTCAACGCGTTTTGCTGTGAGCTGACTATGGGGGTCAAAGGTGCAGCATATAATGACATCAGGACCCACAATCTGGCGGATACGTGCCAGCAAATCGCCCTCAGGGTCGTCATAGCCATTTGCAACCATTGCGCCATGCAGGCCAAGCACAACCCCGTTCACCGGCAAAGCATCTCGAAGTTGGTCCAAAATTTCGTCGCGCAAACTTTCATAAGCTTGCCGATTGATCAAGCCGGCTGGATCCGCCCAAGCAGCGGTGCCCTCAACCCATTCATAGCCGCGTTGAGCCGCCCATTTGCGTCCTTCTGTCAAAGGTGCAGAACAAAGGGTTGGTGTGTCCGGGTGCTCGCCCGGACGCGCATACAAAGAGGCCTCAAAGCCCCGCCGATCAATCGCAATGGGCGAAAACGTGTTTGATTCTGTGGCAAGAACGGCTGTGAAAAAGCGTTTGGTCATAATGGGTTTGGCCTAACCCATCGGGTTCGGTAAATAGCCATTAAAGCCGGCAATTTTCCAGCTGCCATCAATCCGATGACAATAATAGACAGTCTGCCAATTCAATACGTCCTTGGTGCCGTCCGTTTTTGTGATGTGACCATCAAACTTTTTGTGCACAATTGCCCGGTCGCCATTGATCTCAATATCACGCAGAACGGTTGCCGTAAAAATAGCGGTTCGTGGGTCGTCGGCATAACTTTCCTTTTGAAAATCAACGGCTTGTTGCAACCATTCCTTGCCATATTCTGCTAATGATGGGAAGGCTAAACGCCAATGGTCCGGGTTGGCTTTAAAGTGGCCATGTACGCCCATAAACCGATCAGCTGCGAAATCATTCTCTACCATTGACCAGTCTGCGGCCAAGAACGCGGTGATATCGCGAGCAACTAGCATTTCCCAAATCGCATGGCGATCTGGGTCAGAAACTGGAAACGGATTTGTAAATTGTGATGTCATGGCAAATTATTTTCATTTTTTATGTTTTTTCTATAGAAAAACTCGCCTAATTCTGTTGATATGTCAATCAACAAGAAAATTATTTACATAAATTTGCTGGAGTACGGAAATGGCGATCATCAGATATGGGGCTGAAAAAAATGGCGCAGGCGGCCAAAATCTTCCATTTGCCCGTGCAGTTGAAGCCGATGGTTGGCTGCATGTGTCTGGCCAAGTTCCTATGGTAGACGGTGAAGTGATTGGTGGCAATATCGTTGAGCAAACTCATGTGGCCATCAAAAACCTCTTGGCGATTCTCGATGAAGCTGGTTACGGCACAGAGCACATTGTGCGCATTGGTGTCTGGCTAGATGATCCGCGCGATTTTTGGTCATTCAATGGCGTCTACAAAGGCTATTTCGGTGAGCACCCGCCCGCACGAGCCTGTGTACAATCGTCTCTAATGGTTGACTGTAAGGTTGAAGTTGATTGCATAGCTTTCGATCCAACACGAAAGTCACGGGCTAACAAATAATTATGGTCGATATTTTAGGCATAATGCAGCAGGAAATGGATGGGCTCTCGCGCTCTGAGCAACGTATTGCAGGGATCATTTTTGATGATCGCCCGTTTGCCGTAAATGCATCCATTATTGAGCTTGCTGCCCGTGCCGAAGTGTCGCCGCCGACCGTTACGCGCTTTTGTCGTCGGCTAGGGTGCCAAAGTTTTTCCGAATTTAAAGTTCGGCTGGCGCAAAGTGCGTTTATTGGACAGCGCTATGAAGAACCGCAATCCAACGCCACCAATGCGCAAGAAGTTGTTGAGACGATTCTCACCCGCGCCCAATCTGTTTTGCATTCCTTGCACGATAACTTGGACATGGCGGCGATTGAAGCAGCAGCGGTGGCCATAGCCAAAGCTGACATGGTCTATGCATTTGGTTCGGGTGGAAACTCATCGCTGTTCGCAGGTGAAATTCAAAACCGATTGTTCCGTTTGGGGCTGCGTACGTCTTCATCAAACGACCATTCCATGCAACTGATGACCGCCTCAACCGTATCACAAAATGATGTGGTCATTGGGTTGTCGATATCTGGGCGCAACCGCGAGCTCGTTCGCGCCTTGGAAGTCGCATCCGGCTATGGCGCTACGGTCATCACGCTCACCAAACCAAACAGTTTGGTCGCGCAAACGGCAACCACCAATATTGGAATTGATCTGCAAGAAGGCGTTGATGTTTTGCGCCCATCATCTGCAAGGTTTGCTTTCTTGGCCGCTGTCGACATTGTTGCGCACTTGGTTGCGATCAAGCGCAAAGACCTAGCCATTGAGCCGCTGCGTAGGATTAAACGCCAATTGGTGACGTTCCGCGACGGCGATGATTCTCAACCCCTGGGCGATTAGAATGAAAGTAGGAATTGATTGTGAGTGAACAGGTAGCAATTGTCACAGGCGCAGGCGGCGATATCGGTCGAGCGATTTCGCTTCAGTTGGCCTCAGATGGCCTTGCGGTGCTCTGTGTCGATATTGACGACAAGTTGAACGCAGAAACCACTGCGCAAATTGCGTCCAATGGCGGCAAGTGTCACGCTCTCCACTGCGATATTCTAAGCGCTGTGGATCAGGAAAAAATGCGCGCAGCGGCACTAGATTTGGGCGTGCCAAAGGTGCTGGTCAATAATGTTGGGGCCATCACCGCAGCTTCCTTGCAAGCGAGCACAGTTGAAAATTGGCAGCGTGATTTTGACATCAATCTTAAGGGCGCTGTGGCGTGTTTCAAAACGCTCGAAAACCAGTTTAAAGCCAATCAGGGCGTGGTCATCAACATTGCATCGGTCAATGGTTTTGGTGTCTATGGCCACCCTGGTTACAGCGCCATGAAGGCAGCAATTGTTCACTTCACCCGGTTTGCCGCAGTGGAATACGGCAAGTTTGGCATGCGGATCAACGCTGTTGCGCCGGGCACAGTGCGCACCACCGCTTGGAACGCGCGCGCCGAACAGAATCCAGAAGTCTTTGAAGAGGCAAAACGATGGTATCCGTTGCAACGTGTTGCCGACCCACAAGATATCGCAAATGCGGTGAGTTTTCTGACCAGCAGCAAAGCAAATGCCATCACAGGAATATGCTTGCCCGTTGATTGTGGCTTGACCGCTGGCCAATCCGAGTTAGCAGGCACATTTTCACAATCATCTGACTTTTAAGATCAGAGATAAAAACAAACGTTCACAATCAAATACGCCCGTAAGAGAAGTTTATAAAATGACATCACAGTTCCGTCTTGACGCCATTTGGCGTGAAACCGATCCCACAAATGGATCAATGATCCTTACGCTGACAAACTTGTCTGATCAGCCGATCAGCGAATTCCGTTTGGCCTATACCTCGCTTTTGCGTGTCTCCAAAGAACTGGTGGCGATCAACGCCAACTTCATCCGCCGTTTTGCCAACTTCCATGAGTTTGATCCTGAGGCTGGCTTTGTACTTGCGCCGGGCGCAAGCTGGACGTTTGAACTTGAAAAACTCACCCACATTCCCAAACATCGCAATGATGGTCCAAAGAGCGCATATTTAACGCTCAAAGACGGCTCTCACCTTGCGGTAACCACTGGCGATATGGCGCTCGAAGGGCGGCCAAGCAAGATAGCAGGCGTTTTGGTGCCTGAAGGTAAATTGGAATTGCCACTTTCACTTTCACCTTGGCCAAACACGATTTCTATTGCCCAGTTCGCAAAAGCCCCAGTGGCGTTTGTCGTTGCCAACAGCACATGTGACGAAAAATCTGCCGCCAATAATGTCAATGCTCTTAGCGATCGTTTGTTCACAGATTTGGCCAATCCATTTTCGCTCATTGACGTGCCAGGCGGGCTTTCACTGAGCCTAACGCACAATCATAGTCTGTCCGAAGAGGGCTACAAGCTGTCATTTGCCGCCGCCGGTGTGACCATGCAATATGGCTCACCAAAAGCATTGATCAATGGCCTGATTTCGCTTGCCCAAATCATCAATGGACCAAAAGCTGACCCGGGCAAGTTTCAGTTCCCAGCGGTTGGTGTGATCGATGACGCACCGCGTTTTGGCTGGCGGGGTTCACACTTGGACGTTTCGCGACAGTTCTACCCGTATGAAAGCGTAAAGCGCTTCGTTGACATTCTGGCGTGGAACAAAATGAACGTGCTGCATTGGCATCTAAGCGATGACGAAGGCTGGCGCGTTGAGATCAAGGGCTATCCGGAACTCACAAACGCTGGTGCCAAACGCGGCGCAAACGAAGCCATGCCAGCACAATTGGGTTCCGGTCATGAATCTTATGGTGGCTTTTACACCCAAGACCAAATCAAACAATTGATCACCCATGGTCAAAGCCTGAACGTTGAGATTGTGCCAGAGTTGGATATACCGGGTCACTGCACGGCCGTTTTGGCGGCATACCCAGAGCTCAGAGACCCGGACGAACCACAAGAAAGCTATCGCTCCATCCAAGGTTATCCCAACAACGCGATTAACCCAGGGCTGCCGCAAACCTACAAGTTTATTGAAACTGTAGTCGAAGAGATAGCCGATCTGTTCCCGTCAAAGTTTATCCATGTTGGTGGCGATGAAGTGGACGAAAATTCATGGATGGAATCCCCGGCAGTCGAAAGACTGATGAACGACGAGCGTTTGAACGGCACCATGCAAGTCCAAGCGCATTTTTTGGGCAAGGTCCAAAAAATGATCAAGAAAAAGGGAAAAATCGTTGCCGGGTGGGATGAGGTTTCTCACGGTGGCGGTATCGACAAAGAAGGCGGCACGCTGTTGTTTGCTTGGCAAAAACCAGAAATCGGCATTGCCTTGGCTGAAGAAGGTTATGATGTGGTGATGACTCCGGGCCAAGCTTACTATCTTGATATGGCGCAGTCCGAAGAGTGGCAGGAGCCGGGCGCGAGCTGGGCGGGAACTGCTTCACCACATACAACATATGAGTACGAAGCAGCGGGCGATTTCCCTGACGAGCATCTTGATCGTCTAAAAGGCGTTCAGGCATGTATTTGGTCGGAGCATTTGATTACACGCGAGTTGTTTAATCACATGGTATTCCCACGTCTCAGCGCTATTGCAGAAGCGGGGTGGACCAAGCCAGAAAACAAAAATTGGCTGCGCTTTGCGGCGCAATCGCGTTACTTGCCGCGCCTTTAGGGGAACAGGTTCATGCGCATTGCCGTAGGCGGTTTACATACTGAGTGCAGCACATACACAGATGTGCTGCAAAAGACAGAAGACTTCAAAGTGCTGCGTGGCGACGACTTGATGATCTCTGATTTCTTTAGCTTTTTACCACACTCGTCCGCGACGATCGTGCCGCTATTGCATGCGCGCTCAACCCCGGGTGGTGCGGTTAGCCGTACGACTTATGATCAATTCAAAACAGAATTTTTGATGAAACTCGAACTGGCACTTGGCGAGGCCCCAATTGACGGGCTGTATTTGGCCATGCACGGCGCCGTGCATGTGGACGGCATGGACGATGCTGAAGGTGATTGGATCGAGGCTGCGCGAAAATGTGTTGGGCCAAACTGTCCCATTTCTGTGTCATTCGATCTGCACGGCAATCTGAGCCAAAGAATAATCGACCAGATAGACCTGTTCACCGCATTCCGCCACGCGCCGCACATCGATACACTAGAAACCATGGAGCGCGCGCTCAACAACCTCATCAAGGTCATAGAAACCGGAGAACGCCCAATTGTTGGCTGGGTGCCTATTCCCGTCCTTTTGCCCGGTGAGCGCACGAGCACCATCGATGAGCCTGCAAAGTCTCTTTATGGTCAGCTCGGTGAAATCGACAAAGTTGACGGCATCACCGACGCATCATTAATGGTTGGATATGTGTGGGCCGATGTGCAGCGGGCCAATGCGGCAGCGGTGATCACAGGGACCAACCGCTCGAACATGAAGTCTGAAGTTGAAAAACTCGCACAAAGCTATTTTGATGCGCGCAACGACTTCAAATTCGGCCCGACCACCGGCACTTTGGAAGAAATGATGTCCATCGCGCAGAATTGCGAAACAGCGCCTGTGGTGCTTACGGATTCGGGGGATAACCCGGGGGGCGGCGGTGTGGGCGACCGTGCCTGTGTGTTGAAATATTGCACGGACAACAATATCCGAGACGCGCTGATTATCGGAATTGCCGATGCGCCCGCTGTCCAGCAATGTTTCAAACTTGGCGAGGGTGTGTTCACCGATATTTGGCTAGGCGCGACCCTTGATCCAACACGGTCAAAACCCTGGCATGGTCATGTGCGGATCGAAAAACTGGCAACAGATAACAAACGCGGCAATAAAGTCGCTTTGTTGAATTGCAACGGTTTGCGCCTCATCATCTCGGATCGCCGCTATACTTTCCACGACCCTGAAAATGTAGAACCGCTGGGCGTTGATTTGGCAAAAGAACGGTTAGTTGTCATCAAATGTGGGTATATTTCGGCGGGCATGGCAGCTATTGCAAATCCAAACTTGATGGCTTTGACCGATGGCGCTGTTAATCAAGACATCACCACACTGGAAAATCAAAACCGGCCAAACCCAACCTTTCCGTTCCAAACCGAATGTGCATTCGAGCCGCGTTGCCAGTTTTCAGCGCGTGCACAGAAATAGGTTTGACCAATTGACGATATGGAATTGCCAGCTTAAGCTTTGAATTGTTCCTTTCCCGTTTTGGCAATTCGGTGCGCCTTTTCACTGAAAAACCAGAGAGCTTATTCGCAATATGTATTTTGTGATCGACGTGATTGCCCCGGTTTTCGTGATCGTCCTCATCGGCTATTTGGCTGTAAAACTGAAGGCTTTCCCGAGCGGTGGTATTAGCGCACTGATTGCTTTCACCAACAATTTTGCCGCGCCAATGTTGCTCTTCCGCGCTATGTTGACGCTCGATTTCGCAACGGCACTTGACCCAAAAATCATAGCGCCCTTTTATGTTGCGGGCTTGGCTGGTTTTGTGTTGGGCATCGTGTTGGCGCGAAGTATATTCAAATACAGCCCCGGCGAAGCGGTTTCGGTTGGTTTTTCCGGCTGGTTCACCAACACGGTGTTGCTTGGTATTCCCATTGTGCAACGCGCTTATGGCGTTGAAGCTTTACCAATTATCTTTTTGATCATCGGTTTCCACGCGCCAAGCTTGATGACTATCGGCATGATGACCATGGAATTGTCGCGCCGCGATGGCCGACCGCTTGGTGTTGCGGTTTTTGATGCGCTGAAACGCATTGCAACAAACCCACTGCTTATAGGCATTGCATGTGGGGTTGTTTTGAATTTAAGCGGGCTGTCATTGCCCAAAATTCTTGACGACGCGACCATAATGCTGGTCGCCGCCGTTCTGCCCACAGCGCTGTTCGGTTTGGGCGCGGCCTTAACGCAGTATTCCATCAAAAAAGCGGTGCTTCCGGCAGCCGCCATGTCGGCAATTAAAACCGTCATGCAACCCTTGTTGGCGTGGATAATCTTGGTGCCAATACTGGGTGTGCCACACGAAATTTCACGCGTCGTTGTCCTGTTGGCAGCAATGCCGTCGGGCATCAACGCCTATATTTTTGCGACCTATTACAATCGTGCGCTCGACGTGGCGACTTCGACCGTGTTGCTGTCCACATTGGTGAGCGTTTTTTCAATTTCGTTTTGGCTGTGGTTCCTTTCATGAAAAAAATTCTACTTGCGGGGCGGGTGCCCGATGATTGCCTTGAAATGCTGGATAAAAAGTTTGAACTTTTCAAACTCTATGAAGCCGACAATCGCGGTGCCTTCTTGTTGGAGCATGGGAGTAAAATCGTTGGAATGAGCGGCGGTAAAATTGATGCTGACCTGATATCTCAAATGCCGAACCTCGAGATCATCGCCAATTATGGTGTGGGTTACGACAATGTGGATATTGAAGCCGCGCACGCACGGGGCATCAGGGTAACCAATACCCCCAACCGCCTAAATGCGGCTGTGGCGGAACTTACTGTTGGGCTGATGGTGTCATTGGCGCGCAACATTCCCGCATATCATCAATACGTAAAATCAGGCCATTGGGCAAAGGAAGGCGCTGTTTCTTTGACTGCTCAATTAGCAAGCGCGCGCGTAGGTATTTTGGGGCTTGGTCGTATCGGCAAAGCAGTTGCGATCCGGCTGACGGCATTCGATATGGAAGTGTCCTATCATGGCCGCACCCATCAAAAAGATCAGCCCTATCACTATTTCGATAATCTGATTGAAATGGCGAAAGCCGTTGACTGGTTGGTCGTTATCGCACCCGGAGGTGAGGGGACAAAACGCATAATCACGCGCGACGTGCTTGAAGCGCTCGGACCAACGGGTTCATTCGTCAATATCGCGCGGGGTTATATGGTGGACCAAACAGCATTGATCGAGATGTTAGTAAACGGTGGGATACGCGGCGCAGCGCTTGATGTGTTTGATGGCGAGCCAGAAATTCCCCAATCTTTGCGTACGCTAGATAATGTCATTCTATCACCACACAATGGCAGCGCCACACGCCAAACCCGCGCTCAGATGAGCTCTCAGG
>NZ_JBLIAI010000032.1:0-29401 GCF_047634455.1 Maritalea sp.
TAATCCCAACAAGCGATCTTTGCAGTTCTGAATAGCGCTTTTTGCCAGGTAATAAATCGCGGATGATCAAGGTCGTCCACTTGCCGCCCAACACGTCGTTTGCACGCGCAACCGGACAAAATTCATCGCAATTACTCATTGTCATTTTTAGGCCCAATCAAAAAAGTTGCACTATACTTTTGGTAACTACTTCCTTTTGTATAGTGACTTGTTTAGGTTCTCGCAATCCCAAAGGAGAACGGAAATATGACAAAACAAAAAGCGCTACTTTGGCTTATTGCCATTTCACAATTCGCACTCGGCGCGTTGATTATCATCATACCCCAGCAATTCTTTTTGATGATGGGATTGAGTAGCCCACCTCTGGACAACAACTACATGTTGGGCATGTTGGGGGCGAGATTTCTTGCCTATGGGACAGGCATGGTGATGTTGGCGCGCCAACCAACTCCGAACTTATTCTGGAT
Organism: Maritalea sp.; assembly: GCF_047634455.1. Classification (GTDB taxonomy): domain Bacteria; phylum Pseudomonadota; class Alphaproteobacteria; order Rhizobiales; family Devosiaceae; genus Maritalea. The sequence goes on from NZ_JBLIAI010000032.1 coordinate 468, forward strand.
CCGCAACATGATATTTGTTCAACTTGTCGACTTTGCAGTCGGTGCGTTTTACCTATTTAGTGGCGTGATTGGTCTCAGTGTTGTTGCGTTCCCCATGTTCAACGCAGCGCTGTTTTCAACATTGTTGTGGTTTTGGTTTCCAAACCGAATAGCGGCATAAACATGTGGCGGTCGCAATTGTGCGGCCGCCCTTAACGCGCTGGTAGGCTTTTCAGGATAGAAAAAGCTGCGGCCATTTCGGCTATCCTTATGAATTGATTCAATAAAACTCCATAAGCCCCTGAAATTGAATCTCAATTCACAATTTCATTTCCAACAGAAACCAATTGCCGCAATACGCAACTGTCGGCATACTGGTCGACAAGCAGGTCAATTCTGGCCTCACAGACTGATTCAAGAAAATGCTCTAACCATTTGGCTTTGAATCATTTATCCGCAGCGCAGCTGAAATTACCGCAGGCCCACAAAGGGTTTCCTGCGTGTTTCTCGTTCAGCGCATTTCTTGAATCAATTGAATCACTTAGGCCGAAATCAGCCCAATTCGTTAGACTGTGGCATCAATCCGAGGGTGGCTCCAAGATAAGTATCCTCCCCCACACGCCAATTTGCGACCTGCTGATGATTGTTTTGACACAAATCCATGTGGTGCGCCCGACTGCCAAAGCGCGTCAGCCGCTTCAAATAAGGGGTCTAATGTGGGTTCATGCGACACTCTTGCCACAAAAAAAGGGCCCCACCGGGGCCCTTTAAAATTTCAAAACAATATCGACTAGTTGTCGAGGAACGAGCGTAGCTTACGGCTACGGCTCGGGTGCTTAAGCTTACGCAAGGCTTTGGCTTCGATCTGACGAATACGTTCGCGCGTCACGCTAAACTGCTGGCCAACTTCTTCCAAAGTATGGTCAGTGTTCATGCCAATACCAAACCGCATCCGCAACACACGTTCTTCACGTGGCGTCAATGACGCCAAAACGCGTGTTGTTGTTTCACGCAAGTTCGACTGGATCGCCGCATCAATCGGTTGGATCGCATTGCTGTCAGGAATAAAATCACCAAGGTTGCTGTCTTCTTCGTCACCGATTGGTGTTTCCAAAGAAATTGGTTCTTTAGCAATTTTCAAGACCTTGCGAACTTTGTCCAAAGGCATTTGCAGCTTTTCGCTCAATTCCTCAGGTGTCGGTTCACGGCCAATTTCGTGCAGCATCTGGCGCGATGTACGAACAATCTTATTGATCGTTTCAATCATATGCACCGGAATACGAATCGTGCGCGCTTGGTCGGCTATAGACCGGGTAATCGCTTGACGGATCCACCATGTTGCATAAGTGGAGAACTTATAACCACGGCGATATTCAAACTTATCAACGGCCTTCATCAAACCAATATTGCCCTCTTGGATCAAATCCAAGAATTGCAAGCCACGGTTCGTGTATTTTTTCGCAATAGAGATCACCAGACGAAGGTTGGCCTCAACCATTTCCTTTTTGGCAATCGCAGCTTCCCGCTCACCTTTTTGCACTTTGTGTACAAGCTGACGATATTCGGCAATATCAACACCGGTTTCTTGAGCCAATGTTTTAATCTCGTCGCGCAACTCTTCAATCATATTGCGTTCAGCGATTGCAAAGTTGGTCCAACCCGCGATTGGCAAAGTCGAAACACGATCAATCCATTCAGGGTCAAGTTCTGAACCCTGATATTGCTCCAAGAAATCTAAGCGTTTAATGCCATAGCTTTCCGCTAAGCGCAGCAAACGACCTTCAATACGCACAAGGCTTTTGTTGATGTCATAGAGCTGTTCAACAAGCGCTTCGATGCGGCCATTGTGAAGTGACAGGGATTTGACTTCCTTAATCACTTCAACATGCAAAGCGGCAAGTTTCTTTTTCTGGGCCGTGGTCAGCTCTTTTGATGCAAGCCGAAGTCCAACTTGCTCATCATGCAACTTGCGCAATTTCGCATAGGTGCTGGCAATCAGATCAAAGATTTCAACAACCTGAGGCTTTAATTCAGCCTCCATAGCTGACAATGAGAGGTTGTTTTCAAACTCGTCATCATCATCGTCATCATCGTCGTCGTCAGTGCTTTCGCCTTCTTTGCCTTCCGCATTTTCATTCTTGGCTTCTTCTGCTTTTTTTGCAGCTTCGTCCGAATGAACATTGGGTTCAGCAGTTTTAGCGTCTGGACCTGCGTAGGTTGCTTCCAAATCGATAATATCGCGCAACAATATCTCGCCTTCAGCAAGCTGGTCGCGCCAAATAATAATCGCCTGGAACGTCAAAGGGCTTTCACAAAGCCCCTCGATCATGGTTTCACGGCCAGCTTCGATACGCTTGGCGATCGCAATTTCGCCCTCGCGGCTTAAAAGCTCAACGGTCCCCATTTCACGCAAATACATACGCACAGGATCGTCGGTACGGTCGGACCCTTCTCGCGCATTGGATTTGGATGCAATTGCAGTGCCAGTGGCAACAGCAATTTCGGTGCCAGTTTTGGCCCGTTGCTCTGCCTCGTGCTCTTCCACTTCATCTTCTTCGATCACGGAGATGCCCATTTCTGAAAGCATCGCCATCACGTCCTCAATTTGTTCCGATGACACTTCGTTAGAAGGCATCACCTCATTGAGGGCGTCATAAGTTACATAGCCGCGTTTTTTCGCGAGCTTGATCACTTTCTTGACCGCGGATGCGGAAAGATCGAGAAGTGGGCCATCTTGGCTTTCGCCTGATTCTGGCTTCTCAGTTTCTTTCTGAGCCTTAGTCGCCATTCACATTCTCCTGAACGGGTAGCCGGCAAAATCGCCGAATGTATGTGGTGAGACAATCAGGCCAAGACAAGGGCGATTGTACAATGTTCCCCATAGGGCATAGACAATCATGCTTATCGTTTCGTTACCAAATGCAATAACTTAACAGTTAGATGCACAAAAACGCCGACCGGACACCTTCAATTACAGGTTCCGCGTCGAGCGCCCAGATAACGAACCAAACCCCTCAATCAGAGCCTCAGTGCCATCAACACTGGTAATCTGGTTCTGGATGTCTCGCAGCCTTTCATACGACTCTTCGCTCGGGTCACTGCCCAGCGCCAATTCGGCTGCTTTAAGCTCTCTATTTAAGCGATGTGATTTATATTGCAAGGCCAAAGCGTGATTCAATCCAACCTCGGCGTCTTGACTGTCCGTATCCAGCGCCACTTGCCATATCCCTTGTTGGCGCACAATGTTGTCAATTTGCCCCAACTCTATCGCACAACCACTTCGCTCAAGCGCCTCACGCAGCACTTTACTCGTGATTTCATGGTTGGCCGAAACCTGTGCCATCACAACATCCAAAACCTTGCGCGCAGCAACAGATTGCAGATCAATCTCAGCCAAGTCTTCAAGATGCTGTTCAACCAATTGTGGATGATTGATCAAGCCTACCAAAATCACCGCCTCGCGAGAGGCGACAGCGCTCGTTGAACTATTCGCCGAAAGCGTTTTCCGCAGCGCATTCGAAACTTCATATCCGCCACGTTGCGCCTTGGCATTGGGGCGCACGCCCGCAGCACCGTCTTTTCGATAGCCGCTATTATTCGTGCGGGGTTGCCCGTTATATTGCCGTTTTGGCCGAAAGAACTGGTAGAGTTTGTCGTTAAATGCTTGCCCATAATGTTTGCGCACAGAGGCATCTGCTATTTCATTCGCGATGTTTTTAAGTTTGTACTCCAAGGCAGCTTTTGCCTCAGGCGTGCCAACTTTTGCGCTGCGCGTTTCCCGCTCCCACACGGCTTCAGACAAAGGCAAAGCCGTATTCAGCAATTCCTCAAGCCCTTTGCGGCCCTCTTTTTGAATCAGATCATCAGGATCAACACCATCCGGCAGTGTAACAATTTGCGCGGACACACCCGGCTTGAGCATCGGCAGCATGATATCCATCGACTTTGACGCCGCCCGCTGCCCCGCACTATCACCATCAAAACACAGCACCGGATCACTGCTCATCTTCCACAACAAGCCCAAATGCTCGTCCGTCAGCGCCGTACCCAGCGGCGCCACAGCCCCTTCAAAGCCCACCTGCACCAGCGCGATCACATCCATGTAGCCTTCGACCACGATCAGCGGCTTGCCATCGTGAGATGCTTGGCGAGCCATTTGCCCATTGTAAAGCGTACGGCGTTTGTGGAAAAGTTCGGTTTCGGGTGAATTGAGGTATTTAGCCCGCGCTTCAGCTGACATGGCGCGACCGCCAAAAGCAACAACGCGCCCGCGAAAATCCAAAATGGGAAACATTAAGCGATTGCGGAACCGATCAAACGGCACGGCGATATCGTCACCAGCAATAAGCAGCCCGCAAGCAATCATTTCGTCTGACGTCACGCCGTTGGACGCTAAATATTCTTTCAATCCGTTGCGGCTTTCAGGGGCAAAGCCCAAACGAAACATTTGCTGGTATTTCGGCAAAACACCGCGTTCGTGCAAATAGCCACGTGCTCGTGCGCCGACATTGGCAGCCAGCGCTTGTTCAAAATAGCTCGTCGCCAAATCCATAACATCGTACAGTGACTTGCGCTTGCGGTCGCGAGCCTCTTCTTGCGCGTCGCGCGCAGGCATTGGGATGCCGGCTTGCCCTGCTAGTTTTTCAACGGCTTCAGGAAAAGACATGCCAGCCTTTTCAACCAAAAACCGGAAATGATCGCCTGAAACACCGCAACCAAAACAATGATATTGCCCACGCCGATCATCTGCATGAAAACTGGGTGTTTTTTCACCGTGAAACGGACAGCAGGCCCAAAAATCTCCGCGTTGTGGCTGAGATTTCTTTTTGTCCCATACCACATGCTCTCCCACCACTTGAGAGATCGATAATCGATCACGAATGTCGTCAAGGAATTGATCTGTGAACCGCATGGTCTCAATCTAATGGTCAAAGGGAGAGAATGGCAAACCCAAAGAATGCTTGGTAACAGTTTGGCTCAAGTAAGCCAACGTTCAAACGACACCATATCCCCACCAAAACCACGCCGGGCCCCGCCGTCAGTTTCAACGTTGAAACTTACAAAGCCAGCACGTTCCAAAACCCGGGTCGATCCAACGTTACTGGTGATCGCTCGACCAATTACGCGATTGATCGTAAATTCGTCTTGCAGCAATGCAATGCCGCACTCCACCAATCGACCAGCAACGCCCTGACCACTCCAACGCTCAGCAATGCGGTAACCAATTTCGGCCTGATCACCACCAATGGTAAAATTAAGACGTCCCACCACTTCATCGCCAACAGTCCCGACAAAATACAGACCCTCACGAGACCGCATATCAAGCAGCAGTACCTCAATTGCATTCTTCATGCCAGCATCTGTCAGCATTTCGGGCGCACGGGCTGGAACATACTGGCTAAAATAGTCCGTGTTCTCAGTCTCGAAACGCAAAAGCGCCGCACAATGATGCGGCGCAATCTTTTCAAGTTCAAATTGAACATTTGGCATTGAATACTAGCCGTTCAACGCGGTTTTTACAAACCTTGACGCTTGTCCAAAATCGATACGACCAGGATATTTCTCTTTGAGCACACCAACAACCTTGCCCATATCGCGCAATCCTTCAGCGCCGGTTTCAGCAATCGCCTCGCCAATGGCAGCTTCCACCTCATCCTGGGATAAGGGCTGGGGCAAAAATTCTTGGATAACCGCAATCTCTTCACGCTCTTGGATCGCCAATTCTTCGCGGCCATTTTCAGCATAAACGGTGGCTGATTCTTCGCGCTGCTTGACCATTTTTTGTAAGATCTGCAAGATCTCCTGCTCGCTCACAGGTTCCTTGCCTTTCCCCCGAGCTTCAATGTCCCGATCCTTGATCGCGGCATTGATCAACCGGTAAGTGCCGGTTCGACGTGGATCACGCGCCTTAATGGCGATTTTAAGCGCTGAGCTGATTTTATCTCGCATATTGTCGCAAAATTCCTTGATGATTTCAGCGCTGGTTATAACCAACGTGAAGGACAATGCCAATTTTTCTTTTCAGGTCAAACCAACGCATTGATTTTGTTAGGTTTAATCTTTCCTTCGAATCTGTTGACCTCATCGCCGTTCTCACATAATGTCCGCCCGATCCGGACCAGTTTAAGCGCAACGGGCCTTAAGGCATGCGTAAACGCACATCTAAGCGGCAACACTGGACTGAAGGATCGGTCAAATTTACGCCCACAATAAAGCGTTAAAAGGATTTGAGATGACCGGCTGGCAAGAAGAGAAAACCACCGCCCTTCTGATTTTGGAAAATGGAACACGCATTGAAGGTCGCGGCCTTGGGGCAACTGGACACGCAGTTGGCGAAGTTTGCTTCAACACCGCGATGACCGGCTACCAGGAAATTCTGACCGATCTGTCCTATGCAGGTCAAATTATTACCTTCACTTTCCCCCATATCGGAAATGTCGGTGTGAATGATCAGGATGTCGAAACCCCTGAACATGCCAGCGACACAGGCGCAAAAGGCTGCGTCCTAAAAGCCGACGTCACTAACCCATCCAACTATCGCTCAACCGGGCATCTGGATGCATGGCTTAAAAAGAAAAACATTATCGGCATTGCAGGCGTCGATACCCGCGCCCTCACCTCCTATATCCGCGAAAAAGGCCTCACCAATGGTGTGATCGCACACGCACCTGACGGTGTGTTTGACGAAGCTGCACTTGCTCAAGCACTCGCTGGTTTCAAAGGCCTTGAGCATGCCGACTTGGCAGCCGACGTTTCCACTGCAAAAACTTATGAATGGAAACAAGGTCGTTGGGTGTGGAACCAGGGATTTGCATCTGTCGACAACCCAAAAAATCACATTGTCGCCATCGACTATGGGGCAAAGGCCAACATTCTGCGCTGCTTGGCGCATGAATCTGTAACGGTGACGGTTGTGAGTGCGTCAACACCCGCCAAAGACATTCTCGCCTTAAACCCAGACGGCATCTTTTTGTCCAACGGACCGGGTGATCCAGCAGCCACCGGCAAATATGCGGTTGGCATTATTAAAGACTTGATTGCCAGTGAAAAGCCAATATTTGGCATTTGCTTGGGTCACCAATTGCTTGCGTTAGCATTGGGCGGCAAGACCGTCAAAATGCACCAAGGTCACCACGGCGCAAACCACCCAGTGAAAGATCTAACGACAGGCAAGGTGGAAATCACCTCGATGAACCACGGCTTCGCGGTGGACGCTGATAGCCTTCCTTTAGGCATCGCGCAGACACATATCTCACTGTTTGATCAATCAAACTGCGGCCTGTCGGTTGACGGTAAACCAATATTTTCGGTGCAATATCACCCCGAAGCTTCACCAGGTCCGCATGATAGTCACTACTTGTTCAAGCGCTTTATGAACAATGTAAGCAGCGTTAAAACAGTCGCCTAATAACGCCCTAAATACACGAACAATATTGAGCGATGGTCTTAAACAAGGCCGTCGCTCAGTTTTTTAGGCATCCGCATTGCAGCAATGTCCAGCACTACGGAAAATCCATGTTCCGCAAGCTTGCGAAACCGCCATTCAAACGCTTGAGAAAACAAAACCGCCGCGCCAAATGTAGCGCCAATGGCAACGAGCACGCTCAGCCAATAGGGCAATGCAGGATTTAGTGCACCTAAAATGAGAAAACCTAAATTCTCATGCAACAAATACCAAGAAAAACTCAACAGCCCAACATAGGCTAGACCGCTGCTGACAAAGGGCATATGTGGCAATTGCCAACCCGTGCAATAGGCATAAAACAGCGCTGCCAGCGCCAAAAACGCAACCGCAGAAAATACATTTCGGTCAAAAAGTAAGTTGTAACCATTGGCTGTTGCCTCAGCTTTGGTGCCAATGATCATCAAACACATGGTGCTCAAAACAACCAAAAACCAAAACAGATTGCGGTCAGCTCGACGATCTTTCTTAACAAAAACGCCGACAATGCCTAAAGCAAAAAACGGCAAGAATGGTGCAATTGCAGCTTTTTGCAATACGGTTGCGAGCACAGAAAAGACTTGAAACTGTTCGCTCAGCAGCGTGAGCAATATCCAACTTGTGCCGATCACAATTGCGGCATAGGCAAACATAATCCCTAGCTTGCGTGCATCTTTTATCACCATCGCGAGCATACCGATAAACACGTAGAATTGCACTTCAACCGTGATCGACCAGAACGAGCCGTTCACCCATTCAAATATGCCGCCCAACAAAAGCAGATTGCCAAACATATCGACAATTGTCGGCGCGACCTCCCGATAATGATATTCGGGCAATATCGGCAATTGAAAAACTTGATCGAGCGCAAACAAAAGCACAGTAGCGGCAATGAATACGGGGTATATGCGCGAAAACCGTTTTGCAAAAAACGTCCATATTGTCGGCGCTTTTTCCAAAGTGTAGAAAATGCAGAATCCGGAGATGATAAAGAAGAAATAGACGCCAACCCAACCAAAACTGATCGCGGGTAACACGCTGTCAGTCGCGCCAAACACTTCACGCGGCAACCGCGCCGTGTAGTGAAACAACACTACAAAAATCACGGCGACTGCACGGAATATATCAAGTGTCGGATCGCGCGCAGGCAGACTGGATTGCAAAAGCACTGAATTGGTCCAAACTCGGTTTCTATCAGTTTGAACAATCCTGCTTATTCTACGTACGCGCAATCTTTAGCTGCCGTTAATGTTAATGCCCGAGTCGCCCAATACCAAGCGCGTAACGCGTAACGCGTCCCGAATGGTCCCAGATAAGTTACAATTCACAAAACTGTCTTCAATTCGCCGCGAACCCGCAACAATTGGTCCCTATCGTTACGGCCATCAAACATGGGGATTTTGATGATCGATAAATGCATTTTACCATTTGGTCAAAGTATGGCACACTCCGCTGGTCGCTCCAATACTTGGCGGCCAATAGGTGGTGAGGCGCAGATAATAGCGCTCGAATTCTCGGAACATTCCGCCCCACCAATAAGTGCGCCGAACCAACCGCACAAATTTTAAGTTGACATAAGCGGAGGACTAAAATGTCACTTCTAAATTCTATTTCTAGGCGCTCATTTTTGGCAGGTACTGCCAGCGCGGGCGCCCTTATTGCCATGCACCCATTTGCGGCCATGGCCGGCACTTCCCAAGCCCATTTGCGGTTGATGGAAACAACAGACATCCACGTTTCAATCTTTCCATATGACTATTATGCAGATAACCCGAACGACACTATGGGCCTCGCCCGCACCGCAAAACTAATCAGCAATGTGCGCGCTGAAGCTACCAACTCCATGCTTGTCGATAATGGCGATCTGATTCAAGGCAACCCAATGGGTGACTATGTCGCCTATGAGCGTGGCTTCAAAGGCGGTGATCTTCACCCGATGGTCGCAGCTATGAACACCCTTGGCTACGATATCGCGACCGTCGGCAACCATGAATTCAACTATGGCTTAAGCTTCTTGGACAAAGCGCTCGCGGGTTCAAACTTCCCGTTTGTCAGCGCCAACATCGTCATGGGCACAGTCCTTGGCGAAGACCCCACAAAAGACAAAACGCTTTTCCCTCCTTTCAAAATCCTTGAAAAAGAAATCATCGATGGAGCAGGCGAAAAACGGCCAATCAAAATTGGTTTTATCGGCTTTGTGCCGCCACAAATCATGGTTTGGGATTTCCAACACCTGAACGGCAACGTCACAACGCGTGACATTGTTCAAACGGCAAAAGCCTATGTGCCACTTATGAAGGAACAAGGCGCAGACCTGATCGTGGCCCTATCTCACTCCGGCATCAGCGGCGAAGCGCAAACAGAAATGATGGGCAACGCATCGCTGCACTTGGCAGGCGTTGAAGGCATCGATGTTGTGTTCACGGGTCACCACCACAACGTATTCCCAAGTTCACAATATGAAGGCATCGAGGGTGTCGATATTGAAAAGGGGACATTGCAAGGCAAGCCAGCGGTCATGGCGGGTTTTTGGGGATCACATATGGGCCTCATCGATTTGTTGATCGAAAATGACGGCAATACGTGGAAAATTGTCTCTCATACGTCAGAAGCGCGCCCAATCTCTGAGCGTGTGGACCGCACGGTTAATCCGCTGGTCGAAAGCGAACCATCAGTTCTCGCATCAGTGCAAAAAACTCATGACGAAACGCTAGAATATGTACGAACAGCTGTTGGCCAAACCGATGCTAAATTGCACTCCTACTTTGCTCTCGTGGCTGACGATCCATCCGTTCAAATCGTGTCGCAAGCCCAAATATGGTACACCGAACAAATGATGCGTGGCACCGAATGGGAGGGCTTACCAATCCTGTCGGCAGCCGCCCCATTTAAAGCTGGCGGTCGTGGTGGTCCAGACTATTACACTGACGTTCCTATTGGTCCTGTGGCCATCAAAAATGTGGCTGATTTGTACCTCTATCCAAACACAGTGCGCTCCGTTGAAGTCACAGGTGCAGGCGTAAAAGAATGGCTCGAACGTTCAGCGGGTATTTTTAATCAAGTTGAAACCGGAAAAGCCGATCAGGTATTGGCCAACCCCGACTTCCCATCATATAATTTTGATGTGATTGATGGAGTGACCTACAAAATCGACATTTCGCAGCCATCAAAATATCCAGCAAGAGGCGGCGATGCCATCAACCCAGATGCAAACCGCATTATCGATCTTCGCTATAATGGCGAACCGATTGATATGAACCAACGCTTTGTCGTGGCAACCAACAATTATCGTGCTGGCGGCGGTGGCGCATTCCCTGGTCTTGGCGAAAAAGCCATCATTTTTGTTGGTCCAGACACAAACCGAGACGTGATCGTGCGCTACATCGTGGAAAAAGGCACCATCAACCCAGCAGCTGATAGCAACTGGTCACTTGCCCCATTACCGGGGACGTCAGTGTTGTTTGAAACAGGTCCAAAGGCGCAAGAATATTTGGACGATGTTACTGCTGTCGACATTGAATATGTTGGCCAAGCGGAAAGCGGCTTCGGTCAATACCGGATCAAACTTGACTAAATCAAATTGGAGGGGAGCAATCCCCTCCTTTTTAACTTTGAACTTGCAACAGGTCGCGCATGTCCTTGCGGATGGCTTCAATGGAAGCTGCCTGATTAGGCTGACTGGCAAACACTGACATCATGATTGCAAGTGCTGCAAATTGACGCCCAACTTGCTGAGGTGTGAAATGAAAATCCGATTGTCCGTGCTCAATAGCCAGCTGAGCATTTTGCGCAATCAGTGCAATCAGCTCACTAACATAATCGGCATATATTTTCGCGACTTCAACATCCTCACGCAACGGCCCAGCGGCGCTGCGCATCAAAAAACAACCGTTCCAACCTTCTGCCCGGCTGGCATCTACAAAGCCATCAAAGAATGCGTCCAACCCGGCGCGACCTTGTCCTACAAACGGTTTGATCATCACTTCACGCAAACCCGCCACATAAAAATTCAACGCATCATGTACTAGAGCAGTTTTGTCTGGCCATATGCTGTATAGCGCCTTGCGGCTCACGCTACTTGCAGCAACAAGGTCAGCATAAGACGTCTGATCCACGCCTTGCTTCCAAAACAAATCGACCGCACTTTCCAGAATTTTTTGGCGCACACTAATCACCCAACATTCTCATAAATCAAAAACTTGTTGACAGAGAATGCACATTCTCCGATATTCAGTCAACAGGAGAACGTGCGTTCTCACACGTCAGTTAAGCGTCAAATAGGCATCAATAACAAGGATGAATTATGTCATATATCCACGTCGACCTCAAAACAGCAGCATCTCCAGCGAGTTGCTGGGAGCTATTGAAGGACTATCAAAATATCGCCTTCTTCAATCCCTATGTTGAAAAATCATTTTTGCTCGGCGAGCAACAAGCTCATGGAGTTGGCGCGCTACGGCAATGTAATTTCACCGATGGCAAAAATTTCATCAAAGAACGCATCATCGATTGGCAGGAAGGGGAAAGTTTCACCGTCGACATTTATGAGGGCACCATGCCAGTGAACAACATCAAGACTTCGCTGGGCATCACCCCGAACGCTACAGGTGGAGCTCAACTTTACATGCACATGGAATATACGCCAAAGTGGGGCTTTGTGGGCTCAGTCCTCAATCGCCTGGTGATGAAAAGTCAATTTGAAAAAATGGCAACTGGCGTCTTGAAAGGGCTTGAAGAAAAGGCTCTTCAATCCACATCGTTACCTACAAAGGATGTCGCCTAGGCGTCACACCTTGCAAATCTTTGAACGGGTGAGGAAACGCTTTTCTCGCCCGTTATCCAGCGAAAACATCCCCCCTCGTCCCGGTACGACGTCGATTATGAGATTGGTATGTTTCCATACCTCATATTGCGCGCCACCGATATAGAATGGCGCACCGCCAATTTCGCCCAACAACACGTCATTGTCACCGATGATAAAATCACCTTGCGCGTAGCACATGGGCGACGATCCGTCGCAACAACCACCGGACTGGTGAAACAAAATTTCGCCGTGATCAGTTTTGATCTGCGCAATCAACTGCAAAGCAGCGGCCGTTGCGACAACCTTTTCATCCGGCATCCATACCTCCCAAAAAGAAAGAAGGCCGGGCGAACCCGACCTCCATTGCATCAAAAGAAACCAAGCTTTTGTGGTGAATAGCTCACCAGCATATTTTTGGTTTGCTGATAATGATCTAACATCTTGAGGTGGTTTTCGCGGCCAATACCTGATTGTTTATAACCACCAAACGCCGCGTGCGCCGGATAGGCGTGATAACAGTTTGTCCACACACGACCCGCCTGAATGGCACGACCAAAACGATAGCAAGTGTTTGCATCGCGGCTCCATACACCAGCGCCAAGCCCATAAAGCGTGTCGTTAGCAATTGAGAGCGCTTCCTCCTCATCCTTAAATGTCGCGACTGACACCACCGGACCAAAGATTTCTTCTTGGAACACACGCATTTTGTTGTGCCCTTTAAAAACCGTTGGCTGAACGTAATAGCCATTCGCCAAATCACCGCCAAGATGAGCCTGTGCGCCACCCGCCAAAACCTCAGCCCCCTCTTGCTTGCCGATATCAAGATAGGAGAGGATTTTTTCCATTTGCTCCGAAGATGCCTGCGCACCAATCATTGTTGCGGGATCCAGCGGGTTGCCTTGCACAATCGCGTTCACACGTTTGAGCGCACGTTCCATAAATTCTTCATAAATGTCTTCATGAATCAACGCCCGGCTCGGACAAGTGCAAACTTCTCCTTGATTGAGCGCAAACATCACAAAACCCTCAATAGCTTTGTCAAAATAATCATCGTCTTCGCGCGTAACATCTTTAAAGAAAATGTTGGGAGACTTGCCGCCTAACTCTAAGGTTACTGGGATAAGGTTTTGGCTGGCATATTGCATGATCAAGCGACCAGTCGTTGTTTCACCCGTGAACGCAATTTTGGCAATTCTGTTACTCGATGCCAACGGCTTGCCCGCTTCCAAACCAAAACCGTTCACAACGTTCAATACGCCTTTAGGCAACACGTCAGCGATCAATTCCATTAAGATCAAAATGGAAGCCGGTGTTTGCTCCGCCGGCTTCAACACCACACAATTGCCCGCAGCCAAAGCCGGCGCGAGTTTCCAAGTGGCCATAAGAAGGGGGAAATTCCATGGAATGATCTGGCCAACAACACCCAAGGGCTCATTGAAGTGATAAGCCACAGTATCATTATCGATCTGGGCAATCGAGCCTTCCTGTGCGCGAATGACGCCACCAAAATACCGGAAATGGTCAATGGCTAACGGCATGTCTGCAGCAGTTGTTTCGCGGATCGGCTTGCCATTATCCCACGTTTCAGCTTCGGCCAGCAGGTCAAGGTTTTGCTCCATGATATCGGCAATTTTGTTCAACATCACACCGCGTTCGGCCTGACTTGTTCGACCCCATGCGTCCTTGGCTGCATGCGCCGCATCCAAAGCCAGCTCAATATCGGCTTCATTCGAGCGCGCCACTTCACAAATAACTTGCCCGTTAATTGGCGACGTATTCTCAAAATATTTACCTGATACTGGCGCAACAAATTCACCATTGATGAAGTTGCCATATTGATTCTTAAAAATACGGGACGCAGACCGCGTAATATCAATCTTGTTCATTGTATCCTCCTCTCGCCCTTTTTAGGCGTGAGAAACAGCATGACGGTTTACCTCACCACCCGTCACCTGGGGACAACAACATATGGCACCCAACCTGTCTCAAAACCGAGACATAGACGCGCACAATTCCGCGCAACTCATCACCAAAGGTACATTTGAGGATTGTCCCCCTCTATATCGGAGAAAAATGCTGTGTTATTCTTTTGGTCGGGAGGACAATTATGGCGACAAATATCAGGCACGCAGACTATGTGCGTTCGATTGTAGAAAAAAAGCAATCTGCAGTTCAATCTGGCTTGGCGGCGTCTTGGCGACGTTCGATGCTACATCACGGACTGCGACCTGAACAGCAACGTCGCGCCGATCAAGTTTCTGAACATATGCTCCTCAACGCGCGTGAAAAATTGGGTTTCCTCTTGCATGTCGCACAGCCAATTTTGCAAAAACTGTTTACAACTGTGGACCGATCCGGCTGCGTTGTTCTGCTGTCCGATATAGATGGGTTGATCATCGCTAGCCAATCCCAGGACGGCGACCGAATGGTGTTTGATCAATGGGGCCTCTCCTCGGGCTCTGTGTGGAGTGAATCCCAACAAGGCACCAACGGCATAGGCACTTGCGTTGCCGAGCAGCGTCCAGTGGTGATCCACCGCGACCAGCATTTTAAAAGCCAAAATACCATGATGAGCTGCATGGGCGCACCCGTCTTTGACAATGAAGGCAATATGATCGCCGTACTCGACGTCTCCAGCTGTCGCAGCGATCTCACGAGCGGGTTTGCCAGCGTTTTTGGCAAAGTTGTCGCTGATACCGCCCAGAAAATAGAGCAGGACTATTTTCGCGCATCCTTCCGGAACGCCAGAATAGTCATGGCTCCAACCGAAGACCTGAATGCCGCTGCGCTACTCGCAGTGGATCAAGATGAATTGGTGATTGGTGCAAATCGCCATGCCCGCAAAGCCTTTAATTTGACTGATGACAAGATTGCCGAGCCGCGCCCCCTGAGCGATTTGATGGGCGGCAGCAATCAACAAAAAGCCAGTCTGCAAAACGCTGAGAAGTCCGAGCTCCGCAGGGCCTTGGCCCGCACCAAAGGCAATGTTTCGCTGGCAGCACGGCAATTGGGCATATCCCGCGCAACCATGTATCGACGCATGCAGCGGCTCGATATTTCGACAAATTAGACCTCGTTTGGCGCAATTTACAGGCCGAGTCTCATTTTTGAGACAGTTTGCGGCACAAAAAATACGCCTGACAGTTAACACCAGCGTCTTGCCGAATGTAGCGCGCACTATTAATTTGCAAAAACCATCCCGCCAATCTTTGGAGCCGTTATGTCCGCCCTCAACATCAGACCAGCCATGCGCAGCGATATAGCAACGATCCTCAGCCTTTCTGTTGGGGGCAACGCTCCCGGGCGCAAAATTATTGATGATCCAGCGGATGCGGATCAACCAGAATATCAAAAAGTCTGGAACGCACTCGAAAAAGACCCAACAAATTTCTACGTGATCGCTGAGTTGGAAGGCGAACCTGTTGGTTGCATGCAGATCAACATTTTGCACGGCTTGGCGGGGCGCGGAAAATCACGAGTCCAACTCGAGGGGGTGCACATTCGGGCAGATCAACGTGGCAAAGGTTTGGGCAGTCAAATGATCCAATGGGCCATAGATCAAGCGAGGACAAACGGCGCGCGCATGGTGCAACTTACATCTGCAAAAACGCGCTCTGAAGCCCATAAATTTTATGCAAAATTGGGTTTTGAAAATTCTCATGAAGGCTTTAAGTTGAATTTCTAACCTTGCCGCCTTGTTTAGGAAACATCGATGAAACTACTGGTCTCCCATGCGTCTCCATACGCCCGCAAATGTCGCATCACTGCCATTGAAAAGGGCATAATTGACCTTGAAGAGGTGCATGTAAACCCAATCGACGAGCCAGAAAAACTTAACCACATCAATCCATTGGGAAAAATACCTTGCCTCATCTATGGCGAGGGGAAGACACTTTTTGATAGCCCTGTCATCTGCGCCTATTTTGATGAAATCGGTGCTGGTCCGAAATTAACGCCAGCACAGAGCCCTGCCCATTGGGCGATGCGTCGACACGAGGCGATAATCGATGGAATATTGGATAGCGCTTTAGGCCTCGTCCACGAATATCGCAAGCCAGCAGAAAAGCACTTTGATATGTGGATACAGCGTTGGGGCTGCGCCATTGATCGCTCATTGTCCCAACTCAACAACGAACTAGACCAAATTGGCGGCGAGATCTCCACGGCTCAAATCGCTCTGGGTGCTGCCATAGGCTACCTGAACTTTCGGCTTGGCGAGAAGGACTGGCTTGCCCCTTACCCGGAACTGACTGCCTGGTATGCAGAATTTGCAAAACGCCCTTCGATGCGCAAAACATTGCCACAATAATGTCGCGCACCACGTCAACGCTTATCGGCATAATCGCAATTTTGCTGTGGTCTTTTTTGGCTTTGTTCACTGCCGCAAGCGGCGAAATCCCGCCATTCCAGCTGAACGCAATGGCCTTTGCCGTTGGTACTTTGGTTGGTATGGCGAAGTGGATCAAAGACCCCGCCTCGATTAAAAAACTCCGCCAACCACCGTTGGCCTGGGCGTTGGGCGTTGCCGGGCTATTTGGCTATCATTTCTTCTACTTCACTGCATTGCGCAACGCACCCACCATCGAAGCAAGCTTGATTGCTTATTTATGGCCGCTACTTATTGTCGTATTCTCAACATTTTTGCCGGGCGAAAGGCTTAAATGGCAACATCTTGTTGGCAGCATTCTTGGGTTAGGCGGCGCTGTATTGATCGTGACTGGCGGCCAAGGGTTCACCTTCAATTCAGATTTCACGTATGGATATTTGATGGCGCTATTGAGCGCGCTAACATGGTCGACCTATTCGGTGCTTTCACGCCGGTTCGCCAAAGTCCCAACCGATACGGTGACCGGGTTTTGCGCAGCGACCGCTATTTTGTCTCTTGGGGGGCATTTGATTTGGGAAACAACTATTTGGCCACAAGATATGACCCAGTGGATTGCGGTTATTGGTGTGGGCCTTGGACCACTTGGCCTTGCGTTTTACGTTTGGGATCATGGTGTCAAACATGGTGACATCCAAGTTATAGGCGCAGCATCATATGCAACGCCGCTGCTATCAACTTTCTTGCTGATCAGTTTTGGTGTGGCCCAGTTCAATTTTGCTATTGGCGCATCGAGTCTGTTGATAACTTTAGGGGCCAGCATTGCCGCAAAAGACATGATATTTAGGCGCAAAACGGTACATGTTAACGCAAACTGAGTTCTATTCCGGCAAAAGCGCATTTTTCTTTAATTGTGGGGTTCCCCTTTGCCCATTTACGCCCTAAAACGCGATCTCAGCCACACATGAGATGAATCGCCACCCGAGCCGCGCCTCCACGCCGTTCGAGATTGGCCTGCTGAGAAGTGATGTTATGCCCAAACGCGAAGATATTTCCTCTATCCTGATCATTGGCGCTGGACCCATTATTATCGGTCAAGCATGTGAATTTGACTATTCGGGAACCCAAGCCTGCAAAACGCTTAAGGCTGAGGGCTACCGCATCATTCTGGTCAACTCCAACCCGGCAACGATCATGACGGACCCGGACCTAGCCGACGCAACATATATGGAGCCGATTACCCCTGAAGTTGTGGCCAAGATCATCGAAAAAGAACGCCCCGACGCGCTTCTGCCGACAATGGGCGGCCAAACAGCGCTGAACTGCGCGCTATCCTTGCGCAAAATGGGCGTATTGGAAAAATTCGGCGTCGAAATGATCGGCGCAACAGCCGAGGCCATCGACATGGCCGAAGATCGTGACCTATTTCGCGCCGCAATGGACAGGATTGGGCTGGAAACACCGATCTCAATGCTGGCTCACGATCTCAAAGAGGCACTTGAAGCACTCGAGGTTGTTGGCCTGCCCGCAATCATTCGCCCCTCCTTCACCATGGGTGGTACCGGCGGTGGCGTCGCATACAACCGCGAAGAATATATTGCAATCGTTGAAGGCGGCATTGACGCTTCGCCAACCAATGAAGTGTTGGTCGAAGAAAGCATTATCGGCTGGAAAGAATATGAGATGGAGGTTGTCCGTGATAAAAAGGACAATTGCATCATCATCTGTTCAATCGAAAATATCGACCCAATGGGCGTGCACACTGGCGACAGCATCACCGTGGCCCCTGCGCTAACACTCACCGATAAAGAATATCAGATCATGCGCGACGCCTCACTGGCGGTGCTGCGCGAAATTGGTGTCGAAACAGGCGGCTCAAACGTTCAGTTTTCCGTAAACCCAAAAGACGGTCGCCTGATTGTCATTGAAATGAACCCACGCGTATCCCGTTCATCTGCTTTGGCGTCAAAAGCAACCGGCTTTCCTATTGCCAAAGTCGCTGCACGCCTAGCGGTTGGCTACACACTCGACGAGTTGGAGAACGACATCACTGGCGGTGCAACACCCGCTTCGTTCGAACCTTCCATCGATTATGTGGTCACCAAAATCCCACGTTTCGCCTTCGAAAAATTTCCCGGCGCAGACAATCGCTTAACAACGGCTATGAAATCTGTTGGCGAGGCCATGGCGATTGGCCGCACGTTCCAAGAGAGCATGCAAAAAGCCTTGCGATCACTTGAAACGGGTCTAACCGGTTTCAACGAAATGGGCATCGCTGGCGTTGGTGAAGGCGACGACAAAAACGCTGTGCGTGCGGCATTGGCCAAACCAACACCCGACCGCATTTTGGTCATTGCTGACGCGATGCGCCTCGGTTTTGATGACGAGTTCATCCATAATGCTTGCCAGTTTGACCCGTGGGTACTCGAACAAATCCGCGGCATCGTTGATATGGAAGCAAAGGTCAAAACCCACGGCCTACCTGATAACGCACAACAGCTCCGCAAACTCAAAAGTATGGGCTTTGCCGACACGCGCCTTGCCGATCTGACCGACAAGAAACCGCGCGAAATTAAAGCCCTGCGCGACAAACTGGACGTGCACCCGGTCTATAAACGTATCGACACCTGTGCGGCCGAGTTCGCATCGCCAACCGCCTACATGTATTCAACATACGAAGTTCCATTTGCTGGAGCGCCGGTTTGTGAAGCAAATCCCTCCGACAAAAAGAAGATCGTTATTTTGGGTGGCGGACCAAACCGGATCGGCCAAGGTATCGAATTCGACTATTGCTGCTGTCATGCGGCATACGCGCTGTCCGAGGCGGGTTACGAGACCATCATGGTCAACTGTAACCCAGAAACCGTTTCAACCGACTATGACACATCAGATCGACTGTATTTTGAACCTTTAGCCAAAGAAGATGTGCTCGAAATCCTGCACCTTGAGCAGTCAAAAGGCACACTTGCAGGGGTAATTGTGCAGTTCGGCGGGCAAACACCGTTAGGACTTGCAAATTCGATCAAACGTGCAGGCTTCCCGATTTTGGGCACACAACCTGAAGCGATTGATTTAGCCGAAGACCGTAACCAGTTCCAAAAACTATTACATGAACTTGAATTGACCCAGCCGCGCAACGGCATTGCTTATTCGCTTGAGCAATCGCGCATGGTCGCTGAGGATATCAGCTATCCGCTGGTTATTCGTCCATCATTCGTGTTGGGTGGCCGCGCCATGGCCATCGCTAACAACTCAGACGAGTTCGAAGACTATATTCAAAGCACCCTCACAGAATTGGTGCCGCCACACATTCGTCAAAAATATCCAAACGACAAAACCGGCCAAATTAACTCAGTCCTCGCCACCAACCCATTGCTGTTTGATAGCTATTTGGGTGGGGCAATTGAAATTGATGTCGACACACTTTGCGACGGTACAGATGTGTTTGTGGCTGGCATCATGGAACATATCGAGGAAGCGGGCGTTCACTCTGGCGACAGCGCGTGTTCCCTGCCATCTCGAAACCTAGACGCAGACACGATCACCGAGATAAAGCGCCAGGCAACCGAATTAGCATTGGCCCTTAATGTGGGTGGATTGATGAACATTCAATTTGCGCTCAAAGATGGCACATTATATGTGCTCGAAGTGAACCCACGCGCATCGCGCACGGTGCCATTTGTCGCCAAAGTCATAGGCATGCCGATTGCAAAAATCGCGGCCCGCATCATGGCTGGCGAAAAGCTCTCAAGCTTCAACTTAAAAGAGCCAGTGCTCAAACACATCGCTGTCAAAGAAGCAGTGTTCCCGTTTGCCCGCTTCCCTGGCGTTGACACAATTCTTGGCCCGGAAATGCGCTCCACCGGCGAAGTGATCGGCCTTGATACCGATTTTGGTGTGGCGTTTGCCAAAAGCCAACTTGGTGGTGGCACGAAAGTGCCAAAGTCCGGCACTGTTTTCGTATCCGTGCGTGACGAAGACAAAGCGGCCATTTTGCCGAGCATCAAGAAGCTCGAAGAGATTGGCTTCAAAGTCATCGCCACCAGCGGCACCCGCAGGTTCTTGTACGAAAACGGTGTCAGAGCCGAAAAAATCAATAAGGTTCTTGAGGGTCGCCCACACTCTGTGGACGCTATGAAAAACGGCGAAGTGCAGCTGGTGATCAACACCACTGCCGGGCGACAAGCACTCAAAGACAGTCGTGATTTGCGCCGTACCGCGTTGCTGAACAAAATCCCCTATTATACCACCATTGCTGGAGCGATTGCGGCAGTTGATGGCATCGTGTCTTATTCCACTGACACGCTGACAGTAAAATCTGTGCAAGAATATTTCGCGGTTTAGAATGTTTTTGAAATGAATAAGCGGCCAGATGGATATCCTCCCTCTGGCCCTTTTCTACAGAATAACAAAGTTAGCGCATCGAGCCGGCCGCGTCGGCAGCTGGATCATAAAACATCCCCGACATCAAACTCTTGGCAATGTTTCGCGCGCGCGCGTTGAAGAAGCTCTTGGCTTCCGGCGAAGGTGCTATCTCGTCCAAATTTTGCGCGAACAATTCTAGCCAGCGCTCAAAGTGCCACCGCTCGACATGTTTCAGCTTCATATGCACAGGCATTGGTCGGCCATGATATTCGCCAGTTTTTAGCGCGATAGATCCCCAAAACTGTTTCATTTTCGCCAAATGCGGCGGCCAGTTATCACCGATAATAGCGTCAAATATTGGCCCAAGGTCTTTGTCAGTGCGCACCTTTTTGTAAAAGCTTTCGACAAGCACTGAAATAAACGCTTCATCAATGCCAAAACCATTGGCTTCACGACGATAGTTTTCTCTGTGAGTCTCTGCAAAACTATTGCTCATTGGACAGCGCCTTTTAAAGATGCATACTGAATGCATCTTTATTGCATTCAGGGGTAAATGCAATATGCACCCTCACAAGTTACCGAAAAGAGGCCATAAGTGCACCTGACCAGCCAAACTGATTATGCGTTGCGGCTCCTGATGTATCTTGGCGCCATCTCGCCTGAAATGCGCACCATCGCGCAAATTGCTGCGGATCTAAAAATTTCCAAAAACCACCTAATGAAGATCGTCAACAAACTCACGAGCGCAGAACTCTTAAAGACAGTGCGCGGCAAAAGTGGTGGTGTGACCATAAATCGCAATGCCTACAACATCACTATTGCGGAAATAGTTGAGCACACAGAGCCAAATTTTGCGATTGTTGAGTGTTTAGGAAAAGAAAATTGCAAATGTGTATTCACCGGATACTGCTCGCTTACGACACTCTTTACTGATGCCAAATCAGTGTTTATTGAACACCTTCGAACAAAAACTTTGAGCGACATAATAAAAGAAAATTCTATTCTATCTTCTGCATTGAATTAAAACATTCGAATTCATAGATTGAAAATTCTGATTTTGGAATGTTTTTACCCAGTTGAAATTTTCTCGATTCAATTCTATATTTCATCAATCGAATATTGGCCGAACGACCTGGCCGGAGCTAACTCCGTGAATGCACCGTTTCTACCAAGATCGATTTACACCCAAAAAGCTCGCGGCGAGTGTTTGGGACTTTGGCAGTATTTCACGAAAGGATATCTCCATGGCTACAGGTACAGTTAAGTGGTTCAACTCTCAAAAAGGCTACGGCTTCATTCAGCCAGCGGATGGCAGCAATGACGTGTTTGTGCACATTTCAGCTGTTGAAAGCTCTGGACTTTCGGCGCTCGCTGAAAATCAAAAGGTGAGTTATGAATTGATACAGGACAAACGTTCTGGAAAATTCTCAGCAGGTGAACTCTCACTTGAAGATTAAGCCATAAAAGGTTATTTCTACTGCTTCGCGCATTTAACGCTTCGTCAGCTTGAGGTGCGCGAGGAATAGCAAATTCCGTAGCCGCAACTTTTTCCTAGCAACAGGCAAGTTTGCGGCTATGTTGATTTTACATGTTTACGGCCTCCAATTACTGCAATTCGGGGCCGGTTTTTATTGCGTGAAGCAATTTCTTGAATGAAAGGCTGGGACCATGGACAAGATCCCGATGACAATAGCGGGCCACAAGGCGTTGAGCGAAGAATTCCATCGCCGCGGGTCCATTGAACGCCCAAAGATTATTGCCGACATTTCAGAAGCGCGCGCCCATGGCGACTTGTCTGAAAACGCAGAATATCATGCCGCCAAAGAGCAACAGAGCCTCAATGAAGGTCGACTTCAAGAGCTCGAATCTATTCTGGCGTTGGCAGAAGTCATCGATGTGACAAAACTGAGTGGCCACACGGTCAAATTTGGCGCAACCGTTGAACTTCTTGATGAAAACACTGAAAAAGAAAAGACTTATCAGATTGTTGGCAACCCAGAGGCTGACGCTGGCGCAGGCAAAATTTCGCTGTCTTCGCCCATATCCCGCGCCTTAATCGGCAAAGAAGTGGGCGATAGTATTGAAGTCACAGCACCGGGTGGGTCAAAAACCTACGAAATTTTGAAAATCAGCTACATCTAATCGAAAACTGGCTTCACGTTTATGTGGGCCAATTCGGTTCAGCCTTGTAACGAAGGCGTCGCATACCTAAACTCAGTGCAACTTACATATTCACTTATTAAAGGTTTGCGAAAATGCACGCACCCGTCATGATCATCGGCTCTGGTCCCGCAGGATATTCAGCAGCAATCTACGCTGCACGCGCCATGCTGGAGCCGGTCATTATTCAGGGCATTCAGCCCGGTGGCCAACTCACCATCACCACAGAAGTCGAAAACTACCCCGGTTTTGCTGAGCAAATTCAGGGGCCGTGGCTGATGGAACAAATGAAGGCTCAAGCTGAGCATGTGGGCACCAAAATCGTCTCGGATATCATCATCAATGTTGATATGGACAACCGCCCGTTCGAACTAACCGGCGACAGCGGCACCATTTATACATGCGACGCATTGATCATCGCCACTGGCGCACAAGCCAAATGGCTCGGCATCCCGTCAGAGCAAGAGTTCCAGGGGTTTGGTGTTTCGGCTTGCGCCACATGTGATGGCTTCTTTTATAAAGAAAAAGAAGTTCTGGTGATCGGCGGCGGCAATACTGCGGTTGAAGAAGCTTTGTTCCTCACCAACTTCGCATCCAAAGTCACTTTGGTTCACCGCCGCGATGAACTGCGCTCAGAAAAAATCTTGCAAAAGCGTTTGTTCGCAAATCCAAAGATTGATGTGATGTGGGACACAGAACTGCTTGAAGTGACAGGCACATCAGGTTTTCCAAAATCAGTTACTGGCGCAAAATTGAAGAATCGCAACACCGGTGAAATCATCGAAAAAGCTTGTGACGGCATTTTCGTGGCCATTGGCCATGCCCCTGCCACAAGCCTGTTTGACGGCAAACTGGAGATGAAGCAAGGCAACTATTTGGTCACCGCCCCAGACAGCACAGCAACAAAAGTGCCCGGCGTCTACGCTGCGGGCGACGTCACCGATGACAAATATCGCCAGGCTGTTACCGCAGCTGGATTGGGTTGCATGGCCGCACTGGAAGCCGAAAAGTTCTTAGCAGAACTCGAAATCGCTGAAGCGGCTGAATAATGGCCATTGATTGGGACCGACTGCGGATATTTCACATTGTTGCCGAAGCTGGCAGTTTCACCCATGCCGGTGAACGGTTGGGCATGAGCCAATCCGCAGTATCCCGTCAAGTCTCCTCGCTCGAAGAAGGCCTTGGCCTAAAGCTCTTTATTCGCCATGCCCGCGGTCTGGTGATGACAGAAGTTGGCGAACAATTGTTCAAAACCGCTCATCGTATGGCATGGGAGCTTCAATCTGTTGAAGCGCAAATGAGCGAAAGCCGCGACCAACCCACAGGGCCACTATTGGTCACCACAACTGTTGGGTTTGGTTCAACTTGGCTAACGTCTCGAATCAACGAATTTTTGGAGCGTTATCCAACCATTCAGTTGGAAATCAAACTCAACGATTCAGAACTTGATTTGGCCATGCGCGAGGCAGATGTGGCCATTCGCTTACATCGCCCAAATCAATCTGAACTGATCCAGCGCAAGCTTTTCACCGTGCATTTCCATTTCTATGCGTCCTCCGCATATATAGAACAACATGGCATCCCCAAAAGCATCGATGATATCGACAATCACAAGATCATCACATTCGGCAACCCCAGCCCTGCCTATTTGGGTGACGTAAATTATCTCGAGACTATCGGCCGCCCAGAAAACAGTCCGCGCATTCCTGCTTTACGTGTAAATGCGATTTATGGGATGATGCAGGCTTGTCGCGAAGGTATCGGTATTGCCATGTTGCCAGACTATATCACCGAGGATGAAAGCTCGCTCGTCAGCATTCTCGGCACTGTCGAAATGCCTGAATTCGAAACCTATTTTGTTTATCCACCAGCGTTGAAAAACTCAAAGCGCGTTGGCGTATTCCGCGATTTTCTCGTCTCCAAAGCCCGCGGCTGGGAGTTTTAGTTCACGCTTTTTGGTTGCCTGAACCAACCATTCGCTTTGAAAACTCAATCCAAAGTTCAGCTTCCAGGTCGTCTGCCCCCATTATCTCGTCATAACCCACAAGCTGGTTTTCAATATTGAGATGTGCAAATCCATGCACAGCGCTCCAATATATTGAAACATCCAGATACATTTCTTTGGTGAGCCGTCCTGCACGAAAGTCTTCAAGTGTTGCTGGCTCTTCTCCACGCAGCGCATGTACGATTTTCACAAATGTTGAATAGGCCCGCGCTTCTGAATCGCACAGATCCTGATCTTCAATATCAAGCAAATCTCGCCTGAACATAAGTCGAAAACGCTCAGGATTTGTCTTTGCGAATTGGGAATATGCAACCGCGAAATATTTCAGCAAATCATCTGCTCTAGCCCCACGCCGTTGGTAGACATCTTCTACTGCCACTGCAATCATTTGAAAGCTTTCCGCAGCAATCGCCGTTCGCAAACCCGTAAGCCCCGCAAAATGATGCGCAGGAGCCGCATGGGAAACACCTGCCCGCCGCGCGCATGCCCTAAGGGTCAAACCTTGCAGTCCCTCTTCAGCCAAAATCTCAGCCGCCGCCGCTAACATAGCTTGCCGTAAATTGCCGTGATGATAAGATTTGTTTTCTGAAGTCAAAGCAAACAGCCGTTTTGTTCGGTCTACAATTCAACCAATGTTTACAATGCCTAGAAACGGCAAACAAGTTGCTCAACGCGAATTGAACGAACAACTTTTGCGCCCAGCTATTGGCCTCACACGAACCTGACCCAGCCGTCACAGTTGGATTAGAACTAGTTTTCATTTTTTGAAGTAGTCATGCGTGTTGCCGCATCATAAGCTCAAACCAGACTCCGGCATAGCGGACATAGCCATCATCCCTTACAATCCTCCGGATTGCGGCCACATCTCACCTGAGCATGTCAAGACCGGCTCTAAGTTTTTCGCTGATGCCTTGCGCTTCCATGTGCAACCGGAGCTTTTGATTGTACCCGCCTGGCGCGTTCAGCGCCTCGATCAAAGCGTCACATTCCGTGTGCGACAGGTTCGATGTAACCAGCGTTCTGAGAAAAGCCTCACCTTGCGACTTGTCTGGCACCTGTTTTCCAAGCCAATCAGCAGTATCGGCGATCATAAGGGCGACCGGGGAAAGGACAGCTTGAGCGCATAAGTAGGCAGCCATTTCGTCATTATTTTTCAATGGGAAAACTGTATTTCTGCTTCCGAATATCTCTTGGACCAGCTCAACATCGCCCAGCATCATGATTGGTGTTCCACCCAACGCTATCCCGGGAAACGGCATCATGATCGCGACAGCTCGCGCGGGGCGCACCAATGCGTCCGCTTCCTCCAATGCCGCACCTGCCATGAAAGAAATGACCCTTTGCCCTTCGCGAAACTTCAGCGCGCCCAAAACGTCATGTGCAACTTCGGCCATAAGTCCCAAGAATAGGACGTCACTTGCATCAACCACGGCCTGATTGTCAGCAATTGAGACACTAGCGTACGTTTCAGCCAGCACTGTAGCGTTCAATCTGCTTCGTTCAGATACGATGATCCGATGACCGTCATCCGCGATACCGCGCACCACAGCGCTGGCGATTGTTCCGCATCCAATCACACCTATCCGCATCATTACCCTCCAAATTGAAAGCCATCCTAATTGAAAACCGTCTGATAAGGTAGAGTTGACGGCTCCCTTGTTCCAATTGAATGTTCTTGACCGTTGTCGGAGCGCACGTCCATGCTCAACGCGGCATCCGTCACTATGGGCTCCAAGCATTAGTTTGCAGCAATTGTGCGCGAACGACCGCTTTTCAGCCCGGCTCAGAAATGCTTAACGTTTGGGCCAGCATTGAATGACGCAACTTTCAAGTTTGTTGTCGATTTACTGGCAGATTAAGTCAAAGGCGTTTGACGTTCCACGCCGGTAAACGCAAAAACTAGCAAAACGCCCTGCCGAATGGGGCTGCGTGCACCAACCCGCCAAGAAAACGCACTCTTCGAATAAGTCATCTTGCAAACATTTTTAGATATTAAGCTGTTGGAATATATCAAAAATGTAAGAGGCATGCACAATTCGCATACCTGCCTTGCGTCAAACATGGTTGCTAAAAAGTAAATCTACCAGCATATACGCCTCAAGAAAAACGATCTGAGTTGTTCCTCCTCCCTCAACTCTTTCGTTGTTCCCTCCTTGTTAGAGTTTTCTCTAAACTTTTTTGGCTCTATCCTTTTGGGTAGAGCCTTTTTTTTGCCTTGAAAACGGGCATGCGTTTACTGCATGGCAAATATGCAATCTTCGCGTTTGTGGCTTTTATTGAAAAGGCGCATAAAGTGTACATAGCGAGTTAACAACGTATCCTCCTCCCTCGGAGTTGGCTCGCATGACGGCAGACACCGTCCCTCCTCCCTCGATGTCTGCCTCACCTATTCAAAGGCTCCGTCCCTCCCGACGGAGCCTTTATTTTTTGTTGGCATCGAACAGACGCAAGCGTTCAGACGGCAAAATTACAATATTAACTGCTTGTAAACGAACTTGGCTCAAACTGAGACGTATTACTTAAGTTATAAAGCTATGCACAGGGCGCATAGCGAATATGCAAAGCATGCGCTTGTTTATTGGCCCTGAGTAACCATATAAGTTTCATAACGAGTTGATGACGTATCCTCCTCCCTCGGAGTCAACTCGAAAATGGCAGACACCGTCCCTCCTCCCTCGATGTCTGCCCCTCATTCCAAGGCCCTACCTTTTTGGTAGGGCCTTTTTTTTGGTTCGGGCAAGTCTGAGTTCTGAAGCTGACAAAGTGTTTTAGTCACCACCAGCCGGGGCTCGTTTTAAGTCAGTGGGTTTTCCAATAGCGGTGAAACGCAATGATCGACCAAATACCCTCCGCCACAAGAAACGGGATGGAACCGATCAGGTACGCGTAAAATGCAGCCGTTGCGCAGGCGACCGCAAAAATCAAAATGAAAAGCGAATGTTTTCGCTCAAGCGCATAGCTTAAGACCATCGTGGTCACGGCAACAATCCCTAATAAGTCCAGCATAATCCCGCGCCCCTTACGTCCAAATTCGTACTCACTTAAATGCCTTGAAGCGGCGACCCGAGGTTTTTGTCCATCATAAGGTTGCCGCACGTCCCTATATACGTTTGCGTTCTACACCAATTCCATGTCGAACAAAAATAGCGCCGATGAAACCAATCATCAGCGCTAGGTTTGGAGGGAGGAGGTAGTTATATCAAAGCTCTAACGGTAAAGCAGATCACCCAAATCTTGCTTGTCCGCATAAAGACTAGCGACTTGCTCTTCGTAACCATTGAACATCAATGTCGGCACACGTTCGCCGGTATGCAACACCCGTTCTGTGGCTTGGGTCCAGCGCGGGTGGGGAACTGCTGGGTTTACGTTCGCCCAAAACGCATATTCGCGCGCCTGCAATTGTTCCCAAAAACTAATCGGACGTTCGTTGGTGAACGTGAACTTCACAATAGATTTGATGGATTTAAAGCCGTATTTCCACGGCAAGGCCAAACGAAGCGGTGCACCCATTTGGTCGGCAACTTCTTTGCCATAGGCGCCCACGACGAGAAAGGCCAAATCATTTTGCGCCTCTTCAATCGTAAGGCCTTCAATATACGGCCATGGATACCACGGCTGAGTTTTAATGCCGCGCGCAATGTTTGGATCGCTAAACGTTTCCATGCGGATAAATTTTGCACCCGCTTGCGGACCAGCCATTTCGACCAGCTTGGCAAACGGAAAGCCAATCCAAGGAACGGTCATTGACCATGCTTCAACACAGCGATGGCGGTATAGCCGTTCTTCGATGCCCATTTTGCCAATCAACGCATCAATGTCTAAAGTGGTGGGGTTATCCACCATTCCATCAATTGTT
>NZ_JBLIAI010000033.1:0-28476 GCF_047634455.1 Maritalea sp.
CCAACAAATGGCACCATATGGTGTTCGCAATGGGAGAAAAACGGTATGTCACGGACAAAAATGATATCGTCATAGCCGCCGACTTCGTCAAAAGTTCGGCTCAATATTTTTTGTGCGTCCTGACGGTAGCCTTCGTATAGCTCTTCATAAGCCTTCACGACACGCTTTGGCGTGTCCAAAAGCCCTTCGCGTTCAGGGTTGTCGCCAGCCCATGCGATAAGAGTTTTAACCGCAGCTTCTGCCTCTGCGCGCGATGGACGCTTTATGTCGTTTTCAACAACATTGGCAGGCTTTAGTGGTTTGGCGGTCGCATCCATGATCATCTCCTGATGGCGTCGACCTTTAATATTCACGCAGCGGCTGAACGGTTTACAGTTTCGAACGCCTCATCGAAATTACCGGGCACTGGTGTTTCTCACTTCTCGCCCTATATAAGGTATTGGTGTAACAATAAACAAGAGTGAACCCATTATTGTGATGGCAAGGTGATGAGCATCAACCAAATCTACAGTGACCGAATCCTAGAACTGGCCGGTAATTTGCCGCAATTGACACCGTTGAGCGCACCCGATGCTAGTGCGCGCCGTGTGTCGCGAATATGTGGCTCCACCATTGATGTTGAGCTCAGGATTGAGCGTGGCATTGTTGTTGAATATGCGCATGACGTGAATGCATGTGCGCTGGGGCAAACATCAGCTTCGGTGATGGCTCAGCATATTGTTGGTTCAACTTTGGATGAGTTACGGGCGGTGCGAACACAAATGATCGCGATGCTGAAGGCCGACGGTGCAGCGCCATCGGGTAAGTGGGAGGACCTTAAATATCTGGAGCCTGTGCGCGAATACAAACCCCGCCACACCTCGACTTTGCTGGTTTTTGAGGCGGTTGTTGATGCGATTGATTCTTATGAATTGATGCAAAATGAGCGTGTCGGCTGATGCTAAGTTTAATCGGCCGAGTTATCGACTTTCCGTTTCGCTGGACAGCGGTGGGGCTGATCCTGATCTATCGGTATAGTTTGTCCGCTTTTATGGGGCGCACGTGCCGACATGCGCCGACCTGTTCAGAATTTACCATGGACGCCATAAAACAGTATGGATTTTGGTCTGGTGGTTGGATGGGCGCGGCGCGCGTTTACCGTTGTCGACCCAATGGCAGTGACGGATTTGACCCAGTTCCCAAAAAATTACCCTCAAATGGTCGGTGGTATGCGCCTTGGCGATTTGGGCGCTGGAAATAATTTCAAAACATGTTAAAGCAACTTTTCTGACCGATCACGGTGCAATCGTGCTTTCGTGGCGATTTTTAAAGAAAATGGAGAAAGATCATGGTCAATGTGTCGTTTCCTGATGGTGCTGTTCGAGAATATCCTCGGGGTACCACCGGCACCACCATCGTAAACTCCATTTCCAAATCGCTGGCGAAAAAAACAGTTGCGATGCGGGTGGAAGGCGAAATTGTTGATTTGTCACAACCGTTTGAGCAAGATGGCACAATTGAATTTGTTTTACGCGATGACGATGCTGCGCTTGAATTGATCCGTCACGACTGCGCGCACGTTTTGGCGGAAGCGGTGCAAGAATTGTGGCCTGACACGCAAGTCACCATTGGCCCATCAATTGAAAATGGCTTTTATTACGATTTTGCGCGTGAGGACCATTTCACAGAGCAAGACTTTGTCGTCATTGAGAAAAAGATGGCTGAGATCATTGCGCGTGGTGCAGAATTCACCAGAGAAGTTTGGGATCGTGAAGAAGCAAAACGTGTCTTCAAAGCCAAAGGCGAAGAGTATAAAGTTGAGCTGATCGATGCGATCGCCGCTGGTGAAGATGTCAAAATCTACAAGCAAGGCCAATGGATGGATGTTTGTCGTGGACCGCACATGCGTACCACCAAAGACATTGGCACAGCCTTCAAGCTGACCAAAGTTGCGGGTGCTTATTGGCGTGGTGACAGCAACAATAAAATGCTGTCGCGCATTTATGGCACCGCCTGGGCAAATCAGAAGCAGCTTGATGCCTATCTTCATATGATTGAGGAGGCTGAAAAGCGCGACCACCGTAAGCTTGGTAAAGAGTTGGACCTGTTCCATTTACAAGAAGAAGCGCAAGGGTCCGTCTTTTGGCATCCAAAAGGCTTCACCATCTATAATCAGATGGAGCAATATATCCGGCGCAAGGTCGCAAATTCTGGCTATGGGGAGGTGAAAACCCCCCAATTGATGGACAGCAAGCTTTGGGAGCAATCCGGCCACTGGTCAAAGTTCCGCGAAGACATGTTTGTTGTGCCAGACATTGAGTTTTCGTCTGATTCCGAGCATTTGGAAATTGAACAAGACGCAAAATTGTTGGCGCTGAAGCCGATGAACTGTCCGGCCCATATTCAAATCTTCAATCAGGGTATCAAGTCATATCGTGATCTTCCTTTGCGTTATGCCGAGTTTGGCTGTTGTCACCGTAATGAAGCACATGGCGCTTTGCACGGTTTGATGCGCGTGCGCCAAATGACGCAAGATGATGGTCATATTTTCTGTCGCGAAGATCAAGTGACCTCGGAAACCGAAGCGTTCTGTGCATTGCTTGATTCTGTTTATGAAGATATGGGCTTTACTGAGGTCAAAATCTTGTTGGCAACACGGCCTGAAATGCGGGCTGGGTCTGACGAGGTTTGGGACCAAGCAGAAAAAGGCTTGGGCGATGCATTGCGTGCAACTGGTCGCGACTTCGAAATAGCGGAAGGTGATGGCGCATTTTACGGACCAAAACTTGAGTTCCATTTGAAAGACGCGATTGGTCGCTCTTGGCAGTGTGGTACTTTGCAGTTGGATTTTGTGCTTCCTGAGCGCTTGGGTGCGTCTTACATTGCGGAAGATAGCTCGCGACAAATACCTGTGATGTTGCACCGGGCAGTGCTTGGTACGCTTGAACGGTTCATTGGTATTTTGATTGAAAACCATGCGGGTCGTTTGCCGATGTGGCTTGCGCCAACCCAAGCCGTGGTCGCGACCATTGTGTCGAGCGTTGACCCTGCTGCATTGGGCGTTGTTGAGAAGTTAAAAGCTGCGGGCATTCGAGTTGAAACCGATTTTCGTAATGAAAAGATCAACTACAAAGTGCGCGAGCATTCAACAAACAAAGTGCCAGCAATTCTGGTGCTTGGTGAGCGTGAAGCGAATGAAGGAACCGTTTCCGTGCGTCGCTTGGGATCACAGGGTCAAAAGGTGATGTCCGTTGACGAGGCAATAGCTATGTTGGCCGCAGAGGGAACCCCTCCCGACCTTCGCTAGCAATTTTGACGATTTAAAGAACAGCGCCCCATTTTTGGATTTGTCCTTAGAATTGGCGCTGTTTTTCTTTTTTTCGCACATTTTCACGAGCCGTCGCAAAATTGCGAATAAATCATTTCCCAAACCGGATTATTGTTCGTCGGCCAATAGTTCAATTTCACGCGGCAGTCCGGGCAAAACTTCGAATTCACGATTGAACACGCGGTTGCCAAGTTTGCCGATGAGAACATAAGTACCCTGTTCCAAAACAGTTTGCGGGAATGCATTATTCTCTTGAAAAAGCGTCTCACCTTCTGGGTTTTTGATGAGCCACGACGTGTCGGCAATGGCTTCGCCGCCGGGTTCGGATACCAGTTTAAATGTCACCACCGCTGCTTTGTGGTAAAGAGTTGCTGACGTCAATTGTCCGGGTTCAACACGCAAGTCGGCTTTTGCGGTGGCGTTGACATCGCCGAAGTGGGACACGACACTATAAACACCTGAGTTCAAGTAGAGCAGTTTCCCTGGGGAGACCGCTTGGGCAACAATTTTTTTGCCGCCTGTTGGGCTGTCTGCATAAACTGTGAAACGCAGCCAACGACGCGGAATAGGCACATCGCCTGTAATGGCCGCGTTCAGTTCCAATCCGCCCGCGTCAAGAATGACCTCAAGTTGATTGGGGCCATTTTCCACAGTTATGGTGTTAGATGCTTGCGCCCGGCCATAAGCAGCATGCGCAATATATTGACCCGCTGGCAGACTGAAATTCGCCGAAGAATCGGCTGAGCGCGCGATCAAGTCCAGTTCGCCATCTTCGTTGGGCGTGATGGAGTAAATTCGCCATTCCAGACCATCTGGAATAAATGGACCATCTTCCGTCACGCGCGCGCTTATGCTCACAGGTTGCGGCGGGCCATCGGACTTTGGCACAACAACAATATCCTGTTCCATTGGCTCGGCGATCGTGCCAGGTATGTTGGTCTCAAGAATCTCATTCGACTCTGAAGGGACTAATTCTTCAAGGTTTTGCGGTCTAATTGGCGGCGCCGGTGCTTCCTCGTTTGCGAATGAAGGCGCAACCAAAGACATCACCAATATGCTTGCTGCAAGCCAGTTCCATTTGTTCATAGTCGTCGCGCTTACCGTTTTGGTCTCGAATGGTCGCATCATATGCACTGGCACCAAACAATTTGTGAAGCTTTTGGATTAAGTTTGCGGCCAAGCTATGGCATAAACAAGCCAATATTTCAAAATCAGATGGGGAACAGAAACACAATATGAATAGAAAAAAAGCGATGATTGCGTATTTGAAGTCACGTCGTTCTGTGACATTGCCTTTTTTGGAAGGCCCCGGTCCAGATACAGCTGAGCTCAGCGAACTTTTGGAGATTGCCACGCGGGTGCCCGATCATGGAAAACTGACGCCTTGGCGTCTGGTGGTCATTGCAGGCGATCAACGTGCGATAGCAGGCGACAAGCTTGCGGCTTTGACCAAATTACGGGACCCTCAAGTTTCTGATGAGATGCTGGATGTGGAACGAAATCGGTTTTTGCCAGCACCTTTGACCATTGGCGTAATCTCAGCTGCGCAAATTCATGCGAAAGTGCCGGTGATTGAGCAGCAACTTTCGGCAGCTTGTGTGTGTTTTAACCTGGTGCACGGCGCCCACGCGCTCGGATTTGCAGCGCAATGGGTGACGCGCTGGTTCGCTTTTGACCAAGAAGCTGCCGCCATTTTTGGTGCCAAACCAGGCGAGTTCTTTGCAGGATTTGTCCATATCGGCACGCCGACAATTGTGCCACCGGAACGTGAGCGCCCCAACGTCAATGATGTTGTGGAATATTGGCAGGGTTAATGATTGCTTAACGGCATTCATGTTTTGTTAACACGTCGTCATTTTTGAGTTTGCCATATCATGCCCAGCGTGAAGCCTGTTCAAGTGCCAAACCAACTTACTCAAGCTCTGACCAGAGCGGGGGACAAGAATGGTGTGGATTTCGACTATCTGTTAAAAACTGCCATGCGGGAAAGTGCACTCGATCCTTCGGCCAAGGCCAAGACATCAAGCGCTGTTGGCTTGTTTCAATTCATCGAAAGCACGTGGCTGGAGGTGCTCAAAGAGGAGGGCCCCAAGCTGGGCTATGGCTCAATTGCGGATAAAATTTCGCGTACGAGCGATGGATATGATGTTGAGGATGGGAAGGTCAAAGCGGGCATACTGGCGCTTCGTGAGAACCCGGAAATGTCAGCCGACCTTGCTGCGGCGTTTACGCGCCGGAACGGCGCATATTTGCAGGACAAGTTTGGTCGGATGCCATCGCCCGGCGAGTTGTATATCGCGCATTTTATGGGCGCGAGGGGCGCTGAGAAGTTTTTCAATTTAGGACTTACCAGCCCCAACGCCAATGCAGTTGAACGGTTTCCGGCCCAGGCGCGCGCAAATGAGGCGATCTTTTACGACAAAGGCAAACCACGTTCCATTAAACAGGTTTATCAGGTGCTTGTGGCCAAGCATCGGGCCTTAAATATTGAGGCGACGGGGAGCCAAACAGCTGCATTTGCGGCACAGCAGATGGCAACGTCCAACCAAGGCCCATTCTCCGTCGCGCAAACCCAAGACCCGGTTTCGCCCTTTGCCGCACTTTATCGTTCCGCCCCAGCAACGGGCCTACCCGGGCGGTTCAGCGGTGGCATGCAGGACGTGCAGCAACCGAGCGAAGTAACTTTGTCTGAGGCGGAAACCGATGCGCGCCGTCAGAATTTCTTTGCTCGCTTTTATTCGAAGTAGTCCGCCACCCATTATGGTGAACGCTTCATTAAGTCTTCACGGGTAGTCTTCCAAGTAACCGCTTGATCGGTATGTTGTTTAAAGGCGTCGGCGTGCTTGGATTTCACGAATATCATACATTGTCACAGTCCGCTCATAGCGAGCAACGTGGGCAGGCTGCAAGAATTGCAGCGCGCGCATATCTGGAACATATGGGGCCAACGGACGAACAAGCTGCGCTTTATGCGGCTGTTCTTAGTTTTTTGGACGACAGTTCGGTTAAAGTTCGAGCAGCGCTGGCCTATGAGTTGCTGCGATCTCCTAACGCGCCGCGCCCTGTTATGTTCGCACTTGCCCAAGACGAGCCGATAATTGCGGCAGCTGTTGTTCAGTTCTCTCCAGTATTGCTCGACAGCGATCTTGTGGCCTTGGCCCGCAAGGGCACAGACAAGATTGCAGAGGCGATCCTGGCACGACCCCACATTGGGCAAAGGGTTTGTCACATTCTGGTTCAGGAGCAGTCCAGAACTGTCGACGAGATGCTGTTGCAGCGGCACGATATCGCGCTACCATATGATATGCTGATCGAGTTGGCAGATCGTTGGTGCGATGACGCGCCAATGCGTGGAACTTTGTTGAATCGTCCAGATTTACCGATCGCTGCACGGTTTTTGCTGACCGAGCGCATCGTAGATGCTTTGTTGGGCGCGCGCATTGTGCGGGGCAGTATCCAAAAAAAGCGGCTAAACCGGCTCATGCGCGATCAACTGGATAAAGCAACAACAGGTTTGGTTGCTGGTGATAGCACTCAAGAACATTTTCGCTATCTTGACGCTCTTTATCAGTCTGACAGGCTGACGCCGCGCTTGCTCATCAATTCTGTCGTCAATGGCCGCTTGCGTTTTTATGTGACAGCGCTTGCCATGCTTGCCGAGCTGCCCGCCAACAAAACCGAGGGCATTTTGCGCGCCGGCACACGACGTGCGCTGCATGCCTTGTTCACACGTTGTGGCTTTGAGCCCTCGTTACGCAACTTGATGGCGCGGCTTACGATTTTGGCAAGGGACGCCTATTTGGAAACCGATGTCGCTGCGCGGCATTTTGTGGTTTCCCAACTTATTGGCGTGCTAATTGACGATCATGACGGCGACATACCGGACAGTTTGGACAGTGTTTTTGCCTATTTGAACGAGCAAAATGTCAGTCTGGCCCGTGAAGCCGCGCGCGGTGTAATGGCAAGTTTTTGTGATGAGGCAGACCACAGTGCCAGCATCCATATTTCGCACCTGCGCGATGAGCGGTTGGCGTTACCGGCGGCTTAATAGTCGAACTGTTCGTTCAACACGCGCTCATCAAGACTATGCCCGGGATCGAACAGCAATGTGACCGCATGGCTGCGCGATTCGCTAACGCTGACTTGTGCGACATCTGTAATCTCTTTGCTATCTGCAACCGCGTTAACGGGGCGTTTTTCGATTTCGCGAATGCGGAAAGTGACTTCAGCCCGATTGGATAATATTGCACCGCGCCATCGTCTGGGACGAAATGGTGAAATTGGTGTGAGCGCCAGAAGCGGCGCATCAATGGGCAAAATTGGGCCATGTGCGGACAGATTGTAGGCTGTGGAGCCAGCGGGCGTTGACACCAGTACGCCGTCGCATATCAATTCATCAAGCCGTGGTTTGTTGTCTATGAGGATCTCGATTTTGGCGGCTTGGTATGAGGTGCGCAAAAGCGAGACTTCGTTCAGCGCAAGGGCTGTGTGTTGATTGCCAGCCTTATCGGTTGCTGTCATGCGCAACGGGTGGATGACAGTTGGTTCAGCGCTCGCCAGTCGTTCGGGGAGGTTGTCAGCGTCATAATCATTCATCAAGAAGCCGATAGAGCCAAAATTCATACCGTAAACTGGTATGCTCAGGCCCATGACTTTGTGTAAAGTTTCAAGCATCAGCCCGTCACCACCCAAAGCAACAATCACTTGGGCCGTATCAAATGGGCAATTACCGTATCTGGTGCACAAAATGTCACGTGCTTCCTCTGATTCTGGTGAACCAGAGGACACAAACGTGATTTTGTCTGTTGGAAATTTCGACACGGCGTGCTCCAAATTTGTCATATATGAGAGTGATGTGCACCGTGCCATAGCGCAACCTGAATCGGAAAGCCCCAATTTTGACAATTGGTTGTAAGTTTTGATCCAGATGGGTTGCATTTTTCAACATTTTTGAAAGATGTGCTTGCGCCGCATCAAAGGATTATGTATCAAGCGCGCGTTGCCGGTTTAGCTCAGTTGGTAGAGCATCTGATTTGTAATCAGAGGGTCGGGAGTTCAAGTCTCTCAACCGGCACCAGTTTCCCCCTATATATCAATGCTCTATGGCGCTTCTTACAACCTGATAAGAAGACATTTGTCACGATCTGCTGACCGGTTGTCAAACTTGCTCACCATTCAGCCCTATCTGGCCTCTCAATTGTTGTGGGTTCGCATAGTTGGCGTTGGGTCAATTGCCCGTGATGCGCCGCACAAATTTGTCTAATGTTTGGCTCTGGTTAATAGGTGGCGGTGTAACCTTTTACTCAATTAGGAGTACGTGACCCCCGTGAGTATGGTCATTTTGATTTATGTTTCTGTATTGTTGCTGGGCTGCCTTTTGGGTGGCGGGGCGGTTTATTATGCGCGCAAGCACATTGTGGGCCGCAGGCAATTTCTGAAGAAAATTAAGAAACTAAATATCGACCTGCGCAAAACGCGCGCCGAAAATGCGATCATGGAACTGATCGTCAATAACGCGAATGACGGCTTGCTTATTCAAGATATCGATGGACACATTGAATGGTCCAACCCAGCTTATTCCAGAATGACAGGCTATTCTGCGGATGAGATTAGAGGGTTGAAACCGCAAGAGTTTGTTTTGCCGAAAGAAGCGCGCCAAACTCAGCAAGAAATAGACGAATTTCGATATGACATTTCGTCCGGTGTATTAGAATATTTTGAGTGCATTCAAAATAGGCGGAAGAACGGCGAACTGTTTTGGAACCAGTTAAGTTTTGCCGTTGCTAAGTTTAACGAGGAGGATGACCCCAAAGTCATCATCATCGCCCGCGAGGTCACCGAACAAAGGGAACATGAAGACGAACTTAAGCGCTCAGAAATGCGCAACAAGGAGCTCGCCGAATTTGATTCTCTGACCGGTTTGCCCAACCGGATGAAGCTTTCCAGGCATCTCGAGCTCGTTGTGGACAGTGCTATGGCCAACGGGATCACAGCGGGCCTGTTGCACATTGATTTGGACCAGTTCAAAAGGATTAATGACACGCTAGGGCACGCCGTTGGGGACCAAGTATTGCTGCATGCGGCCAACGAAATGACCCGCATTGTTGCTGATTCTGGTATGGTTGGTCGGTTTGGCGGCGATGAGTTCTTAGTTGTGTTTGAAGAAACATTGGGGTTTGATCCACTAAAGAAAATCGCAGCGAAAATATTGGCAGCATTGGAAAAGCCATTTGTAACCGGTGACCATGTGGTGCAATTTGGGTGTAGCATCGGCATTGCGATATCTGGCGATCATGCCAAAAATGCAACGGACTTGATCAAACATGCCGATGTTGCGCTTTACGAAGTGAAACGCAGTGGTCGTCATAATTTTTCCTGCTTTAACAAGGTTTTGGGGATGGTATATGCGCGTCGCATGGAACTATCTTCACAATTGGCCTTTGCCATCACGGACAATCAACTCGCGGTAGAACTGCAACCCCAATATGATTTGGAACTGGGGCAGGTGCATGGTTTTGAGGCGTTGATACGCTGGCATCATCCCACCTACGGAAAATTGTTACCACAGGAATTTTTGACCATTGCTGAGCAGAACGGTCTGATGTCGCGCGTTGATCATGTGGCGATGTGTGGTGCGCTGGACGCCCTGCGACAAATGCATGATGCCGGCCACAGCAATTTGCGGGTTTCGATAAATGTTTCAAACGCTTCGCTGAACAAACCGACATTTATTACCGAGCTGTGCGACGCGGTGAAGTGTCGGGGGTTGGCCAATGACCATGTTACCCTTGAGGTGTTGGAAACCAATCTGCTCGAAGGCATGGACAGTTCGAATTTGGAGACAATACGAGCGGCCTGCAATGAGGGATTTCGTGTTGAACTTGATGATTTCGGCATGGGCTATGCTGGGTTAGCCCATTTAACCCGTATTGCAACGCACGGGGTGAAAATTGATCGCTCAATGGTGCGCAATATGCTGCTTGACCCTGCGACCTTGACCATCGTGCGCACAATCATTGCCCTATGCAGCGAACTGGGCATGAGTGTTGTTGCAGAGGGGATTGAAGAAATCGAGCAAGCTGAAGAACTGCAAGCCGCCGGGTGTGCGGTTATTCAAGGATTTGGCGTTGGGCACCCAATGCCGCTGTCCCAAGCCCTAAAATGGTTGCAACGTTCTGAAGTGTCGCCAATAATTAGCAATATTTCTCCGACTTATCGCCAGTTTGACGAGTTGCGCGAGTTTTTGCTTTCTAAATAGTCTAGGGTCTGGACTGAATTGGGTTCAGACCCTAGTTTTGCGCCCGTTTGAAATTCATTTCATCATATTCTGAGTGCCAACATCATTGATGTCGCGCTCGCCACATAAGGCCATGGTTGTATCAAGTTCGCTGGACAAAATTTCCAGCGCTTTGCTGACGCCCTCCTTGCCCATCGCGCCGAGCCCATACAGATAAGGTCGACCAATATAAACGCCCTGAGCACCCATGGCGCGGGCGCGCAGAACATCAATTCCCGTGCGCACACCGCCATCCAGATGAACCTCAATGTCGCCCTGAACAGCATTCATGATGGATGGCAACATTGAAATAGTGGACGGCGCGCCATCTAGCTGACGCCCGCCATGGTTTGAGACAATCAGCGCATCTGCGCCTGTCTTGACGGCGATTTGTGCGTCTTCAGGGTCAAGAATGCCTTTTAGGATCAACGGGCCGCCCCATTGTTCTTTGATCCACTCCACGTCTTGCCACGACAGGGTTTCGTCAAACTGTTTACCCGCCCAATCGTGTAGCGACGCCAAATCCGTAACGTCTTTGATATGGCCGTAAATATTGCCGAATTGATGGTGTTTGGTTTGCAGCATTTCAAAACACCAGCTCGGGCGCGTGGCAAACTGCCAAAACGTGCTCAGGTTGATCTCTGGTGGCGCTTTGAGGCCGTTGCGCAGGTCTTTGTGCCTTTGCGCTAGGATTTGCAGGTCTAGCGTTAGCACGAGCGCTGAGCAGCCAGCAGCTTTTGCCCGTTCAATCAGGCGTTTGTTGAAATCTCGGTCCTTCATCACATAGAGCTGAAACCAAAGCGGTTTTTTGGTCGCCGCCGCAACGTCTTCAAGCGAGCAAATGCTCATCGTCGAAAGGGTATAAGGCACGCCAAACTCTTCAGCCGCTTGCGCCGCCAAAATTTCACCGTCGGCGTGGTACATGCCCGCAGAGCCTGTCGGGGCAATCGCGACGGGCATAGCCACCTCTTGCCCGATCATGGTGGACTTAAGCGAACGATTGCTCATATCCACCGCAACCCGTTGGCGCAGCTTTATGTTATTGAAATCAGCTTCATTCGCGCGGTATGTGCTTTCCGAATAAGAGCCACTATCCGCATAATCGAAAAACATTTTTGGCACGCGGCGTTGCGCGAGCTTTTTCAAATCGTTGATTTCAAGAATCTTCATAAAAGCCCTCAATTTATATGGAACCTATGAGGGGTCGACGTGAAGGGCAAGCGGTTCAGTTGCCATTCTCTGATTCAATGGATTCTGGAGAAACGAATGATGTGGCCAAAAGTCTTTGAACCATCAAGCTGATCTCATTAAAGCTTGCCGGCCACGACGCTTTGTCTTGCACATCGTACGCCGGACCCCGCCATTCTTGGTATACTCGAGCAGTTACGTCCCCAGACTTCAAAATTCGGTAGGCTGTGATTTGACCTCTTTTGGGGTCATTTCGGTAGCTGGGGCAATGAATGACAAATAAATAGCCTGATAATTGAGTGCCTGAGTTTCCTGTTTTTGGCAACTGGACGCTATCAAAAACGGCATCGTTACAGGCGCCGCCATAAACACCATAGGTTTGCTCTGCGATAATTTCAGGGGTTAGAGATTTGTCGGGCTCGGCAAGAACTGCAAAAATCTTGGACCAACTCTCAAATTTCTCGTTTTTTGGAATTAGTTCTAGCAGGAAGTGCGTTTTTTCATTCTTCCGACTAATCTCAGATAGCTCTATCGAGTTTTCGACCGAAGATACCCATGAAGGGCCGTGAAATAGCAATAGATTTCCGTATAGCATCACGTTGTGGTTTGGCGGTTCTTCAGCCTGAGCGGCGGTTGGCGAAAGCCCGAGCAATACAAAAATGGCAATTGCCTTGAAAAAATCTACCAGTCGGTGGCTGAACATAATCTTAGGGTCCGAAGTATACTTTAGAATCGCACCGATGATTTCTGTCGGTCGCGTATATGTCAATCCCGCGTTTCTGACCCAAGCGCGATATTGCAGCAAGTGCCAGCTCGAAGAAAGCGTTAGCAAATTTTTAACTTTAGTTTTCTGTATTTCGGATTTTTGAAAAAGATTAGTTGTTGGTAAAGTGCTTAAGTGTTTAATCCCAAACAGCTTTCGCTTTCGCGCGAATTTATCGACGAAGGCGTGAGTTTTCCGTTTGGAGTTGAAGATGAATTCAGATTTTGGAAGCGACAGTTTGTATGCCGACGTTAAGGTCCTTTTGATCGGCGATGACATGCGGTCGTTTTTGACTTGCGCGCGCTCGTTTGGGCGTAACGGAATAGAAGTTCATGCGGTGCCTTTCAATTGGACTGCGCCGGCACTGTCTTCAAAATATATTAATGAGGTGCATAAACTTCCCCGCATGGCACAGAGTGTCGACAATTGGGTTGAGAATGTTTGCGAACTTCAATTGGAACATGACTTTGATCTCATAATCCCTTGTGATGAGCGTGCACTTCTGCCGTTGCGGGCGGTACCCGAGGATAAAAGAAATTTTCGCCTCGCAGAGCCCGGTTCACTGGCGCTCGAGCATTTGTTTGACAAGGCAAAAACGCGAGACTTGGCCCAAAGTTTGGACATACCTGTTGCATCCGGCACGGTCGTCGACCACCATAGCAATGCGCAATTGATTGTGTCGCAGCTCGGTCTACCTTTGATGTTGAAATCGCGCATGTCATATTCGATTGAAAAACTAGAGGTCCGTGGCGAAGTTAGCACAATAACGAGCATTGAAGCGCTTGATGATGAACTAAGAAAGTTTGAAGGCGATGATAGTTTTGTCGTCGAAAGTTTCTTCCCGACTGTTGGCGAAGCGTCCGGGGTCGGCGTTTCGGTTGCTGCACGTGAAGGTGCGGTTTTAGCTGCATTTCAACATCGGCGTCTGGTAGAAAAGCCAGGTGGCGGCTCTAGTTCGGTTCGTGTGAGTGAGGCGCTTGATCCCGATATGTTGTGGGCTGTGGAGAAAATATGCAATGCGACAAAGTTGAATGGTGTCGCGATGTTTGAATTCCGCCAGTCGGCAGATAATGGAGAGTGGATATTGCTGGAAGTCAATGCCCGGCCTTGGGGGTCGATGCCATTGCCGCTGGCTTTGGATATAGATTTTCCAATGATGCTGTTGGACATTTATCTTGGTAAGCTAGGCGCTTACAATTTGCTGTATAAGCCAGAAATTGTTGGTAAAAACTTGGCGCTTTCGATTCTTCACCAGTATCGCAGTGAAGGAAGAAGTGGCTTGGGTGTCGTGTGGTTTGCATTTGTCGAAGTGCTAAAACATGCGGTAAATTGCATGCGCGGAAAAGAGGTTTCGGACAGTTTTGTGCGCGACGATTTGCGACCGGCGGTCAAAGAATTCCCCAATTTGGTAAAGCGCGGAATTGATCGCGTGGCATGGGGAAAAGATGGCGCTCCAGAACGTCGGAAATCGCTGAACAAGCAAAAAGTAGAACCCGCGCAAGTCGAGCGCACGGTTGCGAGTAAAGAACAGGATTACGCTGAGCAACGGAAAAAATCGAGCTAAGGGTAGTTTTGGGCGATGGCATTGCAAATCTGGGACAAATTTGGGTCATTGCGTTCAAAAGGTGTGTCCGCAGGTTTGGTGACTCTGCTCATTCGGGTCAGCGGCGCTGGGGTCGGGTTTTTGTCACATCTATTGTTGGCGCGATTGGTCGATCCGGTTGAATACGGGGTTTACGTTTTTGCATGGACGATTGTTGTTTTACTGGGAACCGTTAGCGCCATCGGCATGCCGGTAGCTGCAACAAAGTTTGTTGCGACTTATCAAGATCAGGAAAAGCTTGAAACGTTAAATCGATTCATGAGGTTTGCTGTTTTTGTAGGCGTTGGCGTTGCTGTACTGTTTGCCGGGTCACTGCTTTTTACTGTGACCGCATTGCCCACAACTGTACTAGAGACAATCTATCGACCTGCGCTTTTCGTGGGCGCTTTTTGCGTACCCCTGTTTACACTCACCGAAATTGGCAAGGGGCTCGCGCGGGGTCTGGGCCGCAACGCGGTTGCCTACGCACCAGCTTATCTCTGGCGTCCGATCTTAATTGGGGCAGGGGTGATAATTCTCTTTCTTGGTGGGTTTGATCTGATGTCCAGCAATGTGATGCTGTTCAGTTTGCTGGCATTGTTCTTGGCTCTGTTATGGCAATTTTGGTTCTTACGTCGCCATTTCGTGCAGCCAAAATTGTCGCAAATGCCAAAAGGACTGCGCAAGGCATGGCTGACCACTGCGCTGCCGTTAACAACGATGGAAGCCTATAATTTGCTGTTGGCGAATACAGACATTTTGGTACTGAAGTTTTTTGTAACACCAGATCAGTTGGCGATTTATTTCATCGCAGCGAAAATTGCCGCCTTGTTGGGTTTCGTTACATTTGCGGTGAGTGCTAGTGCTGGCAAGCCGATTGCTGCGGCTTTTGCGCGCGGCGATGGCGCGCAAGTTCAAGCTTTGATGCGTCGTTTCACGGCTATGGCGTTCTGGCCAACGTTTCTTGGTTTTGTGGGCCTGGTGGGGCTTGGGCCGGTTTTGTTGCTGCTGTTTGGCGAGGTTTATGCGGTTGCCTACATTCCACTCTTGATTCTATCGTCGGGGTTGTTGGTGCAAAGTTTTGCAGCGGTGACAAAGTTTGGGCTGGCAATGACGGGCGGACAGCGTGGGTTGAGTGTGACCCTTGTTGCCTCGCTTATTTTAAATGTCGTGCTGAACTTTGTTCTGGTGCCACAATTTGGCGTTTATGGAGCGGCAGTTGCAACTTTGCTGACCACCATTGTGTCGGTTGGTGCCATGCTGGTGTTGACCAAAAAGCGTTTGGGTTTTTGGGCAGTCGCTGGATTGTCGGTGTTGACCAAGATCAGCTAGCGCTACTTCCGCGTTGCCGCAAACAAAGCGATTGCCGCCGCATTTGAGACGTTCAGCGATTTGATCGGGCCGGGCATGTCGAGGCGCACCATCTTATCGCATAATTCGCGTGTGCGCTGTCTCAGGCCCTTACCCTCAGCACCAAGCACAATCGCAAGCTTGTCGCCATTGCCGCCCGCCTGAAGCTCCTCAGGGGCCTCAGAATCAAATCCTAAGCAGGTAAAACCCATATTTTTGAGTTCTTGGATCGCGTTGCCCAAGTTCTTCACTTCAATCATTGGTGTCCAGTCCAGAGCGCCCGAAGCGGCTTTGGCCAAAACACCCGATTCTTGCGGGCTAAACCGGGCAGGGGTGACCACCGCATCTGCGCCAAAAGCGCAGGCAGAGCGCAAAATTGCCCCCACATTGTGCGGAT
This sequence comes from Maritalea sp., assembly GCF_047634455.1. GTDB lineage: Bacteria > Pseudomonadota > Alphaproteobacteria > Rhizobiales > Devosiaceae > Maritalea. Next base: position 15,864 of record NZ_JBLIAI010000033.1, read on the forward strand.
CAGTGATTTGGTCGAGCACCAACAATAGTTTTGCGTCTTCTAATCCGCTAAAAGACTGCCGCTCAATCGGTTTCGCGTGCAGGGCAAGGCCTTGATGCACCGCATCTTTGCCCAGCATTTCATCAAGCCGTTTTGGTGTGACGTCTTTCACCTTCACATCAATGATCACCCCTTCTTCTTCAAGACGGCGGATCGCATTTGGTGTGGCGAATAGGGAGTGTTTTACACGCGCCTCGTTGGCCAACGCAGCCTGCACCGGATGCAGCCCGTAAATATAGAATTGGCCATCCTCAATGGGATTGCGTTTTGGTTTGCGGCGGGGCTGAAATCTGGATTTATCTTTCATAATGTGCTCGGTAGCGTGAAAGCAGCGGCAGGTCCAGCACATTTGGAAAATTCGTTTGCTAAGAAAAGCGCTAGAAACCGGGACCAACATGAAAAGGTTCGCAATAACAACATATTTAGTGTTGACAGATTGCGCCGTGGTGACCATAAACCGCGCGTTAGTTTGTTTCATTTATATGAGCAAGCGAACATGACTCGGTCCCGAGTTACATTGAATAAATGTGGAGGGGTGGGTGAGTGGTTAATACCACCAGACTGTAAATCTGGCGCCTTAGGCTACACTGGTTCGAATCCAGTCCCCTCCACCATTCATGTAATATTGGCAGACCGAGCCGGATGCGGGTATAGCACAATGGTAGTGCAGCAGCCTTCCAAGCTGAATACGAGGGTTCGATTCCCTCTACCCGCTCCACCTCATTCCATAAAAAACCAAGCACAAACAACAACTTAGGTGTTAAATTGCACTGATCTATTGTGCGACTTTGCGAAACTGTGATACCTATTGTGATACCTATTGTGATACAAAAGCAGTTTTTTGGGTGGTTGTTTGGGGCGAAATCAAAAGAGCAAGGCGGATCCTGATCGATATCTGATCAACCGTTCTGGCGTTTTTCAGTACATGCGGCGGGTGCCGAATAAGCTTCGTTCGCTTGATGAACGTGGGCGATTTGTGCGTGTTTCACTCAAGACTGATGATTTGATGGTTGCGCGTGTTAAGCGCGATCAGTTTGAAGATGCCGACAACAAATTGTGGGCAGCATTAAGCTCTGGCGATTCCGTCCAATTGGCGCGGGCCGCATATGATCGAGCGCGTGGCCGCGCCGAGGGTCTTGGTTTCAAATATCAATCAGCCAGTGATTTAGCCTCAAAGGCTTCAGATGATGATCTGCTGTCGCGGCTGCAAGCATTGGAGAGCAAGCCTGCCGACAAACTCGCAGTGGACGCGATCATCGGTGCGGTTGATGCACCTAAAGTTAAGATGGGGCATTTGCTGCAAATCTATTTTGACGAAATAGCCACGGATCAAACCGCCAATAAGAGCGCTTCGCAGTTGCGCATTTGGCGCAACATCAAAACTAAGTCGGTCGCAAATTTCATAGAGCTTGTTGGCGATAAGCCGATAAGCGAAATCACGCGAGATGATGCGCTTAAGGTCTACCAGTTTTGGCAACAGCGAATTGTGCCAAAAGGAACTGCGCCAACGCATACGGCTTCATCGGGCAATCGCGTCATTGGCAATTTGCGCAAAATGCTCAATGAATATCAGGCGCAAGCGGGCATTTTTGACTATGTAAATCCGTTTGCAGGTTTAAGTTTTAGGGAAACTGATGGGCGGACACGTCCATCGTTCTCCAGCGCGTGGATCCAGACAAAGTTTTTGTGCAGTGGTGCGCTTCCAAACCTCAATAAAGAGGCGCGAGGCATTTTTCTAATGATGATCGACAGCGGAGCAAGGCCGGGTGAGATTTGTAACATCGTGCCGGAGCGGATTGTGCTGGACCATGACGTGCCGCACTTGGTGATCGCGCCGGTGTCTGCACGTGAGAACTTTGAAGGTCGGCGCGAGATAAAGACAGCGACATCGAAACGCCGCATCCCACTGGTTGGTGTTTCGCTTGCTGTCGCGCAGGCATTTCCAAATGGTTTCCCGCGCTATTTTGACAAGGAAAGTAGCTGGTCGGCTCTGGTGAATAAATATTTGGGCAACAATGGGCTCAAGGAAACAACGGGACACACGACTTATAGTCTTCGGCATAGCTTTGAAGATCGTATGAAAGAGGCGGGTGTTGATGAGGAGCTTAGAAAAATCTTGATGGGTCACTCAAACGAGCGACCAAAATATGGGCAGGGCGGGCAGTTTAAGTGGCAGCGCGATCAGTTGGCGAAGATTGTGTTGCCTTTTGATCCTTCAATCGTTGAAGTCGTTGATTAACCGATCCAAGCGTTGCTTGCCTTTGCAAGTCGGCTGCTAACTCGCGCTCAACACGCTCGAATAGCGGCAATAGTTTTTCACCTTCTTGACCGCGATTTTCGATCTCAAGGGCAAGACGATCCAGCCCTTGTTCCCAGATCTGAATGCGTTTTTGTAAAGAAGGCGCTGACATTGCTAGACACCTGCGCCGATTGTTTCAACTTCAATACAGAACCCACCTGTATGATCGGCACGAAGGTCAAATGCGCGTTGGGTGACGCGGTAGGTGCCCTTGTTGGTGATAATCACGTCGCCAACGCGGGGCGCTTTTTGCGCTTTGCCCATATCGATTTGTTGGAAGTTCTGCAGAACTTTGAAGTGGATCATCGTACAACCTCATGGATTTCGGCAACTTGTTTTTCAATCCGTTTTAGGCGTCGTTCGTTATCGATGGCCCAATCAGTGACGAGGAAAGCTAAAACTAGCGCGCAAACGGTTTTGGCGTTCATCAGGATGTCTTTCGGGGCATCAACACTCGCGTAAGTGCTTTATTCCCGTCGAAAAACAGGGCTGGTTTCATAGCGTCGTCGCACAGGCAAAACGTTACCTCTTTACCAATTGCGGATTTTGCATACTGGTGAAGGTAGTTTGGGTTAAATCCTATTTTTTTGAGTGTGCAATCTTGTGGCCAATTAACTTGAGTGGTGATTGTACATAGGCAGGGTGTGCCATCTCCATTTCGCCTTGCCCCAACCCGGACCTTGTTTTCGGCATCACATTCGAACCATCCATCAAGGGTTTTAACACCGCGTAGTTTTTCCACCATTGACAAGAAGTGCTTGCGATCAAAAGTTATGATGTGCGGGCGTTGGCTGGCGTTTGGTGTAACACTGCGGTAATCTGGAAAAATGCCGTCAATTTGTTCTGCAGCAACGCGCATGCCATTGAACTCTGTGCACAAATACTTACCGTCAAAATTCAGTGTGACGCGCGAGTTACCGCAAAGGCGCAGGGTTTGCTCAATCAGTGTTCTAGGGATGACTGGACCAGCCATAGGTTTTACGAATTTTGGCAGATCATAGGCGTAGGTCACCAATTTGTGCCCGTCCGTTGCGACTAAAGTGGCTTTTGGAAGTTCGGATAAATCCCAGTAAACACTATTTAGATAGTACCTGGTCTCTTCAAAGCTTGTAGCTTGACGCAGCGTATGGAAAAGAGGGCGAAACTGCTTTGGTTCAAAAACATGAGCAATTTTTGCAGGCTTAATCGCAAATTTTTCGAATGGTTTGATTGGCTCAACTGTTGGATGGGTGAATTCGGTTCCATCCCAACAATTGATTAGCAATAGCCCCAATTCTTCATCAAAGCTGCAGCAGGTTGTTTCGTCTCGAATTGAGTCAACCATTGACATGAGACTGATTATCTCAATTTCAAAGGATGCGTCTGTGCCCGAATGGTTCTGTACAGTTAGACATTTGGTGGTTTCGACACCGCCTTGTTGCGCGGCCAAAGACAAGTCATTTGATGTGAGACTTAGTTGAACAAGATTGTCCGTAGACCAAGGGCTTGCGAGGTGATTGAACATAGTCAAAGTGTTTTTGAGTTCGCAGGTATTAACAAAAAATTTGATCACGCCGCTTTCCTTTCAAACAGGTGCAAAATGTCGCTGGCTGGGCCAGAATATGTGTGGGTGGCGGTGAATTGTGCACGGCCACCATGGAATTGAGTTGGCTTGTTGCAACCAAGGCACAGCCTGTTCGCTTTGTGCATGGTTGTAATTTGATCCGTGGACATGGGCAGTTCCCCACCAAGCCACATCACGTCGCAATGTCGGCAACCAAACCATTGGGCGGTGTAAACAAGGTTAGCCATTTGCGGCCACCGGAAACGCGGCGAAATAAAGCGCCAGGTAGGTGTGGTAGACGTCAAGCGCTTGAACGATCAGTTCTTCGCGTGGCACCTTTGCGATGGCTTTGGGCATCGGGTCATAGTTGATCAAAATGCCGTTCGGATAGGCCACCACGTCTCGCAATTCTGTTGCGCGGGCAATCATGTCGGCGCGGTGAATTTTCTTTTCGACGTGCTTAGCGGGTCCAGCAATGCCGATTGACTCACAGAGTTTGTAAAGCATTTCAGCTTCATGGCGTTTGACGATGCCAAAGCTCATTTGGTCAATAAAGTCCTTATATGGCCCGGTCACATCGCCGGTGCTGTTTTCTGGCACGTCGTGCAACAGGCCATAGATTTTCAGCTCGGGCTCATCAATTGCCTCGGCGACAAGCATAGAGTGCTGCAACACATTATATTCGCGCGTTAGGTTGCCAGCCCATCGGTTGATGTAGCTCAGCTGACGAAAAGTTGGTTCTGGTTTGAACTCGCCAAAAGCAGGATCGTTAAAGCTCAGCGTGTCGCCATTGGCCATGTTGGCAATGAATTGTTTGTTCATGCTTTTGCTCCCGGATCGTCTTTGTGGTTCCGGAAAGCGTTCATCACATATTCGCAGACAGCACATTCGGCCAAGTCTTCGATGGTGCGTTCGCTCTGTTCAGATGCCTTTAGCAAGCGCAATTCGGTGCTGTCGTCGATGTAAACCTGAATGACTCTGCTCATGCTGAGATCCACAAAAAGATTGAATAAGGGGTGCAGGTGAAGGTGTAGACGAGGGCAGGAACGGCCAAGAGTGCCGCGCCTGCCGCCATTTCACCAAAGGGAACGCCGCCCATTAGTTGAGGCCGGTAAAGCGTGTGGCGCTGAGCACACAGGCAAAACGCGGACCAGCTGCAAAAAGGATCGCGGCGAGGTTTCGCTCGATCTGAATTTTTGTGAGACCCGATTGGTCGAGCAGGCGTTTCACCTGTATCTCGTTTGGCTTCTGCATGCCGCAAATGGCTTGGCGACCATGCTCGATGACATCGCGATCAGCCACGCTAGGTGGATCGCGCTGCTCAATTTGGTCCTGGGCATCGCTGTCGATATCCATGCCGGGATATGGCTTATCGAACGGGCTGAATGTTGAAAAAAGATTGTGCTTCATTTCGCATCTCCATGGTTGGCGATGCAATAAAGTAGCATTGAGTGCTATATTACTGTCAAGCAATTTGTAGCATTGAATGCTATATCATGCGCACATCTCGCGTTTGCTGATCGGTTGAGAGGGTGTTAAGGTGTTGCGATGTTTCATAGTTTTGTGGCTACGAGTGATGATACTTTTAAGAACACTAATGCCATTATTGGCGCTTCTACTCATTGGATGTGGCGGAGTTAATCAAACCGTTTCCCGCGAGTGCAAATTGAAATCCGCAGAGTTTGACCGCTATATTGAGAAGGCTAAAACCCTAGGCTTCATCACCTTCGATGGCAGCTGGAAGGCATATGAAGTTGAGTGGGTTGTTCTTAGCCATAGCCAGAAGGTGAACTTGGCGATTGCTATCTACTGTGATGCAGCTGATTTAAATGGACGAGCCGCGATAGCAATTTATGGCTACAATGGCGGCAAAAAACTAGCTTCTGTTGTGGATGGGCACTACTCGGACTGATCAGTCTTCTCGCAGTAGTGAATAGGCAACACGTCCAACAACGCGGATGGTGTCCCCTAAGTCGCCGTTAACCTCGATGGGTTGTTGGTGTCGTGGGTCGTTAGATTCTGGCAGAAGCCAAAGTTGATCTGCTTCGTCACGATGTAGAGTCTTGACGGTACATTCACGCATACCGTCCGGGCGTTCGCGTTCAACGATATATCGTTTGCCAGGTTTGATGTCTTCTTGCGTTTCAATCGCGTTGGTGATTACCAAAACCGTTCCTTCGGGGTAACGCTTGTTCATGGATGTGCCGCGAACCTCAACTCCGGTCAGTCCATATTTGGCATATTGAAGGTCTTGAGGGACGGCGACATTGTATCGGTCAGTGTCCTCAAGTTCGTTGCTTTCTGCCCAATTGCCCGCTTGCACATAAGCTACAACCTGCACGGGGCGCATCTGAATGAGCGGTTGGTTAGAAATTATCTCTTCTGGTCTAACTCCGAACGTCTTGGCGAGTGTTTCAAGCCTGTCGGTCGTTAGAGGGATTTGACCAGATATTAGCCTGCTCACAGTTACAGGATGCACGTCCAGTGCGTCTGCTATCTCGTCGCGCGAAACTTTTTTCTCGCGCATGAATTCCTTAATTCGATTTTTCATTTCAAATAGATAGCACGCTGCGCTACAATTGTTGTGGCGTGGGGTGCTATTTTTTTGTTGACAGAAATATAGCATCGAGTGCTACAAAATGACATGGACATTAGAAATTGGCGAATTGACGCGAAAGTTTCACAACGTGAATTGGCAGTGCAGCTAGGCATTTTGGGTGCCAATCCTGCGCGCACCTTGCAGCGTTATGAATGTGGTGAGTCGCAAATGCCTGCACCTATGGTCGATCGTCTCACAACGCTTTCGAGTGGCAAAGTTAGCGCGCAAGATATGCACGAAACACGAATTGAATGGTTGAGCGTCAATCGGCCCTCTGAGTTGATTAGTATCCCTAGCGATGAGGCATCCGCATGAGTGCCTCACTTTTTTCTCCCTGTGGGCCGCGTGAGCACGTGTGGCACACCAACTCGGGTGCGTCTCTTTCTGCGCGTGTCATTGGTCCAAAAACCGGCCTCCACTTTTGGGTGACACGCGTTGGAACCTCCCTGGCGCATCCGCTTTTTATTCTGGACCGTTGTGAGCGCAACGAGCCCCAATGTGGGGTGCAGACCGGCTGCAAGAGCAGGGCGCGGGGCGTTTTCCCTTTGGCGCTGAAAAACTGCGCTTTGTTCTTGCGCCAATTCGCATTCGGCCTCGGCTTGTTCAAGCGCTTTAAGCGCCAATTTCAACTGTGGTGTTGTGATCTGTTTCATGTGTCGAGCGTTTCACGCTCGGGCAAAACTGTCACACGGCAAGCAAAAGAGAGTTGCCATGCCTAACCTAGCGCAAATCACAGCTGATAATTGGGCTGCATTGATTGCGGCCACGCGCCATCAAGTGCGGGTGTGTGGCGGCAATGAGGCTTGCGCATCGATTTCGCAGCGCATCAAGCGGCACCAGACTTTTTCGGATTACTACAATCCCAACCAAGCTTCCATGATGCCGATCGATGTGGTGGCCGAGCTGATGCGCGAAAGCGGCGATGTGCGCATTGTGCAGACCTTGGCGCGGATGGTTGGCCATGAAGTGGTGGCGCTGCCGCAATTGCCTGCGCGGTTTGCTGACCTGCAAATGGCATTAGGCCGGACCAGCAAAGAGGTTGGTGAGGTGTTCACCCGCATTGGCGAAAGCCTTTCAGATGGCACATTCGACAAGGGTGAACGGCAAGCCACGATCAATGAAATTGATGAGGCGATAGGTGCTTTGGTGGCGCTGAAGCAAGTTGTGGGTGAGGGCGAATGATTAAAGTGCTTGTCTCCAAAATTGAAACTGAACCAACGCCACAATGTTGCGCTGACGCTGGCCATGATTGGTGCGGTCAAAACAATAAACGTATGGAAAGTTTTTATGCCGAACGCGGCTGGGATAGCTCGAAATGCCGCCGTTTTTCTGCCTATGAAATTGATGGCGAACCATTCTGCACGCAACACGCGCGCATGGTCGCTTTGAACAAGTTGATCCAGCGTGAAGGGATCGTGTCGTGAGCAAGTTTGCAGACCTTCAGCCCCATCCATATGCCGATATGTTCCCCTATATGGTGGGTGCGGACCGCACTGAATTTGTGAGCGACATTCGCCAGAATGGTTTGCAAGAGCAGATTATTTTGCTGGATGGTAAGATCCTTGACGGGCGCAATCGCTATCGGGCGTTGAAGGACATCGGTGAATATGGGGTGCGGCACTTCATTGATTTTGAAATGCACTGCAAGCTGGCCAACATTTCGCCTGATCCTTTGCAATTTGTTCTGTCGAAAAACCTGCATCGTCGGCAATTGACTGAAAGTCAGCGCGCCATGGTTGCGGCGGCGCTGGCCAACATGACCAGCGGACGCAATGCGCAATCTAAGTCTGCAAATTTGCAGACTTTGCCGCAAACATCGGTAAAAGAAGCGGCCAAGCAATTGAATGTTTCTGCGCGCTCGGTGGCGGATGCCAAAAAGGTTATGGCAGAGGCTGCGCCTGAGGTTGTTGAGGCTGTGCGAACCGGTGATGTGAAGGTGAGCGCGGCGGCTCACCTCGCATCATTATCACGTGATGAGCAGGTCGATTTGATCCGCGAGGCTGCGCCACAGGCTGTTGCCAAAGTGGCCAAAGAACAGCGCGACAAAAAGACTGCTGATAAAAAAGCCAAACGCGCGCAGAAAGAACAGGCGCTTGCGGGCAAGGCGGTCGCCCTGCCGAAAGAGAAATTTCAGGTTATTTTGACCGATGATGAATGGCAGTTTGAGCCCTATTGCCGCGAAACGGGCATGGACCGGGCTGCCGACAACCACTATCCAACAAGCGATATGGATGCTTTGGGCAGGCGCGACATTGCCAGAATAGCGGCGAAAGATTGTGTGTTGTTCATGTGGGCGACGGTGCCAATGCTGCCACAGGCCATTGCGCTGATGCAAAGCCGGGGCTTTGCCTATAAATCGAACTTGGTTTGGGTAAAAGAAGGGCGCAAAGGCACCGGTTATTGGTTCCGCAATTGCCATGAATTGTTGCTGGTAGGTACGCGTGGCGACATTCCAGCACCGGCCATGGGCGAACAAGCTGACAGCGTGATTAAAGCGCCTGTTGGCAAGCATAGCGAAAAGCCAGATGCCGCTTACGAGGTGATTGAACGCTATTACCCGAACGCCAAAAAGATTGAACTGAATGCGCGTCGCGCGCGCCCTGGTTGGTTTGTATGGGGCAATGAAGCACCAGAAACTGCACCGAAAAGTGAACCCGAAACGCTGCCCGCCAAAGTGCCAAAAATGAAGAAACTGGCCAAGGCTGAAGCTTTGCTTGGTGGCGATCAGCCGAGCATTGATGCGGTGTTTAGGCCCGTGCCGGACGGTCAGCCAAGTGTGAAAGATTTGCTAGTTGCGCATACCGAAATCGAACACACAGACGCGAAAGGCAAGGTGCAAAGCCTAACCGTGCTTAAGGTCAATGGCCCTTATGACATGAATGGCGCGACCACCTTTTCAATCGCGGCCATCGCCAGCAAAAAGTTTGATCCGACCAAGAACCAAAAAGGCGATTGGTTTGGTGGTTGGGTGGCAGTGGATGGCAAAATATTGCCTGCGGATATCAATTCGAATGAACGCATTCGATTGAATATGGCGGTGGCGGAATGAACGCAATCCTTGCCCAATTGCCGCCATGGAAAACCCTGCAAAAGGCATCCAAACTGGCCGTGATCAACATTATGGATCGCGACGGGATAAGTGCTGGGCAAGTTGCAGAGCAGCTCGGATGCAGTCGCAATGCAATACTTGGTTTCAAGCACCGTGAAAAACTGAAAACTGGCGAAATCTGTATCGTTGCTGAAGCCGCCGTAGCCTCAGAAAAAGCAACCACCATCAAGAAAAAGCGCGGTCAGGTTGACGCTTCATTGCGCCACAAATTGCTCTATCGGTTTGACCCAGAAAAGCAGGCTGCATCGGCGCAACAGAATACCAAAGTTGGTGTGCTGAAGGCAATCACTATGGGCCACTATGCCAATCGCCACGCGCTTTTGATCACCTTTATGGAGTTGGATGCCAGATCGTGCAGGTGGCCGATTGAAACAGGCATGTCCACCCGTTTTTGCGGATTGGACACAGGCGTTGCGTCAGAGACCTATTGCAGAGAACACAGCATGCTGGCCAAGGGAACTTGGAAAGCACCAGTTGATGATTGGCCAATATACCAGGTGGAGGCAACCCATGTCTTATAGCGCTTCACCAAATCATAACCGCGCACCAGAGCGGCGCTTTGTGGGCAAGGTTGCCCTAGAGCCAAGCGGCGATCATCGCATCCTGTTGCACATGGATGGAACGCCGTTTGAGTTGGACTTTACCGAAGAAGATGCCCGGACAGCCATTAAGCTGCTTGAACAGGGGCTAACGCAAATCATGTGGGAGTGCCGCTTAATCGGCAAAATTGCGTTGGAGCCAAGTGGTGATCACCGGATCCTGTTGCACATGGATGGAACGCCGTTTGAGTTGGACTTTACCGAAATGGACGCGCGCAGAACCATTGATCTGCTTCAAAGAGGACTGGAGCAAATCCGATGGGAAGACGCGCGGCTAACCGATCGTATGCACAGAGCGGTGAAGGGCATCGAATGATGGACATAGCAATGCCTACTGACAATTGCCCATGTTGTGGTGGTGAAATCATCGATCAGACACAAGTGCTGATAGATGAAGATACGGGCATCTTAGTGCGCAACGGCTATTTTGTGTCGCTTCCCATTCGCGAATTTGAATTGTTTCAAGTTCTTTGGCGCGCCAAAGGGCGTGTCCAGTCGAAAGAGGCCATCCTTGATGGGGTCTATTGGCAAAGCAAGGATTGCGAACAGCCCGAAATCAGAATCGTCGACGTTTTCGTCTGCAAGATACGCCCAAAAATCAAACCGCTTGGCATTGTGATCGAAACCTGCTGGGCGCGCGGATACCGCATTGTTGAAAAGGAACTAGAAACCAATGCCTGAAATCAACATGGAAATAGGCGCACAACCGGCGCTTGAATGGGTACCAGTCAATTTGATTGATGTGGACAGTAACTACCAACGCGAAGTTGATGGTGCGCGTGTAAACAAGATTTTGCGCGACTTTAAATGGGACCACTTTGGTGCGGTTGTTTTGGTGCCCGCTGATGATGGTCGCTATTTTGTGACGGACGGTCAACATCGGGTGAAAGCTGCGTCGTTGCATCCAATGATTGAGCAGGTGCCTGCGACCATCGTCACTAAGGGCGAGTTGAAAGACGCTGCCGGCAACTTTCTCGCCATCAACCGTGATCGCAAGGCGGTGAATGCGATTGAGAAATATTGGGCAGGTATGGCCGCTGAAGATGCGGATTGTTTGCGCATTGGCGCAGCTTTAAGCGAAGCCGGTTGCGATATCGTGCCAGAACATGGCTATGCACGGCCAAATCTCACTCATTCAGTGACTTCAATTGGGCGCGCGCTGAGGCGCGATGGTCACAGTGCTGTGGTTAAGGCAATGCAAACCATTTGCCGCGCACGCCCATCCGATAACGCGGCTCTGAAGGGCACGCTAGTAAGTTCCGTGAGCCAAGTGATTAGTGAAAACGAGAGTTGCGACTTGGACCGCCTTTCCACCGTGTTAGTGCCACTTCGTGACAACGAGCGAAACAACACGATTGAAGCACATAAAAATCTGAATGGTAGTGGGTCAATGCGGGCGTGCGCCGGTGCCATTGTTGCGATGTACAATAAGGGGTTGAGCGCCAAGAAAATCAGCGAACCCAAAAATCGGGCAAATTGATGATTGAGTCAAGCACGTTGCAGCGTCGCCATGGCATCGGCATATTGGGTCCGAAAACTGTCCAAGAGTTGGTAGCTGTCGTTCAGGTGACCTTCTTCACTGGACGTAAGGGTGTCAAAGTCCTCGGCAACTGTATCAAGGTCGTCGGACGCTTGGTCGATTTCTGCCAAAATGGTGCTGATCAGCGCCGTGACGTTCTGATCGCGAATTTCAGCGGCGACAATGGCATCGACGTGGATTTTGTACTTTTGCCATCGTTTGACGTTGGCCAAGACAATGCGGGTGGCTTCAAGCAATTGGTGTGTGTCGCTAGCCGAAACGGGGGCTGTGAACTGCTGATGCTTTGCAGCGGCGACTTGCCTTTGCCTTTCTTGGTAAGCACTCTCTCTCGGTGGGGCGGGCTTGCTAAGCGCCGCGCCAAACGACCACAGACCAATACCAAGCGCCAAGGCTGCGACACCCAATTGACTGTTGCCAATGGCAAAAGAAATTGCACAAAAAATCAGGGCGAAAACGCCAGCCATCTTGCTCAAAATACCCATAAGTGTCCCTCAAAACCGCCAAAAAATATGGCGCTAGTTTCGATAGGCACGAAGAAGAGTCAATACCCGCATTTGACAAATCATCTATTTGAGCGCATGATTCTGATGCTTCTGGAGACAGAAGTCAGGATTCAGACCCCTGTGAACTTCACGGCGCTCACCACGCCCCAAAAGCGTGGTTTTTTGTGTCTAGGCTTCGGCCTAGACCCTATGGGGTGGGCGATCAGGCTGCGCAAGCAGGCCTGGGCATATTTCCGTGAGGTTTGTCTAGGTGGTCTGAACCTGTTCGTCCCACCCCGCCTAATTTGCGAGTTTCAGACCTCGTTGGGCGGCTTATCACGGAGAGCCACCATGAGTGAGCAAAGGGCGAATTGCGCCGCCACCACGCGCAAGCTTTTATTAG
>NZ_JBLIAI010000034.1:0-27236 GCF_047634455.1 Maritalea sp.
TTAGGGTCTAAAAGTTATTCACTGTTTGCCGGTGTTCAAGATGCACTGACCCAATGGTGGTACGGCCACAATGCGGTTGGCTTCTTCCTGACCGCTGGGTTCTTGGGCATGATGTACTATTTTTTGCCGAAACAGGCCGGGCGTCCCGTCTATTCTTATCGATTGTCGATCATTCACTTTTGGTCGCTGATCTTCATGTATATCTGGGCAGGTCCGCACCATTTGCTCTACACAGCCTTGCCAGATTGGGCGCAAACACTGGGTATGGTATTTTCCATTATGCTCTGGATGCCATCATGGGGTGGCATGATCAACGGTTTGATGACTTTGTCTGGTGCGTGGGACAAAATCCGAACCGATCCGATTATTCGGATGATGGTCATATCGGTGGCGTTTTACGGCATGTCGACATTTGAGGGGCCGGTGATGGCCATCAAATCGGTAAACGGGCTTTCGCACTATACGGACTGGACTATTGGCCACGTGCATTCGGGCGCGCTCGGTTGGGTGGGGATGATTAGCTTTGGCATGATCTATTTCTTGGCGCCAAAATTGTGGGGCCGCAAGCAACTTTATTCTTTGCGCATGGTCAATTGGCACTTCTGGCTCGCCACTTTAGGCATTGTGATTTACGCAGCGGTGATGTGGGTTTCTGGCATTACCCAAGGTTTGATGTGGCGCGAATATGATGCGGAAGGCTTCTTGGTTTATTCCTTCGCCGAATCTGTGGCGGCCTTGAAGCCATACTACATCTTGCGGGCAATTGGCGGCATGATGTACCTGACTGGCGGGTTGGTGATGGCTTACAATGTGTGGATGACCATTAAGGGCAAAACACGTAATGAAAAGCCAATTGTTGTGGCACACGCAGCATCCGCGCAGCCGGCAGAATAGGGGAGAGATCAAATGGGACTTTTAGACAAGCACGGCATTATTGAACGTAATGCCACCCTGTTGCTGGTTGGTGGTTTGATAGTGGTGAGCATTGGCGGCATTGTTGAAATTGCGCCTTTGTTTTACCTCGAAAATACCATCGAGAAAGTGGAAGGGATGCGTCCCTATTCACCGCTCGAATTGGCCGGGCGCAACATCTATATTCGTGAAGGTTGCTATAATTGTCATTCGCAAATGATCCGCCCGTTCCGCGATGAAGTGGAGCGTTATGGCCAGTATTCGTTGGCAGCGGAAAGCATGTATGATCATCCGTTCCAATGGGGGTCAAAACGTACAGGGCCAGATTTGGCGCGGGTTGGCGACCGTTATTCCAACGAGTGGCAAGTTCAACATTTAACAGACCCGCAATCTGTGGTGCCAGAAAGCATTATGCCCTCATATGGTTTCCTGGCAAAGGCTGAGCTTGGCAATGAAAATATTGCCGCTCATTTGGTGGCCAATCAGCGTGTGGGTGTGCCTTATACCGAAGAAATGGTGGCAAATGCATATGCCGATATGCGGGACCAAGCGGACCCGGATGCGGATTGGTCGGGGGTTGAAACCCGCTACCCCAAAGCCGTGTTTGGCGATTTTGATGGTGACCCAACCCGACTGACGGAAATGGATGCTTTGGTCGCCTATTTACAAATGCTTGGCACGCTTGTGGATTTTAGCGCGTACAATCCAGAAGACAATTATCGATAGGGGGACGCCATGATTGATTATAATTCATTCCGACAATTTGCCGATAGTTGGGGCCTGCTCTATATGTTCGTGATTTTCGTTGGGGTGGTGCTGTTCATGTTCCGCCCCGGCGCAAAGGACCATGCCGAAACGGCCGCACAAATTCCACTGAAAGACGATGCCGCACCTGAGAAGAAGGAATAGGTCAATGGACGACAAAAAAGAAATTGACGATATATCCGGTGTTGAAACAACAGGTCACGAGTGGGATGGCATTAAAGAGTTGAACAACCCCTTGCCGCGTTGGTGGCTGTGGACATGGTACGCCACGATCGCCTGGGCATTGGTTTATGTGATTTTGTTTCCAGCGATCCCCTTGATCAAGGGTGCGACGCCTGGCTTGTTGGGCTATTCGAGCCGAAGTGAATTGGCCAAAGAAGTGGCCATTGCGGCTGAAGCGAAAGTTGAATTGGTCTCCAAAATCGAAGCACTTGAGGTTGCGGATATTTTGGACGATGCAGATCTGACCCGTTTTGCGGTACAGGGCGGCAAATCGGCGTTCAAGGTTTACTGTTCACAATGCCATGGTGCCGGTGCTGCGGGGGCGTCCGGGTTCCCCAACCTTAATGATGATGATTGGCTTTGGGGCGGATCGGTTGATGATATTTACACAACCATTGCCCATGGGGTTCGCTATGAGGCGGATGAGGATACGCGCTTGTCTGATATGCCAGCCTTTGGTGAAATTTTAGAGACAGCAGAAATTCGCGCAACGGCGAATTTTGTGGCCAGCCTGTCGGGCCTAGAACATGATCAAGCAAGTCTGGCGGTGGGCAAAGTGGTTTTTGAAGAAAACTGTTCGGCCTGTCACGGAGAACAAGGCGAAGGCATTCGCGAGGTGGGTGCACCAAAGCTCAATGATGCCTTGTGGCTCTATGCTGGCTCTGTTGATGAGGTTGCCGCGCAAATTTCCAAGCCCAAGCAAGGCATAATGCCCGCATGGCAGGCGCGGTTGGGTGACGCCACGGTTAAACAATTGGCGATATATGTGCATTCATTGGGTGGTGGCGAATAGGTTCGACAATTGTCTGATCGCCTGAGAAAATGAACAGCTCTTTTGTCGGAACAATATCCCGGGAAGCCGAAAGGTTTCCCGGGTTTTTTGTGTCGCCTTTACGCAGCTGTGCGATTGAAACGGTTGGCAATGTCGGTAACCCGTTGGCCAAGCGCTTTGGCTGTCTCAAGATCTGAATTGATCGGTCCGTGTTCTGGTCCTTGGTCAGCATTTGATTGTGCCATTGCGCCTAGTGAGCCGCCTAGACGGTTCAGGTCCTCAACCGAACCTGTGGATGAGTTGTTGCCCGGTGCGATGCCAAGCGGCACCCACAACATGCCGTGTTGTGCGGCAAGTACTGAGAGCTGTTGCAGCGTTGAGTGTTTGTCGCCATTTTGGCTCGATGAGTTGGTGAAGCCAGCTGCGATTTTGTCTTGCCAGCCGCGGGTGAACCAAACCTTTGAAGATTTATCAGCGAAGGTTTTGAACTGGGCTGACACACCGCCCATGTAAGTTGGGGAACCAAAAATTATGGCGTCAGAGGCGTCAAGGGTTTCCCAATGATCGTCCACATCATCAACCGGGATGAGATGTACTTCATCATTGGTGTTTGCGGCAGCACCATCGCGTACGGCTTCGGCTTGTTTTTGGGTATGGCCATAGCCTGAATGATAGACAATAGAAATTTTTGACATTTTGTTACTCTTTGTTTTCGGTTCAGTTCAAGCACCGTCACAACACTCGCGGCGGCTTGCTTGACATCAAAATGCCCATTAGTATAAAAAGTGCAAGAAGGCACTATTTTGTAATGTAGATACAAAAAGTATACCAAGCAAATCGGTGAAGCGGTGATTTGGCCGGAAACCGGGACTTTTTGGTGGTTTTTGTTGGGTAATAATTGGAGAAAAAAATGCGTGGCTTGGAACAAAAAGCTGGGGTGCAATTGCCAACTAATCTCACCGATGCGCAGCGCAGCCAACTGTGCCCGGTGGTTTTTGCTATTGGACAGCTGGGTGGCAAGTGGAAACTAATTGTGTTGCACCATCTGGTGGATGGGCCGATGCGCTTTGGTGAACTACGCCGCGCCATCCCCGAAATTACCCAACGGATGTTGACGCTAACGTTGCGCGAACTTGAGGAAGATAGGATCGTCAATCGCAAGGTTTTTGAAGTGGTGCCGCCACATGTGGAATATTCCATGACCGATTTGGGTGAACAGCTCGCGCCGGTGATGGACAGTTTGCGGGATTGGGGACGCGCCAATTTTGCACAACAACTCAGTGCGGTTGCCTAATTTACTTTGATGTTAGTATAGGCGGGGTGCCTATTATTGATTGAGATAAGTCGTTCGTACATTGACAATGCAGCGCTGGCGAGAAGATCGCTGGTGCTCATGGGGCGCAAAAAGCGCTTCAACTTTATCCAGCGCATTCACAACTTTGGTCAGGCAGTGGCGTTGCGGGTTTTTGATCGTTGGCGATGGGTTGTTGGCGATGAATGTGTCGATTGAAGCTACAAGCGTTTGTTTGAGAAATATCGTTTCGGGCAATCCATCCGATGTGCACACACCATAGGTGCCGTCAAGAAAATGCTGCCAGGTTGATTGCATTTTTTGATTTGTTGGTGCGCTTGTCGCTTGCTCGCTTAGGGCGTGAATATGTTGCGCCAATTCAGACCTGCAAAATTGCGCATGCGCAGCGCAATAGCGACTTTCGAACAATTGTTTGGCTTTTTGTTCGGTTTCAATTGCTTTAGATCTAAGATCTGATAGCCAGCCAATTTGCCCGGACGCAAAGAATTGAAGTTCAGCACTTTCAACATGGGTGCCGAAATATGAATTGCACTCATTTGTTGAGTTAAGGCGATAAGCGGGTTGTGGCGCGCAACGCGTCTTCAGCATAGTTTCCAAAAATGCGGCATCGCCGTTCAACAGAGATATGAGCTGCGCGCGTTCGTGAAAATGTTCAAAAAGATAATTCAGCATAGTAATCTCCCTAATTTAAAGAAGGTTCTAGCCGATTGGGCATGGGTTATGCTTCGGCGCGCGCCGAGATGTGCATTTGACGTTACGTGAATTGCAGCGAGGTGTGGTTTTACGAATTTGGCGAGGGTTCGGCGAAAATGGCCGTGCGCACTGAGTTTTGATCTGCCATCCATTTTTCATCAAAACGCAATAGCTAGAGATGAAGCATGTTGATACAGATTTTTACAAAAACACCAATTTGGGTTTGGCCCCTTTTGGTGCTGCTGGTGGCACTCGGTCTGCGGGCGAGCAGGAAACGGTGGATGCCAGCGGCGATGATTTATGTCATGCCATTGCTGGGTATTCTATCCCTAAATAACATGCTCGGGTTGCCAAACCCGATTTTGGTCTGGGCCACCTTTGTGGTGTTTTATGTTCTGGGGGCGTCTATCGGTTTTCGTTTGCAATCTAACTGGACGCTTGCCCGTGACGGCAACAAGGTGCATGTGGCGGGCGAATGGGTGACGATGTTCACCATCATATTGGTGTTTTTGGTGAGCTTTCTGAACGGGCTTTTCTTGGCGATATTGCCCGAACTGGTGGCGATGCCCGCGGTTTATTTGGGGCTGACCATCGCAAAGGCCGTGATCTCTGGCATTTTCATTGGCCGGGCTGCATATGTCTGGCATTTCATGAACAAACCGGTGCCCCATCTCTTAAAAGCACATATAGACAATTAGGCGCTCCGCCCGTGGCTGTGGCATGCGCCAATTTTGGTTGTGCCGCGGCTACGCGTCGTTCATTGCGTTGAGTTTTTTTAACGCGGCTTGCAGGGTTGCAAACTGGTCTTCTCCAAGTGCCTCACGATAGTCTTGCTCGATCTGTTGTTTGATCTGATTGGCAAGCAGAAGGGCGCTTAGACCCACCTTTGTGAATCGCACAAGTTTTGCGCGTTTGTCGGTTGGGTGTGGCACCCGCTCAATCACGCCGTCTTGTTCTAACTTGTCCAATAATTGCTGCACCGCTTGTTTAGAGAGTTGCGCGCGGTCTTGAAGCTTGGACTGTGAAATGCCGTTGGGGCCAATATGCATGGTCAGCATGCCCGGTGCGCCCGCATACCATTCATACCCGGCGGCCACCATTTGATCCGTCAGCAGCTGTTTCCAACTTTTTGCGGCCCGCCATAGATCGAGCCCAATATGGTCGATTAATTCAACATGCAGGTTTTTCGTCAAGTTACTTGACTTTCTGTTTGACCTTATATAGTCAAGTAACTAGACTATTTAAGGGTGGCAAACAAGTGGTTTCAAGAAGAAAAGTGCTTAGCTTGATCGGATGTTCGGCGATGAGTTTGACGGGTGGGTCCGCATTTGGATTTGAACAAAACCGACATTTGACATTGGATGGCTGTCGGTTCGAATGGTGGGTGCAGGCTTCGCGTCTGCGCTGCACCTTTATGGCACCGGCTACCGGTTGGTTGGCAGTGGGGTTTGGGCCCTCGCTTGATATATTGGGTACAAGGTTGTTGATGGTTGTTCCACGATCGGATGGACTTAAAATTTCTGATCGACTGGCGGGGCCATCTGGCCCGCAAACATTTGCACCCGACGAAAATGATGAAACATTTCAAACAATATCAGGGGGTGGAAACGGCGATCAAGCATGGGTTTCGTTCGCGGTTCCCTTGCCGTTCTATACTCAGCAAGCCGCACTCGTTTTAGCAAACCAAAAGGCCAATCTGATGTTGGCTTGGTCGACGTCAAAGGATTTTGATCACCATAGTGCCTGGCGGCGGCATTTTGAAATTAATGTGTAAGCAAGAGAGAGAATGATGAACACCACAAATCTGAGCAAACAAACCATCGATGTGATTTTGAACGGTAATACGGTTTATCTGGAAACAATTGAAGGCGCGAAGGGTCACGTCTATTACGCGCCAAACGGCACGGCCTATATGCAGCATTTCGAACATGGGCCGTTGACCGGGCCGTGGCGGTTCACTGAAACTGGCTATAGTGTCATTTGGAACAAAGTTGGCGAAATTGCATGGCAATTGCGGCATCAAGACACGCAAATCGTTTATCTTGATCAGAAAGGCGAAAAGCGGGCGCGCGTTCTTAAACTGGTCAGTGGCGACGCCGAGGGGCTCGCCGCTTAGTCGGTTCTCAGCCGCGTGGCATGTCCAATTTCCATTGCAAGTTTGCCTTAACACTGGGCCATTCGCTTGGAATAATGGAATATATTGCGGTGTCGCGCACAGTGCCATTTGATAGTATTGAGTGACGCCGCAGGACCCCATCAAATTTTGCGCCCAGACGTTCGATGGCCGTTCGACTTTGATGGTTCATAAAGTGGGTGCGGAATTCCACAGCGATTGATCCCAGCGCTTCAAACGCGTGGGTAAGCAGCAGAATCTTACACTCTGTATTGAGCGCTGATCGTTGCACCGATTTGGCGTACCATGTCGAGCCGACCTCAAGGCGTTTGTTGGTGCTGTCAATGTTCATGTAGGTGGTCATGCCCACCACTTGGCCAGTCGTCTGATCGATGATTGAAAACGGCACCATCGAACCTTCGGCCATCAGGCGCAAACGGCGAGAAATCTCTTGTTCCATTAAATCGGGAGAGGGGATGGTTGTGTACCAAAGCCTATGCAATTGACCGTCAGCAGCTGCTTCTTGCAAGTCTTGCAAATGATCATGCGAAAGGGGAACAAGCTTTGCGTGTTCGCCTTCAAGCGTGATGGGGTTGATCCAGTTGGACATCTGTGCATCCTCAAATTGTGAATTTGCGGCAGCGGTATTTCGCCGCAAAATTTAACCGATATCGAGTCAGAGCAGCACGATATTTTCACAGTTTTTTCAAACCAGTCGTGTTGTCATCTATTCGTTTGGAAACAGGTTCAAAAACTCACCATAACCTTCATTTTCCATCTCGGTGCGGGCGATAAACCGCAACGACGCTGAATTGATGCAATAGCGCAGGCCGCCCTGGTCTTGTGGGCCGTCGTTAAATACGTGACCCAAATGGCTGTCGGCGTCTTTTGATCGCACTTCGGTGCGCGCCATGCCTAAGGTCGCATCGGTAAGTTCGACCACCTGTTCGGCGACAATCGGCCGTGTGAAACTGGGCCAACCGCATCCTGAATCAAACTTATCAGAGGAGGCAAAAAGTGGTTCACCGGAAACTATGTCCACATAGATGCCAATATCATCGCGGTTCCAAAATTCATTTTGGAAAGGGCGTTCAGTGCCACTTTTTTGCGTAACGCGATATTGTTCTGGCGTGAGGTTTTTAATGGCGGCGTCGGATTTTTCATACTGCTTTGACATGTGATGCCTCGCGTTTTTAGATTGTCATCATCCCTATCCTTTAAATAACGATCCAAGGCTCGTGCATCAAGCACTTGTACAACACAATTGGTGCACACAAGTGTGATTGTTGATGGGATAGATTGTCGGCTGCGGCGGCCTGCCCCCTGCGACGCCATGTGCGTTTTGTTTGATTCATATCAAAGCTATAGATGTTAATTACTGGCACAAGTTAGTTTATTGCGATCGATAGGGACCAGGTCGGCATGAGCACAGACAAACAATTACAGACAAAATCTGGCGTTGATCAATTTGACGTGGAGGCTGTAAATGCGGCGGCCAATCGTCCCGCATTGTATGCGGCGCGTAAAAAAATCTTTCCCAAACGGACGCGTGGATTTTTCCGGCAACTGAAATGGGTGATCATGATTGTCACCCTTGGTATCTATTATATCACGCCTTGGTTGCGATTCGACCGCGGTATATATGCGCCGGACCAAGCTGTGTTGGTTGACCTTGCCAATCGACGTTTCTATTTCTTCTTCATCGAGATTTGGCCGCAAGAGTTCTATTATGTGGCGGGGCTTTTGCTCATGGCGGGGGTTGGGCTGTTTCTCGTCACCTCAACCATTGGCCGTGCGTGGTGCGGTTATACCTGTCCGCAAACGGTTTGGGTTGATTTGTTCCTGCTGGTCGAACGGTTCTTTGAAGGCAGCCGAAATCAACGCATCAAACTCGATAAAGGCGCTTATGATTTCAACAAGATTTGGCGCCGGGTGGCCAAGCACTCCGTTTGGATATTGATCGGATTGGCCACGGGTGGCGCTTGGATTTTTTACTTTGCGGACGCGCCGACATTGTTTTTGGATGTATTCCGATTTGAAGCCCCCTCAATTGCCTATTTTACAATTCTGATTTTGGCGGCGACCACCTACATTTTCGGCGGGCTAATGCGCGAGCAAGTGTGTACCTATATGTGCCCTTGGCCGCGTATTCAGGGGGCGATGCTGGACGAGTTTTCGCTCACCGTCACCTATAATGATTGGCGCGGTGAGCCCCGGGCCAAGCATGCAAAAAAAGCGATCAAAGAAGGCAAGGTGGTTGGCGATTGCGTGGATTGCAACGCTTGTGTGGTGGTGTGTCCAATGGGCATTGATATTCGCGACGGGCAGCAGCTTGAATGCATAACCTGCGCTTTGTGTATTGATGCGTGTGACAATGTGATGGACAAGCTGGGCAAGGAGCGTGGTTTGATCTCCTATGCGACGTTGGATGATTACAATTCAAACATGAATTTGGCCACCGATGATGCCAATATTATTCGCCCCGACAGGTTGCGTGACAAAGCTGGTAAATTGCTTGCTGGCGTGAAAAATACCAAATTGCAGACCATTGTGAGATGGCGCACGCTTATCTATTTCGGTGTTTGGGCGGCGATTGGGGTGGTTATGTTGGTCGTATTGTCGATGCGGGAGCGATTGGACGTCAACGTTCAGCATGACAGAAATCCGCTATATGTGCTGTTGAGCGATGGTGCGGTGCGCAACGGCTATGATGTGAAAATTCTCAATATGACGCCAGTGCCGCGCACAATGAAGCTGTCGATTGTTGGATTGCCGGGCGGCGAGATGACGTTAGCGAGCTCACAAGACGAACCGCAGCAATCTATTGTTTTGGATGTGGAGCCGGACCGCGTATTGCCGCTAAGGGTTTATGTGCGCACCGACCCAAAACTTTTGACCGAACAGCCGACAAAGTTTACCTTCCTTGTTGAAGATGTCTTTGGCGATGAAACGTCACAAGAATTGGTGAAATTTGAAACGCCCAAGATATTTGAAACATCCAAGATAGGGGAATGATCATGGCTGAAACAAAACAGCGTGAATTTACCGGAAAACATATGATCTTGGTGGTTGGGCTTTTCTTTGGCACCATCATCACGGTGAATTTGATTTTGGCCTATTTTGCTACGACGAGCTGGACCGGGCTTGTGGTGGAGAGTTCCTACGTGGCCAGCCAACAATTTAATGAAAAACTTGCGGCACAAAAAGTTCAAGCCGCGCTTGGTTGGACGCCCATACTGCACTACCAAAACGGCAGAATAGAATTTGAATTGTCTGATGCTGCGGGTAAGCCGGTTGTGGCTGGTTTTGCTGAAGCTGAGTTAAAACGCCCAAGCCATGAGCGTGAAGATCAGGTGATCACATTGTTGGCGAACGAAGCCGCATTTGTGGCGGATTATACGCTGGCTAAAGGCGCATGGGATGTGTTTGTGACCGTGAAAAGTGAGGATGGCACCCCGTTCATCTATCGTGAGCGCATTGTTGTTGAATAGGGGGCATAATGAGCTGTTGTGCCCCAGGCATTGAGGCGGCAAATGAATTGGCCGACAAAGGCCAAGCCAAAATCGACAATGAAAGCTTAATCGCAGCGTCTATTGATTTGAACGCTGGCCGTCGGCAGCTCGAGCTGGCGGTGCCGGATGTGCATTGTGCGGCCTGTATGCTTTCGATTGAACGTGAGTTGGGCAAACTTGAACCTGTGGAACTGGGGCGGGTCAATCTGTCGACCAAGCGGGTCAAGGTGATCTGGCAAACACGAAGCGATTTTGAGCCTACAGAACTCGTAAATGCGGTCAATCGGGCTGGCTACCGGTCTTTGTTGCTTGAAGCCGAAGATGAAACCGCCAAAGACAAGACGTTTGCGCAATTGGTACGGGCGTTGGCCGTAGCTGGCTTTGCAGCCATGAATATTATGTTGTTCTCGATCTCGATTTGGGCGGGAGCCGACGCGTCTACCCGAGATTTGTTCCATTGGATATCCGCATTGATCGCCATTCCGGCGGTGGCGTTTGCAGGGCAGCACTTTTTTCGCTCGGCATTTGCTGCGATAAAAGTTGGTCGCCTCAATATGGATGTGCCGATTTCGCTGGCGGTGATCTTGGCGCTGGGGTTGAGCATTTTTGAAACTGCAAATTCTGGTGAATATGCCTATTTTGATGCATCTGTGACGTTGTTGTTCTTTTTGCTGATTGGCCGCACGCTTGATCATTTGATGCGTGAAAGGGCGCGCTCTGCGGTGCGCAATCTGGCGTCGCTGGCACCGCGTGGGGCCATACAATATTTGGCTGATGGCAGCCGCTATTTCATCAAGCTCAATCAAATCGAAGTGGGTATGCAGCTTGATGTGGCGGCCGGTGACCGCATTCCGGTGGATGGGATCGTTGCGCACGGCAATGGAGAAATTGACCTGAGCCTGGTCACAGGGGAATCGGCGCCAGAGCCAATAGAAAAAGGTAGTTTATTGTTGGCGGGGGCAACCAACCTTTCTGGTTCTATTACCATGATCGTTTCAAAACCCGCGCATGAAAGCTTCTTGGCCCGCATGGTGGAGATGATGGAGGCGGCGGAGGGCGCGCGCGCCGGTTATAAACGTATCGCGGATCGCGCCGCTGAGATTTACGCGCCTGCTGTGCATTTGCTGGCCCTTGCGACGTTCCTTGGTTGGGGGCTTTATAATGGTGATTGGCACCAGGCTTTGGTGACCGCGATTGCAGTTCTGATTATCACTTGTCCCTGCGCTTTAGCGTTGGCAGTACCAATTGCGCACGTGGTGGCAGCTGGGCGGTTGTTTGAACGGGGTGTGATGATGCGCGACGGTGCCGCGCTAGAGCGATTGGCTGAAATTGACCATGTGGCGTTTGACAAAACCGGCACCCTAACCGAAGGCAAACCGCGATTTGTTGGCATGATTGACGGGCAGGGCGCGGCCCTTGAGAAGGCGGTGCAACTGTCCCGGCTAAGCAATCACCCGTTTTCGAAAGCTTTGGCAGATGCGCACAAAGACGTTGCGCCGATCCGGTTTGAACAGGTTACAGAAGTTGCGGGCCAAGGTGTTGAGGCAAATTCAGGTGGCGACGTTTGGCGATTGGGCCGGGCAATATTTTGCGCGGTGAAAGATGCGGGGGAGGACGGGTTGAGCCGGGTCTATCTATCAAAAAATGGCCAGCATGTGGGTAGTTTTGAATTTGAAGACCAACTGCGCCCAGAAGTGCCAGCGCTGATGCAACGGCTAAAATTGATCATAAAGGGTATTAGTTTGTTGTCCGGTGACCGCAAAGCGCCCGTGCAACTGGTGGCCAAACAATTGGGATTGCACGATGTATATTGGGGGTTAACGCCAGAAGAAAAGCTGGCACAGCTCACAGCGTTAGAAGCGGCACAACATCGTGTTTTAATGGTGGGGGATGGCATAAACGATGCGCCATCATTGAAGGCGGCATATGTGTCGATGGCACCTTCAAGTGCGGCGGATGTGGGCCGGAATGCGGCTGATTTTGTGCTGGGGCGCAATAAATTGGACCAGATCCCGTTTGCGCTTTTGCTGGCGAGGCGCGCGGCCAATGTTGTGCGGCAGAATTTTGGATTGGCGATTGCCTATAATATGGTGGCGATACCATTGGCCATTATGGGGTTCGCGACGCCATTGGTGGCCGCAATTGCCATGTCTTCGTCCTCTGTACTGGTGACGCTGAATGCGCTGCGGTTGCGGCTGGACAAAAAAGAGCGCAATGTTGCTGCTGAATTGTCACCTGAACAAGAAGTGATGCCCGCTCAATGACCGCCTTATTGATCATTATCCCTGTTGTGTTGTTGGTAGGGCTTATGGCACTTGGTGCCTTTATGTGGTCGCTACGCGCCGGGCAATATGAAGATATGGATGGTGCTGCACAGCGGATTTTGGACGACAGCGCGGACGAGCATCCGCCAACATAGGGTGACGTATATCGGTTTTTTGGGGGAGGGAAACAGTGGATCTGTTGCATGTAGATGAATTGAAAAGTGCATTGAATAATTTACCCGATTGGGTGGAAATCTCTGCCCGGAACGGCATCGCACGTCGGTTTAAATTCAAGAATTTTGTCGAGGCTTTTGGCTTTATGAGCCGGGTCGCGTTGCTGGCTGAAAAAGCAAACCATCACCCCGAATGGTCCAATATTTATGCGGAGGTGGATATTTTTCTCACCTCCCATGATGCAGGCGGTTTGACACAAAAGGACGTGGATTTGGCTATACAAATCGACAAGCTACTGTGAACGATAGCTAGGGTCTGGACTCAATTGAGAAAAGGTCTGGATTGGGTGCAAAATAGACTGATTTGAGGAGAGAAACGAAAGCGATTTTCATATCGGTGAGGCTTTTCGACGCTGAAGCAGCCTGTTTTGCACATAACCCGATAGGCAGCATTCAATTGTGCCAGTTTGTCGTTGAAATATCCTCATTGACAGCAAGTCAATTCGGCCCATTTCGCCTAAATCTGATCAAAATTGAACTGCTGTCCAGATCATTTCTCAATTGAGTTCAGACCCTAGAATTGTCTGATCTTATAGAGTGCGAGCCAGCATAATGTTGCCCCAAGCATAAGGGCGGTGAGCAATTGAGCGCTTGGGCTGAGGGCAAAAACACGCGCTCCGGCATAGGTGATAAATGCCAACGGCAAAACTATGCCCAGCGCTTTATCCTGTTTGCCTAAAGGGTGAAGCCAAAATGCCAACATCAGCGACCCGCTGATCAGCAATATTTGCGGCAGCCAAAACAGGGCTTTGCCGAAATGGCTTGAATGGGTGGTTAGGCCCAGCGCCATGATGTCGAAATAGAAAAATGCCCACATGAAGAAGCCAAAAATCATGCAAATTGATCCAAGGCGATTGGTTGATGGGGCAAACGGGGCAAACAGAATCCGTAAAGTGCTCATTGCAAATAACAGCATCGCCAGCATCAAAATGCTGGCATTAATCGGGTCGTAGCGATTGGCGGCAAACAGCATGGTTTCACCCAAGCCAAACAGGAAAACAGCGATCAGATTGGTTGTTTTCAGCATTTATGTGGCCCAATTGTCACGTAAGTTTTATTAAACGCGAACCATTTTGAAGGTTTGGTGGTTGAGAACTGCGCGTTGACAGTCTACATGTCCACTTAATTCTTTAATAGCGGCAGGTATAAAATGTTTGAGGCAATCACCAAATTATTCGGCGGCAAGAACGCGCCCGAGGATGATCCGATGCTCGACCCGAAAGTTTGCGCTGCGGCGTTGCTGGTGCACCTTTCGGCTGTCGATGGTGAAGTGAGTGAGAGTGAACGTAAAACGATCTCACGCACGTTGACCGCGCATTATAAACTCAGCAATGCCGAGGTCGCGGACCTTGTGGTTTTGGCGACAGCGAAAGACCATGAAGCGGTGGATTTTTATGGCTTCACATCGACGCTGAATAAGCTTGAGCCCAACGAAAAACTCGAGCTGATCCGGATGATGTGGCAGGTGGTTTTTGCTGACAACCAAAATCACGAGTTAGAAGACAATATGGTTTGGCGGGTTGCTGAGCTGATCGGCGTCTCTTCGCGCGACAGAACCCTATTACGCGCTGAAGTACGCGGCATTTCTGAAGCGAAAGAATAGTTCAGTTCGGTTTGTTAATATTCGCAGGCTGCAATGAAGTTGGTGTTGTATTTGCAATTTGCAATGCAGGGTGCAATCTCACTTTTTGGATTGATTAATGCGGCGCTGCTAAACCCCGGTTTTCTGTCGCCAATTGTAAATTCCAATGGCGAAATAAACTGGCACGGAACGTGCAATCTACTGTATGTCGGAAAATAGTTTTGCGTATCCGATAAAAAATTGATGGCTCGCTCGTCCGGCGTATTTCGGGGGCGGGCCATAATTTTAACACCAATTGTAAGTTGTCGTTATGCGAAAATGCTTGGCCCCTTGTCGTTTTGGGTCTTAATGGCTACATATGCCAACAAGCGGCACGCAGATTAGGAGACGCATTGCATGTTATTCGCCTTGATTCAAACATTGCTGATGATATTGGGCCTCGTGAAATGGATCGTGATTATCATGATCATCATGAGCTGGTTATTTGCCTTCAATGTCATTAATGGCTCCAATCAGGTCGTGGCCATGATCTGGAAATTGGTCGATGGTCTAACAGATCCATTGTTGCGCCCCATCCGCAAGATTGTGCCGAACATTTCGGGGCTTGATCTATCGCCGATTGTGCTATTCATCATTATCTTCTTCATTGAGATGTTGTTGAGCAGCTGGGCCAGAGGCATGTTCTTTTAGGTCTTCTCCTTCGAGCATATGAAGTTTTATGATTAAACATCAAGCTTGGCGCCAAACTGACGCTGGGCTTGAAGTGTTTTTGCGGGTCACACCAAATGCCAGCACCGATCACATTGGTGGCGTTGAGCAGCGTGACGATGGCGCTGCGAGTTTAAGTGTGCGGGTGCGCGCGATACCGGACAAAGGCAAAGCCAATAAGGCGGTGATTGGCTTGTTCGCCAAACAATTCAAATTGCGAAAATCTGATTTAGCGATTGTTCGCGGCCATCAAGCCAGGCAAAAGGTTTTGTTGGTGCGCGATGGGGATTTTGAGGTTTTGCTCAAGGCGCTCGCCGATCTTTGATGGCCAAGAATTCGTAGGTGCCATAAGCTGATCTGACATGCAATTGTGAGGGCGATATGATGGCAGCAATTCTAACTGGACATGATCAAGAGTTTTTGAGCTTGGCTTATGACGAAGCCAAAGCAGGATTTGATGAGGGCGGATGCCCGATTGGGTCAGTGCTGGCACGTGGTGGCGAACTGATTGCGCAAGGGCGCAACCAGCGGGTACAGGGCGGTGATCCAATTGCGCATGGCGAGATGGATTGTTTGCGCAAGGCTGGCCGTCAAAAAACCTATAAAGGCATGACCCTTTATACATCGCTTTCGCCTTGCATGATGTGTTCGGGCACGATTGTGCAATTTGGTATTGAGCGGGTCGTGGTGGGTGAAAATGTCAATTTTGGCGGCAATGAAGATTTCTTGCGCGAACGCGGTGTCGAGGTGATTGTTGTCAATGATCAAGATTGTATCGATTTGATGGCACGTTTTATCGAAGAAAAGCCTCAGCTTTGGGCTGAAGATATTGCCGAAGATGCGGAATAAAGCTTAGCCGCAGCGCAGTACCAACCGTTCCATACTGGGGACGATGAAGGTGCGATTATGCTCAATTTGTATGACATCGTCTTTGCGCAATTTGGTCAATTGGCGGGAAACGGTTTCAACGGTCAGGCCCAAAAAGTCTGCGATGTCGACACGCGTGAGCGGCAAATCGAATTTTGCGGATATCATTTCGTCTGGTTCCAGACTGGGATCAATATGGGTTGCAATCAGATAAAGAAAGCTGGCGACTTTTTCGGCTGCGGTTTTGCGGCCAAGCGTCACCATCCACTCGCGGGCTTCGTCCAATTCCTTGAGCGTTTGCATCAATAATCGATGTTCAAGCTCGGGGGTAGATTTCATCATGGTTTCGAGCGCTTTGCGCGGGATTTTGCACAAGTTCACATCAGATGCGGCTTCGGCGCTCATTTTGCTTTCTGCCGCAAAGGGCCGCCCCAAAAAATCTGGCGCAAACTGCAAGCCAATAACTTGCTGGCGACCGTCGGAAAGCATTTTGGTCAGCTTCACCACGCCCTGCATAACGTTGGCGTAGGAGTTTACTTCTTCAGAATCAGCGACCAGTTCGGTGCCGCTTTCCAATTTTACTTGCCGGGTATGCCGCGCAAGCTCAACAAGCTGCTCGCTGTCCAGTGCGCCGCAAATGCCGCGATGACGCGCTTCACACGCTTGGCAAAGCACGGGAATGTCCGAATTATGGATGTCTTTTCGTGTTGTCACGCGATGTCCCCTAAACAATCTTCTATCTTTACCATAAAAATCCAGTTTGACGACAGGCTTGTGACCAGATGTGTAAAAAAAGCCGCACAAAACGAGGCATCAACGGCCACGTGCGCCTGTCTTGATCGTTTATGGTGGCGGTGGCCTTCGCTTGCGGGTTGCATTTGGGTCTGATATAAATTCCAGTATGTTGGAAAAGTGAGCAAACGATGCAAGATAAACTGATTCCACCGCCGCATTTGGGTGCAATTGTACGTAAGTCGCGCAAAGATCATGGTCTCACGCTTGAGATGCTTGCGGAGCGATGTGGCGTTTCCAAATCCATGTTGAGCCAGATTGAGCGCGGGGCGGTGAACCCAACATTCACGCTGGTGTGGAACCTGACCCAGGCACTGGGGTTGGATCTGTCCTTGCTCGGTGAGCGCGCGGTTTCTGACCACATGATTACTCATATCCCTGCCTACTCAACGCCTTCAAAAGGCAGCGCGGACGGCAAATGCGTGGTGAAATTGTTGAACCCGCCACGCACCAGTATGTCAATCGAGTGGTATGATTTCTCAGCGGCGGCGGGTGGCAGTTTGATTTCTCAGCCACATGCCGCAGGCACGATGGAGCACATTACCTGCATTTCTGGCACCATTGAAGTTGAAGCTGGCGACTTGCGCGCGCAAGCAAAAGCCGGGGACACTTTGCGCTATCGGGCAGATCAACCGCACGCTATTCACAATGTGGGGGATGATAAGGCGCAGGCCTTTTTGGTGGTGGCGCTGCCTCATTAGTGCGGTTTGTATGTTGATTTGAAGGAAATTTCCGTTATACTGGAAAAAATCCAGTATAAAGCGAAAAACCATGTCTCAAAAACTGATCAGTCATACAGAAGATGCCCTTGAAGTGCTGCGCACTGAAGGCCTGTTTAAAAACGAATATGAGATCACCTCACCGCAAGCCGCCAATATCCGCGTAAAAAACTCAGATGGTGGCGACGATCTAGCGCTGCTCAATATGTGCGCCAATAATTATTTGGGGCTGGCGAACAATGAGCGGTTGGGCAAAGCGGCGATCAGCGCGATTGAAGATCATGGGCTGGGCATGGCGTCTGTGCGGTTTATCTGTGGCACGCAGGCTCTGCATCATCAACTTGAAGCGCGGCTTTCTGGTTTTTTGGGTACACAGGATACGATCTTGTTTGCTTCGTGTTTTGATGCCAATGCGGGGATTTTTGAATCTCTCTTGACGGCCGAAGATGCGATCATTTCTGATGCGCTCAACCATGCATCAATTATTGACGGCGTGCGTTTGTGCAAGGCACAGCGCTACCGTTATGCCAACAACGATATGGCAGACCTCGAAAAACAATTGATTGAAGCGCAAGGCGCGCGGCACCGATTGATCGTCACCGATGGTGTTTTTTCGATGGATGGCATTATCGCCGATCTGCCCGGCATTTGTGATTTGGCTGAAAAATATGATGCTTTGGTGATGGTCGACGATAGCCATGCAGTTGGTTTCATGGGTCCGAAAGGGCAAGGCACACCGCATCATCATGGGGTGCAAGATCGGGTACAATTATATTCGGGCACATTCGGTAAAGCGCTTGGTGGAGCGGCGGGCGGTTACATCTCTGGACCCAAGCCGTTGGTGAGCATGCTGCGGCAAAAAGCGCGGCCCTATTTGTTTTCAAATTCATTGCCACCGATGATTGTGGCGGCAACGCTTGAAGCGCTGGACATTGTTGAAACCAGCCCGAAATTGCGCCCCACCTTGATGATCAACGCCAAGTATTTTCGCAATGAAATGACAAAGCTTGGGTTTGATTTGGTGCCGGGTGAGCATGCCATTATTCCTGTGATGTTGGGAGACGCGGTGTTGGCGCAAAAGTTCGCCAAAGCCATGCTTGAGCGAGGCATATATGTCACCGCCTTTTCGTTTCCTGTGGTGCCAAAGGGGGCAGCGCGGATACGTACACAAATGTCGGCGGCGCACACCAAAGATGATCTTGATCGCGCGATTGCTGCTTTTGCGGCCGTTGGCCGGGAATTGGGCGTGATTTCATGAGGGCGCTGGTTAAAGCGCACGATGCGCCGGGCCTTGAGATGCAGGATGTCGATAAACCGACTATTGGCGTGCACGACGTTTTAATTCGGGTGAAGAAAGCCTCGATTTGCGGCACTGATATGCATATTTGGCATTGGGATGCGTGGGCGCAAAAAACCGTGCCGGTGCCGATGGTGACGGGTCATGAGTATATGGGTATTGTCGAAGCGATTGGTGCAGAGGTGACCGAGGTCAAAATTGGCCAGCGGGTATCTGGCGAGGGGCATATTCCGTGCGGACATTGCCGCAATTGCCAATCTGGTCGCGCGCATATTTGTGCCAACACCAAAGGGATTGGGGTGAACCGACCCGGTGCATTTGCTGAATATGTGGCTATTCCTGAAGCCAACGTGCGGGCACTGCCGGACAGTATCGCCGATGATGTGGCGTCTATTTTGGACCCACTGGGCAATGCGGTAAATACCGCTCTGGCGTTTGATGTCTCGGGCGAAGATGTGTTGATCACCGGGGCTGGCCCTATTGGTTGCATGGCCGTTGCGGTTTGTCGGCACGTGGGTGCGCGGCACATTGTGGTGACGGACTTAAACGACGAGCGTTTGGCCTTGGCAATGCAAATGGGCGCAACCCGTGGTGTGCGGGCAGACAAAGAAAACCTTAAGGACGTGATGGCCGAATTGGGTATGCGCGAAGGTTTTGATATTGGGCTTGAAATGTCTGGCGCTGCGCCTGCAATGGCCGCGATGATAGAGGCGATGATCACAGGCGGCAAAGTGGCAATGCTGGGGTTGTTCCCGGGAAAAGTGGAGATGGACCTCAACACAGCGATTTTTAAGGGCCTAACTTTTGAGGGCATTTACGGCCGCAAAATGTTCGAGACTTGGCACAAAATGCTGGCGATGCTTGAAAGCGGCATGGATGTCACCCCAGTTATCTCGCATCATTTGCCGTTTAAAGATTTTGCCAAAGGTTTTGAAGCGGTGGCGGCGGGCAAAGCCAATAAGGTGATTTTGGATATTGCCAGCTAGGCGTGGAGCGCCTAACTTTTGGACATGAAGAATGTAGCCATTATTACGGGCGGCAGTCGCGGCATTGGCGCAGCGACGGCCGTTCTGCTGTCCAAATCTGGCGTTGATGTTTGCCTATGCTATCAATCGGACCAAGCAAGCGCTGACGCGGTGGTTGCTGCTTGCCAAGCTGAGGGTGTGCGGGCCTGCGCGTTTCAAGCAGATGTTGCGAATATCACTGATGTGCAAAAGCTTTTTGCCTTTTGCGATGCGCAATTGGGTGCCGCCAATATATTGATCAATAATGCAGGTATTGTGGGCGAAGCGAGTAAGTTGGTTGATCTGCAACCAGAGGTGTTGGAACGCGTGTTTGCAGTCAACTTGTTTGGCGCGATTTATTGCTGTCAGGAAGCGATCAAACGCATGGCTAAGTCTTTTGGCGGATCAGGCGGTTGCATCGTCAATATCTCGTCGATGGCCGCCAAGTTTGGCAGCCCAAATGAGTATATCCACTATGCCGCATCCAAAGGCGCGCTGGACAGCATGACCATTGGTTTAGCCAAAGAAGTTGGCCCCGAGGGCATTCGTGTTAACGCCATCCATTCTGGCACCGCAGATACAGATATTCATCAACGCACGGGAAATCCGGGTCGTCCGGCAATGGTGGCGAGTATCAACCCGCTCGGGCGGGTGGCCCGTCCTGAAGAAATAGCCGAGGCTGCGCTTTGGTTGGCGCTCGACAAATCGAGTTACACCAATGGGGCGATAATGCCCGTAACCGGTGGGATGTGAACAAGATGAGATTTTGGGGTCTAAATGCCGTTTGGCGGCCATTGAGTTTGGCGTTATTATTTGCGTTTGCGGGTATTCTTTGGTGGCCGATTTGGCTGGCGGCATTGGTGGCGCTAATTGATGCGCATGCGCGGTGGCATGAATATGAAGAGGTGCATAGCCTTGCCTATTCGCCCCGGCTGGCGGACGTATTGCGTGGGTCGTGGTGTCGGCGCGGCGTTGCTGAAGCCAGTTGGCCGGAGGCGCGAGAATTCTACCGCGAACATGGCTATAATTGGTTTTCGATATTTCCTGATGGCGCACCTTTGATTTTTTCAAAGTTCCGCTTTTGGGAAGTTGTGTTCGGATTTCGCAAAGGGCGGATGCGCGGCAAAACGCCAAAATATATAGTGGTGATATGCAGTTGGTTGAATAAAGGAAACTCAGCCTGATCGTTGATTAGATATCAACGCAAATCATGCCCGTTTCACCCAGCGGAATTTGGGCGACCAACTCGCCGTGTGGGTTGATGGCGGCAGTGGGGCCATAAGAGACTTGTCCGTCGCGCTCGCCGGTCACATCGGACGAAATATACCAGCACTGATGTTCGATGGCGCGTTCAGCGCGACACGGATTGTGCAGGTCTCTGTATTTTTCAGCGGCTAGCGCGGGCAACATATTGTTGCTCGGGCAAAGTATGATTTTTGCGCCATTCGCCACCATCATCGATGCCGCGTTAGAAAACTGACTGTCGTAGCAAATGTTGATGCCAAATTTTGTGTCGTTGATGCTGAATACCGGTTGCTCCGTGCCAGCCGTGAAGTGGGCTTCACTTTTCAAAAGATGTTGTTTGGCATAGCGGCCGACAAGTTGACCCTGCTTGAGTATTATTGCGGTGTTGAACAGACAGTCGTCTGCTTGCTCTGTAATACCGACGATGATGGTCGGTGCAAAATCGGATAGTTTTTGAATGTTGGACCGCTGAGATCAAGCGCAACATTGGCGGCGTTACTCTGATCTTGGAAGTATCCGCCGATGAAGCATTCTGGGAAACAGATTAAGTCTACACTTTTCTGGTCAGCGCTGTGCGTGAAGAGGATGAGTTCAGCCAACGACGCGTCGATATTGTCGAGAATTTCGCGAGGTTGGCATGCCGCAATGCGCATTGAGAATCAATTCCTGTGAGAATACGCGCAGGATTTCCGACCCAAGATAATTCGTCAATAGAAACCGGGCGCGATAAGGGTCGCGCCCGGTGTTTGAAAGCTAAGCGTTTTGGCTTTGGCTTTCACGGTGTGCGATAAATAGCGACGCGGCGATGATCAGCGCTGCGCCAAGCCACAAGTTGCCGCCCGGCACCCAGCCAAACACGTAAAATCCAGCCAATACATTGAACGGTAGTTTGAGGTGATCAAATGGCTGCACGTACGCCGCATCCGCTGTCGAATATGCCTTGGTGATGAACCATTGCGCAAGCGCCACAAGAACGCCCGCGATCATGATCCATTGGATGGCAGAGCCCGTTGAAATGGCGATGCCGGACGGTGTGCCAAGGGCGAGGGCCAAGTTGATTGGGGTCAGCAACAACAATAGATAAAGCGTGATGGATTGTGGGTTTTCGGTTTTGGTCAGCTCTTTGGTGAACAGGCTTGTGACCGCCCAGAAGAATGCCGCGCCAATCGGCAAAAGGGTTTTGAGTTCAAACGCATCTGCCCAGGGTTGCAAAATGACCATGCCGCCAGCAAATCCCACCAAGGTGGCGAGCCAACGGGCTGGACCAACTTTCTCTTTTAACAGCAAGGCCGCGCCGATGGTCACGAAAAAGGTGGAGGTCATGATCAAAGCAATGGCTTGCCAAATCGGCACGCCAAGCGACAATCCATAAACCCAGAGTTGAACGCCAATGGTTGCGGCGATTACGCGAAGAACATGCAAAACGAGATGGTGGGTTTTAAGGCCTGCAAGACCCGCTTTGACAACAAATGGCACGCTCAACATTGCGGCGATAGCGTATTGCCAGAAAGCGGCGGAGGTTGATGATGTACCCTCGATCATGGTGGCCAATTGGGTCAGAGAATTGACGGCGGCAAAGGCAATGCCCGCCCCAACCATATAGAGCCCGGCGATGATCGCGGGGCTTTTGATATTTAGACCTGTAGCTGAAGCTTTTACGGTCTGATCCATTTTTCGTTCCTTTCGAACAAAATGAATCAGGGCGCGATTGGGAGTATCAGATGCTGCGCCTTACCAATCGCGCAAATAGCGGGATCGGTGGCGTCATCATGCTCAACCCCTTCTCTCTCATCCGGACTATGACCGTCGGCTCTGGAGTTACACCAGATCTGCTGGACCCTCATTTCTTTTTGCAAAGAGATGAGGCGCTCGCGGGCTTCTTGATCGTTGGATCAAGTTACCGCCGGTGGGGAGTTTCGCCCCGCCCTGAGAAGGTTTCACCATTGAATGATTTCAACAGTGGCGCGGTTTTTAGCATGAGAGAGGGAAATTGAGCAAGTGTTTTGAAATCGATGCGAATTGACATTTTGGTGAACGCACCGCATGACCATGCCACGCAAAGAGGGATTTGTACGTGAAAAAGCATGATGTGATTGTAATAGGTGGCGGTGCCGCTGGGTTAATGTGTGCGATTGAAGCGGGCAAGCGCGGACGCGATGTTTTGGTGGTCGATCATGCACAAAAGCCATGCGAAAAGATCCGGATTTCGGGCGGTGGGCGTTGTAATTTCACCAATGTGCATACGAGTTACAAGCAGTTTTTGAGCGAAAATCCACGTTTTGCGATCTCGCCTTTAAAGCGCTACAGCCAACATGATTTCATATCGCGTGTGAAGAAACAGGATATTGCTTTTCACGAGAAAACGCTTGGCCAATTGTTTTGCAATGAAAGCGCGCAGCAAATTATCGACATGATGCTTGACGATATGCGCGCCGCTGGTGGGCGGTTGCGAATGCGCGCCGAGGTGACCCATATTGCGCGCATGAACGGCGGATTTCATCTGACCATTGATGGCGACCATATGAGTGCGGACAAAGTGGTGATTGCAACGGGCGGCAAGTCGATCCCCAAGATGGGGGCAACGGGGTTTGGCTATGAAGTCGCGCAGCACTTTGGATTGGAAATCGTTGAAACGCGCCCGGCCTTGGTGCCATTGACCTTTGATCAATCGATGTTGGAGACCATGAAGGAATTGTCCGGTATTTCAGTGGATGATGCGGTGGTTAAACATGGCAAAAAGACAAAGTTTTCCGAAGCGATGCTGTTTACCCATCGAGGGCTAAGCGGTCCTTCGATATTGCAGATATCTTCGTTCTGGCGCGAGGGCGATGAAATCGAAATCGCGATGTTGCCGGAAATGGATGTGTTCACCACTTTAAAGCAAGCGCGCCAAGAGAACGGTAAACAAGAAATCCAGACCACGTTGGCGCAATGGTTGCCGAAAAAACTGGTGGGTTTTGTTCTGCAGCAGACCGGGGTGCAAGGACGGCTGGGCGATCTGAGTGATTTAAAGTTGACGCTGGTGAATGACCAAATCAATGTCTGGCGGATTAAGCCCACAGGGTCGGAGGGTTATCGCACCGCAGAGGTGACGCTTGGTGGTGTTTCAACTGATGAGTTGGTCAATAAGACCATGGAAGCCAAGAAGGTGCCGGGGCTGTATTTTATTGGCGAAGTGGTTGATATGACCGGCTGGCTCGGGGGCTATAATTTCCAATGGGCGTGGTCTTCTGGCTGGGTTGCTGGGCAGGCTGTTTAGTTTTTTTGCGCCACCGTTGGTCGCGTTGCTCATCCTGTTTTAGCGCTCACGCCGCTTAGGCTAGCCCGGTAGAACGGCCGTGCTCAAATTGCAACGACGCGCCTGTGCGGATAAATCCCACGCGAGATTTACGGCTGCCGCCTGTGAGATATTGGCACGGGTTCCGGACGAACAAATGCCACCAGAATAGCTAAATCAATTGCCCCGCTCCTATATTTTGGTATTCTTGATCTACCTTGTAGGGGGGGGATTTATGAGCGATCAGGATTTACAGGCCTATCAGCCGCCAAAGCTGCCGAACGTAAAAAAGATAAAATTCTCGGACGTGTGGGCGGCGCTGCTGGCTGGGTTGCGCGACTTTCAAAAGGCCCCACTATTGGGCATGGTGTTTGGTGGTGTGTATGTGGTTGGCGGTATGCTGATCATGGCGGCTCTAACGATTTATGACATGCCTTGGATGATTATTCCGGTGGCGACGGCTTTTCCGCTCATTGGGCCTTTTGTGGCTGTTGGTACCTATGAAGTAAGCCGCCGCCTAGCCGCCAATGAGCCGTTGGTTTGGCGTGAAATATTCTTTTTGATTTTGGGGCAGCGCGAACGTCAACTGGGCTGGATGGCCTTTGTGTTGCTGTTCATTTTGTGGATTTGGATTTATCAAATTCGACTTCTGATCGCGCTGTTTTTGGGATTCAAGAGCTTTTCTTCGATTGGTGCCTTTGTTGGGATGGTGGTCACAACGCCCGAAGGTTTGGGTTTTTTTGTGGTTGGTACGCTTGTGGGTGCGGGAATATCGTTCAGTCTTTATGCGGCAACGGTGGTTGCGATGCCGTTGCTGATGGTGCGTGACATTGATTTCGTGTCGGCAATTATAGTTAGTTTTAAATCGGTAAGAGAAAATTTTTGGCCAATGATTGGCTTTGGGCTGGTTGTTGGTGTGTTGACGCTATTGGCGATGTTGCCGGCGTTTTTTGGGCTTTTGGTGGTCTTGCCGGTGCTGGGCCATGCCACCTGGCATCTTTACATCCGGGTGGTGGAGCAGTCATAGGCCGCAATGTGCTCAAGTTATGGCTTATTGCGAAATGGATTTAACGAGCCAACACGCATGCGCTTGTCTTGATTTTTCCAGCTTGCTGGCGATTTTTGCGGCAAGTCCGGTTTAAAGCCTGGGGATTGGCAAATCACCGATCCTGCGGACAGTTTAGTATGATGTTGGGACAATCGAAATGGGGAATGACATTAGAAACCCTCCACGTCGCGCAGTTTTGAAGTTACATCCATTGCACCGGGAATGTCCCATATCTCATCGCGCAGCATAAACTTGTAGCTGTTGGTGTGCTTTACGTAGACTGAACGGTCGATAACCGCATTGGCCGGCAAGATGACGGCTTTCCTGATTCTGTACAAATCGTCAAAAAGCGCAGCCGCGAGGAAATCAAACCCCGAAAAGTCTCGGATCGAGGAAAGTTGTCTCGACTTGTTCCGACGATGAACCCGCCGTCCCTTGATTTGATATCTGACACCATCATTGTCGGTTGCGTCGAACCCTTTCTCAGAATTATGGGCTTGTTCCCAACCGAATGCCGAACAGAACAAATATTCTGTCAAATCGCCTGTAGGATTGTTAGCGCTGCGCACTACTTTGCGGCGGCGCAGTTCTTCATTCACTTCGACGTGCAGCTCAAGTAGCTCATTAAGTGTATTGCTCGTAAGGTCTGTCATTCGACTAGTGTTGCGCAATAGATGCAGTTGTTCAAGGAAGGCCGTTTTCTCAAAGATTTAGTATGTAAGATCAGAGCGGAATTGGTGCCGCATAGGTGATTTGAACACCTGACCCCATCATTACGAATGATGTGCTCTACCAACTGAGCTAATGCGGCAAATTGATTAGTTGGGATGCGCATAGTTGGCCAATTTTATGCAAGCTGCAAGGTGTGAACAGCAATCAAACAAAAAAAGGGCCGTGACCATTGCTGATCACGACCCAATCTCATTAATTCTAAGAAGGCACTTGGCCTCGGGCATGCAGATGAGAACTGCATTGTTGCCCCAAAAGAAGGGAAGTTAGCGGTGCGCTGGCTCCGCTCTCGTCACCTCAATTCCAAAGCCAATTCCTACTTGTGAATAATGATTAGACATTGGATCACCTCCTCTCGTTTGTTTATGTTGATCACAGTGAAACGCGCCATGGCGATTTGGTCAAGCAAAAATCGCTTATTGATTGTATAATACAATTATTGTATAAACCTATTATTATGATGGATTTTGAGAATATATCGCTGCATTGGGTCAATCGGCTGGGGTTTTTGGTTCGGCGCGAATTGGCAGAGCGGTTTAAAGCTGAAGGGCACAATGTTGGGCCCGAGGAATGGGCCATATTATTGTTGCTTTGGCGCAAGGATGGGCTGGCCCCAAGTGTCATTGCCGATGCGACCATCCGAGATCGGACCACTGTTACGCGCTTTCTGGACGCGATGGAGGGCAAGGGTTTGCTTGTTCGCAAAACAAACCCGTCAGACCGGCGACGTTCGCAAGTTGAGTTGACCGGCAATGGGCGGGCGCTTGAAGCGGTGTTGGTGCCGATCGCTCAGGCGCTAATCGAAAAGACGCATGCTGGATTGACTGAAGAAGAACAACAGGTTCTCGTGACCCTGTTGCGCAAAATGACACTGAACTTGAGCGCTTAGGAGGTACGCCATGCCGGGCTATAATTATGCAGAATTCTCACCAAGCGGCTATAATTTGGACAGTTTTCTCGGGCCAAAACCTGGGCGCAAAGCTCCGGATTTTATGCTGGAAGATGCAAAAGGCGTCAATGCCAGCTTGCTAGGGTCTGAACTGAATTGAGCAATGATCTGGACAGCAGTTCAATTTTGATCAGATTTAGGCGAAATCGGCCGAATTGACTTGCTGTCAATGAGGATATTTCAACGACAAACTGGCAAAATTGAATGCTGCCTTTCGGGTT
>NZ_JBLIAI010000035.1:0-26909 GCF_047634455.1 Maritalea sp.
AAATTTATGCGCTGATATTTGTTTTGAACGCGTGTTCGGCTGGTTTTACCCCAACATTTCAATCGATCATTCCACAATTGTTTGCCGACGAAGAGGACTACACCAAAGCGCTTAGTATGGCGCGATTGGCTTATGACTTAGAAAATCTGTTAAGCCCGACCATTGCGGCGGCTCTGCTGTTGGTGCTGAGCTTTGATGTGTTTTTTGTCGCCAACGCCTTGGCGTTCGTCATTTCGTCTGGTTTGGTTCTGTCTGCAAATTTGCCAAGTGTTGTAGATATGCAAGACAAAGCACTAAGTGCAAAAGACAAGATTGCGCAGGGCTTCCAAATCTACCGCAAAACACCGCGTTTGATGGGTATGCTGGCGATGTTTTTTGTGGTCTCAGCTGCCGGGGCTATGGTGATTGTAAATACCGTCGTTTTGGTGCGTGGCCAATTTGGCGGCGGGGAAAGTATGGTCGCCATTGCGATGAGTGCTTTTGGGCTTGGTTCGCTAGTTGCTGCTTTGATGGTGCCGCGTCTGGTCAAACGTTTGGGCGATCAGGCTGTAATGCGGCGTGGTGGTTGGCTGTTAGGGGTCACATTGGCCTTGGCGGGATATGTTGGTCAGTTTCAGCTGTTATTAGTCATCTGGTTTTTGTTGGGCATTGGTTATTCGTTGGTGCAAACACCTGCCGGGCGCGTGTTAAGGCGTTCCGCGAGTGACACGGATTTACCGAAATTATTTGCCGCGCAGTTCACACTCAGCCATGCGGCGTGGTTGATTAGCTATCCACTGGCAGGCTGGATGGCGATTGCCTTTGGTTTTCAGACGGCGTTTTTGGTGTTCGCATTGGCATCGCTTGTCGCAATGTTTGTGTCGCAGCAGCTTTGGCAAAATGATGATCCCGCTGAAATTGAACATCAGCATGACGAACTTTATCACGATCATATGCATTATCATGGCCCGCATCATCAGCACGTTCATGAGGGGTCAGAAGGGCCAGAGCCACACCGGCATCCGCACAAGCATATTGCGGTTACGCACAGCCATAATTATGTGATCGACGGTCACCATACAGAATGGCCAGCGAAAACGAACTAGGGTTCAGACCCTAAAGGTTCTTCATCAGATTGGCGAAGGCCATCAGACCTTCGGGCCATGCACCAAATCCAGCGTCTGGATTAACATGACCCAGCTCGCCCGCATTGTTGAATGCAGAGCCCCAAGCCAAGCCCAATTCAGCAGATGCTTCAATGCTGCAAAATGGGTCGTTTGAAGACGCAAGCAAGATCGATGGAAATGGCAGCGGATCGCGCGGCGTTGGGGCGAACCCCATAATTTGTTTGGGTATGCCCTTTTTGCGATCAAGGTCGGGTGCTGCGACCAACAGTGCGCCCACAACCTTGCTGTCTGTCAACTGGGCTGCGACATGTGCAATGGTAATCACGCCAAGCGAATGACCGATAAGCACGACCGGGCGGGTGGCCATCATGATTTCGCGCAAGACATTGCCAACCCATTTTTCAAGGTTTGGATTTACCCAGTCTTCTTGTTCCACGATTCGCGCGGTGGTCATTTTTTGTGCCCAGCCATATTGCCAGTGCCCTACGGGAGAGCCTTGGTAACCAGGGATGATAAGGATGTCTGCTTCAGCTATTTTCATAAAGTCTTGGTGCACAATTCATCGCTGCGATGCAAGCCAAAAACGTCTTGACTCATTCGTAAGTATATACTAACGGTTAGTAATGACTTACGAGACAGTATATAACGCGAACGATAAAATGTGGGCCGCACTTGGCGATCCGACCCGGCGTGCAATTTTTGAAATTGTGTCTGATCGGCACAGAGGTGTGCAAGAAATTGCGGATGTGCTGCCGGTCACTCGCCCAGCCGTTTCGCAGCATTTAAAGCTATTGGATGAGGCGGGGCTGGTGCAAGCGCACAAGGTGGGTCGCCAGCGCATTTATTCGGCAAATCCAAAGGCGTTGAAAGACTTGCGGGACTGGCTCGACCAATATTGGACCGACGCGATGCACAATTTTGCACAAGCGGCAGATAAAGATGAGGAGAAGCAAAATGATTGAGCCTGTAATTGTGGAAGTAACGACAAAAAAGAACCCAAAGGATGCTTTTGCATTTTTCACGGGACACATGCATCAATTCTGGCCACAGAATCACTCAATAGGTGAGGGGGAGCGCTCAGACCTGATTGTTGACATGCATGAAGGTGGGCGTTGGTACGAAGT
Organism: Maritalea sp.; assembly: GCF_047634455.1. GTDB lineage: Bacteria > Pseudomonadota > Alphaproteobacteria > Rhizobiales > Devosiaceae > Maritalea. The sequence goes on from NZ_JBLIAI010000035.1 coordinate 2,231, forward strand.
GTGTGGGGGCAAGGAATGTGACTGGGGAAAGGTTCTTGAATTTGTACCAGGCGAGAAGATTTTGTTCGCGTGGCACCTAAATGCTGATTGGGAGTTTGATCCCGATGTTTATACAGAAGTGGTGGTAGAGTTTGCGCCACATGAAAGCGGCACGAGGGTACGGTTGACCCATTCGAAGTTGGAGAGGTTTGGTTCTAACGCACCAAAAATGCGCGAGGCTCTTGGTGCCACAGGTGGTTGGCAGGAAATTATAGGGGCTTTTGCAAAAATTGCAGCTTAAGAAAAGCGAAGAGCCGCGCCCCGAAAACATTGAGCAGGAGGCCAAAAAAGATTACAGCGCCGCCAATTATCGCCAATAGGCCCATGCTTTCACCTAATATAAGAACACCCGATAATATCCCGAAAATAGGAACCAACAAGGAGAATGGCGCCACCATGCCGGCGGTATATTTTTTCAACAATTGGTTCCAAATCGCAAAGCCTATGACTGTTGCAGGGTAAGCGAGAAAAAATATCGACCCGGTTCCAATCCAGGTTGGGTTGGTAAAGGTATTGATGATCAAGCCATGATCTTCAGAAGCCCATGAAAGAGCAAATAGCGGCAATGGCGGGATCAAGCTTGTCCAAATTACAAAACTGAACATATCAATCTGACCGACTTTTTTTGAAATGATATTGGCTACGCCCCAAAACATTGCTGCGATGATCAACAGCATAAAGGGGAACAGCTTTGCCTCTGCGGCTTGTTCGCTGCCCATAATTGCAATGCCAGAAAATGCGACAAGCGCGCCCACAATTTGCCAGAGCTTTGGCACCTCTTTTAAGAGAACAAAGGCGAAGCCGATGGTGAAAAATGCTTGTAGTTGCATGATGACGGATGACAAGGAAGCGCTCATGCCGAGCTTTATTGAGAAGAACAAAAGCCCGAATTGTATGGCCCCTAAACTCATACCGTAGGCGATGATGTAACCCCATCCTGTGGCTGGCTTTTTCATGAAAAAGACCAATGGGAATGCCGCGAATAAAAATCTCAAGCCAGTCAATAAAAGCGGTGGAACTTCGGCAACGCCAACTTTGATGACGACGAAATTGAAGCCCCAAATGGCAACAACAAGTATGGCGAGCAGAATGTCGCGAATAGTCATTTGTGATGGCCTAAAGAAGAAGGTGGGCGTTGCGGCCCACCTTTTCAATCAATTCTAATTTGGTCAAGTCGAAGTTATGCTTCACCAAATACCCGTGTGAAGATCGTATCAACATGCTTCATGTGATAGGCATCATCAAACATATCATCGATTTGTGCGTCCGTAAGCGATGCAGAAACATCGTCATCTGCTTTCAAGAACCCGGCGAAATCACCCTCGCCACGCCATACTTTCATGGCGTTGCGTTGCACGGCGCTATAGCTGTCTTCGCGGGACATGCCTGCTTGGGTCAGAGCCAACAACACGCGTTGCGAGTTGTGGAGGCCACCAAGTTTGTCCATGTTGGCTTTCATAGTCTCTGGGTAAACTAACAGGTTTTCGATGACGTTGGTTAAGCGCACCAAAGCAAAATCCAACGTTACCGTGGCGTCTGGGCCAATCATGCGCTCAACAGAAGAGTGAGAAATGTCGCGCTCGTGCCAAAGCGCTACGTTTTCCATCGCTGGTGTTACTGCCATGCGCACGATCCGCGCCAAACCAGTGAGGTTCTCTGTTAGGATTGGATTGCGCTTATGCGGCATTGCGGACGAGCCTTTTTGGCCCTTAGAGAAAAACTCTTCAGCCTCCAAAACCTCAGTGCGCTGTAGGTGACGCACTTCAATGGCGAGGCGCTCGATGGAAGAAGCGATAACGCCCAAAGTTGCAAAATACATAGCGTGGCGGTCACGTGGAATCACTTGAGTTGAAACCGATTCTGGAGAAAGCCCCATTTGCTCAGCCACATAAACTTCAACGCTTGGATCAATATTGGCGAATGTGCCAATAGCGCCGGAGATCGCGCAAGTGGCGATTTCTTCGCGGGCATTGATCAGGCGTTTTTTGCAACGATCGAACTCAGCATAAGCTTGCGCCAGCTTAATGCCGAACGTTGTTGGTTCGGCATGTATGCCGTGGCTGCGGCCAATAGTGATGGTCATCTTGTGCTCAAACGCGCGCTTTTTAAGTGCGGTGAGCAACTTATCCATATCGTCTAAAAGCAAGTCAGTTGCTTTGACCAGTTGCACATTGAAACAGGTGTCCAATACGTCTGATGAAGTCATGCCTTGGTGGACGAAACGGGCTTCTGGTCCGACGATTTCTGCAAGGTGTGTCAAAAACGCGATGACATCGTGCTTCACTTCGCGCTCGATTTCGTCGATGCGATCAACATTAAACTGAGCGTCTTTGCCTTTTGCCCAAATAACGTCTGCCGCTTCTTGTGGCACGACACCCATTTTAACTTGCGCTGTGGCCGCGTGCGCTTCGATATCAAACCAGATTTTGAACTTTGATTCAGGAGACCAGATATCGGTCATTTGCTTGCGAGAATAACGTGGGATCATGGGTTTGGCTGTCTTTCTGAAATCTTTGATTCAGGAATTGGGTTAGTTGCGACCGGCGAGGGCGGCGTTGCGAATTGCATTCATACGTGGACCATAGGTTGTTGGGTCGTTGCCTTTGTAAACGGCAGAACCTGCGACCAAAGCGGTAGCACCCGCCGCGGCAATTTCGCCAGCATTGTGCTCGGTAACACCGCCATCAACCTCAATGTCAATTTGACGATTGCCGATCAGCGCTTTTGCTTGTCGGATTTTTTCCAGCGCTTGCGGGATAAACGCCTGGCCTCCAAAGCCCGGGTTTACGCTCATGATCAGAATTAGATCAAGCCGGTCGATGACATTTTCGATGACCGAAATTGGGGTGCTTGGGTTCAATGAAACGCCAGCTTTTTTACCCAGATTGCGGATGGCTTGCAGGGAACGGTCAAGATGTGGACCCGCTTCTGCATGTACGGTGATGATGTCCGAGCCCGCTTTGGCGAATGCTTCAAGATAGGCGTCGGCCGGGGAAATCATTAGATGCACATCGAGGATCTTTTTTGTGATCGGGCGGATCGCTTCAACAATCATGGGGCCGATGGTGATATTGGGTACAAAGTGACCATCCATCACATCCACATGAACCCATTCGCATCCGGCATCGTCGATGGCTTTTACCTCTTCACCAAGGCGGGCAAAGTCGGCGGAAAGAATGGAAGGGGCGATCTTGATGGGCAAGTCGGTCATCACGCTGTCCAATATATCTAAGGAGGTTATGAGGCGCGGGTTAGCACATGTTTTTGGTGCTGCCAATTGGTCGAAGGGCGAAAGAGCCTGATTTCTTAGTTTTTGGGCGATTCTCAACAAGAATCACATTCGCTTGAGTGCGACAGTGATGCTCTTGCCCCTTTGCTGACAATGGGGCATTAGAGGGACGAATGGAGTTGATATGATATCTTTTAGCATCCCTGTTGTTTTTTTTGCCGGTATATTGAGTTTCCTCTCGCCCTGCGTTTTGCCATTGGTGCCGCCATATCTTAGCTATATGGGGGGAACGACGTTCGAAGAGCTTCGCCGTGAAGGCGGCACGGGCAGTGCTGCCTGGTGGCGCACAGTCATTACATCTCTTTTCTTCATTCTTGGATTTTCGACAATTTTTATCGGAATGGGCGCGACCGCGACCTATTTTGGCGAAATGCTGCGCTCATCACTGTCTTGGCTCACTATGGTGGCAGGCATCGGTATTATTGTAATGGGCCTGCATTTCTTGGGGCTATTAAAGATTGGCTTTTTAACTCGGCAATTCAAATTTCGGGGGCCTTCTGTCGCGACAGGACCTCTAGGTGGCTACTTACTCGGGCTAGCCTTTGCGGTAGGGTGGACGCCATGTATTGGTCCTGTTCTTGCGGCGGTGCTGACCATTTCAGCTAGTTCTGACACCGCTATAGAGGGGGCAGGATTGTTAGCTGTTTACTCTTTGGGTTTGGGTGTGCCGTTTTTTGCAGCTGCGCTGGCGGTGCGACCCTTCATGAAATTCTTCTCAAAGTTCAAGAAAAACCTTGGCACGGTTGAAAAAGTCATGGGCGGATTTTTGGTGGTCACGGGCATATTGTTTCTTACGGGTGATTTCACTCGGATTAGCTTTTGGCTGCTTGATACGTTCCCCGCGCTGCAAAGTTTTGGGTAGTATTAACCCTAAAGTCAATTGATTGCCGACTAAGCGCCAACGTTTGATATCCTTTGCATAGGTTTTAATATCTTTTGAGTGAGAATACTCCGTAAATATTTGGGGTAAAGCGCGAATGCGATCTGACAAACACATGGATGTACGTGCGGCAAATTTCGCCGAAAATGCACACGCTGAGTGGAAACCCATTTTCTCGGTCAGCACCAGCATATTCGATGTAGAGCCCCAGTGGCGTGCGCTTGAGGAATTTGGTCTTCAATCCCCCGGTCAGTCATTTGATTTTGTTCGGTCGTGGATCGAAACAACTCATGTGCCGACGCAAAAGCAATTTTACGTAACCGCATATTTGGGCAAACAACCATTAATGTTGCTGCCGCTTACTGTGCGCAAGAAACTGGGTGCCACGATATTAACGTGGTTTGTGGGTTCTCACGTTGCTTGCAATGGGCCGCTGATTAATGCCGAATTATTTCGCCAACTGACGGCAGAACAGCGGTATGCGTTTTGGCAAAGCCTTGTGAAGGCCCTTCCTGTTTCTGACGCGCTATATTTGCCGGGTTTGCTCACAGGTGAAGCAGCCGAATTTGAAGCTTTTGAAGGCGTGGGTCAAAAATCTGTTTGTGATTACATTTACAGAACTCGATTCGACAGTTGGGAAGAGTGCGACAAATCCCGTCGAGATAGAAAGCGCCGCAGGCGCGACAAGCAACATAGGCAAAAGCTTGAGGCCCAAGGCGAAGTTGAACTCATCGAGGTCACAGAGCCGGATGAAGCAAAACATGTGCTTGATTTGATGTTTGAGCAAAAGCAGCACCGCTTTGAGCAGCTTGGAATTGACAATCCATTTGCGTCGCAGCAGGTGCGCGAAGTTTACTTTGACGTGATTGGCAAATCAAAGTCTATCAAACCAATTTTGTTCGCGCTGCGCCTAAATGATCAGATTATTTCGGTGCGATATTGCATTGGGCATCAGAAAAACTTGTTTATGCTGATTTCGTCGATGAGTGACGACGATGATATATTGGCTGGTTCACCTGGAAATCAGTGTGTTTTGGAAATTCTTCGCAACAGCCTGGATTTGGATCGTTTCACAATGGTTGATATCGGGGTTGGAGAATCTTATGAAAAGCGCCGCTGGTGCAACGAATTGGTTCCAGTGATCAATCGTTTCATCCCCAGAACGATCACTGGTTGGGCATTCTTCGCGGCACAGGCGTTTCTTGAGCGCCTAAAAATGCTGGTCAAGGGGAATAGCGCCCTGTTCGGGTTTTACAAAGCTATCCGCGGCATATTGCCACCAATTTTGCGCACCTAATTCGGTTAGAAAAGTTTTAAGCCGCGCATGGACGCATGACCGTCTTTGGCGATGATGATGTGGTCGTGAACGGTTATGCCCAAAGGCTTTGCAATTTCATCTATCGCCCGTGTCATTTGAATGTCTGCATTTGAAGGCGTTGGGTCGCCTGATGGGTGATTGTGCAGCAAAATCAGCGCAGTAGCGGATAATTCTAATGACCGTTTGATGACTTCTCGTGGATATACTGGTGTGTGGTCCACAGTGCCTATTTGCTGGACTTCGTCTGCGATCAGTTTGTTCTTTTTGTCGAGAAACAGGATGCGAAATTGTTCCTTGTTTTCGTACGCCATTTGCGTGTGACAATAATCGAGCAATTCAGACCATGACCCGAGAATGGGGCGGTCTGGCACTTTTGATCTTGAAAATCGTTGGCTCGCGGCCAGAATAACCTTGAGATCTGTGACAACGGTTGGGCCAAGTCCGTCCACCTCTTGCAGCAATGCTGGTGGGGCAGACAAGACTTCAGAGAAGCTGCCAAACCGCTTAATCAAAGCCTTTGCGATTGGTTTGGTGTCGCGACGCGGCAACAGCCGAAATAACAATAATTCGAGCAGTTCATAATCCTGCATGCCCTCAGCGCCTGACGCTTGAAATCGGGCGCGTAAACGGTCACGATGGCCGTGATAATGGGGCTGTGGCGCCTCAGACATACCCGACATTTTTGACTTGTCGGAGCTCTTTGGCTCGTCGTTCATTACCGACTTGCCTCTAGCGGATTAAACAGGCCATTTGGGCTTTGCGTGAATATTTCGCAACCTGTTTCTGTGATGCCGATTGAATGCTCGCATTGCGCAGATAATGTGCGGTCACGGGTGACAGCGGTCCAGCCATCTGCCAACACTTTGACGTGCTGGCGGCCCAGATTGATCATTGGTTCGATGGTAAAGATCATACCAGGTTTGAGTTCGGGGCCAGATCCGGGTGTGCCAAAATGCATAATATTTGGTTCGTCATGGAATAGGCGACCCAGGCCATGCCCGACAAAATCGCGCACGACGGATGTACGTTCGCCTTCCGCATAGGATTGTATGGCGGCGCCAATGTCGCCCGTTGTGTTGCCCGGTTTTGCCACCGCCAAGGCGCGGGCGAGGCTTTCATAAGTCACCTCAATCAACCGCTCAGCTTTGCGCGAAATCTCGCCGATGGGGTACATGCGGCTGGTGTCGCCGTGCCAACCGTCAACCACCAGCGTGATATCGATATTGACGATGTCGCCGTTTTTCAACTGCTTTTCATTGGGAATGCCGTGGCACACCACATGGTTGATGCTGGTACAAACCGAGTGGCGGTAACCGCGATAATTCAGCGTTGCGGGCACCGCATTATTGTCCTTGGCAAATTCATAGGCAATGCGGTCCAGATGCGCAGTGGTTACACCGGGTTGCGCGTGCTCGTACATAATGTCGAGCGCCTGTGCGGCGAGGGCACCTGCTTTGCGCATGCCTTCAAAGCCCTCTTTTCCATGCAGCGGGATAATGCCGGGGGTGCGTTTTTGATTTGGGTTTGCCGTACTATATGTGACCATAATTCTTCTCAATTCACGTTGAGCGCAAACTAGCGTGAAGGCATCAAAATTGGAAGCCTAGAGGCAACGCAAATTTCTTCAATATTGATGTCGCAATCATAGCACAAAAATTCAACCCCTGCCCGATGTGCTTCATAAGCCGCCGCTGCATATTTGGGCGCTAGGTCTTGGGCAAACGAAAAGCGGTCGCAATCAACGCGTTGCACCAGATAAAGGTTTATCGCACGGTGGCCAGCTGCCACCATGTTTGCGAGTTCTTTCAAATGTTTAACGCCACGATCTGTTTCGCAATCGGGAAATACCGCTAACCCATTACCCCGAGAAAGGTGGACATTTTTGACCTCCAAATAGGTCATGCGCTCGGATTCTGGGTTCAATAGGAAATCGATGCGTGAATTCTCGCCATATTTCACTTCTGCTTTGAATGTTTCATATGGTGCCAACTCTTCAATTGCGTTGCTTGCCAGCGCTTCACCGATTATTTTGTTTGGATAATTGGTGTTGATGCCAACTAACCCGGTGGGAAGCTTGACCAGTTCAAGCGAGTATTTCAGTTTTCGTTTAGGGTTGTCGGATTTAGAAACATAAACCGGTAGCCCGGGCATATTGAGGCCCAACATAGCACCTGGGTTGGCGCAATGAGCTGTGATTAATTCGCCGTTTTCCAATGCAATATCCGCAAGGAAGCGTTTATAGCGTTTAATCAAAGTGCCGCGCAAAAGCGGTGAGGGAAGGCGCAAATTTAACTCCGGATGATTGTCTTCAGGAACAGAACAGACTTGCAATTGTTGTTGGCCTTGGGCATTCAGTCAAGCAAAGAGTGGGTGAGTTGATGACGAACAATCAGACAAAAATGCGCATAACCGCCGGCATGTTGGTGATCGGTGACGAAATTCTTTCTGGTCGCACTAAAGATCAAAACATTGGAACAGTTGCTGACTTTTGTTCTGACCTGAATATTGAACTGTGCGAAGTGCGGGTTATTGCCGACGAAATTGACGACATTGTGAAAGCTGTAAATGCGTTGCGCGAAAAATTCACTTACGTTTTCACCACAGGCGGTATTGGCCCGACGCACGACGACATCACAGCGGATGGTATTGCGGCGGCATTTGATGTGGAGTTGCGTGTGGACGATCGTGCCATCAAGATGATGCAAGATCGATTTACCGACTATCCAATGAATGAAGGGCGTTTGCGCATGGCGCGAATCCCTGAAGGTGGCGACCTCATTCCCAATACAGTTTCTGGTGCGCCCGGCATTATAATGGATAATGTCTATGTGATGGCAGGGGTGCCAAAAATCATGCAGGGCATGTTGGAAGCGATTGCGCCAACACTTGAGACTGGAATAGAAGTGTTTAGTGCCACTTGCGACTCACAGGTTGGGGAAAGTTCGCTTTCTGAACCGCTTGCAGCATTGCAAATGTCTTACCCAACAGTCAAAATCGGCTCTTACCCGCAAATGGGGTTTGATCGTTATATGACGCAGATTGTTTTGCGTTCGTCTGATAAGTCCTTGTTGGACGAAGCAACGCAAAAGGTGCGTGACATCATCGCTGCGGCAACGCAGAGCAAATTGAAGATTTAAAGAGGGTGGCCATGAGCGTACCGCAAAATAAAAGTTTCCCCGTTTCTTGGGATCAGTTTCACCGTGATTCCCGTGCGTTGGCTTGGCGTTTGAATGCTGAAGGCCCGTTTGATGCGATCGTGTGTATCACGCGCGGTGGCTTGGTGCCTGCCGCAATCATTGCCCGCGAATTGGGCATTCGCGTGATCGAGAGTGTTTCTGTCGCCTCCTATGACAACAAAGATCAGGGCGAGTTGAAAGTCTTAAAGCCAGTTGCCGACAGCATATTGGCCCTGGATGCAGGCGAGGACAGCAAGGTCTTGATTATTGATGATTTGGTGGACACAGGCAAAACCGGTCGGGCCGTGCAAGCTATGTTGCCAAATGCGCATTTCGCCACGGTTTACGCCAAGCCTTTGGCCCGCGATTTGGTGAATAGTTTTGTCACCGAAGTCTCGCAAGATACGTGGATTTATTTCCCGTGGGATATGGATGTTTCTTACGCGCCACCCATTCGTGATGGTATGGGCGACTAGTAAGCCACCGAGACTGCGGCCAAGTTCCATTGTGTGTGATTGAGATATTGCACACAGACCTTTGGCGTGTCTGCGTGCTGGGCTCGTCGTAGGTATTATCTGGTCCAGAAATTGACTTAGCTCAAAGCTGTCTCCTCGGCATCAGCTAATTTGGATGGTGCTGACGTGCGGCTGGTTTGCCACATGCTGGGTACCCCATTTGAGATGGTAGAAACGCGTCTTCAGCACCAAGGATATGCATGTCGTTGGCATGAACCTCTCGTTGTGTCCTCTTGGGCCATTTTTTTGAAGGAACAACATGTCAGCGAGCAAAAAAGAGTTGCAATTCAATTTCCTACAAGACAATTGCGGCCCCACAATAAGGCACTTGCTTTCGCGCTATCCCGGGGAGGTGCAGAAAGACGACCTTAAGGAGAATTACGATGTTCTACTTCAAATGCCTGAGGTCTTATACTGGAAGGGTCTAATTCCGACAGAGGCTACGGGTGTAACTGTACTGGGAAGTCGCGATGCTTGTTTCGAGAACTCATTCGGAATGCTCTTGCAATTTGGCTTGTCGGTAAATGATATTCTTAGCCAAGACTTGCTTCAAGTCTACATTGATTTTCTTGCTACAAACACAGGTGATGGTATCTACGAATCGTTGGCACGCTATGTCGTTGCCGGATACTTGTTTGCAGCTGGTTGCTCCGTTGAGCTGGTGAATAAAACTGTCCTGAGTAGAATTGATGTCCTGTTCGAACTCGTCACAACATCACCCTTTAAACACGACATATACGTGGATGCCACAGATCACGCTGTACCAAGCGCTTACAAGTCGAGAAAACTGGTAAACCCAATTCTTTATCAAAGAGGTGAACTTGAGCTTCCATTAGTTCATGACGTTTTCATATTTTCGAAAATTTATGATCGCGTGTCTGGAGATTACAAAAAGAAGATCGATGCGATTGTTGCGCACATCGCCGACGAAAAATACCAATCTCTTGACTACGGATACGGCATCATCAAAACCAAAGAGAATAAGTTCCATGCGATGGGGTGGAGCGCACATATGCCTTTGTTCAATGAACAACTCTCAAGCGAGTATTTCAAAAAGGGGCTGATTTTCAGAATGGCGCTGTTTTCTCGATTTGATAATGCGGGCATCCGAAAATGGATTGAAAATATTCTTGCGACGTTTGAAGAGTATCAAGTCGACGATTGTCGGTATTGTTTTTCAAGCACCTTGTTGCCGGAAACAAAGAACTCGTATTTCTTAAATGGTCGGCACACTTCTCTTAATGAGAACAGAAGGAAAAAAAGCGGAAGAATAGTTGAGTCTACTTATTACGCTTTCCTTGCCAATCAATGCCTCGATTAGCTCTACATGTTGCACAGAACAATAAGATGCTGAACCAGATCATATGCATTGAGCCGCGTGACTGGTGAAAAAGGGTGCTGCAAATGCAAGTTATGGTGCGGACGACGGGACTTGAACCCGTAAGCCGATTAAGGCGAGGGATTTTAAGTCCCTTGTGTATACCAATTTCACCACGTCCGCGAAATCGAAGGTGAATTACTTCAGGCGTCGGTTTGTCATAAAATCGACGTCATTTCAATGGGTAAGTTCGGTCCAATTTGCATTGCTGGTGGTAAATGGGATGTGGAGCACAATTCTTGCGGCAATTCAGATTTGCATTGAATTGGAATTGGCTATATTCGATATTCTTTGAGTTGAAATTTGGAGTGTTTTTATGGCGGGCGTCGATAAGCGGATTGTACCGATTATTCTTGCTGGGGGTAAAGGCACACGACTTTGGCCGATTTCGCGCTCGGCGCGGCCTAAGCAATTTCTAAACCTTGCGGGCGACAATTCCCTTTTTCAACAAACGCTTACACGTGTTTCTGACAGTGCGAAATTTGCCGCACCTATCGTCATCACGAATAATGAATATCGTTTTTTGGTGGCAGAACAGGCGCTAGAGGCTGGTGTGGATCTTGGCGGTATTCTACTCGAGCCGGTGGCCCGCAACACAACAGCGGCAGTTTTGGCTGCCGCTAAATTTATGGCAAGTACAAGCAACGAAGACACATTGATGTTTGTTTTGGCCTCTGATCATCGGATTGTTGAGGATGCGGATTACGCCGCCGCAGTTGATGCCGCTGCAGCTTGTGCTACGGCCGGCAACTTGGTGACGTTTGGTATTCAGCCAACTGAGCCCGCCACTGGCTATGGGTATATTGAGCAAGGTGTGGCCATTGCGAATGGTGGATTTAAAGTCGCCAAGTTTGTTGAGAAACCAGATCTTGTGGTTGCGGAGCAGCTTGTTGCGGGTGGCAAACATTTTTGGAACTCAGGCATGTTCTTGTTTGAACGTGACGTGATCATGTCTGAGTGTGAAAAATTAGCGCCTGCGGTTGCATCTGCTGTCGCGTTGGCGGTTGAGAATGCCGACAAGGACCTCGATTTTGTTCGTCTTGATGAGGCATCATTTTCTCAATCACCTGATATCTCGATTGATTACGCGATTTTTGAAAAAACCGACAAGGCAGTTGTGGTGCCTGCGCCAATCATTTGGTCGGATCTTGGCAGCTGGGACGCCGTTTGGAAGGTGGGCGCGCAGGATAGCGCTGGCAACGTCGCGGTTGGCGACGTATTGCTTTCCGAAACTAAAAACTCTTTAGTTTATTCTGAAACAGGCCAAGTGACGGTGAGCGGTTTAGACGATGTGGCGGTCATTGTCAGTGAAGATGCGATTTTTGTTGGCGCTCTAAGTGAGGCGCAAAAAGTCGGGGCTTTGGTGAAGGTTTTGCGCAGCGACAAACGCACGGCGCCGCTAACGGAGACCCACCGCACATGTTACCGTCCGTGGGGCGGCTATTCATCTTTGGTCATTGGCAATCGCTTTCAAGTGAAGCGGTTGTTTGTGAAGCCGGGCAAAAAGCTCTCACTGCAAAAGCACCATCATCGGTCTGAACATTGGGTTGTGGTGAGCGGCACAGCCGAGGTGACGATTGATGACAGTGTGCAAACCCTTAGCGAGAACCAATCAGTCTACATTCCGCTCGGCGCTGTGCATCGCTTGGAAAATAAAGGCAAAATCTTGCTCGAATTAATCGAAGTACAAACCGGTTCCTATTTTGGTGAGGACGATATTGTGCGGCTTGAAGACGAGTTTGGCCGCGTTTAACCGCATAATCCACATTTGAATTGATTAGGCACCGCAGGTTGAATTTCTTGCGGTGTTTTCTTGTTGGCATAAATTGGATAAAATATACAACATCAGACGGATTGTTTGAATTCAATCTTGATTTGTGTTGGTGAGTGCTGTCGACTGAGAAAAAACTAGGGACCTGGCCGATGAATATACCATTCATTTCAATTGATGATATTGAACACAAATTGAGTTGGCGTGAGGTTGCGGATGCTATTTTTGCTGGCCACAAGCAAGAAAGAGCGCGTCTAGGTGATTTGGCGCTGGAGCGCGGCACACAATCCATGCTCAACCGCGCGGCTTGGATTGACGGGCTAGGCTTGGCGCTGAAGTCGGTAACGATTTACCCCAACAACGCGGAGCGCTTGCCACCTTTACCCACAATCGATTCGGTGGTGGTTTTGTTTGACGATGAAACTGGGGCGATTAAAGCACTCATCGACGGACAGTTGGTGACCAAATGGAAAACCGCCGGGGACAGCGTGTTGGGTGCGCGTTTGTTGGCCCGGCCGGATGCTCGAAATTTGCTCGTCGTGGGCTCTGGCATTGTCGCGAGCTCGCTTATTGATGCTTATCGCGAGGTTTTTCCCGATCTTGATCAAATCTCTGTCTGGAGTCGTAACGCAGACAATGCGCGCATTTTGGCTGACGCACAAAACTGCACTTCTGTTGTAGATTTAGCGGAAGCGGTTGCGAGTGCGCACATTATCACTTCGGCGACGATGGCGCGCAGCCCTGTGATCTTGGGCGAGTGGGTGCAGCCGGGCACACATGTGGACCTAATCGGTGCGTTTCGTTTGGATATGCGCGAGGCGGACAATGAACTGATGCGCAACGGCAAAATATTTGTCGATTCGCGGGAAACAACAATTCACGATATTGGGGAACTGAGCATTCCTATTTCAGAAGGCGTGATTTCTGAGAGCAACGTGCTTGCTGATTATTACGACTTCGCACAAGGGACCGCCAAAGGACGCATGAATGCCGACGACATCACCATTTTCAAAAATGGTGGCGGTGCGCATCTCGACTTAATGGTTGCCAAACTGATTTATGACAAATGGTCTAATTGAGTTCAGACCCTAGCCTTCTTGATCAGTTCGGCTGTCGCTTTTGGGCCGGTGTGACATCAAACCTGATCGCCAAGTTGCTTGGAGGAAAATGATTGCCCCAACGACAATTGCGATGCCAGAAGCAAAGAATGCGACGCCTGGGAAATACCCGTGTGAGTCCGGCGACAAGGTGAAGAACGCGAATAATTGAGTTGCCGCTAGCGGTCCCAAAATTGCCGTGATGGAATTCACAGCGTTCACGCCGCCTTGCAGCTCACCTTGGGCGTTGTCGTCAACGCGGCTGGACATTAATCCATTTAGACCAGGGCCAACAAAACCGCCGAGCGCGCCGGGCAATAGGAAAATGTATAGCCCAACTGCTGTGTCGATAAAGGCCATGCCGAAAAAGCCTATAGTGGCAAAAGCAAGACCTGCCACCACAGTCCATAGTTCACCGAAAAGTTTGATCGCAGGGCGCATGAGTGCGCCCTGAACGACGGCAAACATGATGCCGAATACGGACAGCGAAATACCGATTTGGGCCGGGGTCCATTGGAAGCGTTCTATTGTAAAAAAGCTCCAAATGCTGGGGTAGGCCTGCCCGGCGAGCGAAAAGAAAAACAAAACGCCGAGAAACGAAATTACAAATGGAAATTTTTTCAGTGATTGGATGGTGCCGATTGGGTTCGCGCGTTTAGCATCGAACCGACGTCTTTTGCGCTTGCCCAAGCTTTCCGGCAATATGAAATAGCCGTAGACTAAATTGATAAAGGCAACAGCGGCGGCTACAAAAAATGGCACGCGCGTGCCAAATTCGCCCAACTGCCCGCCGATTGCCGGGCCAATGATAAACCCGGCCCCAACGGCCGCGCCGATAAGACCAAAGCTTTGCGCGCGCTTTTCTTTTGGCGTGATGTCCGCAATGTAAGCGGTCGCTGTGGAAATGGCTGCGCCCATAATGCCTGCGACAATGCGGCCGATGAACAGCCAGATAATTGTTGGCGCGAAGCCCATCAGTAAATAGTCAAGCGTGAGACCCAACAGGGACGCCAGCAAAACTGGGCGTCGACCATATCGATCTGATAGGTTTCCCAAGATTGGAGAAAAGATGAATTGCATCAGCGCGTAAGCTGATATCAGGAATCCACCATAGGCGGCAGCGCTTGAAACTCTTTCGGCGGTGAGTTCTTCAAGCAGTCCCGGCAAAACTGGCACAATAATCCCTAGCCCTAGAATGTCTATAAATACGGTGATCAATATAAAGATCAGCGCAAGGCGCGGGTTTTTCACACCAGTCATGGGAATCCTAAGGCCTAGTTGATTTAGGGTGCAATTGACACGTCAGATATAGGAAAGGCAAGCGCAATTAATCAATTGCAAGCGCTTACTTTTGATCGGAACTATACGCCAAATCCCAAAGTTTCTAGTTTGTCAGTGCCTGTGGTCCCACCAGACCCTCGAATGGGTCATGGGCATATATCCAATCAAGGCGCTCCAGGTGGCCTTGGGCGCTTTTGGCTGAAACAACCGCATCACGTCCCCAACTCAAAGGCGGTGACATGTGGAACACAAATGCGTTTTTTTGCGACTGGTCTTGCACTTTGTTTGCTCGTGGTTGACGAAGGTTTTGCCATTTACCAAACGCCGTTGCATTGTCTGTTTCGCTCGCCAAAATTGCAGCCAACAAGCCCGCATCTTCAATCGACATGGCCGCGCCTTGCGCTTGGAATGGCAGCATCGCGTGCGCCGCGTCGCCAAGAATTGCAACATTGCCTTTATACCAAGTATTAGTTTTTACACCGAACAAAGGCCACGCTGTCCATGGATCAGAAATTGATTCCATTATCGAAGATAAGCGGTTGTTTTTACGCAAAGATTTGTTGCTTATCTCTGGCGTGTCGCTGTCTTCCAGCGGTAAAGAAAATTCGGTAACAAGGACAATGTTGAACTGCTTGCGTTGCTGCAGCGGGTAGACCACCATATGGTAATCGGGTCCCCAAAATAGTGACGTGCGTTCTGTAGAAAGAATGCCGCTCAACTGCTCAATGTTGGCCATCGCGCGCCATGCAACATAGCCAGTATATTGTGGTGGTTTACCGCCCAGTACGTCGGTTCGGGTGACAGATCGTACGCCGTCGGCGCCCAAATGCGCACGGGCCGTCAGCGGATAACTTGGTTTGCCGTCACGCTCAATTATGACGGAAACCGCGTCACCGAGGTCTTCAACACGTGTCTGAGTTGCACCAAAAAGAATCTCAATGTTTGGGAATGCTTTGGTGGCTTTGTAAAGCTGCTGGGCAAGGTCTGCGCGATGCATCACCGCATAGGGTGTGCCATCATAGCGATCTTTGGCAAATTGCCCAAGCGTGACTTGCGACAGGGGATCTGGTTTGCCGTGGCGGAAAATATCGATGCCTTCGGGCTCAAAGCTATGCGCACAAAGTGCTTTGTCCAGGCCAAGTTCGTTGAGCACCCGGCGGGCGTTGGGGCTAATTTGCAACCCAGCGCCAAATTGCGAAATCTCGTGGTGCTGTTCCGCGATGACCACGCGGAACCCAAATTTTGCGAGTGCCAGTGCCAGTGTTAGACCGGCAATGCCTGCCCCATTGATTGAAATCGTTTTGTCGGGGCCCATATATTCCTCGTTTTACGCTTTGTGGGCGTCGTAAACTGCTTCTTTTGGAGAAGATGCTGCGGCGCTCAAATTGCCATTGTGAATGTAGTGCGTAGAGCAGTAGGGACACACAATGTCGTTGTCATGGCCCATATCTAAAAAGATATGTGGATGATCAAACGGCGGCAACGCGCCAACACATTTGAACTCTTTGGAGCCAATTTCGATCTTTTGGACGCCCATTGCGTTATGAAAATGTGGTGTCGTTCCGTGTGCCATATTGCTCTCGTCTTTTCAAAAATGGTATCGTGACAAATCAGGTCGAAACATAGCCAAACCCAACTGCGTTGACCAGCCTATAACGGTTGGCAATCAAGTTGACAATTTGCCAAAACACATTTTGCTGATATTGAGCGCTGTAAATGCAACTAAATAGGGTCCAAAATGCCGCACTTTCAATCTGAGGGTTATGAAATTGCCTATTCCATTTATGGCGAAGGGCCGTCTATTCTGCTGGTTCACGGCTTTGGATCGAACGGCAAAGTCAATTGGGTGGACACTGATTGGGTCGACTATTTGGTGCGCGCTGGTTATCGCGTGATCACGATTGATAATCGTGGGCATGGTAAATCGCAAAAAATCTATGATTCGGACGCCTATCCCTCAAGTGAAATGGCCAAAGATTCGGTCAATCTGATCAAATATCTTGGCCTAAAAAACATCGCGATTATGGGCTACTCGATGGGCGCGCGCATATCGGCTTATGTGTCGATGACGGCGCCTGAATTGATCAAGTGTGCGGTGTTTGGCGGTCTTGGCGAACGCATGACCATCGGCATGACGACGTCGGGGGTGATTGTGGACGCTTTGCTTGCGCCAACGCTTGAGGAAATCAAAGACAAAACCGGCCGCATGTTTCGGATTTTTGCTGACCACACCAAAAGCGATCGCCGGGCGCTTGCTGCATGCATGGCATCGTCGCGCCAGCGCATCACCGAAGAAGAAGTGGGCAAAATTGATCTGCCTGTGTTGGTTGCCGTTGGTAGTGAAGATGAAGTTGGCGGCCGACCAGAACCGCTGGCAGCGCTCATGAAACAGGGCGAGAGTTTTGTTATTGAAGGCCGCGATCACATGCGCGCGACGGGGGATAAACAGTTTAAGCAATCTGTGCTATCATTCCTTGAGCGGCACTATCCAGTTTAGTGTGCTAATAGGCTGGTAATCTTGCTTGGATTGCCCATATTGATTTGAGTTGAAAGTGGAGAGTTTCGATGGCTGAGACAAAGCTGCAATCGCAAAAACCAACAATCGTTGACCCGGTTTGGCGCGCTATTTGCCGTGATGCTGAGCAAATGATGGCGAGCGAACCGGCTTTCTCAGGCTTTGTTATTGCCAATGTGCTCAATCATGAGCGGGTCGAAGAAGCGATTGCCTATCGCATTTCAGAATTGCTGGACTATCGCGATATGCCTGCGGCAATTATCCGCCGTGCCTTTTTTGATGTGTTGCGTGAACACCCAACGATTGCTGATCACATTCGTTCGGATTTGGCCGCGACGCTGGAACGCGATCCAGCATGCAACCGAGCAATTGATCCTGTGCTTTTCTTTAAAGGTTTCCAGGCGATCCAAACCTACCGATTTGCCCATGCCCTGTGGAATGCGGGGCGAAAAGATCTCGCAAAATACTTGCAGAGCCGTGCCTCGCAAGTTTTTCAAGTCGATATTCACCCCGCCGCCGTTATTGGCCGTGGCATCATGGTGGATCATGCAACGGGATTGGTGGTTGGTGAAACCGCTCGGGTTGGTGACGATGTGTCTATACTTCATGCCGTAACGCTTGGTGGTACTGGCAAAGAAGATGGCGACCGCCATCCAAAAATTGGTTCAGGCGTGATGATTGGGGCTGGCGCAAAAATATTGGGCAACATTTCTATTGGCGACTGCGCAAGGATTGCAGCGGGTTCAGTAGTTCTAAAGGATGTGCCTGCTAAAACCACAGTCGCTGGCGTCCCCGCCAAAGTCGTAGGGGAGGCCGGTTGCGCCCAACCTGCATCCAGAATGGACCAGATGATTGTCGATGATAACGGTACACCCACCTCAGATTGAGCTTTCTCAAACAGAACAAAGACTACTCGATCAGATTTGGATGGACGAAGAGCAACTTGCACGTGTTAAAGTCCGTCCTCCGGAATTCGCCGACCAATATTCTCCCGATTTTGTTAGTTTTGATCCTGACGGTAATCAGCTCGAAAAAACTCAATTTGTTACGAGGACGATTGAGCGAACAGTGACCAAGCTAAAACGTCTTTGGGGGCATTTTGGTTCAAAGAACAGCTGTTGCCTAGCCTATATTTGTGAATATGATCGCGGGCAAACCGATATTTGCATGGCATTATGGATCGAACGTGACGGGGCGTGGCGAAAAGCATTTCACCACGAGAATGCAAATTTCGGGTAAAATGGGGAAAACCAAACTAGCTGTTGAGCAATTTGTTCAAATAGTTAGGTTCGCCCATAACTTTCAACACCAAAAGCGGTGGTTATCATGACCAAACAAGAAATTGAAATTCTCACGAAATATTTGCGCGGCAAATTTGGTAACCCAGCGTTTGAAGTTCGGGCGCGGCCGAACAAAAACGATTCAGCTGAAGTCTATCTGGGCGAAGAGTTTATTGGTGTTATGTATTTAGATGAAGACGAAGGCGAACGTTCTTACAATTTCCAGATGGCAATTCTTGATATAGATTTGGAAGACTACGCCTAGGGCCTGGACTCAATTGAGAAAAGGTCTGGATTGGGTGCAAAATAGACTGATTTGAGGAGAGAAACGAAAGCGATTCTCATATCGGTGAGGCTTTTCGACGCTGAAGCAGCCTGTTTTGCACCCAACCCGAAAGGCAGCATTCAATTTTGCCAGTTTGTCGTTGAAATATCCTCATTGACAGCAAGTCAATTCGGCTTATTTCGCCTAAATCTGATCAAAATTGAACTGCTGTCCAGATCATTTCTCAATTGAGTTCAGACCCTAGTTTAAGGTAAGTGTTGCCAGTTGCTTGTCTAAAGCCACTGAGAACACGCGCCAATTTGGTAGCACTGAATCTTCAAACTGAATAAGCGCGGAAACGCGCTTATTGACCAAAACAGTCGTGATGCAGTTTTTTGCATTGTCGGGTGCGGTTTTTTCAGTCAGACATTTTGCGACAAATGGATTGGCGCTCAAAGCGTCATACCAAATCGTCTCATCTTCAAATCCAGCCTCGTTTCGCAGTTTTTTGACGACAAGCCCATATTTTTGCTCTGAGGGACCTGAGGCAAAATTGTGGATGTAAAGTGCATCCAACAGATATGCACTCGGGGCCGCTTGGGATGCGGGGAGCAAGGTTACATTGACGGCATTTGATTGACCGTTGACCTGCAATTCGAGCCGCAACTCGAGAAAATTCAGCATATTTTCTTTTGGTTTAAACTGAGTTTCAATCCAAGATTTTGGCGCATGCAGCTTTGATGCAGCAATTGAAAACTCTACGCTTTCTTCTGTTTCGACTGCGCGCGTCTCGCCAGGCACTTCAAAAAAATCCAAACTGTACACAATTCCCAAGCCGACAAGACTTAGAACAATGCAAAGTATGAGTATGTTGGTCCCCAAACTGTTTTTTGTTTTTGGTAAATTGTGTTTTGGCATTTCATTCCAAATCTGGCGTTAACCATTTCCCGTGGTCTTGCGTGACAATTGATAGACGCAAGAATATGTTTAACAAAAGGTAAACGCGGCGATGCGTTTTGGCGGGAGATGGTTGTGGCTAACGAATTTTTGATTTCACTATACATTATTGCGGTTGGAATGGCCTTTGCGGGCGGCGCGACCTATTTTTATCAGTGGGTGTGGAAACAGGAAGCCATGTTGCGATTCGACGGTGAGCATGTGTTCGCCACCATCGCGCATCTTATGATGAGTTTTGTCTGTGGGCCGTTTATCATGCTGAATATGGGCTGGCGTCGCGACAGTGCAGGGGGTCTGCATGTTAGCCAAGCCTTGTTGTCGGCGTTTATTGCGTTTGGCTGGAGCTTTATCGTCGGGCTGTTTTTCCTCTGGTTCTACATTGGCATTCTAGGGCTATAGAAGCGTGATTTACTCTTTTGACGGTGTGGCGCCGGAACTATCGCCTGATGCATTTGTGGCTGATAGCGCGGACCTTATTGGCAAGGTAATTGCCAAATCCAAATCAAATATCTGGTTCGGTTCTGTCCTACGTGGTGACATCGAGCCGATTTTTGTTGGCGAAAATGCCAATGTTCAAGACCTTAGTGTGATTCATACCGATGCAGGCTATCCAGTGGAGATTGGCGCGCATTGTACAATCGGGCATCGTGCGATTTTGCACGGATGCATTTTGGAAGAAGGTGTGCTTGTTGGCATGGGCGCGACGATTATGAATGGGTGCGTAATCGGCAAGGGCTCAATAATTGGCGCAGGGGCGGTTGTGACTGAGGGTCAGCAAATCCCCCCATTCTCCATGGTTTTAGGTATGCCCGGCAAAATCAAAAAAGAGCTCGATCCGACTTCTTTCAAAGATCGTATTGCGCACGCGATGGGATATGTAGATCGTGGCCAACATTATTTGAGCGCGTTAAAGAAAATCTAAAAAACTGTGTCCCTAAACGAGCCAAAGACCAGCCTCGGGGAAAGCTGGTCTTTGTGTTTCGACCGGTGTCAGGGTTGGAAGTTTGGCCGAAATTTTTGTAAAAATCTGTACAGTGCTTATTTGCTGGCCACTGTAATTGGTCTGTGGTCCGCTAATTCCATCCAGCGGCCTGCATGAACTTGCGACTGTCGTTTGACGTAGACATATGGTGTCTCGCTCCAAACTTTGATTAGGCCTTCAAGGTTGTCCAATATCATATCACCTCTGTCGGTGCGCACGGTGAGAACAGCGTGTCCTTCGCCTGACCTCTGGACGACAACTGTCACCAGCAGTGTGCTTGGCGGCCAGCCTGCATCAATCAGGGCCTTTCGCTTAGCAAGGACATAGTCTTCACAGTCGCCATATCCGCGCGGGTAGGTCCAAAACTCCTCGGTCTGGTACAGATCAATATCGCTAATGGGTTTGATCTCTGTATTATATTTTGCATTGATGATCAGAAGTTGCTGCCATTTTTCTTGCGTTAGTTTTTCGTAAGAAACGAACTCAGCGTTTTTCTGGCATTCCAAAGGTCGCGTCTGACAAAACTGCGCGTGTCCCACTGGAATGGAGGTTTCTTTGATCTCTGGGGCGAAAGCCACATTTGTTGAATTGGCAAATACCGGTGTTGTAAGTGCCGCCGCTGCGACCAATCCGATAATGCATTTGCGTAGTAGTTGGTTTAGATTTTCCATTTGTAGTCTCCCTGACGAGGACCACTATGGAGATTGGAAATTTCGGTCTTGAAAAATAAAACGGCAGAGTTTTATTCAAAAACAATGGGTTAGATTCGGGTATTGTTAAGCATAACTATGCCGTGGACATAAAAAAGCCCGCTCAAATCAGCGGGCAAATAGCGACGTCAAATTGTGATTATTATTCGGAGCGCAGGTTCGCCTGAACGACATTGAATATTTCTTGCACCGATGAGAACTCTACGGCGATGCCATCATCGAAATGGCGGACAACGGTTGACCGCATTCGACCGAGCGTGATGCGTGTGCCCATTGCGGGTTTAACATCAATCTCAACGGCAGCACCGGACAGCGAGATATCGACAATTTTACAGCGATAATTGCGACCATCTTCCAAAATGATGCGAGAATGGCGAATATCTGGGATTTGGCGCTCGTGCCGTCGATCTTCGGGCAGGTCGAGAATGTCTTTGTTGGCAAACCATGTAAGTTGCGCTGCCAACTTTTCGCGCTTGCGTGGTGATGCGTTTACGCTCACCATGAAGCCGCCTTCTTCTTCTGCTTGTATCGTGCCTTCGATGCGCCCAAGGTGGTCGATATAGGCGATCACCCGTTCACCGATCTGGCCGATTTCTGGAGCAATGAGGATTGCTTCACCCGGAGACATATCGACGACTTGGCAAGGAAATTCGCGTCGATCAGCTAACATGTATCGACCCAGCAAAGATATTTTTACGCGCTGAAATCTTCCAGGCTCAACCTGAGAAAATGACGCTGCTTGCGTTGCGTGGGTTTGCATAAGGCTGTTTGCCACTTGTTCTGATCAACTGTACCCACGATAGCATTCGTTTAGTTAACCGAGTGTAATGGCAAAAGTAATTTTGGCTATTGTTTGCCGCCGTCGATTACTGACAAGTGTGCGTAACGTCTCGCATTGAAGCCATATACTTTGGCGCTTTGCCCAAAATCGGTGCGAATGTCGATCACATCTTCGGGTTCAGCGATGTCAATATTTGTGCTCAGATCACTTCCCCCGAACTCAGTCTTATGATCGTCTGGCCAGATTAAACGGAGCCCGGAAATACGTTGTTCCATAATGGGTTGCGTGCCAAACCAGAGAGGTTCATCGAATGCTGTGATGGACCCAATGATGCGGTTATTCGTAGCGCCATTGTGGCGAAGCGGTAATAGCAGAGTTTCAAAAGTTAGCTGCGCATTGTGTTGACTTGTTGCGTTGAACGTCACAAGTGCAGCGGCGTGATCGTCTGTAACGGCTTTGATCAGTGTCTCTATGGCGTCTTTGTCGCGTCGATGCCAAAGGTCGATGAAGGAGCGGTTTTTTAGTTCACGGCAGTAGGTTGAACAAATGTGAGAGCCAGCAAGCCGAAAATTAAACGTCTCTTGGTCTGGCGAGGCCTCCAGAATAAATGTGTTTGCCAATGCATTGCGAATTTTTGTTGGGTCCACGTCGCGACGCTCGGGCGCGCTACGCGTGCCGCGCAGTTCGTTCCAATATTTGTAGAGCCGCTGCGTACTTTGCATTTGCATGTTCGTCATTTCCCCGCATCAATCCAGCTGGCACCGTTTACATCGGCGCTCAGTTCGGCCTCATTCGTTAAAATCTGTGAATCCAATTTGCCTGAAATCGACACAAAAATCGCCCTTAAAGCTTTATTAAGGTTAACGCGCGCAGCGGCTGTGGAAAAGTCCGAAAAGAACGGGCATAAGGGGGCAAAGGAGCATTTATGAATCTACCCCCTGGTCATGACGGTGAGAATAAAGATCGTGCAAATCCGCCGGCTTTTAATCTGCCTGTTATCGTGGCAGCCACAATAGGATTATTGTTGCTTATTCATGTGGCAGCACAACTGATGCTGTCGCCCGATGCCTATCAACAATTCTATCTGCAATTTGGCTATGTAACATTGCGTGATCAACTGCCCGAAGAAATGCGGGGGGGTGAGTTTGCACGCTACTACACTTTGTTTTCACACGCTTTTTTGCACGTTGGGTGGCAACATCTGATCTTCAATTTGGCGTGGTTGGCTGTGTTTGGTAGTCCGGTTGCGCGCCGATATGGCAATATTGGGTTTATTGCTATTTACCTATTTGGCTCAGCGATAGGTGCCCTTACATTTGCCGCCATTTCAGGCGCTGGTTTTACGATACTCATTGGTGCTTCTGGCGCTGTGTCGGCATTCATCGGGGGGGCAACACGATTCGTTTTTCAACCGGTCGATATGCATACCGATCCAGTAACCGGTGAAGTGCGTGTGCTTGGGCGGAAATTGGCCAGTTTGATGGATATTGTTAAGAATAAGCGCGCCCTAAGCTTTGCAGGCTTTTGGTTGGGTCTTAATGTCTTGTTTGGATTGATGCCAGGTATTTTGGGGGTGAGTGGATCTATTGCATGGCAGGCCCATTTGGGCGGTTATGTGGCCGGATATTTCATGGTGGCGTGGCTGGAGAAGCGTGCGTTTTAGCCTTGGGATTTGTACTTTTGGGCTGGATCAAATAGCGGCGGCATATCTAAGGTTTCAAGCTGCAGTTTGCCGTTCTGAGCGACCACTTTGCGATAGAGGCAGGATTTTCGGCCCGTGTGACAGGCGGCACCTGTTCCGGTTTGGATGGCCAATATTTGCAAAATATCTTGATCGCAATCCGTACGCATTTCCACAAATTGCTGTAATTCGCCGGAACTTTCGCCTTTTTTCCAAAGGGATTGGCGCGAGCGGGAATAGTAATGAACAAAGCCGGTTTCGAGCGTGAGGCGGATTGATTCTTCGTTCATATAGGCAGCCATCAGCAATTCATTGGTGTTGGCGTCGCACGTGATGGCGAGAATGAGGCCGTTTTGATCAAAACTTGGCGCGAAAACGTTGCCTGTTTCCAATTCAGACTTGCTCATTGTTTTGGGGTCCGGGAAATCAGGCATAGCGCTCTCATATCAAGGCTGGCAAACGTTGGCGAAACCTAGCTTGTTTTCATATTCAACAGTGAAAAGAAGCGTTGTTGTTCAGCGGTCTCTTCAGCAAATACGCCGGTAAAACGCTGCGTGATTGTTGATGCGCCGTGTTTTTTGATCCCACGCATGGACATGCACATATGCTCCGCCTCAAGCAAGACTGCGACACCACGCGGGTTCAATGCTTCATTTATTGCATCAATGATTTGCGCGGTTAGCGTTTCTTGTGTTTGCAGGCGCCGGGCAAAGATATCGGTGACGCGGGCAAGTTTTGATAGACCAACGACGCCATCGATAGGC
>NZ_JBLIAI010000036.1:0-25997 GCF_047634455.1 Maritalea sp.
TATGTTTGCCGCTTGAACAGTAGCGTAAAGGTATTTTCAATGGGTATGTTGGTCGACGGTCTTTGGACCAATCAATGGTATGACACCAAATCAACAGGCGGCCGTTTCAAACGGTCTGAAGCTAGGTTTCGCAATTTTGTCACCAAAGATGGAACAGCCGGACCAACGGGTGTTGGTGGATTTCAGGCCGCAGCAGACCGCTATCACCTTTATGTATCGCACGCTTGCCCTTGGGCCCACCGCACCATGATCTTTCGCGCGCTGAAAGGGTTGCAGGACCTAATTTCAGTATCGGTCGTTGACGCAAAAATGCCAGATCAACATGGCTGGACAATTCCCAAAGGCGAAGACCCGATCAATGATGCAAAAACCATGTGGCAGGTCTATGTGGCGGCTGACAAAGACTATACCGGGCGGGTAACCGTGCCTGTATTGTGGGACAAGAAACAAAACACAATTGTTTCGAACGAAAGCTCAGAGATCATCCGGATGTTCAATTCTGAGTTTAATCACCTGACCCGCAACGCGTTGGATTTTTACCCCGAACATCTGCGCGCCGCTATCGACCCGATCAATGAACGCATTTATGGCAGCATCAATAATGGTGTCTATAAAACCGGTTTTGCCACCACCCAAGAAGCCTATGACGAAGCGGTGACTGACCTATTTGACAGCCTTGACTGGGTTGAACAATTGTTGTCCCAAAACCCATATTTGGCTGGCGATACGCTCACGGAAGCCGATTGGCGTTTGTTCACCACCTTGGTGCGGTTCGACCCGGTCTATGTCGGCCATTTCAAATGCAACATTCGCCGGATCGCTGATTACCCCAATATTTCGCGCTTGGTCGCTGAACTAAGCGCCACCCCCGGTGTGCGAGAAACAATCAATATGGAGCACATCAAAATGCATTATTATTGGTCGCACACCTCGATCAATCCACATCGCATCGTGCCGATGGGGCCAGCGTTGGCGGGATAATTCACCAGATTTCGTCAATTGCGACACCGTCGAAATACTCGCCAATACGGCGGCGCGTGGCATCGGTCGTATCCGGTGGTAAATCGTTAGTCGCGAACCAGCCCATTTCAGCTATCTCCGCATTTGGCGCAAATGGCCGCGCTTGAGAAAACTCTTTGAAGACGAACAGTGCCACATGGTCACGGCGGGAGGCTTCAATATTGTGATAAACGGACAAAAGACGCCCGCGATCTTCAACTTCGTAACCGGCCTCTTCAAATAGTTCCTTTTTTGCGGTCGCCAACGCGCTATCGCCAACTTCAACACCGCCGCCAGGGAATGTCCACCCCGCCGCGTAGGTGTGTTTGATCAAAAGAACTTTTTTGCCGTCGACCAACATCGCCCGCGCGCCAAAAGTGGTTCGCCGCCAAAACCCCATGACAAACAAGAACATCCGCGTGCGAAATTGTTCAAAAACGGGATTATTAAGAATGCGGTTGAACATATTTACTGACTTAAGGCTCCAAAGTTAAGACTATGCTTACACAAAAACGAGGTGGTGCCTTTTTTTCTCCTTAGCTTATGTACATAGTGCGCCGCACATTGAGTAGCCAGACGAAAAACCATAAATGACAAAAGTCGCCCACATCTCAGATGTCCACCTTGGACCCCTGCCACGCATTTCACCTTTTGAATTGATGAACAAGCGCCTCACTGGCTACGCGAACTGGAAATTGTCGCGCCATACCGGCATGTCCGAAGGGTTGTTGGCCGAGCTGACTGACCATTTGAAGCTGCAAAAACCAGAACTGGTTGCCATTTCAGGTGACCTTGTAAACCTTGCTTTGCCAACAGAGTTTGAGCGCGCCCGCCAATGGCTTGAAGCGCTTGGCACCAGCCAACAGGTCGCGGTCATTCCGGGCAATCACGATGCCTATGTCAGAACCGGCTTGCAAGACGCAGTCGCTAAATGGGGCGACTATATGAAAGGCAACACCCTTTCCGATCATCAATTTCCCTATTGGCGACAAGAAGGCTGTGTTGCTTTGATCGGCTGCTCAAGCGCCATCGCAACTCCGCCATTTTTCGCCCACGGTGCATTTGATGAAGCCCAAGCAGAACGCCTGATTGAAATCTTGAAATTGACCAAACAAGCAGGTCTTTATCGGATCGTTATGATCCACCATCCGCCACATGATGACGTAAAACAAATCTGGCGGCGCGGGCTCAAGGGCCGAGATCTGTTTCGTAAGGTCATCAAGGACCAAGGGGCAGAGTTGATTCTGCACGGCCACCTGCACCGCTCAATGATCCATCCAATGAACGGCCCCACAGGGGATATTCCACTGATCGGCATTGCGTCAGCCGCTGCGGGAAATGGGGGCAAATACCCACCTGCCCGATACAATCTTTTCGATGTACAAAAGGTGGGCAATAGATTCGAATGCCAAATGTCCGAATTTGGATTTCAACGCATCGGTGATGGCATAACCAAACGCTTAGAAATGATGTTAGACTAAGCAAACTTACGTTTGAAAATCATATACTTAGAGTTAAACGAACACTATAGAATCCACAAAAAGTGACCCATGACCGATTTTTTGATTGAACGACCCGAATTCAACATTGAAACAGGCGAAGTGAATTGCCACTATCGTTTGGGTGAACACTTTTTCACCGAAAAACTGGAGTTAGGCGTAGGCTTTGATACCGACGCTGCAAAGTCTGAAAGTTTTGCACGCGCGCTTGATCTCGCGGCGGCAATTCTGGGCGTAAGCTATTTCAAACTTCGCGCACCAAAATCTATTGACGCAACAGCTCTAAAACTAACCCAAGCGGCGCAAAATCTGGTGCGCGATGTTTATGAAAACGGTTTGGGTGAATTTTACGCGCGCAACAATCTCGAGCGCTTCGGGCAAATCCAATATCATTTCCGTTCAGCACAAAATAGCGCCGCACTCGCGCCCCAAATCGCGGACGCACTTGTTTTGGTGGGCGGCGGCAAAGATTCGCTTTTGTCGGTCAACCTGATGGAACATGCGAGCTTGTCTTTCACCCCGTTTGCGGTCAATCCAAAAGGGCCGATCATTTCTTCAATTGAACGGATTGAAAAACAACCCTTCTATGTCCGACGCCATCTTGATCAAAAAATGCTGAAGCTGAATACCGAGCCAGGCTATTTCAACGGCCACGTCCCCTCCACCGCAATCAACTCGATCATCGCGTCGCTGATCGCTATTCTGTACGACAAGAGCGACATCATTCTTTCGAACGAGCGTTCCGCGAGCGAGGGAAACCTTCAGTTTGATGGCCGCGAAGTTAATCACCAACATTCCAAAAGTTTTGCATTCGAACAGCTATTTGCAGCAGCATTAAACAGCATTGTTGGCGATGCAATTCGCTACTTCTCCTTGCTGCGCCCCTTCTCAGAAATCAACATTGCGGAACTCTTCCTGCGGTCGACAAAGTTCGACGGCGCTTTTTCAAGTTGCAATGAGAATTTCAAACAAGATGCGATCGGCCCGGCAAAATGGTGCACAAACTGCCCAAAATGCCATTTTGTATCGCTGATATTTGCGCCGTTCATTTCGCCAGAACGGCTCACCGCCATCATCGGCACCAACGTTTTGAATAACCCTGATAAGCTCGACCCGATGCGCGAACTAGCGGGGCTTACTGGTCACAAACCTTGGGAATGTGTCGGCGAAATATTGGAAGCTGCTGCCGCGCTGTGGCAACTGTCCGAACAGGATGCATGGCGGGATACGATTGTCGTGAAAACCCTCGCGCCAGAATTGGAAGCATTTTACGGCACAGCCAAATTGTCCGCAGTTTGGTCACAGTTGATGACGCCAAGTGCTCAGCATGCTATCCCTCCCCATATCTATAATTCGATCCAGACAAAAGAGCTTGGCAATGCAAATTGATGGCGCAGTTGTTCTTTATGGCGCGGGCCGTGAATCGCGGTCGACAAGACAATTCCTGAGTGAAGTGGCACCAAAAACCAAAGCCTATGTCACAGTGGATAGCGGCGATGCCGACATCGAGAACTGCACCCAAATCACCGCATTAGAATTGCGCACACTTATCGACAAAAATGCAATTGGCCTAATGGTGCGTTCTGCTGGCGTATCCATTTACAAGCCTGAATTGGTTGCCGCAAAAAATGCTGGCATCAAAATTACCACCAATATCAACTTGTGGGCCAAGTATCGGCGTGGCAATGCCAAAGTTGTCGCCGTCACTGGCACAAAAGGCAAAAGCACCACAGTCAAACTTACAGAAACCATGCTCAAATGCGCTGGCTTGGACGCGCGCTTGGGCGGCAATTTCGGCGTTGCGCCGCTTGACCTGGATGGCCACGATATCATTGTGATGGAACTATCGTCCTATCAGGTGGCAGACTTGCAATTGCAGCCGGACTTTGTTGGGTTCACCAACCTATTCCCAGAGCATGTGGATTGGCACGGCAGTCTTGAGCAATATTACCACGACAAAATGAACCTGCTGCGCCGCGATGAGCGCTATGGTTATGCACTTGGCGCACAGGCCGCTGTGAACCAAAAAGTTCAGGCCAATCTGCCCAAATATGCCAACGAGCTGCCCGCGCCATCCGCTGAAATGGTCGCAGCACTGCACGGCACCATGCGCCAATCAAAACTCAAAGGCCCACACAATGCCGACAACATGATGATCGCCGCCAAACTGGCGCTCGGCCTCGGTGCAAGCGAAGACGCAATCCTTGAAGGACTTAAAAGCTTCGCGCCCCCTGCACACCGATTAGAGGAACATCAAATTGGCGCGCTCACAATTGTTGATGATTCAATTTCAACAACGCCAGAAGCCACCAAAGCTGCATTGGCCACCTATCCAGACACGCGTATAGGGCTAATCGTTGGTGGTTTTGATCGAGAACAAGACTATCACGACCTCGCCCAAGAAATCCGCACCTCGTCGGTTACAACCATTGCCTGCCTTCCAAATACTGGGCATCGACTGGCCGAAGCGATTGAAGAATTGGGGATTGATGTGGACATGATAGAGGCTGAAGACCTGGCACAAGCCATGCGCGAACTCGTTAAACGCCGCGATCAGTTCGACACGTTGATCTTGTCCCCGGCGGCACCGTCCTACAACCAATTTCGCGACTATGTGGAGCGCGGCGACAAATTTGTGGAATTGGCGAAAACCCTCTTTTAGCTGCGTTTAAACCGCTGCCCAACTTTGAAATCCAGTGCACAATTCAGACCAAACAACTCATATGTTGGGTCTATGATGATTTGTTTAGGAGGGCGCACCAATTGCCCATCTATGCTCAAAATCCACACCAATTGTTAGACCCCGTTCTAATTCCAATAAAATACCTTTATCTTTCAGTATGTTAATCAACTGTTTAGACTAACAGGCATCCAAGGCGAATATATTTCAGATATTTTAACCAAACTTGCGACTTGTACTTCCGTTAACAGACTAAATTTAAAAGGTTTTTTCGATTTTCTAAATCTTTACCTAGTTTATTTGGAGATTGAAAATCGGCGCAGTTCACAATGTCCCCAATGAGCTGCACGAAGCAGTTCAAGTTTGAGGAGGTTGAGACGATGGCAGTATTTCTTTTGGCGATTTCCGCTGTGCTTGTTGTTTACGCGTACCGCCAACCAGCTGGCGTTGCAGTCGTGAAAATAAAGCGAGAAGCCCGCCGACAGAACACAACCTCACTCAATCGCAACAAATTCGAATAAGTTAACGGGGATAAGAATTATGAAAACTCTAGCAGCAACTACTTTGGCATTTATGTTGGTAACAGCCGGTTTGGCATTAGACCTTTCCGTCAATACACCGAACGCCACAATGATTGAACAAACACCAGTTCAATTCAGCACAATTTATTAAGCGCTTGCGCCCGGCATTTCCTCCCTTAATGAAAGCCGGGCTGTCTTTCCCAGGTGCTTAAGCGGCGGACAAAAATCTGAATAGATATTTTGTTCGGCCAGAATTGGAGAACTGAATTGTTTGTGAGAGCAGCGTAAAGCCTCGGCCAGAAATGTGCCGGGGCTTTAGCTATTTTGGCAGCTCTTCCAACTCGATCAACGTACCGTCAAAATCCTTTGGATGCAGGAAAAGCACGGGCAGTCCATGCGCACCGATTTTCGGCTCCCCGTCTCCCAACACCCGCGCGCCCGCATTGCTCAGCTTTTTGGCCGCGGCGCGAATATCGTCAACCTCAAAACACATATGGTGTATGCCGCCGGATGGGTTTTTTGCTAAAAATCCAGCAATTGGCGACCCCTCACCCAACGGATGAAGCAGTTCAACCTTGGTGTTTTCAAGCAACACAAATACAACCGTCACGCCGTGTTCTGGCAAATCCTGCGGTGCTGAAACCTCTGCCCCCAGCATGTCGCGATATTTTGCGGTTGCCGCACCAAGATCAGGAACAGCAATCGCCACATGGTTGAGTTTTCCGATCATTCTTGGTTCCTCAACTTGCCCTCAATACGGCTGATGACAGCGTTTGCCGCATCAAGCACATTGGTGCCTGGGCCAAAAATATCAGCGACCCCGGCGTCCCGTAGCGCTTGGTAATCTTGCTCTGGGATTACGCCGCCTGCAAAAACAGAAATGTGGCCAGCGCCGTTTTCACGCAATATATCAATGAGTTCCGGGATCAGCGTTTTATGTCCAGCAGCCAGTGACGACGCACCAATGCTATCCACTTTCAGCGCGATTGCTTTTTTTGCCGTTTCAACGGGCGTTTCAAACAAATCCCCAATATGCACGTCAAAGCCCATATCAGCGAACGCGGTGGCGATCACTTTGGCGCCCCGGTCATGCCCATCTTGACCCATTTTGCCAATATAGATCGAAGGTTTGCGCGACTGATCAACACCAAATTCCGCAATGCGCGACTGGATCGCTTTATATTCTGGATCATCACCATATTGATGATCATAAACCCCTGAAATCACTTTTGTGGACGGCTTGTGGCGGTCAAACACTTCTTCCATCGCGTCGGAAATTTCGCCAAGTGTTGCCCGGGCGCGCGCAGCATCAATGGCCGCCGCCAGCAAATTGCCCTGCCCCGTGCGCGCCACTTCGCGCAACACATCCAAAGTGTTTTGCCATTTTGCCGGATCACGGGTTTCGCGGATTTTCTTGATCGAAGCTATCTGCTCGAGCCGCACAGCCTTATTGTCGATATCCATGATATCAAGATCATCTTCTTGGTCCAACCGATAGCGGTTGACCCCAACAATGACGTCTTCGCCCTTATCAACCCGCGTTTGCCGGATTGCGGCAGCGCGCTCAATCTCAAGCTTTGGCGTCCCCTCTTGCACGGCTTTGGTCATGCCGCCTTGCGCTTCGATTTCTTTGATCACCGCGCCAGCTTTGGCCACCATGTCGGCGGTTAAGCGCTCGACATAATAAGAACCACCGAGCGGATCGACCACATCGGTCACCCGCGTTTCGTGCTGCAAGATCAGCTGCGTGTTCCGCGCGATACGCGACGATGTTTCAGTCGGCAGCGCAATCGCTTCATCAAACGAATTGGTGTGCAAGCTCTGTGTACCACCCAAAACCGAAGCCATCGCTTCGTAAGCGGTACGCACCACATTGTTATAAGGGTCTTGCTCGGTCAGCGACACGCCAGAGGTTTGGCAGTGGGTTCGAAGCATCATCGAACGCGGGTTCTTTGCGCCCAAATCGCGCATAATGTCGGCCCAGAGGGTGCGGGCGGCGCGAAGCTTACAAACTTCAGAAAAGAAATTCATGCCAATGCCAAAGAAGAACGACAAGCGCCCCGCAAAGGCATCTATGTCCAGCCCTTTTGCTTGCGCCGCGCGCACATATTCAATGCCATCCGCCAGCGTATAGGCAAGCTCCTGCGTAGCGGTCGCGCCTGCTTCATGCATATGATAGCCAGAGATCGAAATCGAATTATATTTCGGCATAAATTCAGCCGTGTGCGCAATAATATCCGCGATAATCCGCATCGATGGTTTGGGCGGATAAATGAAAGTATTGCGCACCATGAATTCTTTGAGAATATCGTTTTGAATGGTGCCAGAAAGTTTGTCTTGGCTCACGCCCTGCTCTTCTGCGGCAACAACAAACATCGCCAAAACAGGGATCACCGCCCCGTTCATGGTCATAGAAACTGACATTTCGTCGAGCGGAATGCCGCCAAACAAAACCTTCATGTCCTCAACGCTGTCGATAGCAACGCCTGCTTTGCCCACGTCGCCGGTCACGCGCTCATGGTCACTATCGTAACCCCGGTGTGTTGCCAAATCGAACGCAACGGACAGGCCTTTTTGACCCTTTTCGAGCGCCTGACGGTAAAACTTGTTGCTTTCTGTCGCGGTGGAAAACCCGGCATATTGCCGGATCGTCCAAGGCCGGTTGGCATACATGGTTGCCCGCACGCCTCGCGTAAACGGCGCTTCACCCGGCATCGCATCGGCGGCACTTTGCGGCACATCTTCAGCAAAATAGACGGGCTTTACGTCCACTTCGCCATATTGGGTTTCAAGGTCAGAGGGTTCTTTACCACGCAATTCACCCGCGGCGATGCCCTGCCATTTGGCGTATGTATCGGATTTGATGCTCATTCGTCTTCAAACTCCATGATTGCAACATGTTCGCAACCGTCCGCAATGCAGATCAGTCGCGAAATTCCTCTTTTGCCGGTATGCGACCAAAGGCAATTTTAGCGCCAGTATAGGGCGCGATCTCACAAGGTCGCTCACCATAAATAATTGTATCCTGCCCATGCAGCTGATTGAGACCGTCAACAATCGCGCATAATTTCTCGCGCTTAGTTTGGGCACCAAGTGCGGTTCTGGTTACAAAAAGGTCTCCTGTGTAATGCTGACTATCCGCCAGACCGCCCAGCATCACACTTACAGATATGGGTTTTTTGAGGGACAACTTGCCCCACATGATGCCAAACTGCTTCAACAAATAAAAACTGTCTTGTGTATGAACCAGCCTACTCTGCATTGAGCGTCGGCCAGTTTGTGCACATTTTACTGAGACATATAGATAGGAAGCAAATTGCTTAGAACGACGCAACCGTGTTGCTGCCTTGATCAATAGCCGTCGCGCCACCAAACGTGCGCCATCTGGCGTACGATTTTTCGGTGACAGAATTTGCCCATGCCCCAGTGAATGTGACGAGGTTTGGACTTGGGGTACATCCTGCCCCTGCAAGGCTAAAATGAACCGCTCTCCATTTACCGAATGCCATACTTTGCGCGCATATTTAGGGGACATGGCGTATAGCTGTTCAATATTCTGGATTTTAGCAGCCTGTAACCGCCGCGCCATGCTTTTACCAATGCCAGGAATATCCTTTAAAGCGAGATTGGAAATCTTTTGCGGCATTACATCTGGGGTCAACCAATCAAGCCCAGCAGGCTTCTTCAATTCGCCAGCTAACTTGGCCAATAATAGGCTCGGACCTAGCCCAATCGAGCAACGTAATGCCACCCCTGCATGGCTGTAAATACTGGCACGAATATCCTCAGCCAGTTTTTTAGCCCGCTCCAGTTCGCGATCCATTCCGGTCAACTTACAAGAAAATTCGTCTACTGAATGTGTGCCATCTACAGGATAAATTCGGTCAACCGCGCGCTTGATCTTATGGTGATAATCCACATACACATCATGCCGTGCCGCCCGAAACTGAATATCAGGGGCCATCTGCCGCGCTTCATCCATTCGCGAACCCATACCAATGCCCAGCCGTTTCGCCTCATAGCTGGCGGCAATGCAAATCGCGTTTTTCCGCGCAATGGTGATAATACCAACAGGCTTACCACGCAATGAAGGGTCTTCCTGCTGCTCCACACTGGCAAAATAGCTATTCATATCAACATAGATATAATTGACCAAAATTTTGTTCATGCCACGCCTCCAATGAGAACATAACAAGAACAAATTACGCCAGCAAGCAGCAACTGAAAAATTGATCAAATATGGCGACAGAGCAAAGGTCACTCGTCTTCAAACTCCATGATCACTTCATCCACCGCCAGCACAGAACCAATGCCAGCCGATATTGATTTTACCCGCGCTTTCTTTTCAGAGCGCAGCACATTTTCCATTTTCATGGCTTCAACAATGGCCAGCGCTTGCCCGTCTTCAACGATGTCACCCTCGGCTACCTCAATACGCACCACCTGGCCCGGCATTGGGCAGAGGAGATATTTACTCATATCCGGTGGCAGTTTGATCGGCATATGCACCATCAAATCAGCGACGCCCGGCAATAATACCTGCACTTTAAGGTCCGCACCGCGATAGCGCATTTTGAACCCATATGAGGTGCGCGCCACTTGCACGATCATGTTCTTCTCATCGCCCACGCGGCCTTTAGCCAGCGTATCGCCCGGCTTCCAGTCCGTTTGAATGCGGATCAAAGTTTCGAAATTTTCCTCGCGCCCCTGGCAAATCACAGCATCTTTTTGCACTTCAAAATCGAACCGATCTTCACCAATAATCACACTGCGCTGATTGCCATTTTGCGCCAAATCCAGCGTCGTCGCCACCGCAAAACCACGTCCCTCAATTTGGTGCGCCATGTGCGCGGCCAATCCGGCCAACAGTTTCAACGCGGCTTTTGGCAATTCAACGCCTTGGAACCCATCTGGGAATTCTTCGGCAATATAGCCAGTGGTCAAACGACCTTCCTTAAACCGCTCCTGCTCCATCACCGCAGCAAGGAACGGAATATTGTGGCCAATGCCTTCAAGTTCGAACCCATCAAGCGCATCAGACATGGCCTCAATCGCGGTCAAACGATCTGGCGCCCATGTGCACAATTTGGCGATCATCGGATCATAGAAGGTCGAAATTTCGCCCCCCTCAAACACCCCAGTGTCGTTGCGCACAATCAATTCGTCGGTGACAATTTCAGACGGCGGGCGATAACGTGTCAAACGGCCAATGGAGGGGAGGAAATTGCGATAGGGATCCTCGGCATAAAGCCGGGACTCAATTGCCCACCCATTGAGCGTGACCTCATTTTGGCCGAAAGCAAGCTTCTCGCCCGCCGCTACGCGGAGCATTTGCTCCACAAGATCAATCCCTGTGATCATTTCGGTAACAGGATGTTCCACCTGCAGCCGTGTATTCATCTCAAGGAAATAGAAATTTCTGTCACCATCAACGATGAATTCCACCGTGCCAGCACTCGTGTAACCAACCGCCTGCGCCAACGCACAAGACTGTTCGCCCATTTTTTTGCGGGTTTCTTCATCCAAAAACGGTGACGGCGCTTCTTCGATGACTTTTTGGTTGCGGCGCTGAATGGAGCATTCGCGCTCACCCAAATAAACGCAATTACCGTGACTATCGGCCAGCACCTGAATTTCAATGTGGCGCGGGTCGGTCACGAATTTCTCGATGAAAATCCGATCATCGCCAAAGCTTGATGCAGCTTCTGATTTGGAGCGGTCAAACCCCTCGCGTGCCTCAGCATCATTCCATGCAATCCGCATGCCTTTACCGCCACCGCCAGCTGACGCCTTGATCATCACCGGATAGCCAACCTTGTTGGCGATCTTCACCGCGTCTTCAGCGTCTTCAATCAACCCCATATGCCCAGGAACTGTTGAAACATTCGCTTCAGCCGCAATTTTTTTGGAGGTGATTTTATCGCCCATCGCTTCAATGGCTTTGGTTGGCGGGCCGATAAACACAATGTCATTCTGCTTCAACGCTTCGCAGAACTTAGCGTTTTCGCTCAAAAATCCGTAACCCGGATGC
This sequence comes from Maritalea sp., assembly GCF_047634455.1. Lineage (GTDB taxonomy): Bacteria > Pseudomonadota > Alphaproteobacteria > Rhizobiales > Devosiaceae > Maritalea. The sequence goes on from NZ_JBLIAI010000036.1 coordinate 11,731, forward strand.
ACCGCTTCGGCGCCTGTTTCCTTACACGCTTTGATAATCTGATCCGCGAGCAAATAACTTTCAGCCGCTGGCGATCCACCAATGTGCACAGCTTCGTCCGCCATTTCCACATGCAGCGCCTCACGGTCCGCATCTGAATAAACAGCAACTGTTTTGATGCCCATTTTCTTGGCAGTTTTAATCACCCGGCAAGCGATTTCGCCCCGGTTAGCAATTAGGATTTTTGAGAACATTTTCTATTTCCTATTCTGCGTCAGGCCGACGGCACACAAAATCTATTTCCACCAGCGCTTCAAGCGCCAAACCCGTCACCCCAATGGTCGTGCGCGCAGGGCGACGATCTTGCGGAAAAAACGACTGATAAGTCTCATTAAACTGCGCATAGTCGCCATAAAAATCCGTCAAATAACACCGCGCCATCATCACGTGGCTTAGGTCCAAACCGATACCCGCCAAAACAATCTTGAGGTTTTCCATCACGCGAACAGTTTGCGCCTCGATGCCCCCTGGCAAAGGCGCGTCCGGCGCATTTGGGTCAGTCGGCATTTGCCCAGTGACAAAAATCCAACCGTTTGCTTCCGTAGCGTGCGAGAATGGGGCCACTGGCCGTGGACCATCTGAAATCATATGAAAAAGTGGATCAGTCATTTGTTGTTCCTTTTTCGGCTGAAGTTGCGTCATTTTCAGACAATTGCAGCCCCGAGCTTGCCTTTAAAAACTGAATTCCCAGCGGTGACAGATAATATGTCTTTGCAATAGCGATATGAGGGTCATCGCCCGAAATGAAAAATTTTAACTGCCCATCAGCCTCCTTAATCAATCCAGCTAACTTAAGGTGTTCGACAACGTGAACAGAACTGTACTCTTCAAAATCTGGCAACTGCCAAGAATGAAACTTGTCTTTCAAATGCCAGATGGGGCTTCCACTAGTACCAACTTCAATTCCAACTATCTTCAGTCCCGGAGCGTTCGCGCTTTTTACTTCATATAGAATTTCTTCATCGTCAACGCCGCTAAATGTTAAGGGCTCACGCGTACTCAAGAATACTTCGTTCCAACTTCCCGCAAGATTCCCGATCTTAGCAAAATCAAATGTACCCAATTCTTCATCAAATTCAGCGAGCCACTTAAGAAACTCAACGTGGCGAATATCAAACTCTTCCAAGGTCCTTCTAAACATATGATGTGTTGGAGAAAGATAGGTGGAGGCCGATACAATTAGTCCTGCCCACATAGATGAAAGTTCTTCATCTTCCAGTTCCTCAAGAGAGGCCGCTTCAATTGTTGGGATTAAGAATTTGGGCGGCGGAATGCTGCCTGCGTCCAACCCTTGCTTTACGGCAATTTCCTTTACTACTTTGAAAGTCTGTATCGCTCGAATTTGTCGGTTCGCGCGAACCTGATCCCCCCAAGTACCTAGCGCCTCAGTTATTGGACTAAAAATGTCGCCAAAGGCGCCACCGGTTTGTTGAGCAACATCGCCCTCGACCGCAAGTTTCGCTCCCTTATCACCTGCCTCCAGTGATATTTTGTCCTTGTTGCCGCTCATTTGTTGTTCCCCCTACAACGGAATGTTGTCGTGCTTTTTCTTGGGCATCGACTGTTGTTTATTCTTAAGCGTTTCAAATGCCCGCGCCACGCGGCGGCGGGTGTTGTGGGGCATAATCACATCATCGATAAAGCCGCGCTCGGCTGCCACAAATGGGTTGGCGAAACGGTCTTCATAATCTTTGGTGCGCTTGGCAATTTTTTCGGCGTCGCCAAGTTCAGCACGATAGAGAATTTCGGTGGCACCTTTTGCGCCCATCACGGCGATTTCAGCGGTGGGCCACGCGTAGTTTACATCGGCACGGATGTGCTTGGAGGCCATAACGTCATATGCGCCGCCATAGGCTTTTCGGGTGATCACGGTGACTTTGGGCACTGTCGCCTCAGCATAGGCGAACAGGAGTTTGGCGCCATGTTTAATGATGCCGCCATACTCCTGCGCGGTCCCAGGGAGGAAACCAGGCACGTCAACTAAAGTCAAAATCGGGATGTTAAACGCATCACAAAAGCGCACGAACCGCGCCGCTTTTTTGGATGAGTTAATGTCCAAACACCCGGCCAGCACCATCGGCTGGTTGGCCACAACCCCCACGGATTGGCCGTTTATCCGAATAAACCCGGTCAATATGTTGCCCGCATGTTCGGCTTGAAGTTCCAAAAAATCGCCCTCGTCGGCAATTTTTAAGATCACCTCTTTCATATCATATGGTTTGTTGGCGCTGTCCGGGATGATCGTATCAAGGCTCATGTCCGGGCGGTTGACCACGTCATTTACATCGACTTTTGGGGCTTTCTCGTTTGCGTTGAGCGGCAAATAGTCCACCAATCGCCGCACTTCCAAAAGCGTTTCAACATCATTCTCAAACGACGCATCCGCAACAGAAGATATTTTGCAGTGTGTTGATGCTCCGCCCAATTCTTCTTGGGTCACGGTTTCGTTGGTCACGGTTTTCACCACATCAGGACCGGTCACAAACATGTAGCTTGTGTCTTTCACCATATAGATGAAATCGGTCATCGCGGGTGAATACACCGCGCCGCCAGCGCATGGGCCCATGATCACCGAAATTTGCGGCACCGCGCCCGACGCCATGACGTTGCGCAAGAACACATCAGCATAACCACCCAGCGAAGCCACACCCTCTTGAATACGCGCGCCGCCACTATCGTTGAGACCGATCACCGGCGCGCCGTTTTGCACCGCCAAATCCATGATTTTGCAAATCTTTTGCGCATGGGTTTCGGAGAGTGAGCCGCCAAAAACCGTGAAATCTTGCGAAAACACATAGACCATGCGGCCATTGACTGTGCCCCAGCCGGTGACCACGCCATCGCCGGGGATGATGTTTTCTTCCATCCCGAAATCAGTGCAGCGATGGGTGACAAACATGTCATATTCTTCAAAACTGCCCGGATCGAGCAACACGTCGAGGCGCTCACGCGCGGTTAGCTTGCCCTTGCCATGCTGCGTATCAATTCGACGTTGACCGCCACCCAAACGGGCCTCGCCGCGCTTTTGTTCCAGCTGCTCAATAATCTCGTGCATGAGGTGCTCCGCGTTTCAATTTGATTTGTACCTTGGAGCCTAGCTGATCGAAACGGCTCTGCGAAGGGTTGAAAAGGTGTACAAGAACACTGTATTCACATTGTTAATTGTAAAACTGTGAATTTTGTGAAATTATACCCCTACTGCCTCACGTGCCGCATCACCATTTGCATGACGGGCTAAATCCGCCCTATGCAAATGGCGGGCACTCCGGCGGGGCGCGCGAAAAGTCGCGCGGGGTCCTCGCTATGCTCGTCCGTCTTGTCCTAGCAAGCTCTGAGCAAGTGAGGGAAACCCAATCGGCGGGGGTGCCGGGGAAGCGAACGCAGTTCGCGACGGCGGCGCGAAACAAGGAGGTGAGATAATGGCACAGCGGAAAATTTTTGCAGGCATCAAACTGCGCGCCTTACGTGAAACCCACAAACTCACCCAAGCGGAGTTTGCCAATCGCCTCGACATTTCCACCAGCTATGTGAACCAACTGGAAAACAACCAGCGCCCGGTCACCGCCTCAATTATGCTCGGGTTGGCTGAAACGTTCAACGTAGATGTCACCACCCTGCTTGCCGACAAATCTGATCGCTTGATCGTCGATCTCAAAGAAATCTTCGCGGACCCGATTTTCGCCGATGCGCCGCCAGGCCTGCAAGAGCTGAAGAACCTTGCCACCAACACACCAGATGCGGCCCACGCCTTTTTGCGGCTTTACGAAGCCTATCGCAAATCAAACGAACGGATGGCAGGCGTTGATGATGTGTTGATGCGCGAGCAGTCCGGCAATCTGCAAACCTCATATGAAGAAGTGCGCGACTTCTTCCACTATGCAGACAATTATGTGGACGAGTTGGACCGCGCCGCCGAAGAACTGGCAAGTGAAGCCGCTTTAAACCACCACCAAAAGCTTGAACGCCTTGTTGCCTATTGCGCCGAAGTGCACGAACTGGGTGTTGAATTTGTGCTGCCCAATAAACGCGACATGATCCGCCAGTTCGACCGCACCCGCCGGATTATCCGCATCAATGCAACGCTAGAAAAACCGACGCAATTCTTCCAGCTGGCCAATCAATTAGCATTGCTCGAGCAAGCAAGTCTGATCAATGACATCTTGGAAAAGGCAAACTTTAAACGCCCCGAGGCCCGCGCCATTTGCCGCATCGGTTTGGGCAATTATTTCGCTGGCGCTTTGTTGATGCCCTACACTGCGTTCCTCAAAGAAGCAGAAATCGTGCGCTACGATATTGAAGTACTGGGCAATCGTTTTGGCGCGAGCTTGGAGCAAGTGGCGCACCGGCTTTCTACCTTGCAACGACCCCAGCACCGGGGCATTCCCTTCTTTTTCGCCCGGGTTGACCAAGCCGGCACCATCACCAAACGCCACTCGGCCACGGCCCTGCAATTCGCCCGTTTTGGTGGCGCGTGTCCCTTGTGGAACGTGCATCGCGCGTTTGAATTCCCAACCGAAATTACCCGCCAACGCGCGGAAACCCCAGACGGCAAACGCTATTTGTGTTTGGCGTGGATCAACGAAAAGCGCAGCGGCGGCTTCCGGCAGCCAACCCGGCGATATGCCTATGCGTTGGGGTGCGAAATCACCCACGCCGATAAGCTGATCTATTCTGAGGACTTGGACATTTCCAACACCGCAGCGTTTGACCCTATCGGCATTTCGTGTCGCATATGCGAACGCAAAAACTGCACGCAACGCTCGGTGCCGCCTATCGTCGCTGAAATTTCTATCACGCCAGATGAGCGTTCCATCGTGCCTTATGAGATTGTTTAGAATCATGCATAGTTGTGGGGAAATCAGCAGTACTGGCGTGAAAGTGAATGACTGAACAAAAGGTGTGTTTTGTAATCGGCGCAGGGGCCAGCAAGTCGGCGGGGTTTCCGCTGGGACCAGACCTTGCAAAATCTATACAAACGCTATTCCTTACTCACAGAGATTTTGACATAATCAATCAATACAGCCTCGTTGATCGCGACTTCACACGTGCGCTACTTCCACTCAGCGAAGAATTCAGCAAAAAAGAGCTAGAAAATGCCAGCATTGAGTTAGTGCACGCGCTAGATCAAGGGGAGTCTATTGACAGAATTCTTCATGTGAATAGCGAAAATCCGGCCATGGTTAGGCTCGGAAAATTAGCAATCACTTACTGTATCCTCAATGCTGAGTTTAGAAGCACCCTCAAAATACCGCCAGGGAATATCTACAATCGCTTGGATTTCAACGCAGCAGGAAACAGTTGGTACAGAAAACTTTGGCAACTAATTTTTTACAAATATAGCGCAGACGAACTTTTAGAAAGGGCGAAGCAGCTTAAATTTGTTGTCTTCAACTACGATCGTTGCATTGAACATTACTTGTATGAGTCCTTTAAGAACTGTTATCCGTCCAAGCGAGAACTTGCCTATCAATTCATATCTAACATTGAGTTCATTCATCCTTATGGGCAAGTTGGCGCGCTGCCATACGATGAAGCGAACAAAGATACTGAAAGCCAAATAATTGGGTTCGGGCAAGAGGTTCATTCTAGTCGTTACGCTGCGCTTTCTGCAGGAATTAGAGTCTACACCGAAGGGGTAGATCCTGGCAGCGGAACATTCGAAACAATTCAAAAAACGATAGAGGCAACTGACAAACTGGTAGTATTAGGTTTCGGTTTTATGGACCTCAATCTAAAAATTCTCAAACCTTCCCGCAGGTCAAACCACATTGGCCCACGGAAGATATTTGCGACAGCATTCCGAGAATACGACTTCAATAAAAACTGGATCGAACAGCAGCTAAATCAGATCGTAAGACCAGATTTCGAAAGTTACATATTTGTAGACAACACCGCTGACTGCCTTGCGCTGTTGACAAATTATTCAAACGGGATCGCTGACAACTAGCGTACTGCGGTTGAGCGCTCAATCGTACCTTATGAGATTGTATAGACACAAAAAACCCTTCTCAAAACTGAGAAGGGAAATAAGGGCGCAAAAGGTGCCAAATCTAAATTGAAGACGCGTTTGACTTACACTTCCCGGTCAATCACTTGCCCTTGTCCTTTATTCACAGGCGCTTTGACCTGCTCGCGCTGCTCTTGCTGTGCGTAAATTTCTTGTTTGGCATTTTCAGCAGCAACCTCCCGCTTTTGATCATTTCGCGTCACATCCAACTGGGCTTTGACCGGACTTGGTCTCTCAAATGCCGGGCTTGCGGCCACACTTGCTACTGCACTCATTTTTCTTCCCTCCTACGGGTTACTATTCTGCCGCAAATCTTGGCGCGACCGTCGCTACTCGTCTTGTTTTCTAAACTGCAATATCAACCAAAGTGCCAGAGCCTTGTGCGGGCGAAAGCCGTAGTTCTTCAACCACTTGTTGCAACGCTGAAATTTTTGCAGCATTCGCTGCTTCAACAGCCTGCAGCTTCGCTTTGGCGATTGTCAGTTTGACTTGATCCTCTAATGGTTGGGTCACGGAATACCCGCCACCAACACCTGAAAGCGCACTCATGACGCTTCTCCTAAAACATAGAAACACGAGGCAACCCTATCAAACTCAGAATAAGTCCACGTTAGAATGATCGTTCAAATTGCACCGAGTTTTGCAAGAAATTGGCAACGCCATTTGGGCGAACGCTCGCGAACTCAGCTGCTGCAATCTCACCCGTTTGGCCAACAAACAAAATACGCCACTGGCAGCCGCGCCCAAACCTCTTGCCAAACACGCCCATTGCCGTTAGCCATCCAGCATAACGCGTTTAGACAATGGAAATTGGCACATGGTAGATCCAGCAAAAGACACGCAACATAAGTGGCATGAAGATTTGATCGCGATTGTCACCGGCACATTGTTGGTTGCGCTTGGCGTCACCATGTACAAACACACATTACTGGGGACCGGCGGCATCAATGGGCTAGCACTCTTGATAAACTACGTCACGCCGTGGGGTTTTGGTGTGATTTTCTTTGTGCTCAACTTGCCCTTTTACTGGCTTGCCTGGAAAAGGCTCGGCCCATCTTTCGCCATCAAAACATTTGCCGCGGTTGCGCTTGTGTCCTTGCTGGTGCAGGTCACGCCAACTTGGATCAGTTTTGATACCCTAAACCCATATTTTGCGACCATAATTGGCGGCATTCTGATGGGCACCGGACTGTTGATCCTGTTCCGTCATAAATCAGGGCTTGGCGGCGTCAATATTTTGGCTGTGTTCTTGCAAGAAACCTACGGCATTCGCGCCGGTTATTTACAAATGGGCATCGACTTAGCAATTCTGGTTGGTGCATTTTTTGTGCTGCCCTTTGACAAAGTATTACTCTCAATTGTCGGGGCGCTGGTGCTAAATTTGGTGATCGCCATGAATTTCCGGCCGGGCCGCTATGTTGGATTTTCCGGGGCGTTCGTCGCAGAAAAACACACCTCGAAATAACAAAACTACTCGGCAGCTTTTGTGCCTTGCGAAAGCGGCAAGCTCACCCTAAAGCACGCGCCTTCGCCGCTACCACGCACCAGGTCAAGCTTGCCATTCATATGGCTGACAATTTGCGAACTAATGGCCAACCCCAAACCTGAACCGGTTTGCGCGTTGGACACACCGCGGTGCCCGCGTGTGAATTTGGTGAACACACGCTTGCGTTCTTTTGGCGCAATGCCCGGACCATTATCCTGAAATTCAACCACAAGCCGCTTTCCCATTGGCTTCATGCTCACCTCAACATAGGGATCATCGCTATCATTATATTTCACAGCATTGGATATTAGATTGATAAACACCTGACACAAGCGGTCCCCATTGGCGTCAACAATGGGCGGATCAATTTCTGTCCCAATGCGGATTTCAATGCCAGAAGACTTTGCCAGTGGCTCACAAACCGAAGCGGCGCGATGAAGTATCTTGGTCACATCAACGGGCGCATTTGCCCAGGTTTTCTCACCACGTTCTAATGCACTTAAATCCAAAATCTCGTCCAGCAACAATGTCAGCCGCAAACTCTCGGTGTGAATGGTGGACAAAAAGCGCTGCCGCTCCTCGCTCGTGACCCCATTGGGGTCCAACAATATCTCAGAGAATGAACGGATTGACGTCATCGGCGTGCGAACTTCGTGGCTGACTTGACTCAAAAACTCGTCTTTTTCTTGATCCAATTCCCGAAGTTTTTCGTTGGCATATTGTAGCTTATCAGCGGTGAGCTTCAGCTCTTCAGATTTTTGTTCCAATTGCTGCGAATATTCAATCACCTGTTGGGTTTCATCCGCAATCTGCATCACTTCTTGCAAAGAAATATTGTCTCCAGAAACAACTTGCGACAGCATCACATGCGCCGACGCCGCACCAATTGAGCCTGCAAGTTCTTTTTCCAAATGGGCAATAAATTCCGGGGTTGGTTCAAACTGCGCGCGCGTCCCCACTTCGTTTTTCACATAGCGATCAAAAACCGCCGTCGCCCGCTCTGCCCCCAGCACACGTTGCGCCACAAAAAACAAATCGTTTGCCGCAGCAGAAGACCGCATGAACCGCGTCTCTGTGCCCGGCATCCGGCGGAACGCATCCACAAATAATGTGCTTTGGATCCGCTCCAACGCCGATTGATTGGTGGACAGTGAAACCAGGACCAACAGCCCGGCATTTGCCAACAAGCTCCAAAACACTGAATGAACGAGCGGGTCTGTTCCCTCCAAACCAAACAAAGCTTCGGGGCGCAAAAACTGAATGCCATATGGTCCATTAGCAACCCAATCGGCAACCATGCCGCCTGTCTCTGCAAAGCTGGGTAAAAATAGCGTATATGCCCAAACTGAGAAACCAACAAAAAGCCCCACACCGGCCCCTTTAGAGGTCGCGTCACGCCAATAAAGCGCCGCGATAATAGACGGTAAAAATTGGGCAACTCCGGAAAACGAAATCAAACCAATCCTGGCCAGCGCACCTGAGCCGTTGGTCAACCAGAAATACAAAAACCCAAGCGCCAACACCGCACAAATTGAAATACGCCGACTGTTCAGCAGCAAATTGGTCACCCCCTGCCCATCGCCTGAATCCGCAATCCAAGGGGTGCGAAGCGCAATCGGCATCACAATGTGGTTGCTGACCATGATGGAAAGCGCAATCGAGGCAATGATGATCATCGACGTTGCGGATGAAAACCCGCCAATGAACGCAAACAGCGCAAGCGTCTCCTGGCCATACGCAAGCGGCAACGTCAAAACAAACATGTCCGGGTCGGTACCGGCGGGCAACAAACTCAACCCCGCAATCGCAATGGGCAACGTGAACACGCTCATGCCGAGCAAATAAAGTGGAAATGCCCAACTTGCAGTGCGCAAATGGTTTTCGTTTGAATTTTCGACAACCGTAATTTGAAATTGGCGCGGCAAACAGATGATCGCTGCCGCTGAAAGGATCATTATGGTCACCCAACGGGTTCCAAAATCACCATTTTCATAAATATTGACCCCAACACTTTCGGCCCGCGAAAAAATTTCAGCAAAACCGCCGCCGATACCGAACACGACGAAAATGCCGACAGACAACAACGCAACCAGCTTCACGATCGCTTCAAACGCAATCGCTGCCACCACTCCATGATGCTGCTCTTTTGCGTCAACATTTCGCGTGCCGAAAAGGATGGTAAAAATCGCCATGCCAAACGCCACCCCCAACGCCAAGCGGTTATCGTCAGTTCGGTCGCCAACACTTGCCAAAATGCTATCCGATGAAATGACTGAAAGGCTGGTGGTGATCGCCTTGAGCTGAAGCGCTATATAGGGCGTCGTGCCAATCACCGCGATCAGTGTCACCAGCACGGCCAAACGATTGCTTTTGCCAAACCGCGATGAAATTAAATCGGCAACCGATGTAATGCGTTGGTTACGGCCAATCCGCACCAATTTACGCAACCCAAACCACCACCCGACAAACACCAGAGTGGGTCCCAAATATATGGCAAAAAATTCCAACCCATTACGCGCAGCGGACCCAACAGCGCCGTAAAATGTCCAGCTGGTACAATAAACAGAAATGGCCAATGTGTAGACAAGCGGCGACCGCAAGAAATGCCCGCGATTACCTTCTGCCCATCGCTCAGAAAAATAGGCAAGGGCAAACAACAAAATCACATAGCCAACGGCGATCAGAATGACGAGATTAGCAGGAATCATCGTCGGCCATCCGACTTGCTTTTGATTTTATCTGAATCAGTTTCCACTCGGGGCAACCCACGGGTCAAAACAAATGACGCAACAATCAAAAACAACCATACAAAAAACATGTAAGCCACGATCAATGGAAATCCAAAGACGCTGACTTTCACGTCAAACAATATGACGATGGGTGGCAATACCAAAATGGCCCCTAAAACGGGGAGAAAAAAAGCGAACCCTTCATGACGCTTTCGACCGGCCATTAATCCCTCAAGCGGCTGCTTGCTCCATGAGTTGACGCACGGCCTCTACCACTTCGCTGTTAGAGTACGGCTTTGTGACAAAACCATTTGCACCCAATTCCTCAGCGATCCGACGATCCTGCTGTTGCCCTTTTGCTGTGAGCATGAGAACGGGCAAATCCTTTGTACTTTGCTGCGCCCGCAAATGTTTGAGCACCTCAAAACCAGATTTCTTTGGCAACATGACATCGAGCACCAAAACTTTCGGGTTGAGTTCTCCAACAGCAATTATCGCGGCGTCACCATCGGTCACCGCGCTGATATTCCAGCCTGCTCTACTGAGAATAAAGTCAAGCGAATCAAGGATGCTTGGTTCATCCTCGACGATCAAAATGTCTACAGACACGTATTTTCCTCCCGTGCGCTGGCATGTTTCCCTCTTGCCAACATCAACCGCCACACCTTATGCATTTTTATCCGCATCGCCAACATCGAACTTTGTGCTAACGAGCGGCGTTCGCACAGAATGCATTGAATCAACGCTGGCCAGCACCTCCTCTTGTCGATGTTCACAATCCCGACGAATACACATATGGCACGTCGGCCCAACAGGCACATCCAGTGCTGCATTTTCGAGTTGAAGTCCTTCCCCATAAACAGTTTTGTCAGCGTAAAGAATGTCACATGCGAGCATAACAGACGTATAAAACGGTGCCTGACTGTATGCGGCAGCGCGTTTGGACGTTGATTTCGCAAAAAACAAATAGCGTGAACCATCTGGATAGGTCACCACTTGGCGGACCACATCATTCGGACGCCTAAATGCGCCATAAATTGCCCATAACGGGCAGGCATGCCCCGCATTTGGCAATTGAAGCCCTGGCAGCGGAAACTGTTTGGTCAACCGCCCCGCCGGGTCAGACCGCAAAAAGCCAAACGGGATGCCTTCATGCCCCGGTGCACGTAAGGTCACAAGGCGATGCGCCACCTGCTCAAAACTGGCGGTGTATTTTTGGCTCAAGAAGTCAATGTCATATTTGCTTTCGATCGCGTCACGCAAAAAGTCGGCATAGGGCAGACTAATCGCCCCCGCCAAATATGACCCTAAAGCCCGGTAGGCCAGTCGGCGCGAATTTGCAGACGTCAGCCGTTTGTCATCGGTCAGCTGCATGAGCAATTCAAGGCCGGACAATTCGGCGTAAAGCCGCGACAGTTGAAACTGGCGCGTTGACATGGTGCAATTGCCCTGAAACCACATCAGCTTTTGCTCTTTGTTGTAACGATATTGCCCCGGCAACTCGTCAGTCTGGGCCTGCACCTGTCCGGCACGTTCAACTGTCACCCCAAATTTGTGTTTTAAGGCAAGGTCAAGACTTGCCTCTGCATACCCACCAAACGCCAACACTTCATTTCGCAAGCTAATGCCGAGCTCCTCAAGCGATGCAAAATGGTTCCGCTCATCAATAATGAGATCATCCACTTCACGCATTGGGGAGACAGAATGATGCTCAACGGTTTCACGTTCAAATTCACCAATCAGCGTTTGGGCCACATCCGATAACGTTCGGCTGTCGCGAGACAATGACGCATGAAACCTTTTGCGTTGCCCGCCTTCAAGATCAGGCACGTCCACCAAGATCTCAGCGGCTGAGCGCACAGCCGTAATTTGGCTCAACATCTGATGCAACAACTCGGAAAATAACGGGTCGGATCGCAGCCGATTTGACATCGCCCGGGCTTCCGCACGGGCATCCAAAAACCCGCGATATATTCGAAACAGTGCAGCACCAGCATCGGGATTGGTCGCCACCAGATTTCGAGCATCTTCTGGGCCCAAACTTAGCGATTCGAGCATCGGGTCAGCGAACACTTCCTCAAGGTCATTGATCAAGCGCTGCTCTCGATCACCAGTAAGAACCTCCAACTCGACGTTAAGAAGCGCCGCGATTCGCTGTAACAGCGTGCCCCCGACATCGCGTTTATTGGCTTCAATCAAGTTCAAATAAGACGGTGAAATACCCACCATCTTCGCAAAACCAGATTGCGAGAAATGAAGTGTTTTCCTCAGGTTGCGGATTTTTAACCCGATTGGCGAACGCATTTTTTTAACCTCTTCAGAAATTTCTTTCTAACCGTCTTGTAAAGTTGTTTACAATAAGTTACAAGAAATTGTCGTGTTTTTGACAAAATTATTGTTATATTACAACGTACTATTGCATGAGTTTTCATTTTTACACTATTATTATGGCGATGTGTAGCGTCGATCGACACGGCGCCCATCAACCCAAAAGGAGGAGAATTTATGAGCGAACGTAAAGACGGTCCTAGCCGTCGTAAGGTTCTCAAAGGTGCCGCAGCCGGTCTTGTTACTGCAGGTGTAGCGCCAACAATTTTAACGAGCACGGCTTTTGGCCAGTCTTACCGCAACGAACCGACTGGTGACACGGTAACGCTTGGTTTCAACGTGCCCCAAACTGGCGCGTATGCCGATGAAGGCGCGGACGAACTTCGCGCTTACGAACTTGCTGTCGAGCACCTAAATGGTGAAGGCGACGGCGGCATGCTCAACACAATGCAGCCATCTTCGCTTAACGGCACTGGCATTTTGGGCAAAAAAGTTGCCTATGTTACTGGTGACACCCAAACAAAATCTGACGCAGCCCGCGCATCCGCTAAACGGATGATTGAAAAAGACGGCGCACTGATGATTACTGGTGGTTCGTCTTCTGGTGTGGCGGTTGCTGTTCAGGGCCTATGTCAGGAAATGGGCACCATCTTTATGGCTGGCTTGACCCACTCAAACGACACAACGGGTAAAGACAAGCGTCGCTATGGCTTTAGGCACTTCTTTAACGCCTACATGTCTGGTGCAGCTCTTGGCCCAGTTTTGGCTGCAGAGTACGGCACAGACCGTCGTGCTTATCACCTCACAGCTGATTATACTTGGGGTTGGACACAAGAAGAATCCATGCGCAATGCAACAGAAGCATTGGGTTGGGAAACTGCCGAAGCTGTTAAAACACCAGTGGGCGCAGGCGACTTCTCGCAGTATATCACACCAGTTCTCAATTCAGGCGCTGACGTTCTGATCTTGAACCACTACGGTCGTGACATGGTGAACTCTTTGACCCAAGCTATCCAGTTTGGTCTAAAGGATCGCCAATCAAACGGCAAAGATTTCCAAATTGTTGTTCCATTGTTCTCACGTCTAATGGCGCAAGGTGCTGGTGAAAACATCAAAGGCATTTTGGGTTCAGCAAACTGGAACTGGTCACTACAAGACGCTGGTTCACAAGCATTTGTGAAATCATTCGGCGCCAAGTACGGCTTCCCACCATCAATGGCTGCACACACATGTTACGTACAAGCTCTGCTTTATGCGGATGCATGTGAGCGCGCTGGTACCTTCTACCCAGTAGAAGTGATCAAGGCACTTGAAGGGCACAAATTCGACGGCATGGGCAATGGTGCAACTGAGTACCGTGCTGAAGATCACCAATGCTTTAAAGACGTATTGGTTGTGCGTGGTAACGAAAACCCAACATCTCAGTTCGATTTGCTCAATGTGGTTCAACAAGTTCCACGTGCGCAAGTGGAATATGATGCCTCAATCTTTGGCGGCGAATTGGGTCCTTACGAAGTTAGTTAAGTATACAATTTGGTGCCGGGGTGGTTCACTACCCCGGTATCGGCGGTTCTAACTATCTACAACCGCGAATGTTTGCAGCCAAACACGCTGCTTGGGAGGAATGATGGACGCGATATTTTTGCAGTTTTTGAACGGGCTGGACAAAGGTGGCGCC
>NZ_JBLIAI010000037.1:0-25882 GCF_047634455.1 Maritalea sp.
AGATTTATGCTTTGCGCAAAAGCACTTGCGAGAGTTTGTGCATTAAGCGAATCAATTATTGGCAAGCGGCCTAAATTATAGGTCATCCCAAAATCGCAGATCGTTTGCTCGACCTCTGGTTCTGGATCACCAATAAACGCGACCCCGACGATGGTGCATCCGACTTGGCGCAGGGCCATTAGCGACATGAGACTATGATTGATCGTGCCAAGTTGGGTCCTTGCGCACAAAATGACAGGGGCATGCCAACGTGCAAACATATCCAGATAAAGCGTATCGCGGTTAAGCGGCACCATCACACCGCCCGCGCCCTCTACCACCAAAGGTCCGTCACAAGCTGGAATATTTAGGGCGTCAGGCGAAATCAAAACATCTTCCGCCTCAGCCGCTAAATGCGGCGATGCGGGCATTTTGAGGCGGTAGGTTTCAGGCAACGTAGGCTCGCCAGTCAGTCGCGCAACAGTTTCACTATCGGTTTCGTCTTCTAATCCGGCTTGCACGGGTTTCCAATAAGTCGCGTTAAGTGCTTGAACTAAGCCAGCAGAAAAAACTGTTTTGCCGATGCCGGTATCGGTACCCGTCACAACGATTGAATTACCCATTGGACCGCTCCGGCAGTTGCATCATTTCCATCTCAGCGTTCAAATCAATGAGCATTTTCTCGATGGTATCTAATGGCATGTTCAAAGTTATTGATATCCGCAAGCGCGCGGTGCCTTTGGGTACGGTTGGTGGGCGAATACCCCGAATGTCATAGCCTTTATCCTGCATCGCCTTCGCCAGCGCCATCGTTGGTTTGTCTTCGCCAATAACTATGGGGAGGATTTGACTTTGAAAGCCGCTCAGCCCGCAGATGGACTTGGCAAGTTGGTGCGTCTGTTTCAACAGTTCCAGTGCTGCGAGCTGACGTTTTGGATTGCTCTTGAGTTCATGCAATGCTGCCCGTACCAACGCCGCATTGAGCGGCGACGGCGCGGTGGAAAACACAAAACCACGGGCTTTGTTGATCAATGTGTCAATCAGCACCGCGGCACCGCATATCAGAGCGCCAGAAACGCCCAATGCTTTGCCGCAGGTGTGCAAAGATAAAACGTGAGGGTCGGACGCCATTGGATGCGTCAGTCCACGACCAAGATCGCCAAAAACGCCCGTTGCATGGGCCTCATCAACAACCAAGGTGCCGCCGCATTTCTTCGCCAACTCGTATAGGTCCGCAACCGGCGCCATATCACCATCCATTGAGTAGACAGCTTCACATGCGATCCAAACATGGCCCTCATTGCCTTCGCTTCGCCAAACTTCAATCTTTGTTGCAGCATCTGCGACATCGTTGTGCGAAAACTCTTGAGTTGCGGCTCGACCCAAACGCATACCTTCATGCGCGCTCGCATGTATGTAGTGATCGTACACAACCAGATCACCTTGCAGCGGGAGCGTCGAAAAAATTGCCATGTTGGCGACGAAGCCGTTGCCCAAGAACAGCGCACGTTCGACACCGAAAAAATCTGCGGCTTCTTGCTCCAGCAATTCGTGTTCGGCATCGTTTCCCCGCAACAGACGCGAACCGCCTGCCCCAACCGGCACGCCACGATTGAGCGCGTCAATGCCTGCCTGGCGAAGAACATCTGATCCAGCCAAGCCGATATAGTCGTTGGAGGCAAAGTCATGCCCAAGACGTGGAATGAGTTCGCGATATCGCGCGCGGTTTTTCAGTGCATCCAACACGCCATGATGGCGGGGGAATACATTCATTTTTTGCCGTCGCAACCCAAAGCCATTGCAGAAATGCCCAGCTTGTCGAACAGCAATGCATCTTTGTCTTCGCCCGGGTTGTCTGCGGTTAGCAATGTATCGCCAACAAAGATCGAGTTTGCACCCGCAAAGAAGCACATGGCTTGTAGCTCATCACTCATATCGGTGCGGCCCGCTGAAAGGCGGACATGTGATCGTGGCATCAAGATCCGCGCCAAAGCGATTGTGCGTACAAACTCAATCGGGTCGAGTTTTTGTACATCCGCCATCGGCGTATTTTCGATTGGGATTAACATATTGATCGGCACAGAATCGGGGTGTTCATCAAGCGACGCCAACGAGAGCAGCATGTCCACACGGTCCATTTGCTGTTCGCCCATCCCAACTATGCCGCCAGCGCACACTTTTATACCGGCTTCACGCACCCGGTTCAGTGTGCTGATGCGGTCGGCGAAAGTGCGGGTCGTAATGATTTCGGAATAATACCGCTCAGACGTATCGATATTGTGGTTGTAATAATCCAGACCAGCACTCTTGAGGCGGTGAACTTGATCGTCTTCTAACATGCCCAAGGTCATGCATGTTTCCATGCCCATATCCTTGACGCCCTGCACCATCGCTTCAAGAACTTCCATGTCTCGGTCTTTTGGCGAACGCCACGCCGCCCCCATGCAATAACGGCTCGCGCCACTTTCTTTCGCTTTGCGGGCTTCGGAAAGCACTTTTTCGACTTCCATTAGTTTTGAAGCCGAAAGTGTTGAGCCATTGCGTGCTGATTGACTGCAATAGGCGCAATCCTCAGCGCAGCCGCCGGTCTTAATAGATAGCAGTTTAGAACGCTGCACTTGGTTAGGATCGAAATTTGTCCGATGCACAGTGTGTGCTTGAAACAGCAAATCCATAAAAGGCTGGTTGTAAATTGCATCAGCCTCTTCACGGCTAACCACTTGCTTTTCAGACTGTTCGCTCACCAAATCCAAATCACCGCTCCGTTTTATAGATAATTCAATTCTACATAGCCAATTTTTAGGTTTTTTATAGATAAACCCGCAAATGCGCAAGTGTCATTTCGCCGCGCACCAGCATAGAAGGCGTGCTTTTGACCTTTATAACTGAGTTATGAGATTGAACAAGGGTGCGGCGAATAGGCAATTCTGCTACACCATCCCCAAGGTGAACTGGTTTCAACCTTTGCACAAAGCGTAGCGATACTTGAAATTGTAATTGGCGTTGGTTTCTTTGCGCGATGGCGCAATATGATCTTTGGCAAGGTCAATTTGCTGCAATTGGCAAGTTGTTAGGCTCGAACGTCTGGTCCCATTCAAGGACAAGGAACAGGTTCGTGACATAAGTTCGGCATAAGTCGCACCAATGTCAGACACTTGCCGCAACGAGATTGGCCAGCTCGCGCCGCTCCAATCCCATTCCGTTTGCAAAGGGCGGACCTGAGCCCGCCCCCGCTTAACTAGCATTTATTTTTTATCGTCGTTCATCATATCCTGTTGATCAGCGTCCATCGCATTTTGGTTTTCTGTTGAGTTCATATTGTTGCCTGACATATTTCCACCTGACATCATGCCACCTGACATCATGCCACCTGAATTCATGTTGCCCATCTGCTCAAAGGGTACAACAATCTCTTGGGCGGTGACTTGACCATCGCCATCAGCATCAAACGCTTGAAAGCGATCAACTGTTTGCTCGCTCGTGTGCGCAGCATGTAGCGCTTCAAATTCGGCCAGGGAAAGTGTGCCATTGCCATCGGCATCATAAGTCTTAAGGTCAGCTAGGAAGCC
This sequence comes from Maritalea sp., assembly GCF_047634455.1. Taxonomy (GTDB): domain Bacteria; phylum Pseudomonadota; class Alphaproteobacteria; order Rhizobiales; family Devosiaceae; genus Maritalea. The sequence continues at coordinate 3,549 of NZ_JBLIAI010000037.1, forward strand.
AGCAGACAGTTCCTCAGGTGTCAATTTTCCATCCTTGTTGGTGTCAAATACACTTCTGAGATGCTCAGTGTCGGCCATCATTGATCCGCCTGCACCCATCGCTCCAGAACCCATCGCTCCAGAACCCATGTTCTGCATCATCTGCATCATCTTCATCATGGATTGCATGCCGCCGCCCATCATTCCTGACTGCGAGCCGCCCATGCCGCCACCCATCATTCCAGACTGTGAGCCGCCCATGCCGCCACCCATCATACCTGACTGTGAGCCGCCCATGCCGCCGTTCATTTGGCCATTTCCAGACATCGCAGCTGCGTTGCCTTTGTTAGTGTTGTTGCCATGGTCGCTGCCATCATGTGCCAACGCTGCTTGCGCACCAAATGAGGACAAAACAAGAGCGATAGCACCTACTGTAAGTTTTGACATTTTTCAGTTTCCTTCTGGTTAGATCGAAACTTATAAAGAACGAGAATCGATCACTTTGCACCCAACGAAATGTATCAACGTGTCGCGAACCACGGTGTTTGATACAATTGGCGACAAATATCTAAGTGGCAGTGGTCAGGCGAGTGTATTAAAAGGAATTATGTCTCACATTCCGCACATATTAATCGTTGATGACCACAAAGAAATTCGCGAAAGCGTGAAACGCTTCTTAGAGAAGAGCGGTATGCGCGCTTCTGTCGCCAAAGACGCGCGTGATGCTGAAACAATGCTTGGTGCGGGTCATTTCGACCTAATCGTCCTAGATGTCATGATGCCCGGCGAAGATGGCCTTTCGTTCTGCACCCGTATTTCAAAACAGATTGATATCCCCATAATCATGCTGACAGCGCTGGGTGAAGATACTGATCGCATAGTCGGCTTGGAAATTGGGGCTGATGACTATTTAGCAAAACCGTTCAATCCACGAGAATTACTCGCGAGGATAAAGGCTGTATTGCGACGCGCACCACAAATCGAAAAACATGCCGGCACGCTGGCGGGCCAGAAGCTGCGTTTCGCACATCTCATTTTAGATGTTGATGGTCAAATATTGACGGACCAAAGTGGAAATCAGGAGCGATTAACAACGGCGGAGTTTAAACTCCTCACTGTCCTCATACAACGTGCGCGAATGGTCCTCAGCCGCGATCAATTGTTGGACTTAACCGTTGGAAAGTCTGCAGGGCCACTTGACCGAACCATCGACAATCAAATTAGTCGGTTGCGTCGAAAAATCGAAGTTGATGTTCTTAGACCAAAGATAATTACAACGGTTCGGAACGGTGGCTACTGTCTTTCTGTCGATGTTGAGGTTTTGGCGTGAATATCAAACCACTTAAACGATTGCCGGTTCAATTGGCTTTGCTGGTCATTATTGCGTTGGTATTTGCCCAGGTCGTTAGCTTGTGGCTTTTTGTCGATGAAAGAAATCTGGCGGTGCGCGAGGCGCTCGGCTTTGAAGCCATCGGCCGCGCGGCGAATGTCGCCCGGCTAATTCAGGAGGCCCCTGAGGAGTTACACGAAGCGGTGTTAAGGGCCGCAAATTCTCCGCTCATGAGGTTTGAGATATCAAACAAAGCTTCTGTTGAGATAAGCGAGAATTTCGATACAGGGATGATGGAGCCAAGAATACGAACCTTGCTGGGCAAAGAGTATGTTGGCGAAATCCGCGTGCAATTGCATCAGATCGAAGGGCAAATCCTGCCGATGCAACAGCTGCAGTTGGAAATGACCGAAATGCACCAAACCATGATGCAAGGAGAGTTGTCAGCAATTGAAATGAACTTAGCGATCGAATTGTCAAAGGAGAGATGGCTAAATGTGGGCACCAGATTCGAGAAGCCGCCTTTGCAGTGGCCGCTTTATTCGATGCTCACTTTCATATTGACCGCGGCAATCATACTTGGGGCCGTATTCTGGTTTTTGATGACCAGATTGACCGGTCCGTTGCAAAAACTGGTCAACGCGGCGAACAAACTGGGTAGAGGCGAAGACATAACCGAATTGCCCGAAGCAGGACCAACAGAGGTCCGTGAGCTGACGGCGGCATTCAACCGGATGCAGGACAGGCTAACCCGCTTTGTCGCGGATCGAACAAGACTGCTGGCCTCACTTGGACACGACCTACGTTCGCCGCTAACAGCCTTGCGCGTACGATCAGAAATGGTTGAAGACGACGAAACACGCAACAGTATGGTGAACTCCATCGAAGAAATGCAAATGATGGTTGAAGCTACACTTACATTTGCGCGCGGAATGTCGGCAAACGAACCCTCAAAAACCGTCGAAGTTGGTCAACTCTTAAAAGAGCTACAACAAGAACTGAACATCAGCTCCCCTCTATCTGTGGTCCTACGTGATGAACCTGAAATCCACGCCCGGCTAAAACCGACGGCATTCAAACGCGCCGTTCGAAACATATTGGAAAACGCCGTCAGATACGGCAAATCGGCGCGTGTTCAATCTTCAACTTTAAACGGCGCGTTCGCCATAGTCGTTGCGGACGACGGTCCTGGAATTCCAGAATCACAGATTGAGCGGGTTTTCGATCCATTTTTTCGTGTTGAAAAATCAAGATCGCTTGAGACGGGCGGGCATGGGCTTGGTCTATCCATCGCCCGTACAATTATCCGAGCGCATGGTGGCGACGTCACGCTTGAGAACATGCAAAATGGCGGCCTGCGTACCACCATTTCGCTACCGTTAGATAGTCTTGATCACCAAAAATGAGCAAAACCTACTAGGGATTGGGCCTAGCGGACGTTGCGGTGATTTGAGTGCTGCTCAACTTTCACCAAAACTGGCTGCAATTCTTTTTCATGCTCTTCGCCATGACAGGACTTGCCCATCTTCTTGTGCATGAAAATATGAGCACCGACACACAAAGCAAGGAGCGAAACTAGCGCAATACCATTCCCAAATCCTGAGGTTCCTCCGCCTGCGATGAAAAGGACAGCAATTGGCAGCACCATTATTGCGCAGCAGGCCATCATCCCGATATTCATAGATTTTGATGCCGCGGCATCGTTTGATTTTGGTTTGATTTCCATTTGAACATCCTATTCTACAGTTGGTTTGATATTGCGCCTTCCACCGCAGGGAAGGTCAAGGATACAATTGGTTACATTTGAAATGATGGGCGAAATTCGCGCCTATCGTTTTAGGTTGCGACCTGCCCTAATATACTTTGTGAAATTTGTTCGCGCATTATGCCTGAGACACTTGACCTTCCAGTCACTAGAAGGCTCAACCTAATAAAAATATATGGTGGGCTGCTACAATGAACAAACAACGCAATCTTACATTCTGTGCACCGATTGGGTGATGTATTCTTGTCCCTTTCATCCTCACGGGCGATCCATAAAGGTTGGACGATGACCTGCGGCTTGGCAATGGGTGCCGTATGTGCGGTGCTTACCTTATTGTTTGTCGAGCCTAAATTGACAGGTATCAAGGCCATGGCAGGTGCAGGTTTTATAATTGCACTCGTTGGTTCAATCTGGCTGTATTTTACAGTCGAATTGACGCCCGCTTCGACTATTTTGGCGGGCCTGAAAACGGGACTTTATTCATTTGGTCGGGTATCATTCCAACCATTCTCGGCGGCATACTTTTTGGTTGGTGGCTGTACCGAAATAAACAATACTCTTTTGCGAATGAAAGGCACGACATATGACTTCGTCAAGTAAGGTCACTTCTTTGGAAGACACAGCAAATATGGCGCCCAGTGGTCCGGACTTTGTTCTGATTGGTGGCACCGGTGACGTCGGACACCGGCTGACGCGGCTCTTGTTGGAACACACCAACAGCTCGATTACAATCGTCTCGCGCTCCGGCAACAAAGATACAAACCAGAACTCTGCAAGGGTTACTTATACCGCACTTGATGTAAAAGGCCCAAATGTTGCAGACGCGCTACCTCACAAGGCGGTTGTCATAAATCTTACCGAAGCGACGCCGCCTGAATTTGCGGCTCAGATCGTCCAACGCGGCGGATCATTCCTAGATAGCTCCGCAACACCGGATTATGTATCAAGCCTTGCGCAGGCTATTGGCGCTGCGGACGGAACCGGAACAGGCGTTTTATGTGTTGGCACCGCGCCGGGTTTAAGCACCCTCATGGCTGCGGACTTAGCCGCAACCAATGGTGTTGTTGGCATGGAGATTGGATTGGAATTGGGCATGGGCCGCCATTATGGGCCGGCTGCAACGGAATGGTTTTTCCGGGCCCTGGGCGAAGCATATGCGGTTCGCAACAATGACCGCATCGAAACAGTTCGACCAGGTCAAGTTCACCGCCGCTTTGTATTTGGTCAACACGAACCCGCCCGGCAGGCTCTAGGAATTGGATTTCCCGGACAGGGTATTTTTGGCTCTTCGCTGCCAAGTCAGGGTCAAGCAGTTCAAACTTTCCTCGCCGTTGACCCGCCATACGTTACGCGCTCATTGGGGATGTTGTTGGGCCTTGGCCTCGGTCCGTGGATGGCTCAGCGCGCCCGTGGCCTTACACGCCTGATGATGCGATTGCCCGGATTGGGTGCATCGCGCACCAGAATTGTGGCAGCGGCCCAGATGGCTAACGAACAACCTAGTTCTTCCCATCATTTCACTGGCGGTGACCAGGCAGAACTTACAGCCGCGATGTTGCTCATCACCGCTTCAAGCATTGATGGAACTCTTTCGGGCAAAAACGGTCTAACGACAATTTCTGATCATTTGACCTTGGGAAAAGCGTTGGCGCAGCTGCATGTCATTTTGCCAGATATGGAAATCAAGTTCTGGACGACATCTACGTAGTACCAAAGGGAAATTGGCAATTCACGCATGCCATCGGAAGTCGCAGAATTCGGCTCCGCCTGCAATTGTATTTGTGCGTTCAAGTCTGCCGCCCCACTTGGTTGCCAAAGGATAGTCAAGTTTACAGGCGGTTTGCACACACAGATCTGCCGCATCGTGGGCGATGAAGAATTCTGCCATCGGACATTTCTGACAATCGAATGCCACCGTTTGTGGACCGCTTTGGACATCGCTCCATTGATAACTCGGGCTTCCAAAGGGAAATGTGCGAAAGAGATTTGTGGCTATTCTCAACCGCTTGGCAGGATCTTTTGTTACCGAACGTGCCATCAATAGCGGCAACTCGCCCATTCGATCGTAAAATCGCCAACCGATCTGATAAATCAGCTCCGGGGCTTTGTGCGGATCAACATTGTTTGCCAACATGGCTTGATGCATGGCCAAGATTACAGCTGCGACATGGGTGGTAAAAACCGCGCCTGTGGTTGGCTGCACGAGAATGCTTTTCTCAAGTTTTTCATAATTCTTCCACGTTAGCTCCAGTACTTGGTCAACGGGAAACGAGCTATCTTCTTCGAGCAGAAAACGTCTTGCGTCTTTTACAAAAAGCGAGCGCCACAAACCATTATTGCTTGCAAAGCGCTCGAGTTGGCCCATTAACGCTGAGCCAACCTGATCACCAATTGCTGCAGACGCTGATCGATCCCAAACCTGATCAATTGCATCTGCGGGCGGTAACTCGCCTAGCAACAAAAGTTCGGGCAGCATTTGATTTAATCGATCCGTCAAGTTGGTGTGCGAAAGCGCTCTGTTCGCCACCAGTTCTGCAACAAATGGTCGCGCAATCTTTTCAAATCGAACGTCAGGGGAAAGTGTAAAAATCAGCGCTTCTGCTGTAGTTAAAGCCTTAGCGTGTAACAATAGCTCGCTGGGAAATATGAAGCCGAATTCATAACCTGCCTGCATCATCTTCAAATACACTTTGGCGAAGCTTGTTTCAGTTAGTGACGAATTATAGAACTGATCGGCAAGCGTTTCAAAAACCGCTTGGAAGGCGTCCTCATCAGCATCGGGTAACTTGTGCGTCTGGGCCACAAAGTGAGAAAATGCGCGCTTGGTTTGGCGTTGCACAACCGCCAAAAGATAAAGAATGAACCGGTTACTCTGTGCTGGGGTAAGTCGACCGACCATGCCAAAGTCCATTAGCGCAAATGTTCCATCGCCGTAAAAGCGAATGTTTCCTGGATGCAGGTCCGCGTGAAAATAGCCATCTGAGACAAACATTCTCAGGAGCACCTCAACCAGATGCGTAACCAGTGTCTCGCGCGTCGTGGTGTCCAGTTCCGCCTTCATTTTGGTAAGCGATAGACCATTAACCCAGTCCATGGTCAGTATTGTGGTGGACGTATAATCCCAATAAACCGACGGAAGTTTGACATACTGAAGGTCAAAAAGATTTTGCGCGAACGTTTCAATCGAGTGACCCTCGGCTGCAAAATCAAGTTCGTCCAAAGTATAATTTTTAAACTCACGGACAAAAGCTGGCAGATTTGCGCGATTTGTTCGGCCGGGCGAAAGGCGCGCTAACCACCGAACGCCCATATCCAAAATTTCAAGATCACGAATGACGTCGTCTGCAACATTTGGACGCTGCACTTTTACCGCAACGTGCGTCCCATCGTGCAACGTTGCCTCATGTACTTGAGCGAGCGTTGCCGCCGCAATCGGTACGGGGTTGATCGTTGCGAACAACTCACTGGCTGGTTGCCCGAACTGCGCGAGCAGATGCTGAGATATTTGTTCCCATGGTACTTGGGGTTGATCCTCTTGCAGTGATGCAAGAGCGCGCGTGTATTCGCTCGGCAGCAGATCGGAACGAGTGCTGAGAACTTGACCCAGTTTTACAAAAACAGGGCCCAGATTGATCAATTTTTCAACAAGTAAACTCGGACTATTTGAATTGCCTTTTCCGCGTTTAAACCGCCGAAGGGAAACTACTTCCCTTACGAAAAACACAACAAATTTGATCAGCCGAATGAAACTCAACACAGTCGGTTCTCCACTTCATTCTGACCTATATGCCTGTTGTTGCGAGCAAACTAGATTTCTGCTTGCGCAGGCTAGATGCCCGCAACAACGCGATTGGCAGCTTGGACTTATCCGTGCGCGTCTTCACCTTCGGTTTCAGCGTGTTCCATCAGCTCGATCATCTCTTCTGGCACATCATCCATCGAGAAGTTCTTTTGTTCCTCGACGTTGTGGACGAACGCGGTGATATCAGCAAGTTCTTGCCCGGACAGTTCAATCACATCGCCCAGTTCGTCACGCTGCAGCATCACCATGGCTTCTGCGCCACGCCACATTTTAGCTGCAAATTCAAATGGATTCATTTGCGGATCCATGTCAGCGGCGTTTAGTGATGGTGCATCTTCGCCACCAAGTCCATTAATGCTGTGGCAGACGACGCAGCCTTTTGAACCGAACAGCTTTCGGCCATTCTCAACATCCATACTCGGAATAACCAAACCTGGTGCTACCATTTTCGGTTGTGCTGATTGTGCAAATGCAGCGTCGGCAAACGATAGTGTTGCCAATGTGCTCGTTATCGCCAACACCAGTGTTGGTATGTATTTAGCGTTTTTCATATTGTTTCCTTTTCTAAAAAACTAGTGATCATTTGTTGCAGTTTGGCACAACTGTGTTGCTGCTAAGCACCCAGCTTGTGTATCATAGCGTCATATTCGGCATGGTCAATTTCACCCTTGGCCAACCGTTCTTTGGCGATTTCTTCAGCTCTGTTGCGCGTTGCGCGTTGGTCACCATTTGATGAGCCAGAATTTCCGCGTAACAACAGTACGATGAGCAAAATGACGACGCCCCAAAACGCGACCATCATCAAACCGCCAAACATCATGCCACCCCAACCGATGCCAGGATGCATCCATTCAACCCACTCAGTAGGCGCAGGAGTTTGGGCCAAAGCCACACTCGGAACGGCTAGCGCCGCGGCGGTGCCCGCTAAGTATGTGTAGTATTTTTTCATTGAAGTTCTCCTTTTTAGTCTCCGAACAATGTCGCTGACATTAGATTTTGTTGATTGCTTGGGCCAAGATTGCCGACACGTCAATTTGATTGCTTTGATGGCGCACAGTGTTGCAGCTTACGACTTTACCGGCTCCAGCATCCAAGAGCGCTTGATAAGAACCACCAGCAAAGATGGCGTGAACGCCGATGCAAGTCGGTGCCGACATGTTCGCTGCGCGCAAGTGTTTTACGGTTGCAATCATTGTTTTGGCTGATGATACGATGTCATCCACAATAACCGGCGTGTGATCATACCATTGCTCTACATTTGGCACACTTACTACTACATTCTCGTCGCCATATCGTTTCTTTTCCAAAACCATCCAATCTGCGCCAATACCATCAGCAACTGCGCGGACCCATTGCTCACTTTCAGAATCTGGACCCACAAGAAGCGGCTTTTTGACATTGTTGGCAATCCAGTCTGCCATCACTGGCGCCGCATGTACGACCGCCGTTGGTACCGAATATATCTCTGAAAGAGAGTTTCGGCGGTGCAGGTGCGGATCAACAGTTACTAACCAATCTATTGATTGCGACACGATGCCCGCAAAATGTGTTGACGTTATGGCTTCGCCTGGTTTGAAACGCTTATCCTGCCGCATATAAGGCAAATATGGTGCCACCAGACCAACCGAATTTGCACCCAATTCCTTTGCCGTCATGGCGGCAAACATTATTGGCAAGGTTTTTTCATCTGGCCTGTCAAGCGGTGCGACCAGTATGATATCACGCCCATGCAATAATTCTGGAAGGCGAAGATATGTTTCCCCATCAGGAAAGCGGCGCGTTTCAACAAATTGCATGTCAGCTGAAAGAACGTCGCATAGACTTTGAGCAAGTGGGAAAAGTTCGGGGAATGGGATAACAATTTTTTTCATGTCACCACCGCAAACTTTATGATGTCCGGATTAGAATTTACATATTCACGTGCGTAATCCATCTCACCCAATGATTCAGTGTGCAAAGTAAAAACGGGCTGCCCTGATGTTAGCACATCGCCCAGTCTTACGTGCATTGTAATACCGGCTGCTTTTGCATCTGGTGCCCCTGCTAACTTTGCCGCCTTTGCGAGTTTTCTGTTATCAATTTCCAAAACTTGTGCAGCATGCTCCGCCTCCACGGTAAAAGTGTGCGGCGCTGTTGGAGGTTCGCGCATGCCGCCTTGGGCTGCGCAAATACGCTGAAACTTTGTCCATGCGTTGCCATTTTCTAAGACTTCTTCTGCGAGCCGAATACCCGCCCCGACATGGGCGAGCTCTCCCAGTTCCAAGATAGCGCCTGCAAGCAAGATTGACCGACTGCGAAGGTCTTGAGGGGCGTCTGTTTTGTTTTGCAATACCGCAAGGACATCACGGGCCTCCAATGCGGGACCAATTCCTCGGCCAACTGGCTGTAGCCCATCGCTAATGATTATACTCGTTTTTAGGCCGAACGTGTTTGCGACGGCTGTAAGACTTTTTGCCAGATGCTCAGCCTTTTGTGTGCTTCTAACCTTTGCGGTTGGCCCAACTGGAATGTCGATCACCACATGCGTTGAACCTGCTGCGATTTTCTTTGACAAGACAGAGGCGATCAATTGCCCCTCACTATCAAGGTCCAAGGCCCGTTCGACCCTTATTAACGTGTCGTCGGCGGGGCTTAAACGAACGGCCCCTCCCCAAGCAATACAACCACCTTCAGCCTTCACAACCCGTTGCATTTGCTCAACCGACAAACTGACTGGTGCAAGGGTTTCCATTGTGTCAGCCGTACCGGCAGGCGAGGTAATGGCCCGCGACGACGTTTTGGGAATTATCAGGCCCGCAGCTGCGACGATGGCCACAACAATTGGCGTCGTCCGGTTGCCTGGCAACCCGCCCACACAATGCTTATCAACAATCGGTTGGCGTCCCCATGACAGTTGATCGCCGCTTTGCACCATGGCGTGGGTCAGTGCCACGATTTCATCGTGATTAAGGGCGCGTGCAGAACATGCGGTGATAAAGGCGGCTAATTCAACGTCAGAATACCTTTTTGCAACAATGTCTTCAATAATTGCACTGGCAGACGCGGCATCAAGCCTTTTCCCGTAAACTTTGCCGCGCACTTGATGAAATGAGGCTAGCGGCTGCGGATGACTGACCCCAATATGCCCACCTTCGTGCGCATCCAAAGCCTGCCACGTGATTTCAGCAAGGCCGATTTCGCCGTTTTCTAGCAAACCATTCTTAACATGCATTAAGCGCGCAGTTTGAGTTTTAATGCCCCTAGTCAGGAGCACACGAGCAGGAACGGAGAACCCCTCCGATTTGCACACATGACAATCCTCTCGCATAAAGACGACATGTTCATGCTGTGTTTCCACACCAATTCGCCGGGCGCGAAGTTGGCTGGTGCTCTTGTTGACGCCTATATTTTTGTCAGAAAGTTGTACCATCAAGTCAGCTCGACGGTTTCAAGATAGTTGGGCAACACACAATCCCATCCCAACTCAGTTTCGATTTTTTGTTGTAAAGCTTGTGCGGCCGTGGGCTCGCCATGAACGATAAAAGTTTTGCGTGGCACACTGCTAAAACCATTGAGCCAACGCATAATTTGATCGGCATCGGCGTGCGCAGACATCATGTGTAAATTAACGACTTCGGCATTAATTGGAACATCTTGACCGTGAATCTTGACACTCTTGGCCCCATCACACATCGCTGCTCCACGGGTACCGGCAGCTTGAAAACCCGCAAACAGAATTGTGTTCCGGGCATCTGTGGCGTAATGTTTTATGTGATGCAACACACGGCCACCGGTTGCCATTCCACTGGCAGAAATGATGACCTTTGGCATCACGTTGGAATCTAATGATTTTGATTCTTCGACTGAATTTACATACCGGACGGCATCACAAGTGGCATCGCACTCTGCGGCTGAAAGCCGGTGAATATCCAAATACTTACAAAAAATCTTGCTGGCGTTCACAGCCATTGGACTGTCAAGATAAACAGGTAAATCCGGTATCCGATCAGCAGATTTCAGCCTTTGCAAATGGTACATTATCGTCTGCGACCTGCCCACAGCAAAAGACGGAATTATGACTGAACCGCCCCGCTTTGCTGTGCGGTTTATCACGTCCGCCAGCGCTGTTTCGGGGTCTTGTTTTTCGTGCAAACGGTTTCCGTAGGTGGACTCCACCAATAAGTAATCTGCATGCAGAATTCGGGTCGGATTCACCATGGTCGCAGCATCATATTGGCCAAGATCACCTGAAAACACGATTGTTTTTCCGCCCGCATCTAAAATGACGCTGGCAGCGCCAAGAATATGCCCGGCTGGCACAAACCTAACGTCAATCTCACTGTTCAGTTGCATTGTCTTGTCAAAACCAACGGAACGAAAATGCAACAAGGATTTTTCAGCATCTTTGGTGGTGTATAAGGGCTTTGCCACTTTGTGTTTCGAGTAGCCATATTTATTGGCAAGATCGGCTTCGCGTTCGTTGAGATATCCACTGTCCCGTAAAAGGATTTTGCATAATTCATGTGTAGCGTCGGTGCAAAAAATGTCGCCCGAAAATCCGTTTTTGACGAGCGCAGGAATGTAGCCGCTATGATCAATGTGTGCGTGGGTCAAGACGATGGCATCAATGGTGCTCGGTTCGACAGGAAACTGTTGCCAGTTTCGTTCCCGAAGCTTCTTAAAACCCTGATACATGCCGCAATCAACAAGCACACGCGTGCCGTCGAGCTCGAGTAGATATTTGGACCCGGTTACTGTTCCAGCCGCGCCAAGAAAGGATAGTTTGGGCATCTGTGACAACCTCCAGCATCTCAACAATACATTCGAAGTGAAGAAACAACTTCAAGTCAACGCTTGAACAGTGTCAGAGGCAGGCCACATTCTCTTTGATCCAAATCAACGCCTGAAGCAAATTCAAGTGAGAGTGAGTTTTTAGCATCTATTCTCACAAGTAATATGCAAAAAGGACCAAATCAAATACACAGATGCAATGCGAACCCGGCAGTCCTATACGAACATCGAACCGATTTTGATGGCTGCAATCACCCGGCGATGTCGCTGCCGCACAGTTCTTTTTGCTGCCCGGCGCGTTTGCTGGGGGCTCTGGCGGTCGGCACCATTTTTGCCGATTTCTCCGGCAAAGTTTCGTCCTTGGCCAAGTAATCACGGGTCAGCGGAACAATATCGACGCTGTGCGAAAGCTGGATCTGGAACACCACCAGACCGATGTGGCGAAATGCGGCTTCGCAGGCAGCAAGGTAGAATTCCCACATCCGGCAGAATCGCTCATCATAGAGTGCCACAACCTCGTCGCGGCGTGCCATGAAACGTGTGCGCCAAGCTTTCAGCGTCTGGGCATAGTGCAGGCGCAGCACTTCGATATCTGTCACCACCAGCCCGCTTTTTTCAATGGCAGGCAATATTTCGGAAAGTGATGGAGCATAACCACCAGGAAATATGTATTTGCGGATCCAAGGATGGGGCGCGCCTGGTACGGTGGTGTTGCCGATTGTGTGAATCATCGCCACGCCGTCCTCCTTCAGAAGCTGCGCAACCTTGGCAAAATATTCGCCATAGTGCCCGGCCCCGACATGTTCAAACATGCCGACAGAGACGATACGGTCATAGCGGCCAAGTTCCTCGCGGTAGTCACGCAGCACAAAGCGTGCATGCTCTGTCAAACCTTCTCGGTCGGCGCGCGCCTGAGCATATCGCTGCTGCTCGACCGACAGCGTCACCCCGGTCACATCCACACCAGCTTGGCGGGCCATGAACAATCCCAGGCCGCCCCAGCCGGAGCCGATATCGAGCAACTTCTGCCCTGGTTCAAGACAAAGTTTGCTTGCGATATGGCGCATCTTGTGCGTTTGGGCCTCTTCAAGGGTGTCCTCAGGCGAACTAAAATAGGCACAAGAATATTGCCGTTCGTCGTCGAGAAAGAGATCATAGAGTTCGTCGGACAGGTCATAGTGATGTGCGACGTTTTTCTGGGCTTTGCCGATTGGGTTATGCATTAACAGCGACCGCACCAAACGCTCCAGCCTCTGCTGTACCCGGCGCAGACCATAGCCAGGCCCGACACCGGCATTGGACAGGCAAAGATCGAGAAAACCAAAAATATCACCATCCTCAACTGTCAGTGTGCCATCACACCAAGCTTCGCCAACAGCCAGATCGGCATTGAGTGCGATGCGACGAACAGTTCGCCAATCACGGATCGCAATCGAAACCTTGGGTGAGCCTTGGCCGAAATGTCGCAAAGTCCCGTCCGGCATGCGGAGATGAAGCGTACCGCGCTGGATCAATGTGCTAAGCGCCTGCTCAAGAACCCATCCGAATAGGCTCGGCCGGCGAAGGCGCCGGGTTGGCGCTGCGTCGAGATTGTAACTTTCAGTCATGATATCCTCCATTTGTCCGGCTACATCGTTGCGACATCAGATCAAATGCCGTGTTCGTAGCTCTGTGCAGGGCGCAACCCCAACTGCAGGTTTGGTTTGCATTTGCGCGCCCCATTTCATCAGGTGCCAAGTTTTTCCCCTTCAGCATGGTCACCGTGCTGGCACCAAACACAGTCACAATTGATATGGTCGCAGCTCGGTTCAGCCAACGATGCGCGATACCACCGCTGAGCAAGCGGCAATAGCAGGCGTTTGAGCGCCGATGTTTCGTAAACTCGTTTTAGTAACCCGCCGGCGTCTGCTCGGGCCAGTCGCCTGACCGCCAGCTTCATCCCAAGCTCTCCAGCCAAATTGAAAAAAAGTCGATTGACCACGCCAGCTTTGATCAAAGGGCCAAGCTCGGCTTGCCAGCGGGCGGTGTAATTGCTGTCATCAAGGATGCTCTGTGCCGCCAGAACCCCGGAGCGGATCGCATGGCGCATACCGAACCCGGCCAGCCCATCCTGAAACCCGGCATGTTCGCCAATCACCGGATGGCCGCCCTGCATGGCGGTCGTTGGTAGACGTACATTGCCAAATCCGCTGAAGGGGCGCGGGTTACGCATTTCAAGACCCGCATTCGTCCGAAAGAATGCGACGGTGGCGGCTAGGTGTTTTGCCTGGTCGCGAAAGTTGGTGAACATGCAGCTGGCGACCGTGCCGCGCCCGCTATGCACCAGCAGATATGCATAACCGCCCGGTGCAACTGCGTGTCCCAGCGCCAGCCAAGCGCCATCAGGCATCTCAGTTTCAAATAATTGCCCCGCAGCGATGATCCCAGCTTGACGCGGCCCTGCGGCCAAAACGCCAGCTTCGTCGAACTCGCGCACGCGATCATTAAACCGGACGTCAACGCCCGCAGCAATTGCCTGTTTGAGCAAAGCGCGATCAAGCGTTCCCTCAGCGGGTCCACGACGCAGCAGATAAAAAAGCGGGCGCCTGCCCTTTACCGGATAGCGGCGGCCGGATGGGTCAAAGACCGTTCCTGCATCGAATGCATGTCGCTCAAAATCAGTTGTAATTCCAGCGCCGGTAAGCTCGTTCAGAACGTCCTCGTCGCGGGTCCAGTTCTCCAGGCCCTGAAAATCGTCGTGAAACCTGTGCCCAACATTTGGCTTCCATTCGCGCACGACAACCCGTCGTCCAGCTTGCGCCAAAACAATCGAACAAGCCAACCCTGATGGGCCTGCTCCGACGATCGTAATGCTGCTTTGTGTGGACATGAGTTTGTTCCCATTACCTCTTTCTTAGATTGGTCGAAACGCCCGAACCAAATTGCGTCAAGACGCCTATAACGAGCCGTCCTGGTTCAGCCCGCCCCCCGATAGTCAGCGCCTATTGATGCTTGAATTTTCTGTTTGATTTGCATTGGTTGCGCTCTCCTCACCGCTTATGCCGATCACTTTGTTGACATTGACATCTGATTGGGTTTTACCGCCTTCACCATGTTGATGACCGCCTTTGTGGCCTCCATGTCCGCCGCCATGGCCATGGCCACCGCGCCCATGCATGAAAAAATGTACGCCAATGAACCCTCCGAAAAACAGGATTGAAACCCAATTCTCTAAAATCCATTGCATGGCCATGTGTCCTTTTCCAAAGCGTGACATTTTATCAACGCTATATATAAGACGCCGGCCAACGCGGAACATTACAGGGCAAAAAAATCTTGACGTCAAACGGATCGCGTAATCGAACCAATGGCAAAAACTGTGCAACACATTGACGTTGCTTCATGTTCACCTTTCTCTGTGTTCTATCGGAATTCCTTCAATTCAATGACCCCGCGCCAACGCACCCTGCGCCAACTGCTCGCCACCCTTTGGCTCACCGCCATCCGACTTGCCATTGAGAAGCCTTAGCGCATTCATCACCACAAGCAGCGAGACGCCAACGTCTGCGGCAATCGCACCCCACATCGAGGCCATGCCGAATGCGGTAAGACCGACAAATACGGCTTTGGTGGCAAGCGACAGACCAATATTTTGGCGGATGATCCACATCGTGCGGCGTGAATGCGCAATGAGCCACGGCACCTTGCCGATATCGTCGTTCATCAACGCGATGTCGGCAGTTTCGACCGCGGCATCCGAACCGATAGCGCCCATAGCGATGCCAAAATGCGCCCGCGCCATTGCTGGTGCGTCGTTGACCCCGTCGCCGATCATCGCCACCATATCGTGGTTAGCAACCAGCTCTTCGATTGCCGCAACTTTGTCTTCAGGCAACAGTTCGGCGCGCACTTCGTCAATGCCGACCGCGGCGGCGACCGCGCGTGCCGTGCGCGCATTGTCACCCGTCAGCATGACGATTGTCTTCACGCCCTGTGCGTGTAGCCGCGCCACGACGTTGCGCGCATTTGGGCGGATGCGATCACGCAATTCCAAGACACCCAGCAGGCCATTGTCATCTCCCACTGTTACCAGCGTATTGCCAGCGCTTTCGATCTGATCACGCAAATCGTCAGGCAGCGTGCTATCGCCCCCTTTTTCTGCGGCGAACCGATCTGAGCCAAGCCAGACAGTGCGCCCGTCGATTACGCCCTCAATGCCACGGCCGGGAACAGTTTGTGTGTCTGTTGCCGCTTTCGCCGTAATGCTGTCACGTTTGGCTCGGCCCAGAATGGCTCGTGCCAAAGGATGCGACGACCGCGCTTCCAGCGCGGCGGCGACAGTCAACAATTCACTTTCCGACGTGCTCCCCAGAGGGAAAACACCCGCTACTTCAGGCTCACCCTCAGTGATGGTCCCGGTCTTGTCCAATGCCAGCGCGGTGATCCGCCCCGGTGCCTCCACATAGGCACCGCCCTTGATCAGCACACCATTGCGCGCCGAAGAGGCAAGGGCGGCAACAATCGAAACTGGCGTTGAAATCACCAATGCGCACGGACAGGCGATAACCAGCAGCACCAGCGCATTGTAGAACCAGTAGTCCCAGGCACCAGCAAAGGCGAGCGGCGGCATCACCGCGATGGCAATCGCCATTAGCATGATGACCGGTGTGTAAATGCGGGCGAATTTTGCCACCCACTGCTCGACCTCGGCCCGGCGCGAATGCGCTTCGCCGACCATACGGATGATCCGCGACAGCACTGTATCACTGGCTGGCTTAGTGGCGCGCACAGTGAGCGAACCGTCGCCGTTGATTGTACCGGCATAGACATCGTCACCGGGCTCTTTCGCCACCAGCGCACTTTCGCCAGTGATTGGTGCTTGATTGACACCGCCGATGCCATCAACCACCTCACCGTCAAGCGGAATGCGGTCGCCGCCGCGCACCACAAACCGGTCGCCGACTGCGACCAGCGCAGCCAACACATCTTCCTCGGTGCCGTCGTCACGGATCACCCGCGCCGTTGGCGGGGCCAGATCGAGCAAAGCAGCAACCGCATTGCGCGCGCGCCCGACACTCCAGCTTTCCAGATAGAGCGAAAGTGAAAAGAAGAACGCAACTGTTGCCGCTTCAAAATACTCGCCCAGCCAAATTGCTCCCGCAACGGCCACAATCATCAAGAGGTTCATATCAGGCGACAAGCGTCGCGCCGAAGACCAGGCTTTGGGGGCGACCAGCCAAGCGCCGAACACGATGGCGGCCATAAAGAGCAAAATCTCGATCAGCGGCATCGAAACTTCTCCGTGCCCCGAAAACAGCCGCGCTGCGCCGCCAATGCCACTTTCGACACTGTGGTAGCCAAATCCCACCACCCAGAAACCGCCGCTTAACGCCGTAAAGAGTTTCTGCCGCTTCAGATGCGCGGCCTGATCCGCAGCCGCGCTTTCTGCATCCCAAGGCATTGCGCTCATGCCAGTGCTGCCAACCAGTTTGATCAACTTATCGTCGGTCAACGCCTTGCCTGTGTCCAGAACGGTCATTCGACCGTTAATGACATCAAAGGCCAGATGCTCAATGCCACCGACCTCCGGCCCCAACACATTGTTCAGGATCGCCACCTCTTCGGCACAATCCAGACCGTTGACGCGAAAACTGCGGCCATTCGCGTTTACATCCCCCACAGGGCCGATATCGCCACACATTGCGTCGCCACCTGAACCGCAACTGGCGCCAGTAGAGCCCTGCTCGTGGTTGTGGTTGTGTGCATCTTCAGGCATTGGTGTCTCCTTGGTGTCTCCAGTGAATCATTGATCTTCAGAAAGATAGGACCTACAGTCACTAGAGGTTCAAGACTATTCTCAAGAAATTTTCGACTCGTGCCATCGCAGAAATTTGCCGAGCCGCAGATTTTCCAGAAACTGTTGGCATCGCAGATCAAACCACAAACACATACGCTGAGCTTTGGTGCCATATTTGCCAACAAATCGCCTTGACTTCAAATTGCGGTGTCAATATTGATAATGAGAACCATTCGCAATAGTCAGTATAATTAATGCCTCACCCGAAAAATAAGCTATCTGCCTTCCCAGGGAACGGTGGATGGAAAAAGAAGCGGCGCGATCCGTCCCTTCCAGAATCCTATCATTCAGTTGCTGTCCGGCCGGGTTCCTTTTGGCGGCGCTTTGCTTCCT
This sequence comes from Maritalea sp., assembly GCF_047634455.1. GTDB lineage: Bacteria > Pseudomonadota > Alphaproteobacteria > Rhizobiales > Devosiaceae > Maritalea. Next base: position 21,364 of record NZ_JBLIAI010000037.1, read on the forward strand.
TTTTCGGGCCAGGCTATCTTGTCGCGGTGGGGTATATGGACCCGGGAAACTGGGCCACGTCATTAGCTGGCGGGTCGGCATTTGGCTACACATTGCTGTCGGTCATTTTGCTGTCGAACTTCATGGCGATCCTGCTGCAAGCGCTTGCCCTGCGGCTGGGTATTGCCAGCGGCCGCGACTTGGCGCAGGCTTGTCACGATGCGTTTCCCGGCTTGACCAGCAATGTGCTGTGGGTGCTGGCCGAGGCGGCCATCATCGCCACCGATTTGGCCGAAGTGATTGGCACCGCCATTGCATTGAACCTGCTCTTTAACATACCTTTGGAAATTGGTGTGGTTTTGACCGCGCTCGACGTATTTTTGATTTTGTGGCTACAAAACAAAGGGTTCCGCTATCTTGAAGCAGTGGTCATTGCCTTAACAGCCGTGATTGCCATATGCTTTGCCGTACAAATGGCCTACGCCGATCCTGTAATTGGCGACGTGCTGGCTGGCTTTATTCCGCAGGTAGACCTGATCACCTCACCGGTAATGCTTTACCTTTCGCTTGGTATCATCGGTGCCACCGTGATGCCGCATAATCTTTATCTGCATTCCTCGATCATTCAAACCCGCGACATTGGCGATACGAAAGAGGAAAAGCGTCAGGCAATCCGGTTTGGCACCATTGATTCAACGATCGCCTTGATGTTTGCCCTGTTCATAAACGCTTCGATCCTGATCCTTGCTGCGGCAGCGTTTTATACAACAGGACAGTTTGAGGTCGCCGAAATTCAGGATGCCCACCGCCTGCTGGACCCAACACTTGGCACCACGCTTGCGGGAACGCTGTTTGGAGTGGCGTTACTGGCCTCCGGGTTAAATTCCACTGTCACGGCAACGCTATCTGGTCAGATCGTCATGGAAGGGTTCATTCGCCTGCGCGTTACACCCGTTGTGCGTCGCCTGATTACCCGCGGCATAGCGATTATTCCGGCTGTATTTGTAACCGTGTTCTACGGCGAGAGCGGTACCGCGAAATTGCTAGTCGCCTCGCAAGTGGTCCTAAGCTTACAACTGCCCTTTGCCATCGTGCCGCTGATCTGGTTCACGTCTGACCGTAAAAAGATGGGCGACTTGCCTGCGCCACGTTGGCTGACATCTATTTGCTGGCTGATTGCACTGGTACTGATTGTTCTGAATCTAAAACTGATCTTTGACGTGGCAACGGGCGCTGTAACATTCTGATCCATTAGGCTCTGGCTTGTCCTAATCTGTGTGTCTTTATCGTGGCCCGAGAGGGTCTACGATTTCATGCCTTCGTGAGATTTTCAATTCATTCTGCCAACCGACCGGCGCACTCGCGACGAAACAGCCACAGCCAAAAATAGAAGGCAAAAGTGGCGCATCACCGTATCTGCGTTGTGCGCCCATTGTGCAAAATCTAAGCTTGGACCTGCAATTCCATCGGGTACGCAAGGCTGTCAGTTCAAAGTTTTTCTGCAATAGAAATATAAATTTGCAATATCTGGTAATCGATTCCACCATGAGACGTCTATGTATGTGTAGGCGTATTGTCATAAGTTGACATGGCGTTGTAACAGCCGTCAAATCCAACGGACGGCAAATCAAGTCTTGGTGAAAGGTCGGTGTAAAGAATGAACGCATTAACCCAATATGCGATTTTGCTTGGCCTGACGCTTGGTGCGGTGGGGTTTGTCGTTAGCCTTTACGCGCTTGCCCGTGCAATTGGCCGTGTGCGCGATGAGCCGGGTAAGGATGTGCCTGCCACCGCCGGCTCGCTGTCTCGCGACCCCGTCTGGGTCCGGTATCACGCCAAATATTATGGCTATGCTTTGTTGTTTCTGGCATTTGATATGGAGATGGCCTTCATGTATCCGTGGGCGGTTGTCTATCGTGAGGAAGGGCTCGTGGCCCTTCTGGATATGGGTGTGTTTCTTGCGATTTTGTTTCTTGGCCTACTTTACGGCTGGAGCCAGGGCGCGTTGAGGCGTCAGGAATGATCGGTGCGCGCGATGGGGCGATGACCGTTCTGCAACGGATTGTCGCATTTGCCATGTCGCGCGATCTTCGCGGGTTTGTCGTGCCAGGTACGGATGTGGCGCGGGCAGCTGGGCTTGATCTTGGCGCGACGGGGATGCGTCTGTGCGCCTCGCCTCGCCACGCTAATGTTTTGATTGTTATCGCCCCACTGCCTACGGGTCTGGCGGACGCTGCTAGCGTCGCCTATGCCCAGATGCCGCGCCCGCGCGCCATATTGGCGTTAGGCAATGGTGATCTGTCCCCCCTGCCCGACGCCGACGCAACCGGGGCGTTGACCCAATCGGGTCTTGTTGCCGCCATCGCCAATTTGCGCGAGGTGTTTGCGGCGCGCTCGTTCCAGTCCCAAGCGCCAGATTTTGATGCCCCCGCGCTACGATCCCGCATCGAATATACTTGCCCGATGCACCCCGAAGTGGTGAGCGATGAACCCGGTAATTGCCCGAAATGCGGCATGACCTTGGTGCCGCGTGAAACCGCAGCATCGCCACATGACGGCCATACGTTGCCCAAAAAGGAGCACAAGATGTCCACTGAGAACCCTGCAAAACCGATAGCTGCCAGCCACGATCATAGCAAGCATGCAGCGGCTGAAACGCCTGCGCAATATACATGCCCAATACATCCCGAAGTGGTGAGCGATAAGCCCGGCAACTGCCCAAAATGCGGCATGTTTTTGGTGCCAGTTGATGCCACGGACGAGCATGAGGGCCACGGTGAAGGTCATGACCACGGCCACGACCACAGCAAGCACACCACCGCTGATGCACCCGCGCAATATACCTGCCCAATGCATCCCGAAGTGGTGAGCGACAATCCCGGCAACTGCCCGAAATGCGGCATGTTTTTGGTGCCAGCAGATGCCACGGACGAGCATGAGGGCCACGGTGAAGGCCATGGGCATGGCCACGATCATAGCAAGCACGCCGCCGTTGATGCACCCGCGCAATATACCTGCCCAATGCATCCCGAAGTGGTGAGCGACAAGCCAGGTAGCTGTCCGAAATGCGGGATGTTTTTGGTGCCAGCAGATGCCAAGGACGAGCATGCGGGACATGGTGAAGGCCATGGGCATGGCCACGACCACAGCGGACATGGCGAGCACGGATCTGGTGAGATGAAAGACGGTATCGAGGCGCATTTTATGTCGATGGTCGACCTGACCCGCGACATGCCTGCCAGCACGGATGGGCTAAAAATGGAGTGGATCGACGTGCCGTTTGGTCCATTTTTTCCCGGATTGCCCAGCGGGTTGCGGCTTGATCTGACACTGGACGGCGACGCGGTCGCGTCTAGTTTAGCGCAAAGTGCGATTGCTGAACGCGCGGTACTGCATGAGGATGCAATGCAACCGGACACTTTTGCAGACGACCTTGCGGCCATGTCGCCGCTTAGTCCGACAGCCTACCGTTTACTGGCCTGTCTGGCGCTTGAGCAGGCCGCCGGACAAAACGTGACAACCGATATTGCCCGCGCGCGCGCCGCCGCAGTGGAGCGCGAGCGGCTGGCAAGTCACCTTGGCTGGCTTACAGGTTTCGGAGCGCAATCGGGATTTACATGGTTGCAGACACGCGCCGCCGCTTTGCAATTGAAAACGCGCGACGCGACGCAGGCTGAAATAGCAGCACTCGCACCAAAGATCACGGCGCTTTTGACGCGGGTGCTGCATACGCCGCTGCTCAACGCGAGACTAAAAGGAATTGGCCACTTGCAGAGCGGTGATGCCATGACTGGCCCTGTGGCACGGGCGGGTGGAATTGCTCGTGATGCGCGTAGCGATGATCCTGTCTATGCAGGGCTTGGCTTTGTTGTGCGTACATCATCGGGTGGCGATGCGCTGGCGCGGTTGGCGCAGCGCTGTGCAGAGATTTCACAAAGTCTTGAATTGATCTCGCAGGCGGGCGCGATGACCCAGCCAGAACCGCAGAATATCGGCACGGCCTCTGGCACCGGAGAGGCCGTGGTTGAAACGCCGCGTGGTGCCGCCCGTCTCAGCCTGACTTTGCAAGATGGCATGGTCACAGCAGCTGATATTGGCACACCAACGGTGGCGCATGTCGCCTTAATCGGCGCGGTTGCAGACGGTCAGGAATTAGGTGATGCGCTCACAGGGATCGGCTCGCTCGACATCAGCCCATGGGAGATGATTGTTTGACCATATTGGTTATTTTATTGTCGCTTGCGGTAGGGGCCTATCTGATTGCAGTGCTGGAAAGCTGGGCGGTGCATGGGCGGTTACAGCTTTCGCGTCCTGCGATGTCCGCGCTGGCGCTTTTGGGGCGCGAAACGCTTTTGGCGCGCAAGTCGGATCGGTTGTTTTTTGAGGTGGCGCCCGTTCTCTTGCTGGTGGTGGGGCTGTTGGCAGTGGCGGTCATTCCGCTGACGCCCGGTCTGATTGTCACTGATCTGGCGACGGGGGCGTTGTTTTTAAACGCAGCGCTGGCCTAGGTGCTGGTGGCGTTGATCATGGCTGGATGGGG
>NZ_JBLIAI010000038.1:0-25856 GCF_047634455.1 Maritalea sp.
AATATCGTCCAGTCGCGACCGTAGGGTGGGCAGATCAATAACCACGTTGTTGAGCCTGAAATAAAGGTCCGCGCGAAAGCCACCGTTTTCGATGGCATGATCTAAGGGCTCGTTCGATGCAGAGACGATGCGGACATCCACAGTGATCGGCTTGTCAGCACCGACGGGTAAGATTTCGCGTAATTCAATTGCGCGGAGCAGTTTTGCTTGTACGTCGAGCGAACATGTGCCGATTTCGTCCAGAAACAATGTGCCGCCTTCTGCTTGCCGGAAAAGACCTTGCGAATGCCCCGCCTCACCAAATACGCGTTGTTCAAAACCATCGGCTGCAATGTTGGCACAATTGATGGCGAGAAACGGGCCATTTGCCCTATCTGATAGATTGTGCAGCGCACGGGCAACAAGTTCTTTGCCAGTGCCGGTTTCGCCCAGGATGAGGGCAGCGGCGTGCGCCGAACTAAAATCCAGAACGCTTTCTCTCACAGATTGCAGTAATTCAGATTTGCCCAGCAACACGCGATCCAAACCGGAGAGCGTGGCAAGTTGTTTGCGCAATCGCTCGGCGTCGTTGGACAAGCGGTGCTTTTCCGCAGCGTTACGCAAGATGGTCAGAAGTCGTTGTGGGTCGAAAGGTTTTTCCAAAAAACTATAAGCGCCGTCGCGCATGGCCTGCACGGCAGTTGGAATATCGCCATGCGCCGAAATGAGCACGATGGGCAGCTGCGCAACGCTGGACTTTACATTTAAAAGATCAAGACCGGAGCTTTTGGGCATCCGCACGTCGCATAGTATGACGTCGGGCAAGAAAGCTGCCACTTTATCGTCGATTGCTGTTGCTTCAGACAAAGCCTCAACTTCCCAACCTGCCGCATTCATCAAGTGGACAAGCGATTGGCGCATTTCTTTGTCATCATCAATGATGATGGCCCGATAATTGGTGCTTTTGGTGGCGGCTGACAATATTTAGTCCTCGCTCAGGGGCAATTCGACGGTGAATTGAGCACCTATTTCACAGTCGCGCGCGCTGAGCAATCCCTGGTGTTCACGCACGATGGCGGCGGAAATGGCTAATCCCAATCCCATTCCTTCGCCTGAAGGCTTGTTTGTATGGAAGGGTTCTTGCAGCTGTTCGATGCTTTGCCCGTTTAACCCGTGACCCCAATCTCGTACGGTGAGGATCATCAAATCGTCACGTGATTTTGCTTCAATTTCAAGTCGCTTCTCGGGCGCATCCTGCATGGCCGCAATTGCGTTGCGGATCAAATTGACCAACACTTGTTCCAAGCGCTGCCGGTTGCCTTTGAGGGAAACAAGGTCGCCTGGAACAGACACGGAAAGGTCGACATTATTTTGCGTTAGGTCATGTCGTGTCAGGCCAATGGCACCGTCAATCAGATCTGATGTGCTGATGTGTTCGGTGCTGCTGCCGCCTGGCATGGCAAAAAACTTAAGTTCTTTTGTTATGCTCTCCATGCGGCGCACGAGACCGCCTATATGATCGACGACACCGCCAGGTTTATGTCCGCTTGAAATCTCTTCGGCCGCCAAATAATTGCGCATTGCGGAAATGGGTTGCCCTAGTTCATGGGTCACGGATGCAGCAAGTTGGCCCAATGCTGCGAGTTTGCTGGTGCGCGCCAACTCGCTTCGGGTCTGTTCGAGACGCTGCTCGGTCACCTTGCGTTCTTCGATTTCCATCAAGAGATTTTGGCGATCACTATGGGAAGCTTTAAGGGCGCGCTGAAGCTGGTTTGAACGAAAGGTCACGAACGCTATGCCCATTGTCGCCATTACAATGCCAGCGAGAATAATGACGAACCAAGCGCGTTCGAACAGGCTGGATGTGGGTTTGATGTACCAAAGCTTCCAACCCCGTCGCTCGACGTCTTTGTTGGCGAAAAGATAGTTGGTGCCTTCAAGCTGCACCTCGCTATCTTGGCGTAGTTGCCAATTAAGGGCGCGTAATTCTTGTTTGCCAAATTGCTGCTTGCTTTGAATGGCAATGCGCTGATTTTCGCTCAAATCGCTGGTCGTGCGATACCGCCATTTGTCTGACGTGGCGAACACCACGATGCCTTCTTTGTTGGTCACCAAAATGTCATCACCCGAGGCTGCCCATGCGCCGGTGAGTTCGCTCAATGCAACTTTTAATGCAACGACGCCAACAGCATCCCCGTTCTGATTGCGAACAGTGTCACTGATAAAGAAACCTGGTGTGAAGGTGGTTGCCCCGATAGCAAAAAACTCGCCACGTTTGCCGGCCATGGCGTCTTTGAAATAGGGCCTAAAGCCATAGTTCTTCCCAAGGAAGTTGACGGGATTGGCATAGTTGGAGGCTGCAATGGTCCAGCCATTTTTGTCCATCACATAAATTGCTTCGGCGTTGGATCGTTGCGCAAAATCTTCAAGCCGTGGACTAAGGCCGTCGACGTCACCTTGTGTCAACGCACGGACGACAGCGGGGTCTTGCGCAACGATGAAGGGCAAATGTTCTAAGCGTTCCAACGCGCTAACTAGGGTGGAATGGTAAAGCTGTGCTCGACCCTCTGCGCGTTCAAGTTCAACTGCTTTGAATACGGAAAGTGAGGCAAAAAACAGCGACCAAAAGCCGCCCAAAATTAGCACCGCGAATACAATTGCATAAGCAATTTTTTTGTAAGAACGGAAGATATTGCTTTTGCGTGTTGCCATGTCGCTATGTTGTAGCGTTGGCCAAGATTTTGTCAAACAGACTTGGCGGTCAAACGATCAAACTTGATAGCAGCTCGTTGTCTGTGATGTCTTGAAAGCCAAAATCTCCCGCTATCAATTTTGCTTTTAGTGCGTCAAAGTTCTTGGTGTCGTTGGTTTCAATGCCCATCAGGACGGTGCCGAAGTTCCGTGCGGATTTTTTCAAATATTCGAACCGCGCGATATCGTCATTGGGGCCGAGCATGTTGAGGAAATCCTTCAACGCGCCGGGGCGTTGGGGCATGCGCAGAATGAAATATTTTTTGAGGCCAGAATATTTTAGGGCCTTTTCTTTGACCTCTGGTAGCCGTTCAAAATCAAAATTGCCACCTGACGTCACACAAACTACATTTTTGCCCTTGAGCATTTCTGGCGGCAATGCGGACAAAATATCTATGGAAAGCGCACCTGCGGGTTCCAAGACCATGCCTTCAATATTCAACATCTCTATGATGGTTGCGCACAGGCGATTTTCGGGAACCAAATGCACGATGTCTGCCGGTAAATGTTTGAGCATTTCATAATTGAGAGCGCCAACCTGGGCGACCGCAGCACCATCAACAAAGTTGTCGATGGCGTGAAGCTTGATACGCTCCCCTTGTTTGAGACTGCTTTTTAAACTCGGTGCACCTTCCGGCTCGACGAGCAGAATTTGAGTTTTGGGGGAGGCGGTCGCTAGATATGTGGAGACCCCGGCCGCCAAACCGCCGCCGCCAACGGGCATGATCATGAGATCCAACACGTCGCCATCAAGCTGTTCTAATGTTTCAAGCGCAATGGTGGCTTGCCCTTCAACGATGTCCGCGTGGTCAAATGGCGGCACCATTAGCGCTTGGTGTTCATCGGCAAAAGATAAAGCCGCTGTGTAACATTGGTCAAAGATGTCGCCGATCAATTTTATCTCAACATTCGCGCCGCCAAAGGCGCGGGTTTTGTCGATCTTTTGCTGCGGTGTTGTGACGGGCATAAATATCGTGCCATGCACTCCAAAATGTGCGCAGCAAAACGCAAAGCCTTGTGCGTGATTGCCTGCAGAGGCACAGACAAAATCACCCTTGCGGGCCGTGTTTGAATTGATTGCTTTTGAAATGAAATTGTATGCACCGCGCAGTTTGTACGAACGCACTGGCGTTAAATCTTCGCGTTTTAGGAAAATGTTGGCGTCATATTTTTGACTGAGATAGATGTTTTTTTGGCAGGGCGTTGCATCAAGGATTTGTGCCAAGCGGGTTTTTGCGGCGGCAACTTGGTCGGTAAATTTGGTCAATTTAGGTTCTCTTGATGCAGGGCATGATGATGAGGTTTTAGCTCTACACCTGATTTTTCCATGTGACAAACCGCAATGGTCGTAAATTGGTTCTACGACCAATTATGCAGCCAATGTGGGTGCGTAAGACAATATGCGCACTTGTCGCTTTTGGTCTGACCCGTCATGTTTATTGGAAGTGGGCATGGGGGATCGATAATGGGTGAAGATGGCGAGAGTTCTCATCACGGTGAGTTAAGCGAAGATAGTTTTTTTGATCACGAGCTGCGCGCGCCCATTCATGCGGAAATTCACGCGCGTCTGATTCCGCCGCTGCAAGCGCCATTGCGCGCGCGCCGGATCGTGTTTTTGGTTGGGCGTCATGGCGAACAAATGGCATATGCGAATACCCAATTGCGCAACTGGTGCGAAGAAATGGGCATTGCTGTGCCAGAGGAAAGCTGGCGGCAGTTTTCGTTTTCATTTGAAAAGTATGATGTGACGTGGGAAGCCCACACCGAGTTTGTCACGTTGACATGGTACGCGCCAATTGACGACAAAATCGCGCGGCCGATGGGTATCGGTTTAGAGGTGTTAAAACAATTCCCAATCATCACGGCGGCGCGAATTGACATTGTTGAGCGGCATGAGATTTCGCCAAGTGCGTTGTTAGGGTTTGAGCCCAAAAGCCTTTGTTTGTCACGAATAGGTGCTGGAAACGCACAAATCGGGACAGATTTTCAAACTGACGAACACGGGTTCACGCGATTTGAAATTGCGGTCCATCAACTCAGTTCAATCAAAACGGGCATTTTAGTTCGCCGATTTTTGGAAATTGATACTTACCGCACCATGGCGTTGGTTGGATTGCCGGATGCTCGTGTGCAGTCTCGGATCGTTGGCGGGTTGGAAGTTGAGTTGAGCACACTAAACGGAGAGATCGGCGGTGTATCAACTATTGAGGATAGCAAGCGGATATTGGGCATGTTGCATTCGTTGTCGGTACGTGCAGGGCGCAGCCTTGACGCCACTGCCTACCGATTTGCCGCAAGCCAAGCCTATGGTGATGTGCTGCAAATTCGGCTTGACCGAATAGAGGAAGAGCAAAGCGAAAAGCACACAACGATTACGCGTTATTTGTCGAACCGTGTCGATCCAGCCCTTGCCACCTGCCGGGCCACAGAGAAACGCCAACGCTCTTTGAACAATAAAATCGCGCGATCAATTCAACTGTTGGATGCCCGGATTAATGTGGACATTCAATCGCAAAATCGCGAGGTTTTGTCTTCGATTTCTAAAACAGCCAAGAGCCAATACAAGTTGCAATCGACCGTTGAAGGATTGTCCACAATTGCGATTTCATATTATGCGCTTGGCATATTGGGTTATGTGTTTGCCGGTTTCGCGGAGCAGTTGCCCCTGTCCAAAACCATGATGCTTGGATTGCTTGCGCCGTTTGTTTTACTTGCCAGCTGGTTCGGCATTCAGGCAATCAAAAACCGACACAAAGCGGAGTAACTACTTTGCGCCTGCGGCTTCCAATATGGCGTCCCAAGCGAGTTCAGATGCTATCGCACCAAGCGCGAACGGCGGCAGGCCGGGGTCGTCGACTTGTTCGGTGCTGACCGCAAATAACACATCACCATCAAACTCTGTATGGAACGGTTGAATGCCGCGCGCCATAGAGCTGTGCACTTGTTTGGCGACTTGGTTGAGGGCTGTGCGTGACATGCGCTGATTGGTGACCAGCAACGTAAGGGTTGTATTGCCTTTGCCTGCGGGCTCAATGGCGCCAATATAGTCGTGCAAATGGATGCGATTGCCCGTTTCTGGATCAAGATTTCCACGCACAACTTTGCTCTGTTTGTCCACTATTGCACCAAATGGGTTGAGCACCGTGGCGATGAAAATCTTGGTTTTGCCGCGTTGACGAAACGCCGCGCCTTGCCCCGTGCGCTCACCTTCATAACCAACTTCTGTGAGGCATTTGCCTGCACTGGCAGAAAACCCTGCCCCAACACTGCCTTGCGGAAATTGGTTTACTTGTGTTGCATTGAGGGCCGCACGGCCAAGCGCTTTGTCGGGGTAAACGGCATTGTCGCGAAAACGATAATCATAAACGATGGCGCCCGCTGCCAATGCAATATCTTGCCAATGTGTTGAGTAGTTTGCGCGTTTGTGCAGTTCTGCGCCGACGCCCAAAATCGCTTCCTGCCCGTAAGCTGAGCCGCCGGCGAAGCAAATGGCATCGACCTCAGGATAATGGGTGCCGATGGAACCGATTGCGCCGCCACGACAATCGCTGACCATCATGGAACGCTTGGCGAACTCGAAAACTGTACACCCGGTTTGCGCAGAAGCATAGTCCGCTGTTCCGACTTTGATTTCGGGGAACTTGAAGCTTAGGATGCCGCGATCAGATCGATTGGTTTGGATTTTCAAGTCTGCGGTGTCATTGGTGATGGTCACGCATTTGCCTTTAGCCAATTTTGCATATCGATGATCATTTTGTGGTGACCTAAAATCGTTTTGGGTACATCATTGTCACATTCTAGCACATGTGCCAAATCATCGATCACCGAAACGAAAGCGCCCGCTTTTGCAAATTCTGCATAAGTTGGAGGGTCATATCCCTTGTCGGCAGATCCAATGCAAACAAAGGATTTATGCGCGTTTTGCAAAATGCCTTCAGGAACTTGAGGGATTTTGGATGACGGGGTCAGCCACGCAAGTTGAGCATTCTTTAGGTGCCCTTGCATGAGCAGATTGCCCATCAAAACAGTGCCTAGTGATTTGCCGACCACAAGAAACTCGTTGTGTTTTGGCAATTGCGGTATCGTCTCGGCTATTGAAGCAGCATCGTCGCGTAAGATGTCTATGATTTCGTCAAAATCGAAATCGCGAAAGCCTTCAACCTTGTCATAGGCGTAGTTAGCGCCAGCGACCCGGTAGCCATTATCTAAAAGCAATTGCCGGGTGAAATAGAAAATTGGGTTTTCTAGGCGATAGCCGACCCCGGGCAAAAGCAAGGCCAAGCGATTTGCCCCGTCATTTTCTTCGCTGACATCAATCGTGAAATGATGGTTCTTGCGACCAGAGACTACAATAGACATGATAGACTGCACCTCACACCTTGATGAAAGTTCAATATACGAACTGGTTGTGGCAACAGGATAGTTGCATTCTACAAAATCGAACTCAGCTTGCGGCCAGTTAGTTTTACATGTCGTTCAAGGACTTTGGCTGCGTTTTCGATATCGCCATTTTTTAGCGCTTTGATGATTGTGCGGTGATCATGTTCGATCCGTGTTTCCCATTTTGACTTCCACGTCGCAAACAAAAACCTTGCGCTGGCCACATGCAGATCAACCAACGTGGCGAGTAATTTGGGCATTTGGCAATCAGCGACGATGGTGCGATGGAAACGCTGATTTGCCTCTTCCCAGGTGTAAATGTCCAGGGCTTTTTCGCCTTCCTCAATCGCTTGTTGGGCGGCTGAGAACGTTTGTGTCTTCATGTGTGGGAAAGCGTGGCGAAGGGCCAACACTTCCAGCACAGAGCGCATTTCTGCTACTTCTTTGGCTTCTGACACATCAAATGTGGAAACCCGTACGCCGCGTCGGGGAATGCTGACCGCTAGTCCGCGTGCTTCAAGTTCACGAAATGCTTCGCGCACGGGTACGTGGCTTGCGCCGAACTCCTCGGCAATATGGTCTTGTCGCAACTTTTCGTCTGGCATCAGTTCACCGCGCACAATGCGGTCGGCCAATACGGCTGTAATGTCTTGTACGATGGTGCGTTTGTGGTGATCCATAAATTATAGATAAAATGATTTTGTAGGGGCTGTCGAGGTTTGTTCCACATTTGATGTGCGTTTTTGATCATATCTTGGCAATTGCGTGCGCGCATGGGTTGTTTTTTCCCAAGAAAACGGCGCGACTGCCAATTGCAGCGCAGCACGCAGCGTCGCAAAACTCGTCAGAAGCCAGTAAATGGGCAAGAACAATTGCCACCCAAATAGATGCAGCTGACGTGTATGCCACAGGCCTAAAAATGCAGTGAAAACGGCACTTAAATACCCGGTGATGAGCACCAAGACATATATGTTAAGTTGGGTGTACCCCGCCAATCCAACGCCTTTGTGGAGGAACAAATCCAGCGAAAATTGTGCAACAAAAAAAACATGCAACGGCGCGGAGAAAACAAGGCCACCGACAAATATGTAAAAGATTGCAGCGTTGCGCCAACCGATTTGTCTAATTAGGGATTTGAAATCGCGACTGTGAACCAGCAATGTTTGCATCCAGCCTTTCATCCAACGGGTTCGTTGTTTGATCCACGGCCACGTGTTTATTGGCGCTTCCTCCCGCGTGTAACTGGGCAATATTGCAGATTTCAACTTTTTGCGGGCCAAGCGAATACCCAGATCAGCGTCTTCTGTCACATTGAAGCTGTCCCATGCGCCAAGGTTTTTTAGTGTTTCAGTGCGGAAATGATTGGACGTGCCGCCCAGCGGCATTGGCATGTCCAAATGGGCCAATGTTGGCATGATCAAGCCAAATTGAGTGGCATATTCTGTGGCGAACAAAGCTGTCAGCGGGTTTTCGTTTGCGTTATCAATGACCAATTCGGCTTGCAGACATTCCAACTGTGTATTTGAAGCAAATATTGTTGCCGCCAAACGCAATTGGTTTGGCTCGGGAATGTCTTCTGCATCAAAAATTACCACATGTTCGCCGCGCACAAATGGCAGCGCGAAATTTACAGCCTTTGGTTTGGTTCGTGGCTCACTGTCGGGCACTGGGATCATTTCAAAGCGGATATCGTCTAGGAATGGTTCAATTGCGGCTATGGTTTCTTTCGATGTGGCTTCAACGACAAATTTAACATCAAGTTTTGCGGCGGGATAGTTGAGCGCTTGCATGGCTTTTGCCAATTGTTTGACCAATAATGCTTCGTCGCGCAGGGGAATGATGATCGAATAGGTAGGTAATTGATTGTCGGTAAGTAGTTTATCTGTCGAAACCCTTGTCACCACCCTGCCATTGAGCGCGCAGCTAAGGCGGAAAACTGCTGGCAACAGGAACAAGACGGTCATTAAAGAAGTCGCCACAGGCTGAAACCAGCCGAGTGGAAAAAACACACTTATCGCCACGGCCAAAACCACGCACAGAAAACCGTAGCGGGTGAAGCTTGATAGGCCCAGATGAGCGCTGGCGAATGGCCATTTTTTTGCCAGCCTTGTTATTGAGCTTTCATAAAGTGAAGCGCCTTGTTGCTGGACAAATGCGCGTCGAAGGGATTTTGGCGAAACCACGCACAGTTGTGCGCGCAATTGCGGTTTTCCGCTCAATCGTTTTGCCAACTCAACATAGCGCCAAAAGTCTGGTGAGATAAATAGAACATCGCGGTCGAGCATGCGCCCACGTAAACTGGCAACAGAATTGAGTTGATCAATATTGTGAACTTTGATCGCGCGTATTGAAAGGGGAGGCACCTCATTGCTGAAAGTCAGTACTAAGATGTTTGCGGCCCGCCGATAAACCTCGTTTTCTGAAAGGTTCAATTGTTGCGCACAAAATCGAAATGGGTCAATGCCCGCTTGCGCAGCTTCGCGCAACGCAATAAGCGCAGTCCCATCAGTACTGAAATATTCTCTAAAAACCCGACGCAACAGGGCGGCGCCAAGTGGCTCGTTCAACCCATCCACAAACTAAATCACTAAAAAATTGCATTAAAAATATAATGAAACATAATGTGGCCAAGTTTGCCCCATGAGTCAAAGGCCGATTATTGCGCATGTTCCACGCCTCACTTTATTTTCTTCGATCGATTGTTTTGGGGGCTGCTGTTTTGCTGCAAATAATTGTCGCTGCATCGGGGCAAAATCTTCCAAATTATGTTGACCCCTCCGCTTACGAAGATACGCTCGATCTGTCGCTAATCACGTCGATACGGTTTCTAACGTCTGCGGATTTTCCGCCGTTTAATTTCAAAGATGAAGGCGGCGACATTGTTGGGTTTAATGTGGAACTTGCAGCAGCATTGTGCAAAGAAATCGGGGCTGATTGTACATTGCAGAGCTGGCCTTGGGCGCAATTGCCAAAAGCTTTGGAAGATGGGCAGGGCGACGTGATTATTGCCGGGCTGAATATTAACGAAGAGAATGGACGTCGTTTCGAGTTTTCACAAAGTTATTTGCAATTGCCTGGTCGGTTTGTCGGGCGCAACACCAGTGCTTCGGCCGTCGATTTTGATCCTCAAAAATTAACCAGTGTCATCGGTGTGCAGCGCGGCTCTGCCCATTTTGCATTTATAAAACAGCACTTTCCCAAAATGATTCTGCTTTCTTTTGATAGCGAATTGGATGTTTTTGCTGGCATTGAAGCGGGCACGATAGATTTTGGGTTCGTGGACGGGATGCGGGCATCGTTTTGGCTCAATCAAAACGACTGCTGTGGTTTTTTTGGCGGGCCGTATTTTAGCACTGAATATTTCGGCGGCGGACTGGCCGTTGCGGTATTGCCCGCAAAAGGTGACATCTTACGGGCAATAAACATCGGGTTGCGACGCTTGGGTGAACGCGGAAAGTTAGACGAATTGTACTTTAAATGGTTCGCAGTTGGCTTTTATTGATCGGTTTTTTTGATCTCGTCACCAGCGGAGCGCATTAAGGTTTTGTCGTGTGCAAAGGGAAACCAAATGGTCCAAACAAAATTTTGCGGTCCGTCATCCTGATGGTCCTTGAGGCCAATCACCATGTCGTCGTGGCCCGCCGCGGGTTGGTCAATATAGGTGCTAAAAATACGGTCCCAGACGCTCAATGCAAATCCGTAATTTGAGTTGGTTTCGCCCACCTCAACCGAGTGATGAATGCGGTGCATATCGGGGGTGACCAATATAGGGCGTATGATACGATCTAGCCAAATCGGCAATTTATAGTTGGCATGGTTGAATAGCGCGGTGCCGTTTACGACCCCTTCGAAAATGACCACTAAAACGGCAGGTGCGCCTAAAACGATAATAGCGGCGGCTTTCACAATGATCGAAAACACGATTTCCAGCGGGTGAAAGCGAATGGCGGTAGAGGCGTCAATATCGTGGTCTGAATGATGTACCCGATGTAAGCGCCACAATATCGGAATTTTGTGGGTGGCCCAATGCTGCCCCCAAATGACGAAATCCAGCACAAAAAATGCAACTAACCATTCAACCCAGACTGGCCAATCGAACCAATTGAAAAGTCCAAAGCCCCATTGTTTGGCGTAGACGGATGCAAGCACAGCCGTAATCGGCACCAACAAGTTAGCCAAGATGAGTGTGACAAGCGAAACGGTGAGATAGCTTGAGGCCATAATGCCAATATTTGTCGACCATCGGCGAACGCGGGAATGCCGCCTCTCACGTCTGGGCCAAAGTGCTTCCAAAACTATCATCATGACGAATATTGCAATGAAGCTGCCAAACCGCCACGTACCTTCACTGAAACCCAAATCTTCCATACCAAACTCCTATATACGATTTTCCTTATATAGAGTCGCGCACGATTAGGCTAGTAATTTGGTTTGCAACAATTTGTGATGTGGGCGTGAAAGGGTCGCTTTTATCGTGCGGGTTTAGGATTCACAAATAGGTGTCTTATTATACCACACGGTGTCGGGCTTGGGCTGCAAGTTCAATGGCGGCTGAAGTCAGCTTGTTGACTTTGAGACGCCCGCGCAATAGTTCCAAAATTCGAACTTCTTCAGGCCGAATGTCCAAATCGGCAGCTGCAATTTCTACAGCGACGGCATAGGCGGTGTCGCGCAGTTTAGCGGGGATCGTTTGTGCAATTAAATCCAGGACATCATTCATGCCATTGTCGTTGTCGAGTGCATCGGCGCATTGTCCGCATATAAAGGGTAGGGCTTCTTGGGACAAGTTGCGGAACACGGGGAGATTGCGCACGACGGAACCGATGCGGCCCAATTCCTCGTCTGACATGCGACGGTCGGATGCGGATACCATAACCATGATGTATATTAGTGCTTCTTGCGGCGAAAGTGACATGTGAGCCCTCACTCATTTTACTGTGTTGGCTCAAAAACTAGGTGCGATCCAAGCCAAATACAAGGCGCAACTCGAACTATTTGGTTGCGAACGGCAGGTCGCACCATTGACGATGTTGCTAAGGTATGCGAAATCGCGTCAAATGCTGGTTTTTACGTTCAATGTATCAACCATCCTTTAAACATCTCACAATTGATTTTTCCAACCAAAGGGCAGCCAAATGGCAAATACCCCCACGATATTTGACGCAGAGTTTTTCGTAAACGCCGCTAGCGCGCGTGCATGGCCTTTCGAGGAAGCGAAAAAGATCGTCAAACGGCTGGAAAAATCGCCCAAGGATGAAGTTTTGTTTCAAACCGGATACGGTCCCTCAGGTTTGCCGCATATTGGCACCTTTGGCGAAGTGGCGCGCACGTCGATGGTGCGCACCGCCTTCCGTCTGTTAACGGAAGACAAAATACCATCAAAGATTATTTGTTATTCAGATGACATGGATGGGTTCCGCAAGGTGCCGACCAATGTGCCAAACCAAGAGCGCATGGCTGAGTATATCGGCATGCCGTTGACGAAGGTGCCAGACCCATTTTCAGATGAATATCCAAGCTTTGCGCACCACAATAATGCGCGGTTGCAAAAGTTTTTGGATGATTTTGGTTTTGAATATGAGTTCGTCAGTTCGACCGATTATTACACATCGGGCGTGCTTGATAAGGCTTTGTTGCGTATGCTCGAGGTCTATGATGACGTGATGAAGATTATGTTGCCCACGCTTGGCGAAGAGCGGCAAAAAACCTACTCGCCGTTTCTACCCTTGTGCCCGCGCACGGGCAAAGTGTTGCAAGTGCCCATGATTGCGCGCGACGTTGGAGCGGGTACTGTGACCTATATTGACCCAGAAACCGAAGAAGAAGTAACGGTTCCGGTTACTGGCGGGGCCGTGAAGTGTCAATGGAAAGCGGATTGGGCGCTACGTTGGTACGCGCTTGGCATTGACTATGAAATGTCGGGCAAGGATTTGATTGATAGCGTGAAGTTGGGATCACGTATTGTTCGGGCGATGGGTGGCACCCCACCGGAGAGCCTGAGCTACGAGTTGTTCTTAGATGAAAATGGCCAGAAAATTTCCAAATCAAAGGGCAATGGCCTTTCGATGGAAGATTGGTTGACATACGCGTCACCTGAAAGCTTGGCGCTGTTCATGTATCAAAAACCAAAAACCGCCAAAAAACTCTTTTTTGATGTGATCCCTAAGGCTGTTGATGAGTTTTACGCTTTTTCAAAAGCTGCGGAAAAGCAAAGTCCTGCGGAATTGCTGGAGAATCCGGCGACGCACATTCACGGCGAATATCCGCCAGCGCACGAATTGCCGATTAGCTTTGCGCTGCTATTGAACTTGGTGTCGGCTGCGAACGCTGCAGATAGTGATGTGCTTTGGGGCTTTATTTCGCGCTATGCACCAAATGCTACGCCTAAAACGCATCCAGAATTAGACCGTTTGGTTGGTTATGCCATTCGCTACTTCACCGACTTTGTGAAGCCAACAAAACAGTTCCGTGTAGCAACAGCACAAGAAGCGGCGGCAATGGCTGAACTGGCATCTCGCCTTGATGATTTTGCCGAGAGCAGTGATGCCGATGCGATCCAGTCTTTGGTGTTTGAGGTTGGCAAAAAGCATGAGTTTGATCCGTTGCGTAATTGGTTCAAGGCTTTGTATCAGGTGTTGTTGGGTCAGGACCAAGGACCGCGATTTGGCTCGTTTATTGCGCTCTATGGTGTTGAAGAAACCAAAACTTTGATCAAAAAGGCGTTGGCTGGCGAGCTGGCTTAGCCAAACCTTGTCTTAGCACAATTGGTTTTGAACAGTTGGCTCCGCCCTTGTGGCGGGGCTTTATTGGCTGGCCCAAAGGATGCGCGCGATCCAATCCACGTCGGTGGTGGGGATGGATCGGGGTGGGTGATCCGGGTTAAGCGAATGTAATTCTACCACATTCGTTGTTTGCCGATGCAAGATTTTGGCCATTACCTCACCATCATTGGTGCGCAAAACCACACGGTCGCCGCGTCTGATTTGTTCGGCGGGTGACACGATAATGACGTCACCATCGCGATAGAGCGGCAACATGCTTTCGCCGCTTACTTCGAGCGCGTAGGTGTTGGAATTGGGGCCGACAGGAATGGTTACTTCGTCCCAACCTTGACCCGCCGGAAAGCCACCGCTATCGAAAAAGCCGCCAGCGCCGGCCTGAGCAAAGCCAAGTAATGGCACGGCAGCCTGGTGTGGGTCCGTTTGTTCAAATATGCCACCACCAGATAAAAAGTTGTCCATGCTTTCACCAGCTGACCCTAGCATTTTGGCAATGCTTTCGGTCGAGGGCCACCGTTCGCGCCCATCTTTTGAAACCCGTTTTGAAGGATTGAACGCTGTCGGGTCAAGTCCCGCCATGCGTGCAAGCCCGGACACAGAGAGGCCCTTTCGCTGTGCAAGCGAGTCAATTGCTGACCATATAGCGCGGTGGGTGATCATTTCTTTTCCATGAGCATAACAGGAATAGTTTCTGTCAAAAGGATAAAAATCCTATAGACTTGTTAACTTTCCTTAATCCAAAAGTAAAGTGTGAATGTGAATATTGGTGCTTTTCCTTGCCTAAATGCCCGTTTATCCCTAAAGCCGAGGGTGAAATTGCAGCTCAAAATGGTCAAATATGAAAATTTACAAAATTTGTTCGGGCGAGCATTGGGTGAATGCTCAAGCTGCTGGTGTTTTTACCGGTGTCCCAATTGATATTACTGATGGCTTTATACATTTTTCAACCGCTGATCAGCTTGCTGAAACGCTGCAGAAACATTTTGCCGGTCAAAGTGGTTTGGTGATGCTCACCATTGACTGCGACACATTGCAAACCGCATTGAAATGGGAACAATCACGGGGCGGTGCATTGTTCCCCCATCTGTATGCTGATCTTGCGCTCGCTGCGATTGTGGGTGAGCATGAATTACAAATTGATGATCAAGGCGCCTTCATTTTGCCTAAGGAAATATAAGAATGATCGCAAAATTCGCTAAGTTTTTGAGCCAGCCGTCCATACAAAATCTTAGCCGCGACGGCCTGCTAAAGCTTGATCCGGAAACGGCGCATCGGCTGACAATCAATGCGATCAAATTTGGAGCCGTTGCGCCTCAGGAAACCAGCGACCCCAAATTCTTTGAAACTGAGATTGCAGGTTTAACCCTTAAAAATCCTATCGGCATGGCAGCGGGATTTGACAAAAATGGCGAGGTTGCAAATCAACTGTCCGATATCGGGTTTGGGTTTTGTGAAGTTGGTACTTTGACGCCACGTCCGCAAGACGGCAATCCAAAACCACGATTGTTTCGCTTGCCTGAGAAGCAGGGCGTCATCAACCGGATGGGGTTCAACAATGAGGGTCATCTGGCCGTATATGAGCGCCTAACACGCAACAAACAAGCTGGGGTGACCATTGGCATAAATGTGGGGGCCAACAAGGATAGCGCCGATTTTGTGGCGGATTATGTTGAAGGTGTAACCCGGTTCGCATCGATTGCTGATTATCTCACCATCAATATATCGTCGCCCAACACACCCGGGCTGCGCGATCTACAATCTGGTGAAGCGTTGAAACGGCTGTTGGGAGAGGCGCTCAACGCGCGGGCAAAAGCCTTGGTGCGTGTGCCAGTGTTTTTAAAGCTGGCACCGGATCTCACTGAAATCGAGATGGACGAAATTGTTGGCGTGATCAAGCAGGTCGATTTAGATGGATTGATCATTTCCAACACAACATTGTCGCGTGATCAGGTTGCAAATTGCGTCCATGCTGATGAAAAGGGCGGATTGAGCGGAAAGCCGCTTTTCAATTTCTCAACCATGCGGTTGGCGCAAATGCGCATGCGGGTTGGCACGGATATGCCAATTATTGGGGTTGGGGGCATTCACTCAGCCCAATCTGCGATTGCCAAATTCGCGGCTGGTGCGAATGCAATCCAGTTATACAGTGCGCTGGTCTTTGGCGGTATGGAGCTGTTGCGCGACATCAAAAACGGTTTGACGGTTAAAATTCGCAAAGACAAGCTGGACAATGTTGGGCAGATGACATCTTCGGACGTGGAAAGCTGGGCAAGCGGTAAAGCGCAACTATAGACCTGAATGAACAAAAAGCCGCCACAGAAAGCACCTGCGGCGGCAAATTCATTTTAATCTTACCAATTAGGTCAGTGGTGTGATTTTTATTTCCACACGACGGTTGGCCGCTTTGCCCGCTTCGGTTGAATTGGTCGCAATCGGCTGGCTCTCGCCATAGCCCGTTACATAGATACGACGCGGATCAACACCGATATTGGATACGTAATTGGCTACCGACATCGCACGGCGGTTCGACAAATCCATATTATACTGATCCGAACCCGATGAATCTGTGTGCCCATATACATCAACCAAAGTTTTTGGGTAGCGCTGCAATATAGTTGCAACTGAAGTGAGTACGTCGTGGAACTGTGGTTGCACTTTGTCCTGATCGACGCCAAAGGTGATGTTTGACGGCATATTGAGGATGATGTCATTGCCATTTCGGGTAACGGTCACGCCAGAATCTGATAGGCCCGCACGGAGTTCTTCCTCCTGTTTGTCCATATATATGCCAACGCCGGTGCCAGTAAGCGCACCAATTCCGGCGCCAACGAGTGCTGCGGTACGCACATCTTTATTGGCAACAGTTGCGTAAACCAAGCCTGCAAATGCCCCCGCTGCTGCCCCCGCAGCGCCCCCCTTTACAGAGTTGCGCAAATTGCCAGCATCATTGTTGAGCCAGGTCGGGCTACAGCCGCCAAGCGCCAATACGGCTGCTGCTGCAATAAGAATAGGTTTTTTCATAATAATGATCCAATGCCGCCAAAAGTTAAACGACATGATACACGATTTTGCGGCTAGAAAAAGATCACCACTTCCTGAAATTTTGATAATCTTGTCCCCGATGGTGGGAAGTCGAGAACTCTTTGGTGGTTTTGCTTGACAAGAATTGTCTGCCCGCATTATATCGCGCTCGAACGGTTCGGCCCAAATGGGCAATACGGTTCATTTCGCTTCCGTTTCATCGGAATGCGAGATTGTGGCGGGGTAGCTCAGCTGGTTAGAGCAGCGGAATCATAATCCGCGTGTCGGGGGTTCAAGTCCCTCTCCCGCTACCAAATTTTCTTATACATTGCAGTTTGTTAGGTGCGAGAACGCTTGTGAGTGTTTGCGCGTGGATTGCCTTGGGTCGCGTTTGGGTTGCACCTGGCGTGAGTCTGAATGCGACAGAGTGGTGCGCGACGAGATTTTTTAGAGCGGGTCAAGCTTTTCGAGGCAAAATGTCCAGTGTTCCCTGCGTAGCTGTGTAATAGCGCCCAACTATATACTTAGGCGTGTTAAGTTCTGGATTAAGAGTGGAAGTCGTCAAGATCACCTGCTGCTCGCCTTCCTCGTGAGAAAGTAACTCAGCGATGATGGCTTGAAAATTGCGAACTCTTTCGCCCACCATACCCTTGTCTTCCACATTATCTAGCAACAAAAAGCGCGGATACATCATACTGGGATCATGTAGAGAGGCGAGAAGCATTCCTACAAACAAACTGTTTTTCACAACAACCATGCCGCTCGCACTTGTTGTTATATTGGGGTCACCATTTATTGCGAACCAGTCATCTTCAAAACTATAGTCGAATTTATCCAGATGCTTAAAATCTTTGTGCTCCTGGAGATCTTTTTCGAGCAATTTCTTTGTCATATTTGCAATGTTGGTTTTTACAAACTTTTGCCGTTTGGATTTCGCGACTTCCAGAGCCACAATTTTGTCGTTTAGTTTGGATATTTTCTTTTGCGCACTAGCCTTGGCATCGCTAAGTTTTGTAATTTGGTCACGTATATCCTTGTAACGCTCCAGTTCTTCTATGCGGGAGTCAAACTTGCCAATCTGCCGACTTTTCTCGGAGATCAATGCCATACTTCCATCTACCGATGCATGGCTTACTTCGTCAAATTGGCGCATCTGTTTTGTCATACTGCGTTTTATGATTGCCATTTCAGTTTTGAGTTCGGCAATTTCCGCTTCCCGATCAGTTTGGATGCGTTGACTCTCTCGAATCTGGCCCTCTATGTCCAAGCGCAGCGCGAGTACTTTCGCCGCTTTTTCTTCTGCTGGAATTTCAGCGCCACATAGGTGACAATGCTCCTCTTCTGCAGCGCCAATCTCGGAAAAGCATGACGGGCAATACTCAAAGCGCACGTCGCCGATTGAAATATAGGTGAGGGCGGCTCGATCAAAGTCAGCGAGCAAACCCTTAAGGTGCGTAATGAAACGAGAACTATCTTTTATTTCGAACTCAAGTGATTTCTCTTTCTGCTCACCCGTGATTAGTTGGGTTCTAGTTTTTGAAAGAGCCTTGTGCAGTTCTCGCCGCTTTCCCTCAGCGTCTTTCGCGTTGGAAGAGCTATCCCGATCAGAAGAATAAATCTCATCAATTTCTGCGTAGAGCTTTCTCCGCTCAGTGGCGATTGTTTCCAACTCACTTTCAAAAATGCCACCTGCGAAATTCTCTCCGAGGCTGCTTGTTGCCCGAAGGAGCTGTGTCAGTTTACTGGTTATTTCAGCTTCTTCGCTCTTTAACTCACGTAATTGCAGGCGTTTGGAATAGAGTTGATTGTTGCCGATGCCTCCTAGCAGCTCCGCAACCGCTTCGCGGGTATCTCTGGGGTCAAAATTCTCGCTACGAAAAATACGCTGAAAGGGAGTCGTTTGATCAGCATACATTAAGCGCAAAGTTTGGTGCATCGTGATATTTGCACCTTCATCGCCGGGAATTTCAGGGATGCCGAGCGCCGCAAATAGCACCTGACTAAAGCTCTTTCCGTTTGGAGATCGTGAATAGGCAAACCTCTGCCAGCCGTCGATCGCATGAGAAGAGGCCTCTTCAAAGTCGCCAAAATAGACCAACATCGGTCGATTATTTTCGTCCGACACATCGCGTCGAAGTGTAAGAGTAGTGCCGCTTGCCACAATTTCTGCGAATACAGTGTCGCACAGTTTTGCATATTCTTTCCAGCTGGTGAGATTGCCCCCGAGCGCGAAAAATATAAAATCAAGTATCGACGATTTTCCTGAACCATTGGTGCCGTGGATGATATTCAGGCCCGCGTGGAACTTCTGGTCATAGGCTCGTTGACCGCTCTTTGTTACAACAAGGCGATTCAATTTCAGTGTTGGGGCCATTATCTAAAACGTCCCCCCAGCTCTAGGTTTGCACGTCTATAAATCCCATTCGCGCCGTCCAATTGCAGGGCGCCAATGCGATGTACCAGGAATTCCAATAGGTCGCGATTTTCGCTGCAAAAGCTGTTGAGATCAGTGAAAAGACGTGCTGGAATTGCAGGGCCATTTAGTTGCGCCGAGCCGTTTGTGTACTCGTCTCTACTGATTAGCCCCTTGGCCACGAGCTGCCTAAACGCTGCTTTTTGAAAAGTTTGGAGTTCCCGGTAGACACTTCGAATGTCTGGCAAGTTGACGTAGCTTTCTGCCGCTGATGGTACATCCAACTGTCTCAGTTCAACCCTAATCTCCCCCATCCCTGCATAGCTGATCTTATGAAGATACTGCGGAAAAAGAAGGAAAGTGTCCAATATAGATAGGCGCGGAAGTGACATTCGCCCCTCAGGCGCAAGTACAAGCAAGGCGATCACTCTATAGGTGCAGTGATGCGCGTCGCGAAGTGGGTGCCAAATCCTAAACATCGTGCTTCAGCCAATCTAAATGACAGTTCCCTGTTAGATAATAGATCGCGCTGTGAATGTCTGCGTAATTGCCGAGCTGATGATTTGCTCCATTTGAGGTCAACGGTGTGATTACGTGTTCGTCTATTGCTTTGTTCACGATAGTTTGACTCTCGCCCGACCGTATTAGTGGCCCAACATGAAGGCGAAAACGAGTCAGCACTTCACCCAAAAAATTGCGGTACTCTTTGCGCGCAGATGGAGAAAGAGCTTCGCGCTGAATTGTTTTTGCAATTCTCTCTTTTTCACGCTCAGCATATCTCAGCTCAGCTTGTCTCCCACCTTCATGGAGTTTTTGTTCTAGTGTTTTTCGATCATCCACGACATTCGAAAGATAGTACTCAAGATCGTCAATTGAGCTGCTATCTCCCGTATCAATTTTACCGTCACTGAAAACCTCCTCCAGGAATGTAACCACGCTTTTGTATGCTGGGTGAAATTCATCGCCAAACTTGCACATATTTACGTGGTTCGCCTCAATCGGGCTAGGGTCACATCGGGGGACGCCCGGATTTGCTGAGCCTGCATCTACGACCACTTCAGGGCCCATCGGTAGAGTCTCATAAAATGCCTTTGAGCGAATGGAGCCATCCTGTGTTGTATTTCGATACCAATTGTAAATCTCCATCAGTACGGCGTTAGATTGCGCCAGACCTTGAGCCTGCAACGAAGGCAGGCTTGGTACTTTATTGAACACCGTTGAATAAGTTGAACCAGTGTGAGGGGTTCCAAAGAAGACGACCCCTTTGCAGTTACTAAATAGCGCCTCAAGCGATTTTTCGGATGAGCTTTCGCAAATCCTCAAAACGGCCTTCGCAATTATCCCTCCCAAGCTATGGGTGACAAAAATTAATGGTCTGATTCCCAATTTGTCGGCCCTCAGAAGATCCGCTACGCCTGCAGCGGCAGTAAGGAGCGACATGTCCGTCCCCCCAAACATAGAGCTAAGCTTGCTGGTGGGATATTGAAGAAACGAGATTGATGCTCCGGGGAATTTTTTTGCTAGCCACAGGGGCCAACAGTTTTGTGATTGGTCGTTGGAATTCGTTTCCCAAGTCTCATTAAAGTCTCCACCCAGTCCATGTACAAACACGATATCTACTTTGCTTGAAGCGCTGGATGGTGTGTAAATCTGATGCAGGGCAAAACTAGACAATGGTCACCACTATTATTCGATAAGTATGAAATCATTACATGCCGTAACATGTCTTGCAATCGGGGAAGTTGCAAGTGGGGATTGCGGGCTAGGTTTTCAGCGTCACGGCCGTACGCGCTTCCTTCTCCCCATCGGCCGCCTTCACCCATTGCCAAGGTGTGCGTGGCTTGTGTGCAGCCAGCGCTGGAAATTTCTTTTTGTCGCGTGCTGCTGTGCGCAATTTCTCACGTGCTTCGCGTGGGTCGATTTTCAGTTCTTCGCAGATTTGCTTGAGTGTGATGATTTCAGTCATGATCGTCTCCATGTTTTGACGATCAATCGATAAAACGTTCCATCTCGCCTTGTCAGGGACAATCTCTATTTGGATTTGGAGATTGCTGAAAGCGCGTTGGCAAACATTGTGTTGGGCTCAATGCCAAGTGCGTTGGCTAGCGCTACAAACTCGACCAAGTCAATTCTGCGCTCGTTGCCTTCGATCTTTGCAACATACGACTGTGGCTTACCTAATCTGTCAGCAACATCTTGCTGTGTCAGCCCAGCACTCTTGCGCGTGGCGAGCAGCATGGTGGTCAGCCGTTTGTATTGGTCAGAGTGAATTGATCTGGGCACACATATTCCTGTCGTTGTGTGCGACAAATAATCCGATTTTGGAATTATCCCATTTCAGGTTATTGTAAAGTTGTTTTTTGAGTTATTGCCATGGACAACATTATCACCTTGCTTCTCACCTTCCTGATATTGATCGCAGCCGTTGCGCTGTTCGAACTGCATGCGTTCTTCGTCGCGCCGTACCTTTTGCCACAAGAAACAATCGACCTGATCATTGAAGACCTGATCCTACAACATGGCGACAAAGCGCTGGATGCTGCGATAGCGCGTGAAGATTGGGCACAGCAGGACACTGACACATTCGAGCAGGGCAAGTGGCGCAGGATCAGGCGTGAGCTAAAGAAGCGTCTGTAACCAAGCCAAGCCCTATACGGCCATTCGCCCGCGCGGCAGCGTTACAATGAGCCAGTGGTGCCATTCAGCTAAAAATGTGAGTGGTGATCGCACCAAAATTCGCATTAGTGCTCGTGGGTCAATTTTCTGCGCATAGTCAGCATGAATTACACACTCATCAGCATGCCAATGCCAAAACCATCAAATAGAGCGCCTAATCACCCACTATCTTACCCATTTGCCACCCAGCAAGGGTAGCCACAGGTGATGGTGTGGATGGAGACATTGATTGGATTGGGTAAATTCAAATGTAGGTGGGTCTGACAGTGTGATCAAATATCAGCGTGTCGGTCCAGCGATCAAATCATAGGTGTAGGGGGAGGGGCTTTTTTTAGGACGGACGCCCATATTTGCGTTCAAGTGGTCATTTGCATTTCCAAGGTTTTGAGCGCTCGGCCGTTTGAGTTGTTCAAAATGGCCGTATGTATGTATTTTTGAGAGTCTCGATTGATAAACAACGGTTCGTAACCCAATAACGGTTGAAGGATTACTGAACATAATCCACTTGTTCACAACTCACATACGTACAATCATTTTGAACAAGTGAATCGAAAAACGCCCACCAAAACTGATGAGCGCTAGAGTTTGTGTGACGATTATTAGGGAAGCGACCAAAACGATTTTCCACCTTTACCGCGCTTTTTGACGATGTTCATATCGTCTGCAGCACGCCGCATTGTTTCGGGTGTTATCGAACGGGTAGATGCCATGCTATCGAGCTTAACTTTTTCCACTGGTCCGTTTGAAAGCACGTCGCGCAAGAACTGTTTGGCAAAATCTCGTTCTTCACTTGGTCTGCCGATGGTACTTGGCGGTTTCATCAAGACATCATCTTCATTGATGTTTGGATCAACGTCATGCCACTCAACAATTGGCGGTCGGTCTTTCCCATTACTTTTCATCTCAAATACGATTGTTGGCCCTTTTTCAGAATAGTTTGCTTTGGAATGGGCAATTACACGCATTTCAGAGTCCTCTGGGTGAACGCCCAACATTAGTCCTGAACGAACACGTGCCGAGATGGCAATTGATCCAATACCTTGGTGCATTGCGTTTTCTGCCTTTGCTTTGCGCAAGTGTCGTACGATCAAAATTGAAACATCGTATTCTCGTGCAATTAGGTCTAACTCGACCATAAACCGCATGGTGTCGTTTGCTTTGTTGCCATCAACACCAGCGTCCATGTAGGCAATGATGGGATCAATCACCACCAAAGCAGGCCTATGGGCTTCGATTTCACGGCGTAATCTCAGCATGCCCTCAGCATCTAGCGAAAACACTTTTTCCTGATACCTGACCCTTGTGACATCAGCGCCGTTTTCAATCAGTCTTGGTTTCAGCACCCTAGCGGCGTCATCTTCAGCTGATAGGAACAAGACATTGCCCTGCTCGATTTCATCAAGAAACGGCGGAACAATTCCTGTTGTGACTGACGCGGCTAGAGCCGCAGTAAAAGTAGACTTGCCTTGTCCCATATTGCCGTCAAGCACCGTTGTCGCGCCTTTTACGATGTATGGGTATGCAAGGAATTCGACTTTG
This sequence comes from Maritalea sp., assembly GCF_047634455.1. GTDB lineage: Bacteria > Pseudomonadota > Alphaproteobacteria > Rhizobiales > Devosiaceae > Maritalea. The sequence continues at coordinate 23,539 of NZ_JBLIAI010000038.1, forward strand.
GCCTCTTCAACGTCAGCAAGGTTTCCAAATGCGTCTTCATCCTCACCATGATCATAATTGCCAATGCTATGCGCAATTCGACTTACCTCTTGGTCATTTAAAGGTGGGCTGCAAATCGTGTCATTTAATGCTGATAGGACGTTATCGATAGCTTCAGCGCTCAATGCTTTGTGGCGAAAGTAACCAGCGTAGCTTGCAAGCGCATTGTTGCGACCACCCTTAGTGACTTTTGCAGCTTGGTCGAAGTTGACGGTTTTCGTCGAAGGTTTTTGGGATATTTGATCGACAAAGTTTCTCGGCAAATCTGCAACAATGAGATTGTGCTTTAAGCGACTTTTCCATTTGTAGGAATTGCCATTTTTGTGTTGGCCGGGCGGCACAACAATATAGCCACTTTCACTATCCTTAATGTCGATCCCATTCAATTTGATCTTCTTTTTTGGCAACGGCGTATCTGTTCGAAAGTAATGATGTGCACCTCGGCCAGTTTGAACAGTTGCAGTTTTGGGCAGATTGAGTCGTTCGTAGGTTGCCAAGCCCTCAGGCCCATCCACATCTAGCACAACCGTGTCTTCCGGCAGCACGACACCCAAATTGGCATTGGGATGCCTTTTCAACACCCGCGAAGTTTTGACTTTGCTAGTTGTTGCGCTGTGTTGCCCATTGGGAAACTCAGAACTGATGGGATGTTTGCCGGGCGAAGGACAATCAACTTTGCCACAGTCACATTTTCCGCGTGAATTTATGCCGTGAAGGGCGAGTACCTTAGCACCGCGGTCTATCCACGCCAGTGCAGAATTTGTTTTGGATGAAGACAACAAGCCCCCATCGATACGAATCAAGTTCGACATCGTTGTTCTCCGGTATGTCAATGTAGTAGGAAAAGAATGGGACGCCGAGTTGGCGCCCCAAACAAGACTCAATAATTGCAACGATACACGTGCGGGTCGTCGAACTGCGTTGCCGTGAATGCATCGTACAAAACAGTCGCCGTTCTCGACTTTTGTTTTGGATGATGGATCAAAGAACCCGGTAGGTAGAGCAAGTCTTCAGGCGTGGAGTAAATCCCAGCACCGTCGATGCTTTCAGCCAAGTACTCTATTCGTTGGCAAGACTCTTCAATCGAAATTGCTTCATGCCAAGGCACAAGTCCCTGCCAATGAAACCTGCCCATTTGCCAGTAAATGACTGGCTCTGGATAAAGCGTAAACGGATGGGCGTTTACAATGGTTGCCCAACCCATTGTGACTTGGTCTACATTTTCACCATCTATTGTCGGTATAGGGTGGAAAGTGAGATTGTTTTTGTCCGGACGTAGGGAGAGAATTGTTTCCTCTGCCGCGACATATTTCTTTGGCCGGATTTGGCGATCAATTTGCTTTTTCTGGTTTTTGCTGACGGCTTTAACATTTACGCCATCCGCGAAGTTAGACTTCGCAAACTGATTGAGAAATATGACAACCTCATCAGACCAAGCACCAGGCATTACTGGCCCGTCTGGCGTGAGTTGATCCCACAGTTCGTGGCTTGATACGCGAGTACCAAAATTTTGGCTTTCAGAATGCCTTTGATACCCATTTTGTGTTTTTGGACACACCTGTCCGTTCACGGATTTTCCCATGATTGTTCTTTCTATATTAGCTGTGAAAGTTGAAGGGGCTGAGTTACCCCGGTTAAAAGTCGGCGTAAGTGAATTTGTCTCGTTCGTTGATGCGTTCTTTGCACCATTCGAGAACAAGGGCACGCGGCCAGACGACGGTGGTTCCACCTAGACGTGACCTTCGAGGAAAACGTCCTGTACGTTCCCATCTGTGCAAGGTGCTATTTGATACCGTAATTCCTAAATCTTTGAGATCGTTGCGATTGAGGAAAATCGGACCGTCATGAGCTTGAACGTTTGTCATTGGTGTCTCCTGAAACGAATATCTGGGAGACAGTACAGCATGAATTAAACTGGTCGTGGGTGGTTAGTTTCTCAAAGATTGTAGGAGGTTTTTGACCCATTTAGGACTTGAGTTTGTCTCGATAGTTTTTCATCTGTTCGACCAATCCGTGCTCATGACCAATCAATGGTTTTGCCGACTTTCTGATAAACTGCATATAAGGGCTGTTTTCAGGGTATCGTTTGTTCAGACCGACTGAACTGGCTGGCATGTACTGCAAATAGACGCCAGAAAACACCTCGACGAGGTAGTCAAAATAGCTTGAGTTTGAGAGCCGCTGACCAGCGGTGTTTAGATCGTTGCGAGCAGTTTCAGTCATTTCTTCAAGCTTACGCAATTGTGCGTCGAGTCGTCTTAAAAAGCGCTGCATCACTT
>NZ_JBLIAI010000039.1:0-25727 GCF_047634455.1 Maritalea sp.
GAGGATATTTCAACGACAAACTGGCAAAATTGAATGCTGCCTTTCGGGTTGGGTTGGATGCAAAACAGGCTGCTTCAGCGTCGAAAAGCCTCACCGATATGAAAATCGCTTTCGTTTCTCTCCTCAAATCAGTCTATTTTGCACCCAATCCAGACCTTTTCTCAATTGAGTCCAGACCCTAGTCTATCCGTTGACTTCCAACCAATTTGCAACTCGCGATAGCGCGTCTTTGTTCAACGAACAGATGCGCCATTGGCGATCTATGCGCCGCTCAATCAGTCCAGCTGCCTCCAGAACACGCAAATGTCTTGAAATCGCTGGCGCTGTGATTGCATATGGTTCACTTAGGGTGCCAACCGAAAGCTCTCCGTGTGATGAAAGTTGCTCAACAATCGAAATCCGAACAGGATCTGAAAGTGCGTTGAGGATGGAGCAAAGCTGAAGTTTTTCAGCATCTCTTGCCTCCACCGTGGCGTGACCTTGTTTTGTCATCTTTTTTACGACTCTTATTTAATCTTTGATTTAATTGCGGTTTTTTAATACCAGGTCGTCTTGTGAACGGTGTAAGTGCTTTAACCTATTTCGTTGCTAAATTCTGTACTTTGGATATAAAGATAGCTTTATATCTTGTTGTTGTGATTTGGGGCTGAAAGTGGCTGAACTTAGAGAGTTTGTTGATATCTTGCGTGCCGCGGGTGAAATAACCCGGCTACGGCTACTATCGTTGCTCTCGGTAGGTGAGCTTTCTGTGAAGGACCTTACCGAAATTCTCGATCAAAGTCAGCCCCGCGTATCGCGTCACCTGCGTTTATTGACTGAATCGGGACTTGTCACGCGGCATGCGGAGGGGGCGTGGGCATTTTTTCGATTGTCAGATGAAGCGAGCGCAGCAACATTGGTACAACATTTACTCGAGCAACTTGATACAAGCGATCCAGTTCTTCAAGCCGATGTGATGCGGCTTGATGCGGTGCAGCGCGATCACCAGGCCCGCGCAGCCTCATATTTTTCCAAAGTTGCAATGGACTGGGATCGCGTTCGGTCTTTGCATGCTCCAGAATCTGCGGTTGAAGACGCCATTGTTGAAATGATGGACGGTGTTGAGGTGAATCTGTTTATCGACCTTGGTACGGGCACTGGTCGAATGCTGGAGCTGCTCGATGGACATTTCAAGAAAGGCGTTGGCATTGACTCGAGCCGTGAAATGATTTCGGTGGCACGTTCAAAATTTGAGCGTTCGGGCCAAAAGAGCGTTTTTGTTCGGTTGGGTGACATTGCCCAATTGGATGAATATCGGGCGAGCGCGGAATTGGCGATGTTGCATCAAGTTTTACATCACTTTGTCGATCCTGGCCAAGCGCTGGATAGTGCGCGGCAGACGCTCAAACCAGGTGGGAAAATAGTTGTTGTCGATTTCATGCCCCACAAACTTGAATTTTTGCGTGAAGAGCAAGCGCACAAACGGCTTGGACTGTCCCATGAGCAAATGCATGCATGGGCAAATGCGGCCGGACTGCACGTCACTGATTCAAGAGAAATTCCCCATAACAAGCCAGGTGGCGGTCTGACCGTTTGTATTTGGCATTTGACAGAGCAATCCTAAAGCGGACCGGAACAAAGCATGAGTGACACACCAATATTCAGCCAACCACAGCGTTTGTCGCGGCAACCTGACTACGAGCTTGAGCGGCTACAATTGTCGTTTGAATTTTTTCCACCCAAAACCGACAAAATGGAAGAACGGTTTTGGGTTGCAATGGACAAGCTAGCGCCGATGAACCCGCGCTTTGTGTCCGTGACTTATGGTGCTGGCGGCACGACGCGCGACCGGACGACAAAGATTGTCTCTCGCATTGAAAAAGATACTGGCGTCAATGCTGCTGCACATTTGACATGTGTGGGGGCGTCCAAGGAAGACGTTGGTGACGTTATACGCGGTTATCAAGAAGCCGGCATTTCGCGCATTGTTGCCTTACGTGGTGACCCAACTGAAGGTGTTGGTCAGCCCTTCCAGCCACATCCGCGCGGCTACAAGAATGCTGCCGAACTGGTTGCGGGTATTCGCGAAATTGGCGATTTTGATATTTCGGTGGCGTGTTATCCTGAAATGCACCCCCAGAGCCCAGATTGGCATTCTGACATTGAAAACCTCAAGCGCAAGATAGATGCGGGGGCGAGCCGCGCGATCACGCAGATGTTTTTTAACAATAGCGACTATTTGCGATTTGTTGATCGTGCGCGAAATGCAGGCATCCATGCGCCAATTGTTGCTGGAATTCAGCCAATCCACAATTTCACCCAGGTTGCGAATTTTGCAAAGCGGTGCGGCACAAGTGTTCCCGATTGGCTTGTGGATCGATTTGATGGGCTAGAAAATGATCCAGAAACCCATGCATTGGTGGCGTCCGCCGTTGCCGCCGAGCAAGTGACGGAGCTTGTTGATCATGGGGTGACGGAGTTTCACTTTTACACCATGAATCGGTCGTCATTGGTCTTTGCATTGGCGCGACTTTTGGGGCGCAGGCCTGCATAAAGTGCCGCAAATTGTGCTTTCGCCCTAGAAAGTGCGGTTTTTTGATCTATATCTAGCCCAATCCAGCGCTTTGCTGGGTTGGCGAGGGTGGTGCAGATGTCAGTTTGGCAGATCATTTCAGAAAAGATTGGCTCTTTTGCAGAGGGGACGGGCATTGCCGGTTCCTTGGGGCAATTGTTCGATCCAGAAAATTGGCTGCTTGGCGGCAAGGAAGCTGCGTTTACGCTTTCGCTTGTGGCGCTTTCGGCAAAAATGGCAGCGGCTGATGGTGTTGTGACCGCAGACGAGATTCGTGCCTTTCGCCAGAATGTGCAAATTCCCGTAGGTGCTGAAAATCAGGTTGAACGCATATTTGATTTGGCACAGCAGGATGTTGCAGGGTTTGAGTCTTATGCCAAGCGCATCGAACGCCTGTTTCATGAAGACCGTGACGCATTGGAGCATGTGCTTGATGGTTTGTTTCACATTGCAGAAGCAGATGGCCTTGTTCATGAGGATGAGCTGAGATATTTGCAGGTTGTGGGTGAAATTTTTGGGCTTACCGATGAGGAATTTGACCGATTGGCCGCGCGGCATGTGGTTTTGTCCGACACGGATCCATATTTTATTCTGGGCGTAGATCCGACGATTTCCGACAAGGAGTTGAAGCTTGTTTATCGGAAATTGGTCAGCGAACATCATCCAGATCGGCTTATTGCTAAAGGGGTGCCGGAAGACCTGGTCCTGGTCACATCCAAAAAGATGGCGGTAATTAACTCAGCTTATGATGCGATATTGGACGGCCGACAAGCCTAGGGTCTGAACTCAATTGAACGCTGCCTTTCGGGTTATGTGTAAAACAGGCTGCTTCAGCGTCGAAAAGCCTCACCGATATGAAAATCGCTTTCGGTTCTCTCCTCAAATCAATCTATTTTGCACCCAATCCAGACCTTTTCTCAATTGAGTCCAGACCCTAATCAAACCGTTCAATCGCTTGACGTTTTGCCCACTACACAATATGTCACAGTTGCCAGTTGGTCGGGCAACCGCTGCAGCGCAAGCTGGAGAGGAAAGTCCGGACTCCACGGAAAAACGGTGCCGGGTAATGCCCGGCGGGGGCGACCCTAGGGAAAGTGCCACAGAAAGCAAACCGCCATGCGTAGCATGGTAAGGGTGAAAGGGTGCGGTAAGAGCGCACCGCAGGGCCAGTAATGGTGTTGGCAAGGTAAACCCCACCGGGAGCAAAACCAAATAGGGATGACGCGGTCGCAAGACCGGCCTGTTTCCAAGCTAGTCATCCGGGTAGGTTGCATGAGACATTTGGTAACAAATGTCCTAGATGAATGGTTGCCGCGTATAGCTTTGCTATGCCTTACAAAATCCGGCTTATAGACCAACTGGCTTTTCTTACTCAATTACTTCAAAAGCAACACAAAATTAAGCCTCATCATAGAAAATGCGGTTCAGAATTGTTCTTAAGTTAAAGAATGGTTTTTGAGTAGCACCGCCCGTGTGTTGGGCGCAGAGGGAGTACAGCCCAACGTGTTCGTGCACGCGGCGTAGATTTGTTTGGCGCAAGAATCACCCCACATTTCAGTTCTTTTGGATGAAGTTGTTCGCTCAATTTCTCCATTGCAGGCACGTCACGTGGTCGATGGAACATTCGGCGCGGGCGGCTATTCTCGCGCGTTTTTGCAAGCTGGTGCCCGCGTTACGGGAATTGACCGTGACCCCAATGTGCTGCCGTTTGCGCAAACCCTTAGCGATGACTATGGCGACGCATTTAAGTTTGTTCAGGGGCGTTTTGCGGACTTGGAACAATTGGCAACAGAAAATGATTTTGCGCCTGCGGATGCAATTGTTCTTGATATTGGCGTGAGTTCCATGCAGCTAGACGAGGGGGAGCGTGGCTTCTCCTTTATGCGTGACGGGCCGCTTGATATGCGCATGGAACAGCACGGTGAGAGCGCAGCTGATCTTGTGAATGAGAGAGACGAGCGCGAGATTTCGGACATTTTGTTTGAACTTGGCGAGGAACGACGGGCGCGACATATCGCGCATGCCATTGTTGAACGGCGGGCCGACAAACCATTTCAAACTACAACTGAGCTGGCAGAGTTGATCGCAGAAAAACTGGGTCGAAAACCCGGTGGTTCGCACCCGGCAACCAAAAGTTTTCAAGCGTTACGCATAGCTGTGAATGCTGAATATGGTCAGCTGGTGCGCGGACTGTTCGCGGCCGAAGAAATATTGACCGAAGGTGGCGTTTTAGCGGTCGTTAGTTTTCATTCTGTTGAAGACCGGATTGTGAAACGCTTTTTTAAACCGCAAGAAAAAGGTTCACGTCACGCGCCAATGCAGGTGAAGGATTTGTCACCGTGGGCAAATATTTCAAAGCCAATTCGGGCGAGTAGGGCCGAATTGGACCAGAACCCACGCGCCCGCTCTGCCACTTTGCGATTTGCCGTCCGCAACGATGAACCTGCACGCACATTGAGTATAGAAGGCTTAGGTGTTCCTGGGTATGCACGTCGGGAGTTTATGTCCTGATGCGTGCTGTCAATTTCATTCTCTTTTGTGCCAGTTTTTTGGCCCTAATTCTGGTCTATGGCCAAAAATATCGAACTGAAGAAGTTCAATCCCAAGTGATCGAATTGCGAAGCGAAATCTCTAGCCAGAAGCAGGTTTTGAGCGCGCTAGACGCGGAGTGGGCGTATCTAAACCAGCCTAGCCGACTACAAGCGATTGTGGAGCGGCATGCAGAGGTGTTGGGAATTGGTCCACTCAATGTCGCGCAGTATGGATCGATTGAATCCATTCCCATGCGCCTCAAAGCCCCTGATGCTGAAGGCTTGGACGCGCTTTTGATGTCATTGGGCGCTGGTGTTGATCCAAGTAATGTTGAAGGGTTGTCGGCCAATGAGTGATGTCATGCATGCAGGTGGCTCTTCGATTGCTATTGATGGCGCACGCAAATCGCGTGGCCATATGACGAAGAGCCGCATTCGGCTTACGATTGCGCTGGTCATGGTGGTCTTTGCGATTGTGGCTGGGCGGTTGGTCATGTTGGGCATAGGTGAGGTTGATGAGGTGACCTTAGGGCAGGCACGCCCGGCGCTTACCGCGACACGTCCGGCGCTGACGGATCGAAACGGCAGTCCGCTTGCGATTGATATTCAAGTGCCATCTCTTTTTGCCGAACCACGGCGCATTGTTGATGTTGATGAAGCCGTCGAAGCACTAGCGCTTGAGTTCCCAGATATGGACAAAAAGTGGCTACGCAATCGTCTTGATGGTAACGAGGGCTTTGTTTGGCTGAAACGTGAACTCACGCCGCAACAAAAAGAACGCATTTTGCGGTTGGGCATACCGGGCATTGATTTTGTTTCTGAATCACGTCGGTTCTATCCCGGTGGCAACGTGGCTGCGCATATTTTGGGCGCAGTGAGTGTTGACAATGTCGGTATTGCTGGCATGGAACGGTTTCTTGATCAACGTGAGGTTGCATTGCTGCAAGATTTGGGCTTTGCACGTGATCGACCGCTGCAACCAGTTGAATTATCAATTGATTTGCGCGTCCAATACGCGATGTTCCGTGAGTTGAAAGATTCGCTTGAGCGTTATCAAGCGATCGCTGCGGCGGGCGTGATGATGGATGTGAGAACCGGCGAGATCATCGCCATGGTTTCCTTGCCAGACTTTGACCCCAATGAACCCGCTGGCGCGCTTGCAAAGGGGCGGTTTAATCGAATCACAGCGGGCAAGTTTGAATTGGGCTCGACGTTTAAACCAATTACGGCGGCGGCCGCGTTGGATTCTGGTTTGGTGCAGATTACCGATAGTTTTGATGCCACGAAACCATTGCAATTTGGACGATTTAAAATTGGCGATTTCCATGGCGAAAACCGGGTATTGAGCCTGCCCGAAGTGATTAGATATTCTTCGAATATTGGTGCGATCAAAATTATGCAAGCACTGGGCAAAGACCGTTTCCGCGACTTCCTGACGAAGGTGGGTTTGGATGGCCAACCCGTGATTGAACTGCCGGAGAGAACGAAAAGCCAAATTGCCAAGAAGTTCTCAGACGTGCGCGCTGCTACGGCTTCATTTGGGCAGGGATTGTCTGTGACGCCATTGCAGCTTTTAACCGCCTATTCGGCGCTGGTGAATGGTGGTGATTTGATAACGCCAACGCTTTTGCCGCGTGATCGAATTGCTGCATTGGCCAACAGCACGAAAGTGATAAGTGGGCGTACGAGCGATCAAATTCGGTATTTGTTGCGTCTGAACGCGCTTGAGGGTTCCGGTCGTAAAGCCTCCGTTGAGGGATATCGTGTTGGTGGTAAAACGGGAACGTCAGAAAAAGTGATTGATGGGAAATATTCCAAGGAAAATAACTTCAACAGTTTCGCCTCAGTCTTCCCGATGGATGCGCCTCAATATGCGATGATTATTGTTATTGATGAGCCGCAAAAAGAAAATGAACAAAGCGGAACCACAGCAGCGTGGAACACGGGTGCTGTGACGGGCAGGATTATAGAAAGGGTTGCGCCAATGCTTGGAATTGTGCCTAATCTTGATCCAGAATTAGACGCAAGACTTGTACCGCTAGAATTACGATAAGGGACATATAATGGGTTATTCCCTCAAAATGTTGTTAGACGGTGCGAGCGCCGCACAAGACTTTCACGATATGGATGTTGATGGCATAACATCGCATTCACGAAAAGTGACGAAGGGATTTGTCTTTTTTGCGCTGCCAGGTGTGAAGGCGCACGGCAATGAATTCGTCCGTGATGTGGTGCGGCTGGGCGCTGCCGCTATTGTTACTGATCGTGGTTTGGAATTTGACGCCGGTGTGCCGGTTTACTTGGTCAATGATGTTCGGGCGTGTTTTGCGCGCGCTGCGTGTCGTGTATGCGATCCGCAACCAGAGGTTGCAGTTGCGGTGACCGGCACGAATGGCAAAACTTCGGTTGTGTCGTTCATCCGCCAAATCTGGGAAATGAACAATATTCGGGGTGCAAGCGTTGGCACTTTGGGTGTCACCGTTGATAGCCAGACCACAGGTGGTGAATTGACAACGCCTGGGTCAATGAGTTTGCACCAGACGTTGCAACAACTTAAGCGCGCGAACATAGATCATGTGGCCATGGAAGCGTCGAGCCACGGCTTAGACCAACGTCGTTTAGATGGTATGGAATTCAAAGTTGTAGGTTTTACCAACCTTTCGCGTGATCACTTGGATTACCATGAAACGATGGAAGCCTATCACGATGCGAAATTGCGTCTGTTCAAGGAATTGATGGCGGAAGGTGGAACCTGTGTCATCAACATGGATGACGATGAAGCGACGCCGTTTATGTTTGCTGGTTTGGAGCGCGAGGCAACTGTGATCACTGTTGGTGAAAATGGTGCCTATTTTGAAGTTACAAAGATTGAACCTGAAGGCTATGGGCAGCGTGTTTTTGGCCGTTTGGTTGGTGAAGAAGCTGAGTTCTATTTGCCGCTAGCAGGTGAGTTTCAAGTTATCAATGCATTGGTGGCGTTTGCGATGGCCGTCGCAACTGGCGTTGACAAAGATGAGGCTTTGCAGAGCTTGTCGAAATTGGAAGGCGCAAAAGGCCGCCTGGAGTTGGTAGCAGAACATAATGGCGCTGCAATTTTTGTCGATTATGCGCACACGCCAGACGCACTTGAGACTGCCTTGAAAGCATTGCGTCCGTTTGCAAAGGGTCGGCTGATTTCGGTCTTTGGTTGTGGGGGAGATCGTGACAAGGGAAAGCGCGGACCGATGGGTGTTGCCGCTGCAAGCAATTCAGACATCGCCATATTAACCGATGACAACCCGCGCACTGAAGATCCGGCTGCAATCCGAGCGCAAGTATTGGCCGACAATTCTAATTTGGTCCAAGTTGCAGGCCGGGGCGATGCAATTCAACATGCAATTTCTTTGCTTGGTCAGGGCGATGTACTGCTGGTCGCGGGCAAAGGCCACGAGGATTATCAGATTATTGGTGAGACAAAACACCATTTTTCGGATCATGAAGTAGTGCTCAAGGCGGTTGGTGCCTAGCACATGCCCCTATGGACATTAAGTGAAATATTGGTGGCGACTAAGGGCGTTGCTCTTGCATGCGCGGGTGCAGAATTTGATGGGGTGTCGATAGATTCTCGCGATATTGGAACGAACGATTTATTTGTCGCGATTGCCGGGGATCGATTTGACGGTCATGATTTTGTGGAAAAAGCGCTTGCAAATGGTGCTGGTGCCGCTCTTGTTGGTGCTGAATGGGCGACAACCGCGCCAAAAAACTTATCGCTGATTATCGTTGACGACCCTTTGATCGGACTTGAGAAATTGGCTGTTGCTGCGCGCGCACGGACCAAAGCAAGAATTGTTGCGGTGACGGGCAGCGTGGGCAAAACCTCTACCAAAGAAGCGATCCGGCTTGTGCTTGCAGCGCAGGGGCGAACACACGCATCTATCAAATCCTTCAATAATCACTGGGGTGTGCCATTGATGCTGGCGCGGATGCCGGCAGATGCTCAGTTTGGGGTGTTTGAGGTTGGTATGAATCATGCCAATGAAATTCGCCCGTTGGTGAAAATGATCAGGCCTCATGCAGTGGTTGTCACCAATGTGGGGGCGGCGCATCTGGAGCACTTTGATGATCTAGTTGGCATCGCAATGGCCAAGGCTGAAATTTTTGAAGGCCTCGAACCTGGCGGTGTTGCTATTCTTGGAACGGATCACGACCATTTGGATGTGTTACAGCGAGTTGCAACGGACCTAAATGTTTCAAATATTACAACTTTCGGGGTTTTTCCCGGTGCTGATTATTGCGTGGACGAGGTGCAAAATGTGGACCATGGCCTGCGCTGCAAAGTGAAGACAGAAGCGACAGAGTATGAGCTTTATGTACCCCAATTCGGCGAACACGCCTTGTTGAATGGCACGGCGGCAATCGCTGTAGGGCACGCGTTCAATATTGACGTTAATCAATCCATAGATGCTCTTGCAGATTTTGCTGCACCCAGAGGGCGCGGTGAAATAATTGAACTCGATTTGGTGGCCGGTGGACGCGCTACATTGCTTGATGAAAGCTATAACGCCAACCCGATTTCCATGCGGGCCGCCCTAAAAATTATGCACACAATTCCAACAACGGGCAAAAAAATTGGTGTGCTCGGTGACATGCTGGAGTTGGGGGAAAGCGCGGCAGAACTTCATCAAGACTTAGCGCAAAGTGTTTTGAGGTCTGGCATAATTGTGCTCTATTTGGTTGGCCCTCATATGGTTGGTTTGGCAAATAAACTGGCTGGAAAACTCGACATATTGCATTTTGAGGCTACAGACGAACTGGCAGATTTGCTGAGCGAAGCCCTTGCCCCTGGTGACGTTGTTATGGTCAAAGGGTCAAACGGAATTGGACTTGGTTTAATTGTTGAAGAGCTGCGCGCGCGGCATTCATAATTTAAGCCAAAAGACAGGGTTGGAAATTCAATGTTCTACTTTTTACAGCAATTTGGTGATCAGTTTGCGCCGCTAAATGTTTTTCGGTATCTGACATTTCGTACCGGTGGTGCCACAATTACCGCGCTGTTTATCGTGTTTATATTTGGCCCGCTGGTGATCTCGCAGCTCAAAGCGCGCCAAGGGCATGGCCAGCCCATTCGCGAAGACGGTCCACAAAGTCACTTGATCAACAAAAAGGGCACGCCCACCATGGGCGGTTTGATGATTTTGGTCAGTGTGATCGTTTCTACGTTGTTATGGTCAAATCTTTCAAATGCATATGTGTGGATTGTACTGGGGGTGACGGTCGGCTTCGGGGCCATCGGCTTTTATGACGATTATTTGAAAGTCAGCAAAGCCGCAAATTCTGGGTTTGGGGGCAGGCAACGGTTGGTGCTTGAGACTGTGGTTGCCGCACTTGCGACCTATGCAGTTTCAACCATGGGCGAGACACCTTTTTCAACCTCATTGGCCTTTCCTTTCATTAAAGATTTTGCCGTGGATTTGGGGATATTCTTTGTGGTGTTCGGTGGCTTTGTCATTGTTGCTGCAGGCAACTCGGTCAACCTAACAGATGGGCTGGATGGTCTGGCAATCGTCCCGGTAATGATTGCCGCAGGCTCGTTCGGTCTGATTGCATATGTGGTGGGTAACGAAGTCTTCTCCAACTATTTGTTGATCAATTTTGTGCCGGGCACTGGCGAATTGGCCGTTCTTTGTGGTGCGCTGATTGGCGCAGGGCTGGGTTTCTTGTGGTTTAATGCGCCTCCAGCCTCTATTTTTATGGGGGACACGGGTTCGTTGGCGCTCGGGGGCATGCTGGGTGCAATTGCTGTTGCCACAAAGCACGAGATTGTGTTGGCCATCATTGGTGGCTTGTTCGTGTTAGAGACGGTTTCGGTGATTGTGCAGGTCGTTTCGTTCAAAACGACAGGAAAACGAATTTTCAAAATGGCCCCTATCCATCATCATTTTGAGCATCTGGGATGGACAGAAAGTCAGATCGTTATTCGTTTCTGGATCATTTCATTTGTACTGGCAATGATTGGCCTATCTTCATTGAAACTGCGCTAAAAGCACCTGAAAAATTCAAAATCGTTGCGAGTTGGTAACCAAATTTGGTGTATTTTTATTCATCAAGTTTATGACCAATGATGATGTGCGGTTAACACCATGTTTTTACGCGAGTTTTCGAGAGAACGAAAAACCCCTCTTGCAGAGTGGTGGTGGACAGTTGACCGCCCATTGCTTGCTGCGCTTTTTGGCTTGTTGGTTGCCGGGGTGATGATGTCTTTTGCGGCAAGCCCTGCGGTTGCCGTGCGCTTGGGGTTGAACGAATGGCATTTTACCATTCGGCACATCATCTTTTTAGTGCCCACCATTGGCGTGTTGATTGCCGGATCATTTTTAACAGCTCAGCAAGCGCGGCGTCTGGCCCTTGCCGTTTTGATTGTCATGTCGGTGTTAATGGCCCTCACCTTGTTCGTGGGCACCGAAGTTAAAGGTTCGCAGCGCTGGCTATCGATTGTTGGGTTTTCAATCCAACCTTCTGAATTTGTGAAACCGGCATTTGCGATTATTGCGGCGTGGCTGATTTCTGAACAAATGCGCGAGCCTGGGCTGCCCGGTCATTTGATTACGTTTGCAATAATGAGCGGCATTGTTGGCGTCTTGTTGCTGCAACCCGATATTGGACAAACCGCGCTTGTTCTTTTGACTTGGGCGGGCTTGCTGTTCATTTCCGGGATTTCGTGGTGGCTGATTTCTTTGCTTGGCGGCATTTCAGTTGCGGGTATCGCTGCGGCATATTTTATGTTTCCGCACGTTGCGCGTCGGTTTGATGCATTTCTAAATCCAGAGACGGGTGACAATTACCAAGTGGAAAAGGCACTTCAATCTTTGCTTGAGGGGGGGTGGTTTGGCCTTGGCCCTGGCGAGGGTATGGCGAAACGGGCGCTGCCAGATGCCCATGCTGATTTTGTGTTTTCTGCCGCAGCTGGCGAATTTGGTATTTTGTTTTGCCTTGGTTTGGTCGCTTTGATTGCTTTTGTTGTTGTGCGCGGCATGTATTTGGCGCAATTGCAGCAAAACCTGTTTTCACGGTTGGCAGTGAGTGCTGTGACCATTCAGTTTGGGATGCAGGCGAGTATTAATTTGCTGGTTAATCTCAATCTTATTCCACCAAAGGGCATGACATTGCCGTTTGTTTCATCTGGCGGTACATCGATGATTGCGATTGCATTTGGCATGGGCATTTTGTTGGGCCTTACACGCCGCAAACCTGAACACACAATTCAATCTGGACTGCCAGCATTTCGTGTTGCGTCTGGTCAAGGGGTTGCATGAGTAAGTTTGTCGTTTGCGCAGGAGGTTCTGGTGGACATTTGTTCCCAGCCCAAGCACTCGCCCAGGAACTGAAGCGGCGCGGCCACTCGGTGCAGCTGATGACCGACAGGCGGGCCAACAGTTTTGTCGCGGACTTTCCAGCTGAAAAAACACACATCATTCCTGCTGCTACGCCAAATTTTCGTGATCCTGCAAAAGCCTTTCAAGCGGGTATTTCGATATTGCAGGGGATCGTAAAGGCGCGTGGTATTCTCAAAAAAGAAGACCCAGATGCCGTGATTGGTTTTGGCGGTTATCCCACATTTCCCCCGCTTATTGCCGCCACGCTTCGTGGAATACCGACTGTGCTGCATGAACAAAACGCCGTGTTGGGTCGCGCAAACCGAGCCACCGCAAGATTTGCAGACATCATTGCTTTGAGTTTTGACAAAACCAAATATAGCGAAAAGTTTGAAGAGAAGTGCATCGTAACGGGCAATCCGGTTCGCGACGTTGTTCATGCAGCTGCCAAAATCGCTTATCCACAATTGGATGATGATGGTCCCATTAACGTGTTGGTCACTGGTGGATCGCAAGGCGCACAAGTGTTTTCAGACATGTTGCCCGGTGCGATGATGAATATCCCAGATGAATTGCGCAAGCGCATTCGATTGGTCCAACAATGTCGGCAAGATGACATGAAGCGGGCGACAGCCGTCTATGCTGAAACGCGGTTAAACGTAGAATTAGCGCCGTTTTTCAAGGACCTTCCGCGCCGGATCGCAAAGTCGCACCTGGTGATCTGCCGATCTGGTGCAAGCACTGTTTTTGAACTCGCAACAATTGGCCGACCCGGTTTGTATGTGCCATTGCCTGGGTCGTTAGACCAAGATCAACTGCACAATGCGCAAAATATGGTTGATGTGGGGGGCGGTATTATTTTAGAGCAGAGCACGCTTTCACCGTATTCATTGGCTAAAGAACTGACCATCATTTTAAGTGATCCAGAAAAACTGAAATCCATGGCGCAAAACGCCAAAAAGCTTTGTCTGCAGAATGCCGTGCAAAAGCTGGCTTTGGTTGCCGAAGACGCGGCCAATGAAGAAGAATAGGAGAGCATCACAATGAAGATGCCACAAAATATCGGGCCAGTGCACTTTGTGGGTATTGGCGGCATAGGCATGAGCGGCATTGCCGAAGTGCTGCATAATCAGGGCTATGAAGTGCGCGGGTCTGATTTATCGTCAAACCCGAATGTCCTACGGTTGCAAGCAAAAGGCATTCACGTTGATATTGGCCAACGGGCCGAAAATATCGACAGTGCAGCCGTTGTTGTGATTTCATCCGCCATCAAATCCGATAATCCTGAGCTTGTTGCCGCGCGCCAACGCTCATTGCCCGTTGTGCGACGCGCCGAAATGCTTGCGGAAATCATGCGGTTTAAGAACGCGATTGCGATTGGCGGAACGCATGGCAAAACCACCACTACATCGCTTGTGGCGAGCCTGTTGGATGCGGGTGGGGTTGACCCGACCGTGATCAATGGCGGCATCATCAATGCCTATGGCACAAACGCTCGGCTGGGCGATGGCGATTGGATGGTTGTGGAAGCGGACGAAAGCGATGGCACCTTCGTTAAACTGCCCGCGGACGTTGCGATTGTGACCAATGTTGATGCTGAACATTTGGACCATTACGGCGATTTTGAAGCCGTGCAAAACGCATTTTTGACGTTCGTCGAAAATGTGCCGTTTTACGGTTTTGCGGTGATGTGTCTTGATCACCCAATCGTGCAGGATTTGGTGGGCAAAGTCACCGACCGACGGATCATAACTTATGGGCAAAACCCACAGGCCGATGTGCTACTTACCGATGTGCGCAACAAGGATGGGAAATCAGTTTTTACGGTGGAAATTCGGGATCGGCTGGCTGACTCTAGTGAGATCATCAAGGATTTGGTTTTGCCGATGCCCGGTATTTACAACGTGCTTAATGCGACAGCGGCGATTGCTGTGGCGCATCAATTGCACGTGGATGCAGATGATATTCGCCGTGGGTTAGATGGATTTTCTGGCGTGAAACGTCGGTTCACCACCGTTGGTGAAGTGGCTGGCGCGCGCATTATAGACGATTACGCACATCACCCTGTTGAAATTTCTTCAGTATTGAAAGCAGCACGGGCCTCTGCAAAAGGCGATGTAATTGCCATTGTGCAACCCCACCGTTATTCGCGGCTCGATGATCTGTTCGAAGAGTTCGCAAGCTGTTTCAACGACGCGGATACAGTGTTGGTTGCCCCGGTGTTTTCCGCTGGCGAGCAGCCAATTGATGGCATTAGCCATGAGAGCTTGGTTGAACGACTTAGGGCCAAAGGCCATCGCGATGCACGGGTTGTGGATCGACCAGAAGCTTTAGCGCCAATATTGGCAGCCAAGGTGAAAAAGGGCGACTATGTGGTGTGTCTGGGGGCCGGGTCAATCACCCAATGGGCCGCTAAGCTGCCGAGTGAATTGCAGGCCCTTATGGGAGATAAATAGATGAGCTTTCCTGATCTTTTACCCCAATTTTCAGACTGGATTGATGGTGTGCGTGGCCGTTTGGTGCCAAACCAAATGCTGTCCGAAATCACATGGTTTCGAGTGGGCGGACCTGCGCAATTATTTTACCAGCCAAAAGACGAAGAAGACCTGCGATATTTTTTGAAGCACCTACCAAAAGACATCAAAGTCACGGTGATCGGTTTGGCGTCAAACTTGCTTATTCGCGATGGTGGACTTGACGGTGTGGTGATCCGCTTGTCCGCCAAAGGCTTTGGTTCGGTTGAAGTGCTTGACGACCATAAGTTGCGCGTTGGCACGGCTTTGCCGGATGTAAAAGTGGCCAGCGCTGCTGCGGATGCAGGCATTGACGGGCTGACCTTTTATCGCGGCATTCCGGGCGGCATTGGCGGCGCGCTTTATATGAATGCAGGGTGTTACGGTACCGAAACAAAAGACCGGATGGTCGAGTTGCGTGGTGTCACGCGCGACGGCGAAGTGGTCACCTTGACCAATGCCGATATGGGCTACAAATACCGCAAGAATAATGGTCCGCGCGATATCATTTTCACCTCAGCGATCTATCAAGGTTTTGCAGGCGATCCTGATGATATTAAGTCGCGGATGAAAGAAATCACCGAACGCCGTGAAAGCTCACAGCCAACACGTTCGCGCACCGGCGGCTCGACATTTAAGAACCCTGAAGGTCATTCAAGCTGGAAACTGGTTGATGCGGCTGGCGGGCGTGGATTGCAAGTTGGCAATGCGCAGGTGTCGGAATTGCACTGCAATTTTTTACTCAATTTGGGCGATGCCACGGCCCATGACATCGAGACATTGGGCGAAACTGTGCGCAACAAAGTGCGCGAAAATTCGGGCATTGAGTTTAAGTGGGAAATTCGCCGCATGGGACATTTCGTGCCGGGCAAAGAGGTTCGTGAATTTTTGGATGGTGACGTGTTCACCGGTCAGGTTTAGCTATGAGTAAGCATGTGGCGGTTCTATATGGCGGGTGGACAAGTGAGCGGGAAGTCTCGCTTTCATCCGGACGTGAATGTGCTGCAGCACTAGAGCGATCTGGCTATAAAGTCAGTTTGATTGATGTGGATCGTGACCTGGCGCAGCGGTTGGTTGACATAAAGCCGGACGTTGTGTTCAACGGATTGCATGGCCGGTTTGGCGAAGATGGAACCGTGCAGGGGATGCTTGAAATTATGGGCATTCCATATACCCATTCGGGGGTGTTGGCGTCGGCTTTAGCCATGGATAAGCACCAGTCGAAGTTGGTGTTCAAGTCGACCGGCATACCCGTAACTGATCATATTATCGCTCATCGTGATGACATCGCGGGCAAGCATCAAATGCCGCCGCCATACGTGGTAAAGCCCTATAATGATGGCTCCAGCGTTGGGGTGTTCATTGTAAAGCAAGGGACAGAACATCCACCGCAAGAGATTTTGCGGACAGACTGGAAAGGCGAGGACCATTTGATGGTTGAGCGCTATATTCCTGGCCGTGAACTGACCTGTGCGGTTATGGGCGGTGTTGCGCTTGGGGTCACCGAAATTGTGACCGACTTGCACTTCTACAATTATGAAGCGAAATACGAGGTAGGTGGGTCCGAACACATATTACCTGCTCAAGTTTCACCGAAAATTTACCAGAATGTTCAAAGACTGGCTTTGAAGGCACATGAAGCTCTTGGCTGTCGCGGTGTAACGCGAACGGACTTTCGCTACATGGCACATAGGGGAGGTGAGGGCGAATTGATCTGTCTTGAAATCAATACCCAACCTGGCATGACGCCAACCTCGCTTGTGCCAGAAATTGCCAAACATGCAGGGCATAGCTTTGAAGAGTTGGTGTCATGGATCGTGGAGGATGCGAGTTGCAACAGGTAAAGCCAGGGGTGCCGAACCGTGCCATTGCTGCCGCCAGGCCGCTTGGCGCAGATTTGGTTGTGCGTCGCGCCTCCCATCTCATCGCAGCGCAATCTCGCAATCTTTGGGTTTTGCATAAACGGTTGGCGGTGCGGTTGATTGCCCTGTTTTTAGTGGCCGCCATTGCTGCCCCTAGTTTGTATTACAAAAACAGCATCGCCAACTATCTTGTTGATGCTTCTGGGCGCATCTCATCGCTTTTTGCGCAAGCAGGTTTGTCGGTGACGGAGTTGTCCCTTTCTGGGTATGCATTAACGAACGAAGACTTGTTGTTCAGCGCTGTCGGGTTGGAACCTAAGCTTTCTCTGGTGAATTTTGATGCAGAAGCGGCGCGGATTCGGCTTGAGGCTTTACCAAGCATTCAAGAAGCCACAATTCGCAAAATCTATCCCAACACGCTGATTGTTGAATTGGTTGAAAAAGAACCTGTGGCGATTTGGACAGTGGATGGCGTAAATTTTGCTATTGATAGTTTTGGAAAACGGATTGCGCCTGTGGCCGCACCAATTGCCGGGCTACCGTTATTTGTTGGCGACGGTGCTGCCGACAATGTTCCAGCAATGATCGCGCTATTAAACAAATATCCAAGATTGAACGATGGCTTGTTGGCATCTAGCCGCATTGGTGATCGTCGTTGGGACCTTATCTACGATTTTGGATTGCGGATTATGTTGCCAGAAACAGGAACGGCAAGCGCGATGGAGCGATTGCTGACACTGCAAGAAAAATATCAGGTTTTTGAGCGTGATATCGCTGTGCTCGACATGCGTCTTGCAGAATATATTGCGGTCCGGCCGGTGGATCAAACAATGACCGACACCGCTGAAAGGGAGTAGCCGAAATGCTAAGCGAAGCAATGACTGCACGGCTGAAGCCGCTGCAACCTGGGCGTTCCAGCCTTATTTCGGTACTTGATATTGGTTCGACAAAAATATGCTGTGTTGTTGCGCGTCTTAGCCCACGCGATGATACAAAGTCCTTAATGGGGCGCACACATAGCGCCGAGGTGTTGGGCTTTGCCTATGGTCCTTCTGCGGGTGTTAAGGGGGGCGTTGTTACCGATCTTGACCAAGCCGAACATGCCATTCGTTCTGTGGTTGGCATGGCAGAGCGAAATGCTGGGGTAACTGTTCAGTCTGTTGTTGTAAATATTTCTGCCGGGCGTTTGGGGTCTGAAACTTTTTCTGCAAGCGTTTCGTTGGATGGTCACGAGGTTGAAGACCGCGACTTGGAAAAAGTTCTGCGCACTGTCAATGAGCGGTCGGTGCGGGATGATCGTGCGGTGTTGCATGCTTTGCCTATTGGTTATTCGCTTGATGGACATGCTGGGATACGTGATCCGCGCGGCATGGTCGGGCAAACGTTGGGTGTCGACGTATCAGTCGTCACCGCCGAAACGCTTGCCATGCGCAACGTCGAACTGGTGTTGAACCGCTGCCATTTGCAGGTGCAAGCCTTTATGGCCACGCCATATGCAAGTGGCTTATCAGCTTTGGTGGATGATGAAGCTGCTTTGGGCGTCGCTGCGATTGATTTTGGTGGGTCGATGACCACATTGAGCGTGTTTAAAGACGGTTATCTGGTTTACGCCGACGCGATTGCTATTGGCAGTCACAATATAACTTTGGATATTGCCCGTCAGCTGTCTGTGAGTATTGAAGACGCAGAACGCCTCAAAATTCTATACACCAGTGTATTGCCGGGCCAAAGCGATGAGCGAGACTTGGTGCCAATTCAGCCTGTCGGGTCTGAAGAAAATGAAGCGCCGACACAAATTCCGCGTGCAACGCTCACGCGGATTGTGCGACCACGCGTGGAGGAAATTCTGACCGTGTTACGTGATCGTATGTTGGCAACCGGCATGATGGATGTTTGTGGGCGACGTTTTGTTTTAACTGGCGGCGGCAGTGAACTGACAGGTTTGCCAGAACTTGCGCGTAGAATTCTTGCGCGCAACGTTCGGCAGGGCAGACCGCTTGGCGTTGGCAATTTGCCTACGGTGGCAAAGGGACCTGCATTCTCGACGGTTGTCGGTATGCTGATTTATCCTCAGGTCTGTGAGCTTGAATATGTGGAACCCGTTGCGCAACGCAAGCTCACTGGGACCGACGGCTATTTCTCAAAGATCGGCACTTGGCTGCGTACCAGCTTTTAAGGTTTTGTTAAGCTAAACACTTTGTTTAACAACGTGAATTTGTGACGCAAATTGCATCAAAGTTTATTAAAATGATCCAAATGTTAGGGATGGCTTAACAATCTAAGCGTAATTCTGGGGTAACGGAGCACAATGGGGCCAGAAATGAGCATCAAACTTCAAATTCCAGATATTCAAGAACTCAAGCCACGCATTACTGTATTTGGCGTTGGTGGGGCCGGCGGAAACGCCGTCAACAATATGATCGATTCCGGCCTTGAGGGTGTGGAATTTGTTGTAGCCAACACAGACGCGCAAGCGTTGGCGCTTTCCAAAGCGGATCGCGTTATACAGCTAGGTGTGGGAGTTACTGAAGGTCTAGGCGCAGGTTCGCACCCAGAAGTAGGGCGAGCTGCTGCCGAAGAAACAATCGACGAAATTAATGACCATCTGAGCGGTTCGCACATGGCGTTCATTACCGCTGGTATGGGCGGTGGAACGGGCACTGGCGCAGCGCCAGTTGTGGCCCGCGCTGCGCGCGAACAGGGCATACTCACTGTTGGTGTTGTCACCAAGCCATTCCAGTTTGAAGGTGCCCGTCGTATGCGCCTTGCGGAAGATGGTATTGATGAATTGCATCGTCATGTTGATACGCTCATCGTCATCCCGAACCAAAATCTGTTCCGTGTCGCCAACGACAAAACGACATTTGCGGATGCGTTCACAATGGCCGACGAAGTTCTTTTCTCAGGTGTTGCCTGCATTACCGATTTGATGGTCAAAGAGGGCCTTATCAACCTAGATTTTGCTGACGTACGTGCTGTCATGCGCGGTATGGGTAAAGCGATGATGGGGACCGGGGAAGCTGAAGGCGAAGATCGTGCACGGCATGCCGCTGAAGCTGCGATCGCCAACCCATTGCTTGACGATGTGTCTATGCAGGGCGCGCGCGGTCTACTGATTTCCATTACAGGTGGCAGCGATTTAACGCTTTACGAAGTTGATGAAGCGGCCAGCCGCATTCGTGAAGAAGTTGATTCAGACGCGAATATCATTCTTGGTGCGACATTTGACGACACTATGGACGGTAAAATCCGCGTGTCTGTTGTGGCAACAGGAACCGACGCGGCTATGGTGCAGGCCATGGATCCGGTGCAGCCTAATGCAGCGCGGGCCATTCATGTCAAACGTGAGGTAAGTGCCTCTCAGTCTGTAGCCGAAACTTCGAAAATTGAAGCGCCAAAACCGACAACACCAAGCCCGGTTGATGCGTTGGATGCAGCGATGCAGCAAGCTGTCAATAAGGCGCTCGAAGAAGGGCATGCCCACCTCGCCACAGAAAGCGACGTGACCGTAGAGCCCTATATTCCGACAGCCGATCCGATGATGGCAGAAATCGATGATCGTCCGCGTGTCAACGATGTAGAGCCCGTAAAAACATATGTGCCTCAGTCCGCACAGCGTCCGGCTGGACCACGTCGCATGCCACGCGCTGACGAATTGCCGGCCCCTACACGTGAAGCCGTTGCGCAAGCGCAAACACCAGAAACTGAGCCGCGCAATGCCCGTGCATTGTTCCGTCGCTTGGCCAGCAATGTTGGCTTGCAATCCAAAGAAGATGAAACACCATTGGCCGCAACCGATGACGCAGCGGCACGCAGCGCCGTGGAGGCAAGTATGCCAAGCCGTCGGGTGGAAACACCGGGTGCAAAAGGCAATTTGGATCGCTCTGGTCGTCCCGCTACAGCAGAGGCTCCCAAAAAGGAACAACTTGAAATTCCGAGCTTTTTGAAACGCCACGGATAAAATATTGGGTATTTTGTAAAAAAAGCACCCGGCGCGACTTTCGCGTCGGGTGTTTTTTGTTTACTAGTAAGAAAAAAAGGGGCGGCGCGCTCGGGGCGCGATAGGCTGGGGTTAATTGTATGAAGAGACTTGCCACCAAACAGTGCACCATTGCCGATGCGCTGAGTTTTACGGGTATTGGTGTACATAATGGTCAGCCCTCCAGCCTGATTATTCATCCCGCCAATCCCAATAGTGGCTATTCGATTTGCCGCAAATTTGATGATGGCCGTCTTTCTGAAATTTTTCCGCTGATACATGACCGGGTCGCGCGGACATATCTTTGCACGGCTGTGGATTTGGGTGATGCCGGTACTATTTCCATGATTGAGCACGTCGTATCCGCACTTTCTGGTTTGGGCATTGACAATGCACTTCTGGTCGTTGACGGGCCTGAATGCCCTGTATTGGACGGCAGCGCTGCCCACTATGTTGATGCGATTATTGAGATTGGCTTGGCGATTCAGCCAGCAGAAAAGAAATTCATCAAGATAAAGCGCTCTATTCTGGTACGGTCAAACGATGCGTTTGCGGCGCTTGAGCCTTATAATGGTCGGGCGTTTGATGTTGAGATTGATTTTGAGAATGATGTCATTGGCCGCCAACGGATGATTTTTGATTGGACGCCCGCAAAATATGCAAGGGACGTGTCGTCTGCGCGGACATTTGGCTTTTTGCGTGATGCTAAGATTTTACGCCAGGCTGGCTATGCGCTTGGTTCTTCTCTGGAAAATTCAATCGCGGTTGATGAGAATAAAATTCTCAATTCGGGCGAACTTCGGTTTGAAGATGAATTTGTGCGCCACAAATTGCTTGATGCAGTGGGCGATTTGGCACTTGCTGGCATGCCGATATACGGTAAGTTCCGTTCTTACAAAGGTGGGCATGGC
This sequence comes from Maritalea sp., assembly GCF_047634455.1. GTDB lineage: Bacteria > Pseudomonadota > Alphaproteobacteria > Rhizobiales > Devosiaceae > Maritalea. Next base: position 21,703 of record NZ_JBLIAI010000039.1, read on the forward strand.
CTGAATGCGTTGGTGCTTAATGGGCTTTTTGCCAGTGAGCAGAATTTTGAAATTGTCGATGCTTCTGACTTGCCGCTTGAGTTTGATGCTCTGGAAGATGTGCCGGTTGGGCTAAACGCTCAGAGCTATATTCGTTCGGTTGGCTAAAATTACACAACGTGCCATAGTTTTGTTCGTTTTGCGGTTTATCCCGCTTGGCGAACGGAATTGATGCCGTGCCTTTGATGTAGGGGCGATTTATTGGGTATGGGAATTGAACGTATGTTGCGTGCACTAAAAACTTCATTTCAGTTTGTAATGGTCGCTGTTTTGGCTCTTTCATTGTCGGCCTGTGCAGGGTTTAACTTGTTTGGCGAGAAAAAGATCGTCGAAGAGGAGATCGTTCCGGCTGAAGAATTGTACGATAAGGCCATTGCGCAAGTTGAAGACCAACGCTTTTTGTCGGCTCAAAAAACGTTTGATAAACTTGAGCGCCAGCATCCATATTCTGAATATTCAGAGCGATCACGGTTGATGACCGTCTATATTAATGCGCGCACCAGCCAATATGAAAAAACGATACTTTCTGCGGATCGATTTTTGGCAATTTATCCATCATCTGAAGATGCACCATACGCCATGTATATGAAGGGCGCAGCGCAATATAATCAGATGAAAGACATCACACGCGACCAGCAAACAGCTGAGGACGCGATAGCCACTTTCCAAGCGATTATCAACAATTACCCAGACTCACGTTATGCCAAAGATGCGAAAGAGCGCATTCTGATCGCTAAAGATCAGCTGGCTGGCAAAGAAATGTCTGTTGGTCGCTACTATTTGGGCAACAACAACTATACAGCAGCGATAAACCGTTTCCGTGTCGTTGTTGAAGATTATCAAACCTCGACCCACGTGGAAGAGGCTTTGTTGCGGTTGACTGAGGCCTATTTGGCCCTTGGGTTGGTTAATGAAGCGAAAACAGCTGCGGCAGTGCTGGGGCTTAATTATCCGTCGAGCCGATGGTATGAAGATGCATATAAGCTTTTGCAAAAACAAGGTTTGGCACCTGAAGTTGCGCAAGGTAATTGGCTATCAAATCAAAAGACCTGACGCGGCGTCTTCTGCTAGACAGAGTGCCGAATCTATGATGGATTCCGTGGCATGCTAAGTGCCATTTCAATTCGCAATATAGTTTTGATTGATCAGCTCGATCTCATGCTGGATCGGGGCATGACCGCGCTTACGGGTGAGACAGGGGCGGGTAAATCTATTCTGCTTGATTCGTTGTCTTTGGCGCTTGGGGGCCGCGGTGACGCGGCTTTGGTGCGCAAAGGATGTGCGCACGGTCAGGTGGTGGCAACGCTACATCTGCCTGATCAACATTTGGTTCGCGATCTGATGCGCGAAAACGAAATTGAAGACGACGAAGAAATTATCTTGCGTCGGGTTCAATATTCAGACGGACGCACACGCGGTTTTGTCAACGATCAGCCCGTTTCGGCTAAGTTTTTGCGCCAACTTGGCGAACAGCTCATCGAAATTCATGGCCAGCATGATGACCGGGCATTGGTGGACCCCGCAACACACAGAACATTGCTGGATGCGTTTGGCGATTGCCAAACCAGTTTGGCCAGCTTAGGCGCAAAACACAAAGCCCTGGGCGAAGCGCAAGACGCCCTGAACAGGCAAGAAGCAAAACTATCCAAAGCGCAGCAAGATGAAGATTTTGCACGGCATGTCATAGCCGAACTATCTGAACTCAACACAGCCGTTGGTGAAGAAGAACCGCTTGCAGCTACGCGCCAGCGTTTAATGGCGCTCGAAAAAGCGGCTGACGAGGTGCGTGACGCGGATCAGGTGCTCAATGGCCCCAATGCTGCTTCGAGCGCACTCGCGGGCTTGATGCGGCAATTGATGCGCAAAGGTGATGCTGAGGGCGGCTTGTTTACGCCATTGGTGGAAAGTTTGGATGCAACGCTCATCGCGCTTGATCGAAGCGCTGAGGCGCTGGAAGAAATTAAACGCCAAATGGATTTTGATCCGCTTGAATTGGAACGCACAGAAGAGCGTTTGTTTGCTTTGCGCGCGGCGGCCCGTAAGCACCAAATTTCCTGCGATGAGTTGCCCACTATGTTGGCGAAATATGTTGAAGCAATCCGCGATTTGGAACAAGGCGGCGACGATTTGTCCGCTTTGCGGATCGCATTGAACGAAGCGCGCGCTGCCTATGTTGCTGCGGCAAAAGCATTGACCGAACAGCGCTCATTGGCCGCCAAAACGCTTGTGGGGGCAGTTGAAGCGGAGTTGCCTGACCTCAAGCTTGGGCAAGCGCGGTTTATTGTCGATCATCAGGTCGACGAAACGCGCGAAAGTGCCAATGGGTTTGATGTGATTGAATTCCACGTGCAAACCAACCCCGGCACCAATCCTGGCCCCATGATGAAAGTTGCCTCTGGCGGTGAGCTATCGCGGTTCTTGCTGGCGCTTAAAGTGGTGTTGGCCGACAAGGGGTCTGCACCTGTGTTGATCTTTGATGAAATCGACACTGGCGTTGGCGGCGCGGTTGCGGATGCGATTGGCAAGCGTTTGGCGCGTCTTTCTGATAAGGTGCAAGTGCTTTCCGTCACCCATGCGCCGCAGGTCGCGGCCCGGGCCACCAAACATTTGTTGATTGAAAAACAAGTGATTGCTGAGGGCAGTCTAACCCGCACCCACGTGGCTGAACTTGACGACAAAGGTCGTCGTGAAGAGGTTGCTCGCATGTTGGCGGGTTCCACCATAACCGATGAAGCCCGCGCTGCTGCCCATAGATTGATTGATGAGGTTTCGGTGTGACCGAGCAAAAGCTTGTTGCTGATTTGACCCGTGAAGAAGCGGCGCAAGAACTTGCCTATTTGGCCGAAGAAATTGCCAAGCACGATGCGGCGTATCACCAAAAGGATGCGCCGGAAATCACAGATGCAGACTATGACGCACTGCGCCGCCGCAACGAAGCAATAGAGGTGGCCTTTCCTGATTTGGTGCGCGAAGACAGTCCCACAAAGTCGGTGGGGTTTGCGATTGCAGATGGCTTTAAGAAAGTCACCCACCGGGTGCCCATGCTCTCGTTGGGCAATGCATTTTCTGATGAAGACTTGGCTGACTATGTTGGCCGTGCGCACAAGTTTTTCGCTAAGGATGCGGGACTTGAACTGACCTTCACGGCGGAACCCAAAATTGATGGGCTTTCTGCCAGCTTGCGATATGAAAACGGAATTTTTGTGCAAGGTGCGACCCGCGGTGACGGGTCTGAAGGCGAAGACATCACGCAAAACCTCAAAACAATCAAAGATATACCGCAAAAACTTGTGGGCGATGATGTGCCGGATGTTTTTGAGGTGCGTGGCGAAGTTTACATGTCGCATGCTGATTTTGAAGCGCTCAATGCCACGCTTGAGGCCGATGGTAAGCAAACTTATGTCAACCCGCGCAATACGGCAGCAGGCTCGCTGCGCCAGTTAGATTCAAATGTGACAGCCAGCCGTAACTTGAAGTTTTTTGCCTACGCATGGGGCGATAATTCGGCCATGCCTGCGGACACACAAATGGGTGTTGTTGAAGCATTCAAGCGATGGGGCTTTAAGGTCAATCCATTGATGCGCACGGTCAAAACCGTTGCGGAAATGGTGGCGCATCACACTTTGATCGGTGAGCAACGCGCGACCCTTGGTTACGACATTGACGGTGTGGTTTTTAAACTTGATCGTTTGGATTTGCAGGCCCGTTGGGGCTTTGTTGCGCGCGCGCCGCGTTGGGCAATTGCGTTTAAGTTTCCGGCGGAAAAAGCCACGACAATTCTTGAAGATATTGAAATCCAGGTCGGGCGTACTGGGGCGTTGACCCCGGTTGCTAAGCTGAAACCCGTCACTGTTGGTGGCGTGGTTGTGTCCAACGCGACATTGCACAACGAAGATGAGATTGAGCGCAAAGGCATTTTGATCGGCGACACGGTGATCATTCAACGGGCGGGTGACGTGATCCCGCAAGTGATTGGCCCTGTGCTC
>NZ_JBLIAI010000040.1:0-25687 GCF_047634455.1 Maritalea sp.
CGGGGGTAATGGCGGGGCCATAAAATTGCACTTCGCCTTCACCAGGCGCGCCGTGGGCAATGCCATCGAGCCGCATTTGCGTGAGTATTTGGGCTTTACCAACCGCACCAATTTTGTGCTTAACATTGGCTTCGTCCATAAAGAAGGCAGTTGGACCCGTTTCTGTCATCCCAAATCCGTTGCAAATATACGCGCCCCGCTCGGCATATTGGCTGATCAAATCAGCAGGCAAAGCCGCGCCGCCACAGCCAAATTTGATGCCGGTGAAATCCAGATCGGAGAAGTCTTCTCTTAAGCTGAGCGCTTGATAGATGGCGGGCACGCCAAAGAATTTGGAGATTTTCTTTTGATTGATCAGCGACACCAAAATGTTTGCATCAAACTGGGGAACGATAGTTGAATGACCACCATTTAAAAACACGGGCAGGGTGTAAAGATTAATCCCCGCCGTGTGAAACATTGGCAAATAGTTCACGCTGGTATCGTCGCTCGTCAAGCCGATCGCTTGCCCGATGTTAATCGTATTGGCCCATGCCATTTTGGCTGTTTGGATGACGGCTTTTGGTGTGCCGGTGGTGCCAGATGTAAACAACAAATACCAGGGCGCATTTGTGTCCACAGTTTGGTTTATCGGTGCGCCGTTTTCATTTGTTAGCGCATCAAAATGGTGGTCGTGATTGATGGTGTTGCCGATGCCAATCGTTGGCACGCTAAATTGTCGCGCCAGGTGGAGGCCTGTTTCTTCGCCATGTGCATCATAGATCAAAATGGAAATGCCAACGCTGGCCACAACATCAACTAATTCGGCTGCCGGTTGGCGCCAATTTAGGGGGGCAAGAATGAGGTTTGCTTTTTGACAGGCAAATAAGGTGATGAAGAATTCTACATTATTGTGCGTTAGGATACCGATCCGTTCGCCGGCTGCTAATCCAAGCTTTTTTAGGGCATGTGCAAGGGCATTTGCGCCCTGATCAATTTGGGCATATGTCCATTCTTTACCGGTTTCTGTCGCGCTAAATGCAACTTTGTTGGGGGACAGTTCGGCCCGTTTTGCGGCCATGTCAGGCACTGTTTCAAACATGATTAGCCTGCCCGCGATGGTCGAAAATTGTCTAAAGTTGTTGGCATGTGCGGCTGGTTGAAAAGATCAATAAACGCCTGTGTTTCTGCGTCAAGGCCTGCTTCAACTACGCTCAAACGGTCCTTGGTCCAAATAAGTTGTTTGGCGGCAATCAGTGCTGCAATATTTGGTACAGAGGCAAGCTCAAGCGCAATCGCGTGGGCTTTTGCGGTAACGTCTTCATGCTCTGCAATGTGCTGGGCAATGCCCATTTGCACAGCCTGATTTGCGTCAATCTGCAGGTTTTGATGCAAAATGGCGGCAGCGTGTTTTGGTCCGATGATTTCAGGCAGCAAAGCTGTCCAGCCCCCATCTGGGGCAAAGCCAACTTCGCGGTAAAAAGGTTGGATGAAACTTGTGCGATCCAAAACGCCAATGTCTGCCGCAAAAAACAGGCCGCAACTGCCACCGGTGATGGCGCCCTGTGCACCAACAATAATGATTGCGGGCATGCTGAGCATTTTCAGAACAACAGCCTGCAATTGACTAACCAAATTGCGGGCATAGCTTTCACCATTGCCATTTGCACATGCTGCGGAAAAACGCTGAATGTCGCCACCAGTGGAAAAATGCTTGCCGTTGGCACAAAGAATGATCAGTTTTGCCTGCGCATTTTCCGCCTCATCCAAAGCTGCAGCAAGCGCGCTTATCAGTTCGGGCACAAGGGCATTGGCACGGCCTATATTGTTTAAGCAGATTTGGTGACCAACCACTTGGTTGGGGAGGTGATCAATTGGGTATGATATGACCAACTTTTCGCTCATGCCCTCAACCCGTTTTCAATCAGGTCAAATGCAACATCCACCACATGGTCAATGTCTGTCGAACTGTCCAAAACGGCGTATCGTTCACCAAGCGCTTTGGCGATTCCCATAAGGGCCCAGGCCCGCACTTCACTATCGCTTTTACTGATTTCGCCCAATGCTTGGGCTTCTTCCAACCCGGTCTGATAGGCTTGGGCAAAATTGGTGAAATAGGATTTGTAAGCCGCCGGGTCAACAAACCGCGCTTCTTCAACAATTGTGTAAAGTTCAGGACGTTGGCGAACAAATTCAAGGAACGCCTTCAGGCCACGCTTCTCGGCCTCTAGTCGCGTGCTTGATCCCGCAACCGATTGGGCAATGACCTCCCGTGTCAGATGACCCATCTCTTCCACGAGTTCAGAAAAAACTTGCTCCTTGCCTTTAAAATAGATGTAGAGTGTGCCTTGCGCAGTGTCAGCCTCGCGCGTGATATCGGTAATCGAGGCATCCGCGAACCCCATAGTGCCAAACACTTTTTCGGCGGCGCGCAAAATCTTTTCTCGGCGGTTTTTTCCACGTTTGGTCTTGGGGGTCACGATGTCTCCGTAAAACATGAATTATGATTCATGTTTAACATCTTGATTGTGGTCGGTCAATAATGCAAAATTTGGATATCGCAAAATCCACCAATCAAATTTAAGCTGCGCGCAACAAGGATGGCGGTAAAACTTGCATTGTCTGATGCGCCGCTCTGGTGTCATTGTGGTGGCCGTTACTACAAAATAGCCGACGACTTTTGGCATCTTCGCGTCGAAGAAGTGATTGCGGCCTGTACCGTTACAGTGCGTATCCCATTCTCGCGGTTGATGCGGCTGAAACCTTGTCCCATTTCCACATCTGCAACGACAACCAACGGTACAAACGTGCCGTCAGCGCGTCGTCATCGCGTTCAACGAGTAACCAATCTGATTCCGATGATGTATATTCCCCCCCACCCTTAATCCCTCCCCACAAAGGGGGAGGGAAACCTCTTCCGCATTAAGCGCGGGCCTAAACTGCAATCAAAAGATAATTTGCCCTCGTCACCCTGGTGCTCGACACGAGGGGCCATTGTGGGATTGCAAGTGCAGGGCTAATGAGAACAAACCACTACCCTCCTTTTGGCCTCCCCGGACAACGAAGTGGCGTTCACGCCACGCAAGGCCAATCCGGGGTCACCTTTTTTCTCAGAATGTACAGGCACTAAATATTGTTGGAGGACCGCTTGAATCCCAGCTCGATCCCTTCAATTAAGTCGGCTGTAAATACCCTGACTATCTCAGAAAGGCCGCCATTCGCTACACCGCAGAAAACTCGCAAAGCGGACATGCACGCTTGATGGTTTAAAGATCACGCAATAGCCGGGCAGGGCGCGCTGAGGCAGCGCGAAGGATTGTCGTGCCGCCGAGCAATGTGGTGGTAAAGATTGCCAAAAGCAGCACAACACCAAGGACGTCAGTACCAAGGGTAAAATCGACGTCGAGCATCACAAGACTAACAAGCCAACCCAAGCCGACGCCAATCAAAGTTGCAGGCAGCGCGGCGATAGCGGCCAGGATACAGTATTGTACGAGGGCGGTGGCGATGAGTGTCCACCGCGTGGCGCCAAGCACTCTGGTAATTAATGTATCAGCTTCGCGCTGTCGTCGGCCGGTGGCGAGGCTGCCTATTAATACCAGTAAACCATTGCCAACTGCCAACCCGCCCACCAGTGATGCCGCGACGGAGAGTTGGCTCAAGGCACCAGTGATCTGCTTTAGTGTGTCGCCGATGGCGATGAAGCGAACATCACGCAATGCTGTTGCGAGCACGCGTTCCACCGCATTTTCCCGGCCCGGCGCGGCGGTTACCGCAGCAAACAAAGTTGTGGGGTATTGCTCAAGGACGCCGGGGGAAAATGTGACGAGAAAATCAATGCCACCTTGCCAAGAATAATCACGGAAATTGGCGATTTTAACAGTCACCCATTCCCCAAAAACGGCAAATGTCAACGTGTCGCCAATGTCGACGCCCAAACCTGAGCGCAGGCTTTGGTGCAAGGACACAAGCCCAGGACCCTGATAATTTTCAGGCCACCATTCGCCTGCAACAATTTTGGATGATTTGGGCAGCTGAGTGCGAAACGTCACTGGAACTTCGCCAGAGAGTAAAAAAGTTGCCTCTGGACCACGTGTGCGAACAGAAGCTGCGGGGGCATTGTTGATCTCGACCAGTGCACTGCGCAGCATGGGCAATGAGTCAAGGAAAGTAATATCGCTCCTTGGCCCAACCATATCTTCAATAATTTCGACCTCATCCGGGAATAGATCCGCGGCGACCAAAGTGGGTACATCGAAGGCAGAGGCCCCCAAAAATTCCTGTCGCAAATTAGTTTGCAGCACCATCACCAGAATGAGCATAGCCATTGCCATACCCACTGACACGACAACTGCTGACGCGTTGGACCCAGACCCTAAAATGGCACGCAGCGCGCGTCGCAACAGTTTTGCTGATGGCTCGGGCAGCGACGAAAGTGCGGTCTGAATAAGCCGCACAAACAGATGCAATGCGATAGCCGACAGGGCACTTGCGGCCCCAAACGCTGCAACCAGAACCAGATCGCCTGTCATGGCAAACGCCAGGCCAACAAATGCGACAATGGAAATGATAAGAAGCAAAATCTGCCAAGGTCCTGCAAGCGCGTGCCAATTCATTGGTAGCACTGACAATCCCTTCGCGCGGAATAGGAGCACCGGACGAACGGCTTGTGCCTGCTGCAAAGGTATGTATGAAAATGCGAATGCGGTCAGAAAACCACTGCCTGCTGCCACAAGCGCTGGCTGCAATTGTGTCGTTGGTGCAAGGTTCACCCCTATGGCTTCCCCAATCAGCGGAAGAAGCACAATTGCAGTTCCCAAACCCACGGTCAAACCAATGATGACGCCGACGGTTGCGAGCATTGTCACTTGAGAAAAGAAATGAACAAAGATACGCGATCGCGCAGCGCCCATGCTGCGCATAACGGCTATGACGCTCGAGCGTTCAGCGATATAGGCCTGCATGCCAGTCCAAACGCTCACGCCGCCAATCAGCAAGGACCCCAGGCCGACAATTACAAGAAAGCGCATGAATTGGTCGTAATACCGCACCATTGCGCCCAAGCCATCGCGCGCGGTGCGCACGGTCCAGCCAGAATCGGCGAAGGTGCGCTCAAGGTCGGCTTTCACACTATCGCGGTTTTGGTTTTCAAGCAGCAACTTGTAGCGGAACCAATTGCCCAGTCCGGGGAGGGGGGATGAGCGATCAGATATCGTTCTTAACCCTGCTGTGGTAATCAAGGTTGTTAAGCCCAACCTGTAGCCGCGTACCGGACCATCGGGCAATTGCAACAGCTGGCCCCGCGCCTGAAAAGTGGTACCACCAAGGTTAAAAGTGTCTCCCACTTTAAGATCAAGTTGATCAAGCATAAGGGGGTCAATCAGCGCACCATAGACACCATCAGTTTCTGACAAAAACTCAAAAACAGAGGAATCGTCTTGCGGTGGTTGACTTAAAACCTGGCCAAGCAGGGGATATGTTTCGCCAATTGCCATTAAGTCGACAAAGGCGTCGCGGTCCTCCGCTTGGGCACGCAGATTCGTATCCAGCACAGTCGAAATTGTCCCGAAGCCGGCCAACTGTTCAAGTTCTTGTTCTGTTGCCCAACGGTCAGCACGCGACAGTTCCAAGTCGCCTCCCATCAGCTTGGCGGCATCCAAATCGACAGCGCGGGTGATGCTGGCACCCACAAAGCCAACGCCTGCGATCAAAGCCGTCCCAACGGCGAGACAAATCACAAGTAAGACAAACCGACGTAGGTCGCCACGCATGTCCAACAAACCAGTACGAACGGCGGCGCGAATAGCGAGCATCAGCGACCGTCCTGGTTTTCGGACAATTCGCCTTTGGTCATGGTCACCACTCTATCGGCACGTGCCGCCAATTTTGAATCATGGGTGACAAGCACCACAGATGTGCCCCGTTCGCGCGCGAGGTCGAACAATAACTCAATCACCAACTCGCCGGTCTTTTGATCGAGATTGCCAGTCGGTTCGTCCGCCAACAATAAAGCCGGGTTGGTCACCATTGCCCGCGCCAGCCCCACGCGTTGCTGTTCTCCGCCCGAAAGGGCGGAGGGCCGATGATCAAGCCGATCTTCTAACCCAACAGAGGCGAGCGCTTCAGTTGCCTTTTTGCGCACTTGAGACAAGGAAAGATCGGGGGACGCGATTTCGAGTGCTAAACCAACATTATCAAGGGTCGACAGGGAAGGAATGAGATGAAAGCTTTGAAAGACAATAGCAAGAGTATTGCGGCGAAAACGGGCGAGATCGTCTTCACTCAACCCCGAAAGCTCTTCGCCATTTACAACTATTTGTCCCGATGTTGCCTGTTCAAGCCCGGCCAACAACATCAAAAGTGAAGTTTTGCCGCTGCCAGATGGGCCGACAATGGCCACAACTTCGGCGGGTTCAACCCGAAGCGACACATTCCGCAGGATTTGCAAATTGCCAGAGGCGATTTCCAAACTGTAATTCACATTGGCGGCGTTGATTATTGGTGCACCTGAGCTACTCACTTAATCCGCCTCCATGCGACACGATTCACTTAATCTTCTTCAACACTACCCGATTCTTTGGGGAAGCCGACACGAGATTGGATTAACGTTTGGTCTAAAATAATGCGCCATTCGCGACTATTGTCCATCATTCTTCGACGTTTTTTGCATTTTGTGCGCACGAATCTGTAAAATTAGTATTTTTTTAGTCCAAAGATGGTCGGCTTTACTATTTAATATGCGCGAATATATGCAACATCTGTCTCTTAGGAACGTATAGGCCAGCGAATCGTGATAAAAATCTCAAAGATATTGGCAGCGATATTGACGTTTTGTTTGTCCATTGTGGGTGCCAGCGCTGCCCAGTCAGGCAACAAGGAACAGGCACTGCTTAGTTCCTATATCGGCAATTGGCGTGGCGAAAGTGTCTTGGTCGGGAGCGACAAACCCGACCCATTCCGATGTCGGCTTTCCGTCACGAAAGGCATTCAAGCCAAAATCAACTATTCGGGTCGTTGTACCTTGATCACGACGACACTTTCGGTCAACGGCACGATTGCCTATATCGACGAGAGTCGGCGCTATGAAGGCGCTATGAGTACGAATGTCGGGTTCACCGGGTTGGCCGTCGGCATTCAGAGGGGCAACACAATCAGTTTTAACCTGAAAGAGAAGAAAAAGGACCGTGGCGGTAGCGACGTGCGCGTTGGAGCGCGGCTCGTGCTTGAGGGCGATTCAATCATCGTCTATTTTGAAGTCGAGTTCAACGATTCCGGCAATGTGATGACGGCCGACGTACCCTTTGCTAGATAGCCCAAGGCGGTAAACCACCAGACCATTGTTTAAAACTTGGTTTCCTCCAGCATTTTTTCTTTGAACATTTCAGCCAGTGTTTTCCAACCCAGGCATTTTCTCGGCGTTTTGACATTGAGCGCACGGGGCAACGCTATCGAGATCAACGTGTCGGTTGCGCGAAATACGGACATCCATTCGCCCCAACAATCGTGATTTACCCGATCCTTACATCTGGTTTTGTCTACGACTTAAAAAACCGCCAATTATTGGCCCGAGACTGTGTGCACCTGTCCGAGTTTACGGCCCGTTCGAAAATGAGACTGCCTATTGCTTGTGATAAACATCTGGCACAAGCGTTTTTATGGCTTCAATTTTATTTTGCTAAATTTGACACACGATTATGATGGTCTGCGAACAGAATTACCGCCTGCAATTATCTGATTTATCAGTTTTGCCACTGCTAAGTGCATTTCATTATTAACTCCGCCATCCTCAATGGCACCCTCATGAGAAGCCGAGGAGTCTTTCAGCACACCTATTATCTCGTCTTCGGGTAGGATTTTTGCATCATTTAACGCCAGAAGCAGCGCTTCGCATATCGAAAGAGCGGCGATTCCTGAATAGGTGTTGCGGTTTTTCATGCTATATATTCCTTAAAAAGGACTGCACCTGTTCAGAATATCCAAATTGTGCCCTGTGCAGGCTGTCAAATATTTGCCAACGCCGCGCTGATTGACATCAGTATTGATGCAATTGTTTTTGCGTTTGAGCGTTTGTTTGTGACAAACGAGCACCAAAGATGATCGCTAGTTCTCTTGCCCGTAAGCTTGGAGCCTTTGTTAAGCTGTCTGCCACCGAACTGAGTGTGTTGGATTCGTTGAACAAGCGCAAACGTATCTTCGTGGCCGGCCGTGACCTTGTCCACCAGGGACAGTCTGATCAGGCCGCCTATATCCTTGCTTCGGGATGGGCCTGTTCATACAAGCTGCTTCGAGATGGCGAACGACAAATTGTTGACTTTCAAATACCGGGAGATTTCTTGGGTTTGCGGAGCGTTCTCTTGCACACGTCCGACCACAATGTTGAGCCAGTCACCGATATTGAAGTGACCGAAGTGTTGGCGTCGGATCTGCTGGACGCCTTCGTTAAGACACCGCGCCTGGCCATGGCCATCTTGTGGGCCACATCTCGTGACGAGGCAATGGTTGTGGAACACCTGGTCGACATCGGGCGGTGCTCCGCTGGTGCACGTATGGCACATTTCCTGTTGGAACTGGGCACTAGACTGTCATTGGTTGGGCTGGGGAGTAGAGAAGGTTATGCTTGCCCACTTACACAATATCATTTGGCGGATGCACTTGGGTTGAGCGCAGTCCACGTTAATCGGGTGCTGCGTAAGTTAAGAGACAAAGGCATGGTCACGTTTCGCGAGGGATTAGTGACCTTCGATGATTATGATGCTCTTGCGACATTTGCGGAGTTTGATCCGACTTATCTGGATCAGATTGGACCAATCCTAGTTTAAAGGAAATATCGCTATACCAAAACCGTTAGATTCGACCAAGCAGCATTAAGATGAATAGTACGATTAGAACTGTTCCCAGTACACCAACGCCAGTGTGCCCATAGCCGTATCCATAGCCGCCAAAGCGCCCGCTAAATCCGCCCAACAGAAAAACTATCAGTATAACGATAAGGATGATGCCAAGCGACATTTTGTGTACTCCAAATCTTGGGATCAGCTCGTATTGCGAGTGGCCCCAATGTTTAAGCTAATGGATGCGCGGAAAAAAGGCGGATTTGTGCTGTTCGCTTATTTTCCGTCGATGGAAATGCCATCTTTATTGATCTCAATTTTAATGCCGCTTTGTTGTTCTTGGTAATACAGATAACCTGTTACCGCCGCAGCGATGGCAAACATTGCGATCAAGATGAGTAGTAGATTTCGATTTTTCACATTGTTCTACTTTTTGTCTTTGATGTCGCCGATAGTATTTTGGACTTTACCTACCACTTTGTCGGCCTCACCTTGCAACTGCAGTTTCGGGTCGCCTATGGCTTTGCCGATTGCGACTTTGACTTTGCCTTTTACGACTTTTGCTGAGCCAATTACTTGGTCTTTGTCCATTGTATTTCCTTTTATTTTAGTGCCTGACAAGAGACTTGTAGACTGTTCGTACAATAGTGGTGACCAAACTAACCTGCACTGATGTAGGTTAGCTTGGGCTCAATCCACTTTTTGGTTTTCCACATGGCAGAAACCTACTTTGTGATCTTACCACCATCGTCGGTCCAAGAGGATAGGGATTGGCCGCTTTCAACAAACCCTGATGTTTGATTGCTAGTGTTCTGGGCTTTTGGGTCCATTCTGATGATGTCCGGCCTGACCCATGAATATTACGGTGACAAATATTACGGTGACAGTTTACTTAATTCGCGTAAAGAGATGCGAAATTTTGGTTCTTGGCAAGACTAGCTAGGGGTGTGAGCGCTGACTGAACTGCGACTTGTTGTTAAATGATGGCTTCGGATATTATTGGACTATCCTGCGCGTCAAACGCCTGTTAGTCGATCGAACTGCCAAGTTTTTGTCGCAACCGTGTCACGCTGGCAGAAGTATGGGCACGCCATAGGTGGCTTAAGGCATCAATGTCACCTATTCTGACTGCATGATAAAAGTCGCGAATTTCACTATGTAAGTTTTGACACTCAATTTCCACATCATCTGGACCAAGCGATTTAAGCCAAATGCTGGCGGTTTGGTAGAAGTGCAACTCCATCGCTTTTCGCAATGGTGCATTGGCGGTTAGATTGGCTAGCGCATGGAAAGTTGAAATATTGACAACACAGTAGCCGCGCGCGGTTGGATTTCTGGTCAGTTCTTCGCTTTGGCGAAAAAGGTCCTCAAAAAGGGAAACTGTTTCCACCGTAATTGGCAAAGGCGATAAGCGCGCTAAAAGTGGCGCCAATTCCATGCGCAACTGATAGACCTGATAAAGGTCTTCGTTTGAGATGTCGGTAACAATCGTGCCCACACCCTGTACCGACTCCAGTAGCCCTTCGCTTTGCAAGCGAAACAGAACGCGCCGCAACGGGGTGCGACTTACGCCAAATTCTTCTGCGAGGTCTTCTTCACGCAAGCGAGTGCCAGGCGGGTAATCGAGCAGAGAAATGCGCGAGCGGATTTCTTCGTATATTTGCCGGAAACGACGACCGGCCGTACTTTCCGCCTTCTTTTCTGTGTCTTGCGATTTTTTGTTGTGGATTTTGCCCATAACTCTGAATTAGCCCTCAGCCATGGAATAGGCAAGCTTTTCAATCAGCTGTTGGCATTCTTCGAGCTGCGCGATTTCAATAAACTCATCCGCTTTGTGGGCCTGTTCGATTGACCCAGGTCCGCAAACAATAGTCTCAACACCTAATTGTTGAAACAGTCCAGCCTCGGTGCCAAATGCCACCAAATGGGAGTCATTTGCACCGGTCAACCGTGCGACGAGTTCGCGTGCGGCGTTCGAGGCCATGGGCTCAAGACCCAAAACCTCACCAATTGTATGGGTGGTGATATTGGCATCGGGCCAAACGGCACGCATTGCAGGCAACAATTCAATTTCGCAATATTCTTTCAGCGTGCTCTTTACCCAGTCCGCATCAAAGTGGGAAACAGGGCGCATTTCCCAGTCCACTTCTGCGTGACTGACAATTACATTGTGGACAGCACCGCCTGCCAAGCGACCTAGATTTATAGTCGTCCAAGGGGGATCGAACGCGCTGTCGGCTGGTGCACGCTTTTTCAATAGTTCGCGCAATTCCAAAAGTTTTGAAACAAATTTTGCAGCATATTCTGCGGCGTTAACACCCCGATCTGGCATGGAGCCGTGCCCTGCCAAACCTTCAAAATGTACGGTATATTCGCAACAGCCTTTGTGCCCGTCGACAATTTTCATTTGGGTTGGCTCTCCCACAATTGCCGCGGCGGGCATGTGTGGGCGTTTTTGCAAAAGACTGGCGAGTTCTCGCCCGCCTAAGCAGCCCACTTCCTCGTCATAAGTGAAGGCAAAATGGATCGGTCTTTTAAGTTTGAGTTCAGAAAACAAAGGCGCCATCGACAAGACGACCGCAATAAAGCCTTTCATATCGCAGGTGCCGCGCCCGTAATATTTGTCTTTGTCTGCGGAGAGCAGAAATGGATTTCTGGCCCACGTTTGATCAAAAACCGGTACCACATCTGCGTGGCCCGATAAAACAATGCCGCCGGGCATATCTTCTCCGATTGTGGCAAAGATGTTGGCCTTGTTGCCTGTTATATCCTGTTGCAGTTCAATTGCCGCGCCAACCCCTTCGAGTTGGTTGGCAACATAATTGATTAGATCAAGATTGCTGTCCGCAGAAATAGTGGGAAATGCAATAAGGTCCGCAAAAATTTGCTCGAAATTGTCACGCATCTGCCTAGTCTTTCACGAACAGTTTTCGAGGTTGGTTGCAAAGGCACTCGGCGGGCCCAGTTTCTTTGATCAGGATACTTTCGGTGATTTCTAATCCCCAATCAGCTTCCCAAATTCCGGGCATAAAGTGAAATGTCATGCCGGGTTGAAGAACGGTATCGTCCTCGACGCGGATAGAAGCGGTTCTTTCACCCCAATCCGGCGGATACGAAATGCCTATGGGGTAGCCTGCGCGAGAAGATCGTGTGATGCCTACCTTTTCAAGTTCTGTGGCTAGCACTACAGCTACATCCTTCGTTCTTGCCCCCGCGACAGCGGTTTCAATGCCCGCTTCAATGCCAGCAACCAATGCCTTTTCAGCGTCGAGCATAAACTGCGGCGGTTTGCCGAGATATATGGTGCGACTTAAAGGCGCGTGGTATCGGCGAAAGCACCCCGAAATTTCAAAGAAGGTGGCTTGGTCATTCTCAAATTCTCGCCCGTCCCAAGTAAGGTGCGGTGCCGCTGCATCCGAACCGCTTGGCAATAGTGGAACAATAGCTGGGTAATCGCCCCAGTCATCGCCGGCTCCTTTTATCGCATCGGCATAGATTTCAGCCACCATATCGTTCTTTTTTAGTCCAGGCGCGATTCGCTCCACGACCCCGTCAATGATCTTGTTGGAAATCTTGGCTGCCTTGCGCATATAGACGATTTCTTCCTCACTCTTTATGAGCCGCTGCCAGTTCACTAGCGCTGTGGCATCAACAAAATTTGCGTTGGGAAGGCTTGATTGCAGCGTTAAATAAGCCTTGGCTGAGAAGTAATAATTGTCCAACTCAACGCCGATCGACTTGTTTGCATATCCTTTTTGTTCCAGCAGTTGCGCCAGATTTTGCATTGGATGACGCTCGGTAGATTGCACATAGTTGTCTGAATAAAAGGTGATGTTTTCATCCGCCATCCACACGGTCCGCAGCGCACCATTCGCATCTTGTAAGCGGCCCCACCAAATTGGATCTTGGTCGAGTAATATAATGACGCCCTGATGCACATAAAAAGACCACCCATCATAGCCCGTAAGCCACGACATGTTTGAAGGGTCTTCGATAAACAACACATCAATCCCATTTTTTGTCATGGATAGGCGAACCTTTTTCAGCCGCCGCGCATACTCACCTGAAGAAAATGGTATATTTTTCACAATCATCGCAAACTCCCAAAATGCAATAGATGTGTACAACAAACCAAAAACACATGCAGGTCAAGCGTCATGATTGCCCATTGAACGGGAATTTTGTATTTGACAACGCAAACTGTATGGTCATGATGTATACAACTGGGAAAATTTAAGAGGAGGAAGTAAAATGAAATTCACAACAATTTTAGCTGCGGCCGCTGCCGCGTCGCTCACTGCGTTTTCAGCTGTGGGTGCTTATGCAGAAACTGTCAAAATTGGATTTGCCAATGAAGTGCCCTGGGCTTATCCCGGCGACGGAAATGAACCGCTCGGTTTTGTAAACGTCATCGCGCTAAATGTATTAAAGGCGGCAGGCTATGATGGCACCGAGTCTGTGGTCAGCGAATGGGGCGGTTTGATCCCTGGACTAGACGCTGGTCGCTCTGACATGGTTACAGGCGGATTGTACATCACACCATCTCGTTGCAACGCAATTGCTTTTTCAGATCCCATAATGCAAGCCTATGACGCATTCGTCATGAGTGGGGACGCCGGTGTTGCTTCATATCAGGACATCATTGATTCCGGCCAAGTTTTTGTGACAGGCGCAGGCTACAACCAAGTAGCGGCTTGGGCCGATGCGGGTGGGGCACCTGATAAAATTCTTGAAGTGCCTGGACCAGCCGAAATCATCGCAGCCGTCGAAGCTGGGCGCGCCATTGCTGGTGGTGTAACTGTGTTCACCGCAGCGGAAGCGATTGCCAATAATGACAACCTGACCATGGCACCAATTCCTGGTTCAACATATTATGTTGGTTTTGGCTTCACCAAAGATAATCATAAGCTCAGAACCTCAGTGAACGCAGCAATTCATGAATATGTAGGCACTGAAAAAATGTTGGCCGATGTTGCAGAATATGGCTATTCGAAAGCCAATCTGCCCGGCAACGTGACTGTTGGTGAAGCATGTTTGCTTCACGCTAACGATTAGCTCTGAAACTCAGAGCTGCCAAAACGGTTGATATTGGAGCCCGACTTTGTTTGGGCTCCTATCATTCATTCACTCAAACCGGCATAGAGGTCAGCAATGGGACCTATCGTAAGTATCTACGAGGGTATTCAAACTGCTATTAAGGTTTTTTTGGCAGGCATACTGAGCGGGGTCGAAGTTTCAGGCCGCGTTGACAGTTATCCAGAATTTCTCGCCAAATTCGGTGATCGCTTAGTTGATGGCACCTTCATAACCTTGGAGCAAACAGTGTTGGCTATTGTCGTCGCAGTTGCGATGGCCACAGTTTTTGGCGTGGGGCGCGTTTCGAATTCGTTTCTCATCCGTTCAATCTCAACCACCTATATTGAGTTTTTCCGCGGCACTTCTTTGATTGTGCAATTATTCTGGATTTTTTATGTTTTGCCGTTCTTTGGTGTGGTTTTGGACCCATATCCTGCAGGCTTTGTCGCCGTAGGATTAAATCTGGGCGCATACGGAGCGGAAGTTGTGCGCGGCGCCATACAGGCAGTACCGCGCGGCCAATATGAAGCGGCATATGCGCTCAATATGTCTTCGCGCTTGCGTATGCGACGCATCATATTTCCGCAGGCAGTTGTCATCATGCTACCAGCTTGGGGTAATCTGCTGATTGAACTGCTCAAAGGGACTGCTCTAGTGGGCCTGATCAGCGTTACGGACCTCATGTTTCAATCAAGACAAGTGTATTCGCTAAGTTACGCGGCCATTGAGACATTTGGCACAATTTTGATCATTTACTATTTAATCGCAAGGCTGGTCATCACGCCATTGATGCGTTTCCTCGAAGCGTGGATGTCGCGCAACCTCAAGCGAAATTAGGAACCAGTATGTTTGATTTCATCACGGACTATTTCGCACAGGTCGGTGCAAGGTTAGATTGGGATTGGGAACTCGTGCAATGCGTTGTATTTCCCAAACTTTTTGGTACCGCATACACCGATTTAGGTTTTGCAGCAGCATGTAAAGACCCAGCAGTTAGCGGTACACTGCTTGGCGCATTGGGAAATACACTGACCGCAGTGTTCCTTGGATACGCTATAGCGATGGTTGTTGGTTTGGTATTTGCAATTGGTCAGCGCACACGCAGCAAAATATTGACGCACATCGTGCGCGAACTGGTTGAGTTTATCCGTTCCACACCGTTAGTGGTGCAGATATTTTTTGTATTCTTTGTTGGCCCCCAATTTGGCATCACGTTAAGCCCCTGGGTTGCGGGCATGACCGCCATTGGATTGCATTATGCAGCCTATTTATCCGAAGTGTATCGTGGCGCACTAAACGCCGTGCCAGCAGGACAAACTGAAGCGTGTATCGCACTTAATTTGCCTGCCAGACGCACTTTTTTTGGCATCATTGTGCCGCAAGCTCTCCCGTTGGCACTGCCCGGCATGGGCAACTATCTGATTGGCATATTTAAAGACACGCCCATGTTGATGGTTATTGGTGTCGCGGAAATGATGCATGTGGCCACCGCAATCGGCTCGGAATATTGGCGCTATACCGAAGTCATGACAATTGTGGGGTTGATCTTTTTAACGCTTTCACTGCCGACTGCGGCTGTTTTGCGAATGTTTGAGACATTTGTCCGTCGCAAGATGGGTATGACGCGATGAAAATGAACGCCTTAGCAGTCCCAACTCATCAACAAGAAGGTTCATAAAATGGAAGATATGTCCCGTTACCCGTTAGAATTGACAGGTGATGACGTGCCGATGGTTCGATTTATGAATGTGACCAAGCGATATGGCGACTTGACTGTTCTAGACTCGCTCAACCTCGATATCCAACCGAGCGAAATGGTCACTGTCATTGGCCCGTCTGGCTCAGGCAAAACGACCGTTTTGCGGATGCTGATGACATTGGAAAAAATTAATGGCGGCGTGATTTACGTTGATGGGAAGCCGTTAACGCATATGGATAAAAACGGCACTTTGGTGCCCGCATCCGACAAATATGTGCGTTCAGTCAAAGGGGACATTGGCATGTGCTTCCAGCATTTTAACCTGTTCCCGCATATGACTGCGCTTCAAAACTGTATTGAAGCGCCCATCCATGTTCTCAACATGAGTAAAAAGGACGCGACTGAACGAGCAGAAGAAATGCTCGAAATGGTGGGATTGGCAGAAAAAAAGGATCAACATCCGATAAGGCTTTCTGGTGGCCAGCAACAACGTGTCGCGATTGCGCGCGCGCTATGCATGCGTCCAAAAGTCATGCTGTTGGATGAAGTCACCTCAGCACTCGATCCAGAAGTTATTGGTGAAGTGACAAATGTGATTAAAAAACTCGTTACTGAGCACAATTTGACAATGCTCATGGTGACCCATCAAATGGGTTTTGCTCGGGATATATCGGATAGAGTTTGCCTTTTCTTTGATGGAAAAATTGAAGAACAAGGTACCCCTGAGGATTTGTTTGACAACCCGCAGCGCGAGCGTACTCAGCAATTCCTGAGTGCAGTGAAATCGGCGGACTAATCGGTTATGATTGAGTTGTCTGATATATTTGCTGCGCGCAAATCCATTGCTGGCCATGCGGACAATACACCTTTGGTGCCTTCACCATTTTTGTCGCAAAAAGCAGGGCATGATTTCCTGCTCAAACTTGAAATAGCGCAACCCATTGGCGCATTTAAACTTCGGGGGGCGGTGAACGCGATCATGGGTTTAGATGCAGCCGTGGCCGGGGTTACCTGTTGTTCAACAGGCAATCATGGTCGGGCAGTCGCATTCGCCGCCCGCTTGCGGGACATGCGTGCGGTGATTTGCATGTCAGCTCTTGTGCCGCAAGCAAAGGTTGACGGCATCAAACAATTGGCCGCTGAAGTGCGGATTGTTGGGCAAAGCCAAGATGAGGCAATGCTCGAAAGTCAGCGTCTTAGTCGTGATGAAGGGCTTGTGGAGGTATCGCCGTTTGATGATCCTATGGTCATAGCTGGACAGGGCACGATTGGCTTGGAGATCCTTCAAGAACGGCCTGACATTGAAACGCTTCTTGTTCCTTTGTCCGGTGGCGGTTTGGCCGCCGGCATTTGTGTTGCCGCCAAAGCAATTAATCCAAAGATTAGAACCATCGGGATATCCATGGATAGAGGCGCGGCTATGGCCGCATCAATTTCTGCAGGGCAACCCGTTGAGGTGGGCGAGGTGCCAAGCCTCGCAGATAGCCTTGGCGGCGGCATTGGGTTGGAGAATAGATTGTCTTTTCCTCTTTGCCGGGATCTGCTCGATGAGATTATTTTGGTGACAGAAGAAGAGATTTATCACGCCGTACAAGCGCTGTATTTTGAAGATCGGCTGATTGCAGAGGGCGCTAGCGTCGTCGGGATTGCCGCCGTACTGACCGGCAAGGTGGAGGTTAAAGGACCGACGGCAACGATCATCACGGGCCGAAATTTGGACATGGACGTCTTCACGCAGATCATTGCGGGTCAAGACATTGCTTTGGGTGATTATTGCGTGAAAGGGGAACGATATGGCGGATGACATTTTGATCGTAACGGAAGCGGAGTTAAGATCTGTGCTCCACTTTGATCGGGCGATCAATGATTTGGTTGAAAAAGCCTTTGCCGCTTTGGCGAACAAAGATGTGATTATGCCACCCATCATGTCTATGGATATCCCCAACGCAAATGCTGAGGTCGATGTAAAAACTGCTTATATTCCGGGCTTGGGGGGATTTGCAATTAAGGTTTCGCCCGGCTTCTTTGATAACCCCAAAATTGGATTGCCCAGCCTTAATGGCTTGATGATGCTCTTAAGCGCAAAGACAGGACTGGTTCAGGCCGTGTTTTTGGACAATGGCTATTTGACCGATCTTCGCACCGCTGCAGCAGGCGGCGTAGCGGCGCGGTTTCTCGCGCCGAAAAAGGTCAGCATTGCAGGTGTTGTCGGCACAGGTGTACAAGCCCGCTTGCAGATTGCCGCGGCTTTTGAAGAGCGAAAGTTTGAAAAGGTATTGGTTTGGGGCCGTCACCCAGGTCACGCCCAACAATGTGCAAATGACATAGAAAACCAAATCGGTGTACCCGCAGAGGTCGCGCAAAATGTGGAAACACTGGTGGCGCAAGCTCAACTGGTGGTGACCACAACACCCGCCCGCGCGCATTTGATAAAGGCGGACTGGTTACATCCCAACTTGCACATAACTGCAATGGGTTCCGACCAAGAAGGTAAGGGCGAGCTTGATCCGCAAATCGCGGCGCATGCTGACCTTTTTGTTTGTGACCGCGTTTCCCAATGCGAAAAACTTGGTGAGTTGCGCAGTGCGATTAAGGCAGGCGCATGGTTGGTCGGGCGTACGCCGACAGAGCTTGGCGATATTGTTGTGAACAGATCTGCAGGACGGGAAACCGAAGAACAAATAACAGTTTGCGATCTCACGGGCACAGGCGCGCAGGATACAGCAATTGCCAATCATGCGTATGAGATGGCCCGAAAGAACAATTTTGGCACGCTTTTCAAAGCGAATAGTTAGCGAGATTCGGTTATGCTTAAACTAGATGAGCGCGACATTCAGATTCTCAAGCTTTTGTCGCAAGAAGGTCGGATTTCAAAATCCGAACTTGCCGGACGGGTCAACCTATCAGCAACCGCTTGTTGGGAACGCCTCAAGCGATTGGAAGGGGCGGGAGTTATTGAATCGTATAGCGCCAATATCGCTTTGCAAAAGATCACAAACTCGGTGACAATATTTGTGGCCGTGGAATTGGAAAGCCATCAAGCCGCTAGCTTTCGCCAGTTTGAAGCAGCAATTGAACAATATGATGAAATCCAAGCCTGTTGGGCCATTGGAGGCGGTCTTGATTACTTTATGCAAGTGGTCACAAAAAGCATCGATAGCTATCAGCGCTTAATCGATGAATTGCTGGACAAAAAAATCGGGCTGGCGCGGTACTTCACCTATATTGTGACAAAGCCGATTAAACAAACGAACATGCCCCCGTTTGATTTGCTTATGGACGCCAAATAATATCTGCCTGTTGGTCCAATAGTGAGTTCTTCTTTTGTTGCACCAATTTGACGACAACTCATCTGAAATACACGGCGAGTTTGGTGCCATCTTCCTTTGATTTTCACATACCATTCCTTGGAGTTTAGGGAGATGGATATGAGCACAAATCAATTGTTAGCGGAGCGCGAAAATGGGCGTACGATAATGGAATTGCAGGACGCAAAATTATTGCGTCAGTTCTCCTATATTGACGGCAAATGGGTAGCAAGCACTGACGGTCAATCGACGGCGGTTGTCAACCCAGCGGACGGCACTTGGATTGGCGAGGTTTCCGCGCTGACGACGCAGCAGAGCCTGGCCGCGGTTGATGCTGCCGATCGCGCGTTTGGTGTTTGGTCTCAAAAGCTACCTGAAGCGCGCTCGAAATTGTTGCGACGTTGGTACGAATTGATCATCGAACACAAGTCCGATCTTGCACAGATCATGGTCTTTGAACAGGGCAAGCCTTTGTCTGAGGCATTGGGTGAGATCGATTATGCAGCTTCATTTGTAGAATTTTACGCTGAGGAAACTAAGCGTCCCAATATTGAAGGCGTCACTTCGCCTTTCAACCATGCTGAGGTTGAACTATGGCGCGAACCGGTAGGTGTGTGCGGACTGGTAACACCGTGGAACTTTCCAGCTGCGATGCTGACGAGAAAGGCAGCTGCAGCTTTGGCTGCAGGATGCACAGTGGTGGCGCACCCATCAGCTGAGACGCCATTTTCAGCGCTTGCGCTTGCTGAGCTAGCCGAGCGAGCCGGATTTGAGCCAGGCGTGATCAACATTGTCACCGGTTCAGCATCCAAGATTGTTGAGCCGTGGACAAAAGATACGCGTGTTAGGGCCTTGTCATTTACCGGCTCCACTGAAATTGGGCGGCTTTTATATCGCCAATGTGCGGACACGGTGAAAATACTTGTGCTAGAGCTTGGCGGGCATGCGCCCTTCATCGTCTTTGAGGATTGTGACCTTGATCGGGTCATCAAAGAAGCGATTGCCGCCAAATTTTCCACGTCGGGCCAAGATTGTTTGGGCGCAAACCGCTTCTATGTCCATGAAAGTGTCTATGACACATTTTGTGAAAAGTTTGCGGCCGCCACCGCCGCTTTAAAAGTCGGGCCGGGGATTGAAGACCTCGATATTGGCCCAATGATGAATAAAAACGCGTTCGATAAACAAGTTGACCATGTCGCCGACGCGGTAGCGAATGGCGCTCAGGTTCTGGTAGGCGGCAAACAACATAAATTGGGCGGGCTGTTTTTTGAACCAACAATTATCTCTGACGTGCCAGATGATGCAAAAATCATGCGTGAAGAAACATTTGGTCCCGTCGCGGCGGTGCAAAAGTTCAGCGATGAGCAAGCAGTGATCAAAAAAGCAAACTCTACCGAATATGGCCTAATTGCTTATCTTCACACCTCTGATCCAAAGCGCATCTATCGCATGACCCGGGCCTTGGAGTTCGGCATGGTTGCGGTCAACCGCACCAAGGTCACCGGCGCACCAATCCCGTTTGGCGGGTACAAGCAATCCGGCCTTGCCCGCGAAGGGGCACGCCACGGTTTAGAAGCCTTCACTGAAATTAAATATGTCTGCCGCGACTGGGAGTAGTGACGCGCGCACCAATCATCACGCAAAATTTAAGGACTAACATGCTTAAAAATGATCAATTAGACCAATGGGACCGCGAAAACTTTTTCCACCCTTCAACCCATTTAGCGCAACATGCGCGTGGCGAAAGCCCTGCGCGCATTATTACCGGCGGCAGCGGCGCCCATATTGTGGACCGCGATGGCAACAAATTGCTTGATGCATTTGCAGGCCTTTACTGCGTTAATGTGGGATATGGCCGACCAGAAATAGCCGAAGCGATTGCTGAGCAGGCAAAAGAGCTAGCATATTATCACTCTTATGTTGGGCACGGCACCGAAGCGTCGATTACGCTGGCTAAAATGATTTTGGACCGTGCGCCCAAAAACATGTCGAAGGTCTATTTTGGGTTGGGTGGCTCGGATGCCAACGAAACAAACGTCAAATTGATCTGGTATTACAATAATATATTGGGTCGTCGTGAGAAGAAAAAGATCATTTCTCGATGGCGTGGCTATCATGGCTCTGGGTTGATGACCGGCTCGCTAACAGGTTTGGACCTGTTTCACAAAAAGTTCGATTTGCCATTATCGCAAGTCGTGCACACAGAAGCGCCTTACTATTTCGGTCGTAAAAACATCAAGCAAACGGAAGGCGAATTTGTTGCCCACTGCGTTGCCGAACTGGAAGCGCTAATTGAACGTGAAGGTGCAGACACAATCGCCGCCTTTATTGGCGAACCGGTTTTGGGTACGGGCGGCATTGTGCCACCACCTAAGGGTTATTGGGCAGCGATCCAAGCGGTGTTGAAAAAATACGATATTCTGTTGGTCGCAGATGAAGTGGTTACAGGCTTTGGTCGCTTAGGCACGATGTTTGGTTCCGAGCATTATGGGATTGAGCCAGACCTGATCACCATCGCGAAAGGCATGACTTCGGCCTATGCGCCACTTTCAGGCTCCATTGTAGGCGAGAAAATGTGGTCAGTTTTGGAAAAAGGTACAGACGAAAACGGCCCTATTGGTCATGGTTGGACCTATTCAGCGCACCCTATTGGAGCCGCAGCAGGTGTCGCAAACCTCAATCTTATCGATAAGCTTGGGCTTATAGAAAATGCAAGCAAGGTCGGTAAATATCTGAACGAGCAAATGACGCAAGCGCTCGGTGATCATCCCCATGTAGGCGATGTGCGCGGGGAAGGTATGATGTGTGCAGTTGAATTTGTCGCAGATAAAGAAAAGCGCAAATTTTTCGACCCTTCGAAAAAGATCGGGCCGCAAGTTGCAGCAGGGTTGCTGGAAAAAAATGTTATTGGACGCGCAATGCCACAAGGTGATATTTTGGGCTTTGCACCTCCATTTTGCCTCACATATGAAGAAGCCGATGAAGTGGTGTCAAAAACCTCTGAGGTTGTGAACAATCTGGTGTTCTAAACTAGCTGACGTGTTTGGCGGCGGACGGTTTACTACTGTCCGCTGTATATTGGTTGAGTTGCAAAAACAGCGAGAAACAAGTGACGACGAACGTGAGCGCCACCTGAACTACAACCTTTGTCTCCGCTAGAGTAGGGGATGATCATTCGATTAGCGATCTGCTCAGGTGTCCAGCCATGCTTGATGAGTTCAACAATTTTGAGATGCAACGCGGGATAAGCGATACAGCTTGCGTTGCTTTTTGCGTCGTTTATGCGCCATTTTGTTAGCAGTTACGGCAAAATAGCCAACAACATTGCGCAAGGGTATTGCTGTGGATATTCGTTCCACTCCGCCCTGCCGACCTGTGCCCGAGAAACGGGCAGGAGCTGGCGTAACTGGCCCACAATCGAGAGTCTGACAGCGAATTTGAATGGCAGTGGATTGACATCTAACGCACCTGACAATAGACTTACTAACTGATCAGTCAGTTGGTGGGCACAATATTTGAGGGCCATAGCAAAGGTGGTAGGCGGAATGCATCAGCCAAGCAAGAATTCGGGCATCGCCAAGGATACGCCGCAAGACATTATTAACGGCGTTCTTTCCGTTATGGCGAAGGAGGGCATCGCCAACCTCACCACCAAATTGGTCTCCAAGCGTGCCGGGGTGTCGACCGCCTCGATTCATTATTTCTTCGATACCAAGGACGTGCTGATTTATGAGGCCTTCGGCTATATGGTGCGTTCGTTGCGCGAAGAGACTATTGCAATCCGTCGATCAGAATCCGACCCACTAAGGCGGATCGCTCGATCTCTCGAAGTCCATTTCAGTCCGTTTCATTTGGCAGCGGATTTCTCAATCATATGGCCGCAATTTTGGGCCTATTCTGGTGCCGATGAAAGCGTCGCCCGGTTGATGCACATTTTCAGCATTAGGATGATTTCAAATAGTACGGCAGATTTGCGCGAACTGGGATATTCGCGCGCCGCAGCGCGCATGAAAGCCATTGAGCTAAGCGCATTGCAGCGCGGTTTGTGGATCGAGCGCCGATTGGCGCTGAGCGTGAACCAAGAGGAATGCTGGCGGATTTTGGAGACCACCTTGGCCACCATCGCAAAGGAAACTGGCCGGACGGCCCTCAAGTTCAACCTAAAGACGAACGCGATTGACCGCCCGGTTTCCCCAACTTGCTCACAACAAAAGGCAGCGAACCATGACCAATCAAGTTAAAGAGCAAGCCCTGCCGTCAACGGCACGCGCAGTGGTGATCGGCGGCGGTGTTGTCGGTGTTTCGACGCTATATCACTTGGCAAAAAAAGGATGGACGGATGTCATCCTGATTGAGAGAAAGGAGCTAACGTCTGGCTCCACCTGGCACGCCGCGGGGCTGCTTCCTCTGTTTAATATGAGCTATTCCGTGGGCCAATTGCACAAATATTCCGTGGAGCTTTATGGCCGGCTCGGCGATGAGGTCGATATGGATGTGGGCCTTAGAACAGTCTCCAATATTCGTTTGGCCACAACCCGCGACCGGATGGATGAATTTCACCAATATGCCGGCGTCGCCCAGACGATCGGGGTGGATGTTGAATTTCTAACACCTGATGAGGTTGTTGAGATATGGCCCTTGGCGGTTAAAGACGGTCTTGTCGGCGCCATTCGCCATCCGAATGATGGCTATGTGCAACCAGCGGACCTCACCCAGGCACTTGCACGCGGGGCACGCTCTCTCGGTGCCAAAATCCACCGATATACGACGGTGACGGGCATCAGCCAGGCGCCGGACAGCGAATGGACAGTCGAGACGGATAAGGGCACGGTAACGTGCGAGCATGTGATTTCATGCACTGGCAATTTTGCACGCCAAACGGGCGCCATGGTCGGGCTCGACCTGCCGGTTATGCCGGTAGAGCACCAGTTTATTGTCACCGAACCTCACCCCGCAATTCTTGAAAGACGCGAAAAGGGACTGCCAGAAATGGGCGTGCTGCGCGAATCCGACGGCTCTTGGTATATGCGCGAAGAAGCTGGCGGCCTCCTGCTCGGCCCCTATGAGGTTGGGGCACCGGCTTGTTACGTTGATGGTCCGGATGCGCAGAGCGAATATGAACTGTTTCAGGAAGATGTTGAGCGCCTGATACCGCATATCGAGTCGGCGTTCCATCGTGTGCCGATTTTCGAAAAGCTGGGCATCAAGAAAGTTTATAATGGCGCAATCGCCTATACACCGGACGGTAACCCGATTGTGGGACCAGCCTGGGACAAAAAGAATTTTTGGCTGAATGAAGGGCACAGCTTTGGTATTACCGCCGCTGGCGGTGCTGGTTGGCAGCTTGCGGAATGGATTGTTGAAGGCACGCCCAGCGTTGACATGCTCGGCGTTGACCCGCGAAGGTTTGGGGATTACGCCACTAAATCTTATCTTATCAAGAAAAACGAAGAAGCTTATGACCATGTCTTCAAGGTGCATTATCCGGATGAAGAGCGCGGGGCAGCCCGGCCGCTGCGCACCTCGCCATGCTATGACCGGATGAAAGAAAAGGGCGCGGTATTTGGACATCTTTTCGGCTGGGAACGACCAAACTGGTTCGCCCCCGATGGCGTGCCGCAAGAAGACGATTGGTCATTCCGTCGGTCGAATTGGTTTGAGCATGTGGGCAATGAATGCCGCAATGTGGCGGAGAATGTCGGCCTTCTTGACATGTCGGCGTTCGCCAAGGCGCGCGTAAGCGGGCCGGGGGCGGAAGCCTTCCTCGACCACATACTTGCGAACCGGTTGCCGAAAAAAATAGGTCGCGTCGGCTTGCTGCATGGCCTCACGCCGCTGGGCGGAGTCCATTCCGAATTCACGGTGCAGCGCGAAGGCCCGGACAGCTTCTATATCGTCTCCGCGGGTGCCTGGCAGCGGCTAGACCATGACTGGCTGAAAAAACAAATGCCGACAGATGGGTCGGTGCAGTTTCAAAATCTTACCGGCGCGATGGGCGTACTCGTGGTCGCTGGACCCAAGGCGCGCGACTTGCTGCAACCAATATGCGGTGCCGATCTTTCAAGTGAAGCCTTCCCGTGGTTGACCGGTCAGGAGACCTCCATCGGTCACGCGCCGGTTAAACTTTTAAGGGTCAATTTTGTTGGTGAGCTTGGCTGGGAAATCCATCATCCGATCGAGTATCAAAACCATATTTTCGATGCGATCTTTAAAAATGGCGATGCCCATGGCCTTAAACCCTTCGGCATTCGCGCAATGAATAATCTGCGCATTGAAAAATCTTACCGCCTAGTCGGTACGGAAATGTCGATTGAATATTCGGCATATGAGTCGGGTTTGGATCGATTCATTGCATTGAAGAAGGGTGACTTCATCGGCAAAGAAAATCTTGTCGCCTGGAAGGAGCGCGGGGCCAGGAATGCGTTCGCTACCCTTGAGGTGTTGGGCTGCGAGGATGCTGATGTCGTCGGCAACAACCCGATTTATCTCAACGGCGAAGTTGTGGGCCGGGCGACGGGCGGCGGTTTTGGCTTCCGCCTCAACAAATCTCTCGCCCTTGCCATGATCCGTCCTGATCTTGTCCAAACAGATCAGGAGTTGGAGATCGAAATTCTGGGACAGCGGTACAAGGCGGTCGTTTTGCCGGAAAGCCCTTACGATCCAGACAATGAAAGGCTGCGCTCGTGATACGGTATTCAGCGCGCTCTCTTTTTGCCAATGCGCTCTCCGGCCACAAGAACTGGCCGGAGCAATGGCCCGATGCGGCACCAAAAAAATCCTATGATGTCATCATT
>NZ_JBLIAI010000041.1:0-25557 GCF_047634455.1 Maritalea sp.
ACTTAGTAGATTGCCAATACCAAACGTTGACCATGTGGTTTTTGTTGGCTGGCATCTTGCATTCATAGGGTACGCGTAGGGGGATTCGCGCGTCGTCGAAAAGGTGAAGAGAGATGAGTGTTCTATCTCGATTAAAAATTGCACATAAATTGCCGGCTTTGGTCATTAGCAGCGTCGTCGCGGTTGGATTGGGCTTGGGTATTTCTGGGGTTATGATCGGTTCATCGGTCATTACAAAAACGGAAACTCAAAAGCTGGAAACGCTTGCGGATGGGCGCGCGCAAGAAATGAAAGCCTATCTGGAAGACATCGAGACGGACTTGGTGTTAACCGCAAACAGTCCGTTCACACTTGATGCTTTGAAGGCATTTGATGGGGCATGGGATACACTGGGCGGCAATCCATCAAAAACGTTGCAGGACGCGTACATAAATGACAACCCCAATGAATTGGGGTCAAAGCATTTGCTAGACGCAGCACCTGGCGGTACACAATATGACAAAACCCATGCTCAATACCATGCGGTTTTTCGGGAACAGCTAAATCTACGCGGCTATTACGACATCTTCTTGTTCGATGATCAGGGTGACCTTGTTTACACTGTGTTCAAGGAACTTGATTATGCAACCAACTTCAAAACGGGCGGCGGCGAGTGGGCTGATACTGATCTAGGGAATGCCTTTAGGGCTGGGCTCGCCCTGAACAAAGGCGAAAGTTATTTTCTCGACTTTAAGCCGTACAAACCAAGCTATGACGCGCCAGCGAGTTTCATTTCCACCCCAATTTTTGACGGCAAGAAACGTGTAGGTGTTTTGGTTTTCCAGATGCCAATTGACCGCATCAATGCCATCATGGGGGCAAAAACCGGTTTGGGGGCAACTGGAGAAACGTTGGCGGTTGGCCAAGATCAATTGATGCGCAATGATTCAACCTTCAGCGAAGATAATGATATTTTGCAAACCAAATTTGAGGCCAAAGAAATTGAAGCGGTTATGAACGGCAATACGGTTGATGGAGAGTTCTCCCAATATCGTGATGCATCCATGCTGTTTGCGGCCGCACCCATGGAATTCAAAGGGACCACATGGGCTGTGCTCGCTGTTCAAGAAAAGTCCGAAGCGCTGGCCAGTGTGGATACGATGCGCTTAACGATGTTGGCGATTGGCAGCATATTGCTGGTTATTGTTGGCGCGATTGGTTGGGTATTTTCCCGCACCATCACACGCCCAATGTCAGGCATTACCGAGACCATGCGCTCTCTGGCTGAGAATGAGTTAGATGTTACGGTTGACGGCATTGATCGTTCAGACGAGCTTGGTTCAATGGCGCGGGCCGTTGAGGTGTTCCGCGAAAACGCGGTTCGAGTTGCTGAATTGGGTGTTGAAGAAGCCGCGCGGCAGAAAGCCATTGCGGAACGGGCTGAGATGATGGAAGAGCTGCAACAAAGCTTTGGTATTGTTGTGGGTGCCGCCGCCGCTGGAGATTTTTCACAGCGGGTGAGTGAAGACATTGCAGATGATGAGATGGTCAAGCTTTCGCGTAGTGTCAATTCGCTGATCGATACGGTTGATCGTGGCATTAAAGAAACCGGCGAAGTGCTTGCCGCGCTGGCCAATACTGACCTGACCAAACGCATGGAAGGTAATTTTGAAGGCGCATTCTTGCAGCTTAAAAATGATACCAACCGTGTTGCGGATCGTTTAACCGATGTTGTTGGGCAGTTGCGCACGACATCAACAGCACTCAAAAATGCAACCAGCGAGATTTTAGCTGGCGCAAATGATTTGTCTGAACGCACAACCCGTCAGGCGGCGACGATTGAAGAAACGTCCGCTGCGATGGAGCAATTGGCCGATACCGTACTGCAAAATGCCAAAGAAGCAGAAAGCGCCAGTGATATTGCGGACAAAGTGCGCACCACTGCTGAAGAAGGTGGCGACGTTATGCGCCGGGCCAATGAGGCTATGGAGCGGATCACAGATAGTTCAAACAAGATCTCTAATATTATCGGGATGATTGATGATATTGCTTTTCAAACCAATTTGCTTGCCCTGAACGCTTCAGTTGAAGCGGCACGCGCCGGGGAAGCTGGTAAAGGGTTTGCGGTTGTGGCGGTTGAAGTGCGCCGGTTGGCACAATCCGCCGCGACGGCATCATCGGATGTAAAAGTGCTGATCGAACAATCTGTGACTGAAGTTGGTGGTGGCACAAAGCTTGTGGCGCAAGCCTCTGAGAATTTGGGGATTATGCTTGACGCCGCGCGCGCCAACAATGAACTGATGGTGTCAATTGCGGATAAGAGCAAGTCGCAGGCCTCTTCTATTGAACAGATCAATACTGCTGTGCGTGAAATGGACGAAACAACACAGCACAATGCGGCGTTGGTTGAAGAAACCAATGCAGCGATTGAGCAAACCGAAAGCCAGGCTTTGGAACTGGATCGGATTGTTGATGTGTTTGTGACCCGAGACGGCGGACAACGCCGTTTGCCAGTTGGGGCAAATAATGAGGTTCCAAAAGAACTTCCGCCAGAAAACGGTATAAGAGAAATACAAGAGCGTGCGAAATCCGCTGCCAGTTCCTATCGAAGCCAAGGCAACGCAGCAATTGCCACGGAAGCGGATTGGAAAGAGTTCTAAATTGCGCTGAACGCAATATTTATATTCCAAAAACGGCGTTCACAATCTGGGCGCCGTTTTTTTGTGTTTGAGTCAAACTTTGTGGCCATTTTTTACACGATTTTACAGCGATTCTTGCTCGTATTTGTCAATTATTGTTAATCCCCAATTACTTAGTTCATTAAAGTTGAATTTACTAACCTCGCATACACTCATGTCAAAGAGTAGCTACGAGGGATGTGCCCGTCACGCGAGCGTGTAGCGTTACAGCACAACATGATATGCAAAACAAACTACGATTTCGAATTGGCCAACCAAAGCTAACAACGTCTATCGCATTGTTCGTTGTGGTGAGCATCGCGCTGTCGATTGGTGCGGTGGCCACAGCGATCTATTTCCAAATATCCTCGAATGTGATGGAACAGGCGCGCAATTCGCAGCTGGCGAACATGCGCACGACGATTGCCATTCTTGAAACGCAAATGCCCGGTTCCGACATGGGGCGCGATGAGAACGGTGAGGTGAAAACAATCACCACCTTCCGCATGCCAAAGTTGCGTACAGATGACATGGTAGAATCGATTGCGGCGGTAACACGCGGGCCCGTTTCACTTATGGCTTTTAATCCTGAAGTTGAGGGGTTTGAACAGTTCACCACAACGGTCGAGATTGAAGAAGGCGTGCGCGATAAAGAATATGTTTTAGATGCGACCAACCCCGCATATGAAAAACTGATCCTAAATGAACAGTTTGCCGGTCGGGCCATGATCCGCGGCACTATGTACTTTGCGGTCTATCAGCCCATTCAAGATAAAAAGGCCAATGTCATTGGTGCTGTTTTTGTGGGTGCACCAATCGCTGACTTTGAGGGTCAGGTGATGGCGACATTGCAACTTATTGTTGTGGTGTCGCTTGCAGTTCTGGGTGTTATGGCGATTGCAGCATT
Source organism: Maritalea sp. (assembly GCF_047634455.1). GTDB lineage: Bacteria > Pseudomonadota > Alphaproteobacteria > Rhizobiales > Devosiaceae > Maritalea. The sequence continues at coordinate 3,565 of NZ_JBLIAI010000041.1, forward strand.
CGTGGTCTCACGGGTGATGATGCGGCCCATTCCGCGGATTTCCGAAGCGATGACAGAAATTGCAAACGGCGACTATGATTATGAGGTGCCTTACACTGAAAAAACCAATGAACTTGGTGAGATGGCGCGTGCGGTTGAAGTTTTCCGGGCCAATGGTCTGCGGGTGAACGAGATGACCGAAGAAGAGAAGATGGCCTCCAAACAGCGCATGGTTGAACGCGCGGACATGATGCAAGATTTGCAGCGCGCCTTTGGTGAGGTGGTGGATGCAGCGGTTGCTGGCGACTTTACCCGTCGGGTCGAAGCTGAGTTCCCGGATGAAGAGCTAAACCGTTTGGCCCATGGGGTGAACGAATTGGTGGCAACGGTTGATCGGGGGGTCACCGAAACCGGGGTGGTGTTGGCGGCAATGGCCAATACGGACTTAACGATGCGCATGGAAGGCGATTATCAAGGCTCATTCTTGCAGCTCAAGAACGATACCAACCGGGTGGGGGATAAACTCACCGAGGTGATCTCAAGCCTGCGCAATACATCGCGGGCACTTAAGACGGCTACTGGTGAGATCTTATCGGGTGCCAACGATCTGTCTGAACGCACCACCCGGCAAGCGGCGTCGATTGAAGAAACATCGGCTGCAACCGAGCAATTGGCCGAAACGGTGCGTGACAATACCGAGCGGGCGAAGCGAGCACAGGTCTCGGCTGGTGAAGCCAGTCAGGTTGCTGAACGGGGTGGGCAGGTGATGTCGGAAGCCAATGCGGCGATGTTACGCATTACCGCGTCGTCCAACAAAATCTCAGACATTATCGGGATGATTGACGATATTGCGTTCCAAACCAATTTGTTGGCATTGAACGCCTCTGTGGAAGCGGCGCGGGCCGGTGAAGCGGGTAAAGGGTTTGCGGTTGTGGCGGTTGAAGTGCGCCGGTTGGCACAATCTGCGGCACAGGCTTCGTCTGAGGTGAAAGTGCTGATTGAGCAGTCTGGCGCTGAAGTTGATGGCGGCACCAAGCTGGTATCGCAAGCGTCCGAGAACTTGGATGGCATTGTTGAATCGGTTCGTGGGGTGACCGCATTAATGGATGAGATTGCGCGCGAAAGCCAAGAGCAAGCCACATCGATCAATGACATCTCGCACTCAATCCGCGAAATGGATGAAATGACCCAGCACAATGCGGCTTTGGTGGAAGAAACCAACGCAGCGATTGATCAAACCGAAAGCCAAGCCTCCGAACTTGATCGGGTGGTGGAACAGTTCCGGATTGATGCGCGCGAGGAACAACATCAAGACTACGCGCCACAGCGCCAAGCCGCACAGCAACAAGCTGAACCCCAACGACAAGATGCGCGCGGCTTACAAAAACAAGCCGCCAGTGCTTATCTCAGCCACGGCAATGCCGCGGTCAAGCAACCTGATAGCGAGTGGAAAGAGTTTTAGGGTCCAGACCCTAGGGCGAGCGAACATCCCAAAATATCAACTTTGTTTTAAACGGCCGGGAGAAATCCTGGCCGTTTTGCATTTGGGTGTATTGATCCGCTAACTGCAAGTTAACTCCCCTCGTTATACCCTATTAACCATAATTCAAAGCTATTGGGACGACACACGCAAATGAGCGAAGGTCGATTGCAGTTAAAAGACTTAATTCCGGCCCTTGGATTTAGCGGTGTCGCCGCCATTTTGGGCGTTGCGGGTTATATGGGGGCACCGGATTACGGCGAAATGGCGGTTGTTTATCCACCATGGATGGACAGCAACGTTATTGTGCAATCAATCGTACGATCTGGTGCTCAGTTCATTTCCCCGTCCAAACTGCCTAGCGTTTTTGTCATTCGGTTAAGTTCTGACCAAACAAAGCAGCGACTTAGCGAAAGTGGCGCTCTATTTTTTGTTGCGGCAACGGGCATTTGTGGTCCGGTTTTACGCCCTCTATTGCTTAAGGAATAATTATATGTCTATCGACCAATTAAGGGTTGCCGCAACAAAATATGCCATGGTCCTGAGTTTTATCCTTGCTGTTGCTGTTTGCGGTGTTGAATATTATTTGCAAGGTGGGTTCGCGATTGGCTCGCTCTTAGCGGTTGCTGGATTTGTGACCCTGACAGCCACTTTTATTCTTCAGCGCAATGGGGCGGCCTTTCGATTTACGGCGGTGGCGGTGTTGATGGGGCAAGTGATGGCTTTGCTAATTGCCGCAAAAGGTCACCCTTTCCAAAGCGATATGCATATGGCGTTTTACTCAGCGCTAGCGTTTGGCGCGCTGTTTTATGATTATCGGCCAATTGTTTTGGGCGCGCTGCTGGTCGTGGTGCACCATTTATTTCTGGGCATGGCGTTTGAGGATTTGGTTTTTTACGGCGGAGGATCGCTGCAGCGTGTGATGTTACACGGCATCATATTGGGTGGTGAAACGGTCGCGCTGGTTTGGATGATGACCAATACGCGAAAATTCCTCACCTCTGCGCAGGAGAATTCGGAACTGGCCGAACGAGAAACGACGCGGACGCGTGAAATGTCACAAGAGCGCGAGGAAGCGCAGACCGCAGCAACAGAAATGCGTGAAAAAATGGTCAGCGATTTACGTGAAGCGTTTGGCTGTGTGGTTTTGGCCGCATCGGCGGGCGATTTTACACGCCGGATCGAGACCAATTTTCCGGACGACGAGATTAACATGCTTGCCGATGCGGTAAATGAATTGGTGGAAACCGTTGAACGTGGGATTGCTGACACAGGCGAAGTGCTTTCTGCGCTGGCGAGTTATGATCTGACGGTTCGTATGCAAGGCGATTACGAGGGTTCATTTAAAGAATTGAAGGACAGCACAAACACAGTTGCTGAGCGGTTCACAATTTGTGTGTCGCAAATCGGAGATACCTCGCGCGCCCTAAAGCAGGCTACTAGCGAAATCCTTTCTGGTGCAAATGACCTTTCCGAACGTACGACCCGGCAGGCGGCTTCGATTGAAGAAACGTCGGCAACAACAGAGCAACTGGCAGAAACAGTGCGTGATAATACAGAACGCGCCAAAAAGGCGCAGGGTTCGATCACCGAGGCGCGCTCGGTTGCCGAGCGTGGTGGCCAGGTGATGGCAGAAGCCAATAAGGCGATGCAGCGGATTACGGCCTCATCGAACAAGATTTCGGACATTATTGGTTTGATCGACGATATTGCCTTTCAAACAAACCTATTGGCGTTAAACGCCTCTGTGGAAGCAGCACGCGCCGGGGAAGCGGGCAAAGGCTTTGCGGTAGTGGCGGTTGAGGTTCGGCGGCTCGCCCAATCTGCGGCACAGGCTTCGTCCGAGGTGAAGGTGCTGATTGAACAATCCGCGACGGAAGTCGATGGGGGCACCAAACTTGTCTCGCAAGCATCGCAAAACCTGGATGGGATTGTGGAATCGGTGCGCGGGGTGACGGCATTGATGGATGACATTGCCCGTGAGAGCCAAGAACAAGCGGTCTCAATTAATGATATTTCGCATTCCATCCGTGAAATGGATCAGATGACGCAGCATAATGCGGCTTTGGTTCAACAAACCAATGCCTCGATTGATAAAACGGAGGCGCAGGCCACCGAGCTTGATCAAATTGTTGAACAGTTTCGTATTGATGGCCGCACCTCTGGTGCCAGATGGTCACAACCCCTTGTGCATACTCAAATGCAAACCATCGCGCCCAAAACGGCAAATGTGCCAATGGTGCAAGGCAATATGGCCCTTAAATCTGGTGATGAAGACTGGTAGGAATTCTGCTGGGAATTCTGGGCCACCGGTTGCAACATAATTCAGCATTTTTTAACTTTGACGAGGTGGAAACCTGCTTCGGTTTGCTATATCAACATAGGGTAGTGCAGTGTTGAGGAGCAGGCTGGCTTTAAGCTGGTTTGGGCATGTAAGTGAAAAAATCACTTGGGCTCGTCGCCCATGACGAAAAGAAAAAGCTATTGGCCGAATGGTGCAAGAAGCATAGTGAAAAACTGTCGACGCTTGATCTTTATTCAACCGGCACCACAGGCAAAAAAATCATCGAACATACTGGCCTTGACTTAACTCGGCTTGAAAGTGGTCCGTTGGGGGGAGACGCGCAACTAGGGGCAATGATTGCTGAGAGACGGCTTGACGGCTTGATCTTTTTTATTGATGGCCTAGCGGCTATGCCGCACGATGTTGATGTTAAGGCACTCATTCGTTTGGCAACGATTTATGACGTGCCATTTGCCTGCAATCGCTCAACAGCAAATGCAGTGCTTGAATTGTTCTAAAGACTAGGGGCGTATTGATTGACCAGCGGGTCGGTTTTAGGGCAGTTTGTAAGATAATAAACTCCGACAAGAGGGGAAATTACGGGGTGAAAAACGGGAATATGATTGAGGTACGGGGGGTCTCCAAGAGTTTTGGAGGACTGAAGGCCGTTTCAGACTGTTCGTTGCAAGTGGAAAAGGGCTCGATAACGGGCTTGATCGGGCCAAATGGCGCGGGCAAGACAACTCTTTTCAATATTGTGGCGGGCACTTTGTCGCCGGACGAGGGGCAAGTCATCTTTGATGGCGAAGATGTGACGGCGCTTAAACCGCATGAATTGCATGCAAAGGGTATGCTGCGCACGTTTCAAATTGCGCATGAGTTTTCAGCAATGACAACGCTTGAAAACTTGATGGTTGCTGCGTCTGAGCAGCCAGGCGAGAGCCTGTTCCAGTCTTGGTTCAATATCAAGCATGTTGCAGACTTTGACCATGAAGTGCGCAAAATGGCACTTGATGTTGTTGATTTCTTGCATCTGGGTCACGTGAAAAACGAGCTTGCAGGCAACCTGTCTGGCGGTCAAAAAAAGCTTTTGGAGCTCGGGCGAACCATGATGACTGATGCCAAAGCGGTGCTTTTGGATGAGGTGGCCGCGGGTGTGAACAAGACCTTGCTTAAGGATTTGGCCAGCAATATTCAGCGCATGAACAAGGAGTTGGGCTATACTTTCTTTGTGATTGAGCACGATATGGACTTGATCGCTGAATTGTGTGATCCGGTAATTGTGATGGCCCAGGGTACCAAAATCGCTGAGGGGCCGATGGAAGATATTCGCAACAATCCTGAAATTGTTGAAGCCTATTTCGGTACTGCCGTGGAGGTTGCGTCATGAGTTTATTAGACGTCAAAGACGTCCATGGTGGGTATGGCGGCGCGCCTATTCTTAATGGCGTCAACATGTCGATTGAACGCGAGGATATTGGCGTGATTGTCGGCCCAAACGGGGCAGGAAAATCAACCACATTGAAAGCGATTTTTGGATTGCTCGAAGTCACTGGCGGGTCCATTACCCTTGATGGGCACGAGGTGGCGAACCAGCTGCCCGATAAACTGGTGCCGTTAGGCCTTAGTTTTGTGCCCCAAGAGTTTAATGTGTTCACCGAAATGTCGGTGAATGAGAACTTGGAGATGGGCGCCTATATTCGTCAGGATGATTTCAGCGACACGCTGGATTATGTCTATGAAATGTTTCCACCGCTCAAAGACAAACGCAGGCAAAAAGCTGGTGAGCTATCAGGCGGTCAACGCCAAATGGTGGCCATGGGCCGGGCATTGATGAGCCAGCCAAAATTACTGTTGCTTGATGAGCCATCCGCGGGGTTAAGTCCACGCTATATGATGGAAATCTTTGAAACAGTAGTGAACGTCAATAAGTCCGGGGTGGGCATATTGATGGTTGAGCAAAATGCACGTCAAGCACTGGAATTCGCCTCAAAAGGCTTTGTGTTGGCAGGTGGTAAAAACCGGTTCACAGGGACCGGACGGCAGCTATTGGACGACCCAGAAGTCGCTCAAAGCTTCCTTGGTGGTTAGAGGGGATCTAACGCTATGAATGAATTTATTTTCTTTTTTAACAAAGTGATCATTTCAGGCGCAACGCTTGGATCGGTCTATGCGCTGGGCGCCGTCGGGGTTACCCTGATCTTTGGTATCTTGCGGTTTGCGCATTTCGCGCATGGTGACCTGATGACCATGGGCGCTTTTATTTCGTTTATGCTGGTGGGTGTATTCCAGTCATTGGGTATTCAAACGCCCTTGCCTACGGGCTTTGTCGTGTTGCCATTTGCCATGGCGATTACAGCAGGTATATCACTTGGCATTGACAAGGGATTTTATGAACCTTTGCGGGCCAAGGGGGTGAAAACCGTAACATTGCTGATCGCCTCAATCGGTGTCACCTTGATGTTGCAGGGGTTGATCCGTTTGTTTGCGGGGACGGCCACACGCAGTTTCTTTGAAAACGAAACCAAAGACCTGTTTCGCTTCAAAATTCCGATCGAGGGCATCAAACGCTCAATTAATATTTCAGAGCCGCAAATTCTGGTGATTGTGACCACGGTGATAACGGTCCTCATTCTGCATTTCTTCTTGACCCGTTCGCGAATTGGTAAAGGTATGCGGGCAATGGCGGACAATCCAAGTCTTGCACAGGTTTCTGGCATTAACACCGCCAGCGTTGTACGGGCAACTTGGATTATTGCGGGAAGTTTAGCGGCGATGGCGGGAACAATGTTGGCGCTCGACGTTATCTTAAAACCCGATCTGGCGTTTAACATCGTGTTGCCAATCTTTGCGGCTGCGGTTGTTGGTGGTCTTGGCCATTCCTACGGGGCAATTGCTGGCGGCTTTTTGATCGGTTTTGCTGAAACCATGTCGGTGTTTAACTGGTCGATCATGTTCCGCGGGTTTGACAATCTGCCCGATTGGTTCCCAAATGATCTTTCACTGGTGCCAACTGAATATAAACTCACCGTTGCCTTTATCATTTTGGTTGTGGTGTTGTTGGTTCGGCCTCAAGGTATTTTCAAAGGAGCGTCATCATGATCCGTCGCGATGCAATTTTGTTTGCCGGTCTTGGCGTCCTCATTTTGGCGCTGGCCACATGGCTTAAAGTCCCAACAACCATTCAATTGTTGGTCACCGCTTCCGCCTATGCGTTGATTGCCCTTGGGCTGAACGTGCAGTGGGGCTATGCGGGGCTGTTTAACTTCGGTGTTATGGGCTTTTTGATGGTCGGGGGGGCGTCAACAACGTTTATCTCTTATCCGCTCAATGACGCATTTTGGTCCTCTGACGGTCCCTTCATGCTGTTCAAAGCTTTGTTGGCGGCTATCGCTGGTGGGGCGTTGATTTGGGGCGTCACGCGCATCCCGAAAAAGGGCAAATACAGTAAGCTGCGCGGGTTTTTGCTGGTGATTGCTTGGGCTGTTGCCTACGTGGTTTACCGTTCGCAAATTGATCCAGCTGCGCGATTGATTGAAGCTGAGGCCGACTTTGTTGGTGGGCTTGGTTTGCCAGCGATCTTTGGTTGGATATTTGGCGGCATTATGGCCGGGATTGTTGCATACATCATTGGCAAAATCTGTCTTGGGTTGCGCACGGACTATTTGGCCATCGCAACGATTGGTGTTTCTGAGATCATCCGCGCCCTGATCAAAAATATGGATTGGCTGACCCGGGGCACATTGACAGTGTCACCGATACCTTGGCCTTCGCCCTTGCCTGCCGATGTGACCGCGTCGGGTATTACTAATCCGGACACGGCAATTTTGTTGGCCCGTTCTGGGTTTTTGGCCATCACTGTGTTGTTCATCGGTGTGATATTCTTCTTCTTGCAACGGGCTTATGAAGGGCCGTGGGGTCGGATGATGCGGGCGATCCGCGACAACCATGTGGCAGCTGGTGCAATTGGTAAAAACGTGACCAAACGCGAATTGGAAATTTTCGTGCTGGGTGCGATCCTGATGGGGATCGGTGGCGCTATCCTCACCTCATATGTTCAAATCCTTGATCCAAGTGGCTACCAGCCAATCAACCATACATTCATTGTGTGGGTGATGATTATTGTTGGCGGGGCGGGTAACAATTATGGTGCGTTATTTGGTGGAATTTTCATCTATATCGTATGGACGATTTCTGAACCAGCTTCGGTGATTTTGTTTAGCTTTATCAGCGATATGTCTGACGGTGTTGGCATAGGTGCGATCCCGGATATCGAATCTCGAGCATTGCAAATGCGGGTATTTGTGCTTGGTATGGTGATCACGTTTGCGCTTCGATTTGCGCCACAAGGCATCATCCCTGAACGGGTGCGTACTACAGAAAGATAGTTGATAAGCCCATTGTTGAACTTCTAAACGTCGCCCATTTGGGCGGCGTTTTGTTTGGGGTTAAGCTGGTTTTAGCGTTTCGCGCTAACCCACAAAACATCATATGGTGTGCCATCATGCCCAATGCCGCCTTTACCCGATGTTAAATCTAGGCTGTGCCATTTGGCATTGGTTTCAAATTTTGCTTGTAGCATTTGCGGCGTAGGCAAGTTGTAGTAGCGGTCCAATTTGTCCCGGCCAGCCCCGTCCCCACTTTTAAAGCTGGCCATCAAAAGCCCATTATCCTTGAGCGCGTGATTTATCGAGGCAATGATCGGATCAAGTTGGTCCCAAGGCGCATGCAGCAAGCACATATTTGCCCATATGCCGTCATATAGCCTGTTGTCCGAAAGTTCGTCAAACCGCATGATTTTTGCACGTTCACCCAGCCGTTGAACAGCAAATTTGGCGAGTTCGGGATTGCCTTCAGTGGCCGTGACGTCAAAGCCCTGGCTATGCATGTGCTGCGCTTCCAGCCCTGCGCCGCAACCCAGTTCCAGTATGCGGCCTCTATCTGGTAGCTTTTCCAAAAAGGCGCTTAATGTTGTGGATGGCTTCGTGCGTTTTACCGCATATTCGGCGGCGTTTGCAGCATAGAATTGGTAGGTTTTTGGATCATATGACATGGGGGCAGGCTATCGTAACTGTTCGACATAAAAAAGGCCCGATGCGGTGCACCGGGCCTCAATTTACTTAGCTGAAAAAGCAAAGCTTACATTGCTTGGCCGAGTTCAACCCATGTGCCGCCTTGAACAACCATTTCAACGATTGCGCCAGAAACGTCACCAGCTGCGTCGAATTCATGGCTGCCGCCACCACCTTCGTAGTTGATGTCTTTGCCTTCAGCGATCAAAGCTTTCGCTTTTGCCCACTCACCAGGAAGAATAACTTCACCCGGTGCAGTTGCAACTTCACGTAGGGCTTTGTTCAAGCCTTCGCGGTCAGTTGAACCGTGCTTTTCAAACGCCAACGCGAGCATGAATGCAGAATCATAAGATTGTGCACCAAACGCAGCAATTGGATCGAGGCCCGCAGCTGTTGCTAGATCAGCATATACGCCAGTACCAGCGCTGTCTGCACGGCCTTGACGTGTACCGATCATGCCTTCAACTGAAGCAGCGTCGATGCCTGTAAGCAACGCGTCAGCGATCATGCCGTCACCACCGAAGTAGATTTCGAAATCGCCGGCTTCAATTGCTTGACGCAAAAGAGTCTGACCTGAGCCTGAAGCATAAGCCAACACAACTAGGTTTGTTGAACCACTCGCCGCCAAAGAACCCAATTCAGCACGATAGTCTGATTTGCCTTCTTCATGTGCTTCGTTGATTGCAACTTTACCACCGCTAGCTGAATAAGCTGCAGCCAATGAATCGGCAAAGCCTTTGCCGTAGTCATTGTTTACGTATGTGATTGCGATGTCGTTGATGCCTTTAGCAAGCAACAAACGGGCAACGACTTCACCTTGGTAGCTGTCTGATGGACCAGCGCGGAACAATAGATCATTGTCGTCCACAGTGGTTACGGCTGGCGATGATGCTGATGGTGATACCATCACAACGCCAGCTGGAATTGCTGCAGTATTGGCTGCAGAAATTGTTGCGCCTGAACACATTGCACCAACGATAGCGTCTACACCATCTGTGTTGATCAAGCGGTCAGCCGAGTTTGCGGCGGCGGTTGCATCGGCACAAGTAGAATCGCCGATTGTGTATGTTGCTTCGCCGCCAAGAATGCCACCCTGCTCGTTAACGTGCTGAAGCGCAAGCTTTGCTGCTTCACCCATTGGAGGCGACAAAGTTTCAAGTGGGCCTGTAAAACCGAACAAAATGCCGATATTTACGCCTTGAGCCATAGCAGGTGATGCAACGCCTAGTGCGGTTGCTGCAACTGCGGCTGTGAGTACTGTTTTAAGATGACGCATAATTTCCCTCTGACTATTTCATCTTCTTGTTTTTTTGCCCCAAATTTCGTACCAGCAAGTACTGGTGAATTTGGATGCGCGCGAGGTCGTTTTCTTCCTTCGCTTGGCGTTAACAATAAACATTTTGAGAAAAGAGTCACCTATTTTGATCGAATTTTGCTGAACATGCCGATCTAAAATGCGTTAATTGGTTAAGTTCGCGATGTATGAGGCCGATGGCAACAAAATAAACGACATATCATCCGGTTAGCACAGATTGCCTGACAATTGAGTTGGTGCATTTCGACCAAGAAGCTGAACTGAAAGGGCAATGAGCCAAATGAAAAAGTGGAAATTGGGCGGCCTATGGCCCGTGCTGCTTGGGATCGTGATGGTTGGTGTGACGATGGTCGGCGGTGCCGCGGCGCAAAATGACGCGTTGGCAGCCGGGTGTGACGGTAAGCAAATCGTCATTGCTGATCTGCAATGGCCCTCGGCTTCGATTTTGGCCGAAATACATGCGCAGATTGTTGAACAAAATCTGAATTGCTCAACAAGCGTGGCGCAGTTTGATATTGAGAGTGCCGCCACAACTTTGAAAACGGCGCAAACCCCAACACTCATCCCTGAAATGTGGGTGACGCGCGTTGCAAGCAAATGGAATCAGGTGGTTCAAGAGCGGGCGGGCTTTGCTGCAGGTAATACATTTGATCAAGCAATATTTGAGGGCTGGTATGTGCCGCCGCGCGTTGCGGCAGATTTTCCTGCATTGCGCCAAGTCACCAATTTGAAAAATATGCGTGAGCTTTATCAGCTTGATCAAAAGCCAGATTTTATTACCTGCCCTACCAATTGGGCGTGCTCTGTCCTTAATGAAAACATGTTGAAGGCATTCGGTTTGTGGTCGGCTTTCAATATCGTCGTGCCGACTGATCGGTTGGAGATGGACCGCCTTATCGGGGAAGCCATTTCAAAGAACAAGCCAATCATGTTCTATTATTGGCAACCCAATGCCTTTGTTTATGATCTTAAACTGGTCCGCATTGAAATGGGTGCCTATTCCAGCACAGCTTTTGCATGTTTGGCGAATGTGGAGTGCAAGGACTTGCAGACAACTGGATTTGCCGATGAACAAGTGGTCATCGCCGTGGCAGACTGGGTGCGCGGTGACGCGCCGGAACTGTTGCCTTATGCGCGCAAAGCGCAAATGCCGCTTGATGCGATGGATGAATTACTGTCCGTGCAGGTGGAAAGCGGGCTGACAGCAGAACAGGTCGCTACCTACTTTATTGTGAATTATCCACAAATCTGGCAGGCTTGGCTGCCTGTTGTTCAGAAGTAAGTTTAAAGTCTATTATAAGTAATCAACATAAGTTTGAATCTATATAAGTGGACGTCGCGGAGTTCTTATAACAAACAAAATTTGATCTTTCGATAAACATGTAATACATCGAGTATATTTGAGTTAAACAGTATTTATCATCATTGAACGTTTTCTTGCTTTGTTCGCAAAAATTTGTTTTCCATAATAGTTTGACGCCTAACTGTTGCATGCCTATGCTCTCCATATTCGTGAGAACTATTTGGAGAAGACGCTTGGCTATAAAAATATCGAACATTCTGGCAGGAACAGCGCTTTTGGCGGCAGTAACTGCTTTTGCACCAGCGGCACTGGCTGCATCATCTTGCGGCACTGATAAGCAAATTGACATTGCCGAAATGAATTGGCCGTCTGCAGCGGCACTGGCGCAAGTACATGCCATTATTTTGGAAAAAGGTTACGGGTGTAACGTAGAGATTGTGATCGGCGATACTGTGCCAACGTCTGCCTCGATGTTGTCTAAAGGTCGGCCAGCGATCGCGCCGGAATTGTGGACGGGAACGATCCAAGAAGCTTGGGACAAAGGTTTAGCTGATGGTGCCGTGAAAGCTGCTGGTGTGGCGATTTCTGATGGTGCTGTTGAAGGCTGGTGGATTCCAGACTATGTGGCCGCTGCCAATCCGGGCTTGAAGTCGGTTGATGATCTGCCAAAATATGCAGAGCTTTTCGCAGATCCTGACGAGCCAGAAAAGGGTCGTTTTTATTCGTGCCCTCCAGGCTGGGGCTGTGAAATTGCCAATGCGGCGCTGTTTGAAGCATATGAGCTTGAAGATAGCTACAACCTATTCTCACCTGGTTCTGGTGGTAACCTAGATGCGTCGATCATTCGTGCATTTGAGCGTGAGCAGCCGATTGTATTCTACTATTGGGGACCAACCGCCATTATGGGCAAATATCCAATGGTTCAGTTGGAAATGCCTGAGCATAATCCGGAAATCTGGTCATGTAACGTTGATGCAAACTGTACGCCAAAGGGCAAAAGTGCTTTCGCAACACCGCCTGTTGTGGTTGCCACAGCTTCTTGGTTGGCTGAAGAAGCGCCGATTGTATTTGACTATCTCTCCAACGTTGCTCTGAACAATGTTCAGATTTCAACAATGTTGGACTGGGGTGCGGAAAATAAGGCTGGTGCAGCTGAAACAGCTGAGAACTTCCTAAAGACAGAAGAGGAAGTCTGGACCACTTGGGTTCCAGCCGATGTTGCAGAAAAAGTAAAAGCTGCCCTTTAAGTGGGTGGTTGGATTTAGCTAACTGAAGATGGCTGGGTGGCGTGACCGCCCAGCCATTTTGCATGAGGGGTTTAGGGGATGTTTCCTGAGTTTTTTAATACGCGTCCATTACGGATTTGGCTTGACGATGGCCTGACGTGGATTGTGCGCAATTGGGGTGACGGATTTGAAGCCGCTGCCTATCCGTTACTGGTGATGCTGAATACGATTGAAGACTGGCTTCTGGCGCTGCCATGGTGGTTTACTATTCTGGCGCTTGCCGGATTGGCGTATGGTGCGACGCGCAAACCCGCATTGCCGACCTTCGTCATTGTTGGACTTGTGTTTATGGGCATGATGGAGCTTTGGGAAGATAGCGTGAAGACGATGGCGCTGATGATTTCAGCGACAGTAACGGCGATTATCTTTTCTATTCCTTTGGGTATTGTGATGGCGCGCTCTCAGATTGTGCGCAAAATTGTTACACCGATTTTGGATCTCATGCAGACGATGCCCAGTTTTGTTTATCTCATTCCCACAGTGATGATTTTTGGACCGGGTAAAATTCCTGCGCTTATAGCGACCATCATTTATGCGGCGCCGCCGTTGGTGCGGTTGACAGATTTGGGCATACGGCAAGTGGAAGCGAACGTGCTGGAAGCGGCGCACGCCTTTGGTGCTTCACCTTCACAACGCCTATTTGGTGTTCAAATTCCATTGGCGTTGCCAACCATTTTGGCGGGTGTGAACCAAACAACCATGATGGCATTGGCGATGGTGGTGATCGCGTCGATGATTGGCGCTGGGGGACTTGGTTATCAAGTGCTGCAGGGTATTGGGCGTTTGGAAGTTAGTCGTGGCATTTTTGCTGGGCTGGGCATTGTGGTGCTGGCCATCATCTTTGACCGCATTACACAGGCTTATGGTAAGCAACTGCAACAGCAAATCGGCTTGTCCGGAGGTCGCTAATGACGAATGAATTCAAAATTGAAATGCGCGGTGTTACCAAGATTTTTGGCCCGCATCCGGAAGAAGTTTTGGCCCAACTCAAACAGGGCCGTTCCAAAGACGAGTTGCAAGCTGAAACGGGGCATGTGATCGGCTTGAACGATGTGGATTTGAAAGTGAAGACGGGGCAACTTCATGTTGTTATGGGGCTGTCCGGATCGGGAAAATCCACATTGATCCGACATGTTAATCGTTTGATTGACCCGACGGCCGGTGAAATTTTTGTTGATGGCGACAACGTGTTGGAGATGAGCTTGGACGACTTACGCACGTTCCGGCGCACGAAAATCGCTATGGTTTTTCAAAAATTCGGTTTGATGCCGCATCGCTCCGTTATCGACAATGTGGCTTATGGGTTAGAAATTCGGGGTGTAGAAAAACAGGCTCGCTTAAAAACCGCGGAAGAGTGGATTGCTACAGTTGGCCTTGAGGGATACGAGCAATCGCGTCCGCATCAACTCTCAGGTGGCCAACAACAGCGTGTAGGCTTGGCCCGTGCGTTGGCGATGGATGTGGATATTTTGTTGATGGATGAGGCGTTCTCTGCGCTTGATCCGTTGATCCGTTCTGGCATGCAGGACGAATTGCTGGTGTTACAAAAAACCCTTAACAAAACCATCCTGTTTATCACGCACGATTTTGACGAAGCGCTCAAAATTGGCGAACAAGTGACGGTGCTGCAAGACGGGGCGGTGATCCAATCAGGTCGACCTGAGGACATTGTGCTGAACCCCGCCAATGCGCATGTGGAAAAGTTTGTGGCCGATGTGAATCGCGCGCGCGCCATCCATGTGCACACCATCATGGAGCAAGGCGACTTTGAGCAATGTGAAGTGGCGGTGGATGCGGGAGCGTGTTGTGAAGATGTGCTGCCATTGTTTGCCGAACATGATTGGGTTGGCGTGAACGCTGAGGGTGGTGACCAAATTGGACGCATCACGGCAAAACGGGTCATCAAGGCGCTGGCGCGACATAGTTCGGCGGTGTAGATTTTTCCAATATTGAGTTGGGGAGGTGAGCTGTGACGGATCTTCAACGTCGGATTATCGACGTGTGCAAGTTGACAGGTGAGTTCACCACGCGCTCCGGGCAAGTGGTGAACACCTATTTTGATAAATATCAGTTTGAAGGACGTCCGCATTTGCTGCGCGATATTGCGGCTGAGCTGGCCGCTATGATTGACGTGGAGTTTGATCTGCTTGCCGGTTTGGAAATGGGTGGCATTCCTGTGGCCACAGCCCTGTCATTGGAGACGAACAAGCCTTGTGTGTTTGTGCGTAAAATGGCCAAAACCTATGGCACCGAGCGAATATATGAAGGGCCAGATATCGCCGGTAAACGCGTATTGATTGTCGAAGACGTCACCACCACAGGTGGGCAGATACTGATCTCAAAAGTTGAGCTCGAGGCGGCGGGTGCGCAAATTGTTGGCGTTGTGTTGGTTATCGCACGGGCTCACGAAGCTGTTGCGGCCTTGGCGCAAGCCAAACTGGAATTGATCGCGCTTATCGCCCCGGTGGACTTGGGGATACTTGCATAGTTTTCATCTTATCCTTTGGGATAAGTCTGCCTAAATTTTGTGCAAAAACCATCCGAAAATGCGGCTTTTGCGCAGGTTAGACTAAAATGTAGCTTTATTTCTCCTCGTCAATTGTTTTTGGTGTGCCAAGCGCTTGCTAAACGCCAAATCTGCCGCCTATAACCCGGGTAGCACCTGAGCGCACCTGAATTTAGGAGACCTTTGATGGAACTTAAAAAGATCAATGATCGTGTGAGTGTCAGCCCGCAAATCCTTGTTAAGGATGTTGCTGCTATCAAACAGGCTGGATTTAAAACCATCATCAATAATCGTCCAGACGGCGAAGCGCCGGACCAGCCTACCTCGGCAGAGCTTAAAGCGGCTGTGGAGGCTGAAGGGTTGACCTTTATTGAAATTCCCATGGGGCGCGAAGGTGTTTCACCTGAAATGATCGCGCAAACCCAAGCCGCTTTTGCTGGCGATGGGCCTGTTCTGGCCTATTGTCGCTCCGGCACCCGTTCAACAACGCTTTGGGCGTTGAGCCAAGCGGGCAAGCAAGACGCGCAAGAAATCATCGATGCAGCGGCAAATGCTGGATATGACATTTCGCACTTGTCGAACCACTTGGTTCAACAAGCTGATTAATCTGGTGGTTTGACGTGTCCCCCCACGTTCAAATCTGACATAAAGTCACCAATTATAGGATCGACCTCGTCCATGAAGATCAAAAAAATCCTCGTCGCCAATCGTAGTGAAATTGCCATTCGTGTGTTTCGCGCGGCCAATGAAATGGGCATTAAAACCGTTGCGGTTTTTGCCGAAGAAGACAAATTGGCGTTGCATCGATTTAAGGCGGACGAGGCCTATTTGATCGGCCAAGGTTTGGGCCCTGTTGAAGCCTATTTGCAGATAGATGAATATATCCGGATCGCCAAACAATCTGGGGCGGATGCTATTCACCCCGGCTACGGTTTACTTTCCGAAAGCCCTGAATTTGTGGACGCCTGCGAAGATGCGGGGATTCTTTTTATTGGGCCAAAAGCTGAGACCATGCGGGCGCTGGGCAACAAAGTAGCCGCCCGCAATATCGCCGAGAAAGCCGGAGTGCCGGTTGTTCCTGCGACCGATCCATTGCCAGACGATATGGATGAGATTGTGCGCTTGGCCGAACAGGTTGGCTATCCGCTGATGCTTAAAGCCAGCTGGGGTGGTGGTGGACGCGGCATGCGCACCATTCGCGATGAAAAAGCGGTGCGCGGTGAAGTTGAAGAAGCCAAGCGCGAGGCAAAAGCGGCGTTCGGTAAAGATGAGATGTATTTCGAAAAGCTGGTTGAACGCGCCCGCCATGTGGAAGTGCAATTGATCGGCGATAGTCACGGTAATCTGGTTCATCTGTTTGAGCGCGATTGTTCCGTACAGCGGCGCAACCAAAAGGTTGTTGAGCGTGCACCTGCGCCTTATCTGAGCGACGAAATACGTGAAGCGCTGACCAGCGCTGCGCTTAAGCTTGGAAATTCCACTGGTTATCGCGGTGCAGGCACCGTTGAGTTTTTGATGGATGCGGATAGCGATGCGTTCTACTTCATCGAAGTGAACCCGCGTATTCAAGTAGAGCACACGGTCACCGAAGAAGTCACTGGCATCGATATCGTTAAAGCGCAAATCCGCATCGCGGAAGGCGCCACCATTGGCGATAAAGATAGCGGCATCCCGACGCAAAAGAACATCCGCTTGAATGGCCATGCGTTGCAATGCCGGGTGACGACAGAAGATCCGGAAGAAAATTTTATCCCAGACTATGGCCGCATTACCGCCTATCGCGGCGCGACTGGTTTTGGGGTGCGTTTGGATGGTGGTACCGCCTATTCAGGTGCTGTGATCACCCGCTATTATGATCCGTTGCTGGAAAAAGTGACCTGCTGGGCGCAAACGCCCAAAGAAGCGATCGCGCGCATGGACCGGGCGTTGCGCGAGTTCCGCATTCGCGGGGTGACGACAAACCTCAATTTCCTTGAGAATATCATCACCCATCCAAAATTCTTGGACAATAGCTACACCACACGTTTCATCGACAATACGCCAGAATTGTTTAACTTCCCAAAACGCCGGGACACAGCCACCAAGCTTTTGACCTACGTCGCTGACGTTACGGTAAATGGTCACCCAGAGGTGAAAAATCGGCCAAAACCACCAGCAGAAGCGGCAGCGCCAAAAGTGCCAAGTTTTGAGCCTTTGACCGTGCTTGAAGGGTCGCGCCAGATTTTGGAACGCGACGGTCCAAATGGTCTTGCCAAGTGGATGAAAGCACAAAAACAAGTGCTCTTCACCGATACGACGATGCGGGACGGCCACCAAAGCCTGTTGGCGACGCGGATGCGGACCAACGACATCACCAAGATCGCCAGCGCTTATGCGCACGGCATGCCGAACCTGTTCTCGCTGGAATGCTGGGGTGGGGCAACGTTTGACGTATCTATGCGGTTCTTGACCGAAGACCCATGGGAACGTTTGTCGATCATTCGCGACGAAGCGCCGAACATTCTCACGCAAATGCTGTTGCGTGGTTCAAACGGGGTTGGATACACCAACTATGCGGACAATGTGGTCAAGTTCTTTGTTGCCCAAGCGGCAAAGGGTGGCATTGATATTTTCCGCGTGTTTGATTGTTTGAACTGGGTCGAAAACATGCGCGTCTCCATGGACGCGGTGATCGAAGCCAACAAAGTCTGCGAAGGCGTAATTTGTTACACAGGCGACATGTTGGACCCGGACCGGGCCAAATATGACCTGAAATATTATGTGAAGCTTGCCAAAGAGCTTGAAGCGGCGGGCGCGCATGTGCTGGGCCTTAAAGATATGGCCGGGTTGCTTAAACCAGCCGCAGCCAAGAAGTTGATTTCAACGCTCAAGGAAGAGATTGGCATGCCGATCCACTTCCACACCCACGATACATCGGGCGTTGCGGCCGCAACTGTTTTGGCGGCGGTCGATGCAGGTGTTGATGCGGTTGATGCAGCAATGGACGCGTTTTCTGGCACCACGTCGCAGCCCTGTTTGGGCTCGCTTGCAGCAGCCTTGCGCGGCACAGAGCGTGACCCGGGGTTTGAAGCGAAAACCATTCGCGAAATCTCATTTTATTGGGAAGCTGTGCGCACCCAATATCGGGCGTTTGAAAGCGATCTGCGTTCTGGCGCATCAGAAGTTTATTTGCACGAAATGCCAGGCGGGCAATTCACCAACCTAAAAGAGCAAGCGCGCTCTTTGGGTTTGGAATCTCGTTGGCACGACGTGGCGCAAACCTATGCTGATGTGAACCAAATGTTTGGTGATATCGTCAAGGTAACGCCATCCTCGAAAGTTGTGGGCGACATGGCTTTGTCCATGGTGTCTTCCGGCCTCAACCGGGCGGATGTAGAAGATCCGAACCGCGAAGTCTCGTTCCCAGAATCAGTTGTTGGCTTCTTTGCTGGCGATTTGGGCCAGCCTCCGGGTGGTTTCCCCAAGGCATTGCAAGACAAAGTGCTCAAAGGCAAAAAGCCGATGGATAAGCGCCCCGGTGCTTATTTGGAACCGGTTGATTTAGAAGCCAAGCGCACAGAAGTTGAAGAACTAACGGGCCACAAAATTAATGATTTCGACCTTGCATCATATTTGATGTACCCAAAAGTCTTCACCGACTTTATGTCCGCGCAGGACATTTACGGGCCAACATCGGTTTTGCCAACGCCGATCTATTTTTATGGGCTTGAGGCTGGCGACGAAGCCCTGATTGATTTGGCGAAGGGCAAAACCCTTGTGCTGCAATTGGTTGGCCAATCCAAGCCAAACGAAAAAGGCATGGTGCGGGTGTTCTTTGAACTGAACGGCCAACCGCGCTCGGTGTCTGTGCCGGACCGCGCGATGGCGAGCGAAATTGTGGTGCGGCCAAAAGCGGAACTGGGCAACCCCTTGCATGTGGGCGCGCCAATGCCGGGGGTTGTTTCAACCTTGGCCGTTAAACCGGGCCAAGAAGTGACGGCAGGCGATGTGTTGTTGTCGATTGAAGCGATGAAAATGGAAACCGCCATTCATGCGGAAGTGGACGGCGTCGTTGCTGAAGTGCATGTGAAGCACGGCAACCAGATCGATGCGAAAGACTTGTTGGTGCGGTTTGAAGGTTAAAAATTTCTGCATTCAAATATTAGCAACCGCCTCCAACTGGGGGCGGTTTTTTTGTGCAAATTATTCTTTGGCTGGCGTGTCTTGGCTGAAAATATTGATCCAACCCTTGGCAGTATGTTGCCAGATTGAGCTGACATACATGGTTTCGCTCACATCGCATTGGGCACGGGTGAATTCTGCTCGGTAGGACAGAAGCGCATGGCCGTTGCCCAATGGTCGCGCACGTAACTCGAAAAGATTATACGATTTGACCGTGGGGCCATCTTTAAGCTGGTTTACATGATCGGCTTTGGGCGAAAAGCCGCTGGAATAGACCCCAAGAAAATCTTCATGCAGAGCTGCGGCGTCGGCATCCATGTCCCCTGCGACAAGCGCGTCCCAAACTTTTGTTTCACATTGTTCGAGCTCACGACGTAAGTCTTTGTCTTTGTTTGCGATCAATCCGACACCGCTATTTTCGCCTTTGGTGTTCAATAGTTTTTTGCTGTGGCGCTTGTGAGGCATTTGTGGATTGTCGATTTGTCGTGCTGATGCGCGGTAGGCGCGACACAATCCAAGAGACGGCGAATGAGACAATGACCACATCATCCACCCAGCCAATAACGGGAATAATATCGGTGATAAGGTCCAAAGGGCTGATCACATAAATAACGGTCAGCACTGTGAGCACTTTTAAATAGGTTGGGGTCAATGGATGCCAAAATGCATGCCAAAGGGTTGTGACTTCGCGCCTAAACCGAATTAGCCTTGTCATGATCATATGGTGCTCCCTTCTCATACGACAAAGCCTATCGAATTAGACAATGCCTTATCTAAAGATAGGTCAAATGGACCCATTTTCAAGTCCGCCGACCTTTGGTTGCGTGGATGCCATATTGGGCTTATATGCTTTGAGCAATCAAGGAGAGATTATGCCCGGTCTGATTGAGCGCAGAAAATCTGTTGGGGTGATGGTTGGCAATGTGCTGGTGGGCGGCGACGCGCCGATTGTTGTGCAATCCATGACCAACACCGACACCGCAGACATTGAAAAGACAGTTCAGCAAGTGGCTGAATTGGCGCAAGCTGGTTCTGAAATTGTCCGCATTACCGTTGATCGCGACGAGGCCGCTGCCGCCGTGCCGCACATTCGCGATCGGTTGATGTTGCGCGGTATTGATGTGCCCTTGGTGGGGGATTTCCACTATATCGGGCATACGCTTTTGGCAAATCATCCAGCCTGTGCTGAAGCATTGGCGAAATATCGGATTAATCCGGGCAATGTGGGCTTTAAGGCCAAGCGCGACACGCAATTTTCGCAAATGATCGAGATCGCGAACCAATATGACAAACCGGTGCGGATTGGCGTCAACTGGGGTTCGCTGGATCAAGAGTTGCTGACCAAATTGATGAATGAAAACGCCAACAATGGCTCTCCTTGGAGCGCAGCGCGGGTGCAACGCGAAGCGATAATTCAATCGGCAATCATGTCGGCAGAACGGGCGGAAAGCTTGGGCATGGGGCGGGATAAAATTATACTGTCCACCAAAGTGTCAAACGTGCAGCACCTGATCGATGTTTATGCAGACCTTGCAGCGCGCTGCGATTATGCGTTGCATTTGGGTCTGACCGAAGCGGGCATGGGTGCCAAAGGCATCGTTGCCTCCTCGGCTGCGCTGGGCATTTTGTTGCAGCAAGGCATTGGCGATACGATCCGGATTTCCTTAACCCCAGAGCCAGATGGTGATCGTTGTTTGGAAGTCGAAGTGGCTCAGCAATTATTGCAAACCATGGGTTTCCGTCAGTTCTTACCTGTTGTGACCGCATGCCCGGGTTGTGGGCGCACCACCTCCACCGTGTTCCAGCAATTGGCCAAAGATATTCAAGACCATTTGAACGTTTCAATGCCGATCTGGCGGGAAAAATATCCCGGGGTCGAAGGCATGAGCGTTGCCGTGATGGGGTGCATCGTCAACGGGCCGGGCGAATCAAAACACGCAGATATCGGTATTTCATTGCCCGGCACGGGGGAAACCCCAGCCGCGCCAGTGTTCATCGACGGGGAAAAAGCCAAGACCTTGCGCGGCGCCGACATTGCGGATCAGTTTAAACTGATGGTGGCTGATTATATTGAGAACCGTTTTGGTGGCTAATGCGACAAAGAATCAAAAAGGCAATTGATAATCAGTTGAGCCAAGTAACGCGCTGAGGTAGCAAAATTGGTTGAGGGACTAAGCCACATCACGTTCATTGTGAAGGATTTGGACCGCATGGAACAAGTCTTGATTAAGGTGCTTGATGCTCAAAGGATTTATGCCAGTGCAGGCCAACAGTTTTCGCTTTCCGAGGAACGTTTTTATGATGTTGGCGGCATTTGGATCGCTGTGATGAAAGGCGAACCTCTTCCTTCTCAAACTTACAATCATGTTGCATTTAAGATTCCGGATCGTGAGTATGAAGAACGACTTATTGCAGTGAGAGCGCTTGGACTTGACGTGCGAGAGGGGCGGCCCCGCGTGCAAGGTGAAGGAAGGTCAATCTACTTTTATGACCATGATAACCACTTGTTTGAGCTTCACACAGGTACATTGGCTGACCGTTTAGAGCGCTACCAATCTTAAGCTGATCCTGTTCGTTTCTTCGCCAACACCCAAAAAGAATCACCAT
>NZ_JBLIAI010000042.1:0-24416 GCF_047634455.1 Maritalea sp.
TGCCATTCGGTCGTCACAAAGGGGAGAAAAACAACGCAACCCGCTCGCGCCAAATCAAGGGCCACAAGCAGCTTTTTGCGGTTCTGCGGTTGTATTAGTCCACCAACCACAGGCGCCACAAATATGAAGGCGATCATTTTGATCGCCAAAGCAGTGCCCAAAACCAAACCGGCCCGCTCACCCGCAATCTCAAATGCAAGAAGTGCCAACGCAATTGTGGTCAGTCCAGTGCCCGCCAATGCAATCAGCTGTGCACTGAACAATTTACGAAATGTCGTGTTTTGAAAGATCGAACGTTTGCCGCTCATTTGCCCCACCTGTTTTTTGCGCGATGTGACCATATGCTAGGAAAAAAAGCAAAAGAAAACGGCCCCAAAAATGGAGCCGTTGGTCATCTCAGAAAAGTGGTTTTGTTATTTTTCAGTTTTGAACGTTTGCGCGACTTCAGCGTATAGCGAACGCATCTTAGCCCGTAGGTCGTCGTCAGAAATCGCAACGTTCTTGGCGTCGAAATCGCCGCGCACTTTACGGAACACGTCTTCATCGCCTGCTTCTTCAAAATCAGATGAAATCACGTCACCAACATAGGCTTCTAGTGCAGATGCTTCAGTGATGCCCAATTGTTCTGCCGCCCACTGACCCAAAAGCTTATTGCGACGGGCTTCAATTTTGAACTTCGTCGCTTCGTCATGCACAAACTTGGCTTCTGCAGCTTTTTCGCGATCTTTAAATCCGGACATATATTGGTCTCCACATAAAAAAGGGTTCAGCCCTTTGGCCTCTTTACCAACGAGATAGTGCGAATGGACAAATAAATCAACGATACTTTACCCACTTTACCGTCCAATTATGCTCGATTTGACCGAATTCGCTTTGATTGGTGTCAATTTTTTCAGGACAACACTGTTTTACAAAACCCAAACCACAACAAATTACTTGCATTTTGAGCCCAAAAAGGCGCATGAAGCCCGCGAAAGCTTTTATCAAGTTCAGAATCACGGGTAACATGATGAACCGTCGTCGTCGCATTTATGAAGGCAAAGCCAAAATCCTTTATGAAGGTCCAGAACCCGGCACGTTGATCCAGCACTTCAAGGATGATGCAACTGCGGGCAACGGTGCCAAGCACGAAGTCATCGAAGGCAAAGGCGTTCTGAACAATCGAATTTCCGAATATATTTTCACAAAACTGAACGAGTTGGGCATTCCTACTCATTTCGTACGCCGCATGAATATGCGCGAACAGTTGATCCGTGAAGTCGAAATTATCCCGCTAGAAGTTGTCGTACGCAACATCGCTGCAGGCTCAATCTGTCCACGTCTCGGTCTTGAATCAGGTACGCGCCTGCCCCGCTCAATCATTGAATTCTATTACAAAGACGACGCGCTGAACGACCCGATTGTTTCTGAAGAACACATCACCGCTTTTGGCTGGGCCAACCCACAAGAGCTAGATGACATCATGACGTTGGCCGTGCGCATCAACGACTTTTTGTCTGGCCTGTTCATGGGTGCTGGCATCCAACTGGTGGACTTCAAGATCGAATGTGGTCGCCTTTATCAAGACGACACAATGCGCATTGTTTTGGCAGACGAAATTTCACCCGATAATTGTCGTCTTTGGGACGCAAAGACAAAAAGAAAGCTCGACAAAGACGTGTTTCGGCACGACTTAGGTAGCCTGGTTGATAGCTACCGCGAAGTTGCGCAGCGTCTGGGCATTTTGGTTGAAGCCGAAAACGCCTTGACCACCGGTCCTCGTTTGGTGAAGTAAATGGCCACACGGTCGATAAAATAGAATGAATGGTTAGAATTATGAATGCACGTGTGTTCGTTACGTTAAAAAATGGCGTCCTTGATCCGCAAGGCAAAGCAATCGAAGGCGCATTGGGTAGCCTTGGTTTTGATAGTGTGGATGCGGTTCGCCAAGGAAAAATCTTTGATTTGAAAATTGATGCATCTTCAAAAGAAGAAGCAGAAACACAAATCGCTAAAATGTGCGAAAAGCTGCTCGCCAACACTGTGATTGAGAATTATTCAATCGAACTGCGAGACTAAAACTCATTCAGTTTGGGTTCATACCCACTGTAATAATCCTATAATCATATCGAACAATGGCACAGAAAATCGGTTCTGCGCCCGCTGGAGTTTTCATGCTTAAATCAGTCTCATTATCACTTATGTTTTTCCTCGCCATGGGCATTTTCGTAGCCGCATATGGCACACTGCCAGCCTAACGCTCGCTTAGATTTGCAATTCAACAAAGTTTTACACATTAATACTACCGGTTAATCATACTATTCAAAACACCCGTCTCTCGCGTTGTCGTGATCGCTCTTTTCACCAAAATCTGCTAATTTCATCGCACCGCATTTGATTGAGGAGCGTTGTAATGACTGGAAGCGAACGATTAGACTGGGTAGACGCGGCCAAAGGGCTGTCGATCCTATTGGTGGTCATGCTGTACGCAACAAACGGTGCGGGCGAAGCCACTGGCAACGTAGGTGTGTTGCACTACTTTATCGGATTTGCGACACCGTTCCGGATGCCAGAGTTCTTTTTGATTTCCGGGCTTTTCCTTGCAAACGTCATTAATCGCCCATGGGGCAAGTACGCTGACCGGCGGGTTGTGCACTATTTTTACTTCTATGCACTTTGGGCGGTCATTCACATCGTGCTAAAAGTCGGCCTTGCTTCCGCCGACCCAATCACTGCTGCCGAATATCTATTATGGGCCATCATACAGCCCTACGGCGTTCTTTGGTTTATCTATGTTCTTGCTCTCACCAGCCTTGCAACAAAAGTTCTTACTCAATTGCGGGTGCCGCATTGGGTTGCCTTTGCCGGCGCTGCAGCCCTCTCTATGGCGCAAATAGACACAGCCAGTTACGCGCTCGATCAGTTCGCAAAATATTTTGCCTTCTTTTACGCAGGATATGCGCTGGCTCCTTGGATTTTCAAACTGGTCCAAAAAGCAATTTCCGCCCCAAAAATTGCGCTTGCGGGCCTCGCCTTCTGGGCAGCGCTCAACGGCTATCTTGTGTTTACACCGGGTTTCGTCGCCGCCCCCATGCACTTCACCATGGGCCTTGCGGAAATTCCTGTGCTCAAGTTTTCTCTCGCACTCATCGGCGCAATTGCCCTTTGCGTTGCTGCCGGTCTCTTATCCCAAAAAACTTGGATGGGCTGGCTAAGCTTCATCGGCAAACGATCATTGGTGATCTATTTGGCCTTTGCGTTGCCGCTAAGCTTTAGCCGTATTGCATTGATCAAACTTGGTCTCATCAGCGACACGACCCTTCTAACTATAGTCACAATGCTGATCTCAATAGTGCTGCCGCTGGTCGGATATTGGATGATTGAAAAAGTTGGATTTGGACGTTTTCTGTTCACACGACCCGCATGGGCAACCTTGCTCAAAAGCGGGCCAAAAACTGACCATCCAATCAAATATAACGCCCCTGCGGAATAACCGATCAAGAAATCGACATAAACTCAAAAAAAGAAGCCCGGCACCCCGCTGGGCCTCTTGCTTTTTGGGGTAAAATTCCGTCAAAGAAGGGCAAATATCAGCGCATCGCCAATATGGTCGCGTGGGCTTCAATCCAGCACTCAACACCCAATGGGGACTGAACATGAAATCAGCTGTGATTTTATTCCCCGGTCTAAATCGTGACCGGGACATGCTTACCGCGTTAGAGCAAATCACCGGACACAAACCACATGCGGTTTGGCACGGTGATGCAGACCTGCCAAAGGTTGACCTGATTGTCGTTCCCGGTGGTTTTTCCTACGGCGACTATTTACGCGCAGGTGCAATCGCGGCGCGGTCCCCAGCTCTCGCACAGGTCAAAAAGCATGCTGACGCTGGCGGTCTCACATTGGGAATTTGCAACGGCTTCCAAATCCTTACCGAAGCGGGCCTGCTGCCCGGCGCTTTGATGCGGAATCGCGACTTGAAGTTTTTATGCAAAACGATTCATTTAAAAGCAGAAAACACTTCCAGCGCTTTCACCAATCAATATGCTGATACGCCAGTCGTGCCCTGCCCAATCGCCCACCATGATGGCAATTACACAATCGATCCCGATGGCCTCAAAGAGCTTCAAGATAATGACCGCATCGCGTTCCGATACTGTGATGCCGACGGCAACACAGATGTCGCGGCAAACCCGAATGGTTCCATCGACAATATCGCAGGCATTCTGAACAAACGCGGCAATGTTTTGGGTATGATGCCGCATCCCGAGAACCTGATTGAAAAAGCACATGGCGGCATTCAAGGCCGGATGATCTTTGAAAGCCTTGTGAAAGCGGTGGCGTAAATGCTCAAGAACCAAGACATTGAAATCACCAAAGACCTGATCGCATCACACGGCATCAATGACGAGGAATATGCAAAAATCCTCGAACTGATTGGCCGCGAGCCAACCTATACTGAGCTGGGCATCTTTTCAGCTATGTGGAACGAGCATTGTTCGTATAAGTCGTCAAAAATTTGGCTCAAAACGCTCCCGACAAAGGGTGAGCGCGTAATCCACGGACCTGGCGAAAATGCTGGCGTTGTCGACATTGGCGACGGTCAGGCTGTGGTGTTCAAAATGGAAAGCCACAACCACCCATCTTTCATCGAGCCCTATCAAGGCGCGGCCACCGGCGTTGGCGGCATTCTGCGTGACGTGTTCACCATGGGCGCTCGTCCAATCGCGGCAATGAACGCGCTGCGGTTTGGTGCGCCAGAACACGAAAAAACCCGCCACCTTGTGTCAGGTGTAGTTGAAGGCGTAGGCGGTTACGGCAATTCGTTTGGCGTGCCCACTGTTGGCGGCGAAGTTGAGTTTGATGCGCGCTACAACGGCAATATCCTCGTAAACGCTTTCGCGGCTGGCCTGCTCGACACAGACAAGATTTTCTTATGCGCAGCCAAAGGCGTTGGTCTGCCTATCGTATATCTTGGTGCAAAAACCGGACGTGACGGGGTTGGTGGCGCAACCATGGCGTCAGCTGAGTTTGGTGATGACATCGATCAGAAGCGCCCGACAGTACAGGTTGGTGATCCTTTTACCGAAAAATGCTTGCTTGAAGCTTGCCTTGAATTGATGGCAACCGGCGCTGTGATCGCCATTCAAGATATGGGCGCAGCAGGCCTAACCTGCTCGGCGGTTGAAATGGGCGCACAGGGCAATTTGGGTGTTATTCTGAACCTAAACGATGTGCCGGTTCGCGAAGAAAACATGACGCCATATGAAATGATGCTCTCGGAAAGCCAAGAGCGCATGCTTATGGTGCTTGACCCAGCTAAGGAAGACGAAGCGCAAGCGGTCTTTAAAAAGTGGGAACTGGACTTCGCCATCGTCGGTCAAACAACAGATGATTTACGCTTCCGTTGCATTCATGACGGCATTGAAGTTGCCAACCTGCCTATTAAGGACCTGGGCGATGAAGCGCCAGAATATGATCGCCCACGTTCCCCCTATCCCGCGCCTCCAGCGCTTGGCGACATTCCCGCTGACATTGACCCAACAATCTCGTTGATGACCCTCATCGGCAACGCCAATGGCGGCTCCCGTCGCTGGGTGTGGGAGCAATATGATACGCTGATCCAAGGCAACTCTGTGCAGCTGCCTGGTGGCGACGCTGGTGTTGTGCGGGTTGAAGGCGCTAACGGCAAGAAGGCCCTCGCCTTCTCCGTTGATGTGACCCCGCGCTATTGTGAAGCAAATCCGCGCGAAGGCGGCAAGCAAGCCGTGGCCGAATGCTGGCGCAACCTTTGTGCGGTTGGCGCATTGCCTTTGGCCTCAACAGACAACCTAAATTTCGGCAATCCTGAAAAACCAGAGATCATGGAGCAGTTTGCTTTGTCCGTTCTGGGTATTGGTGACGCTTGTCGTGCGCTCGACTTCCCAATCGTTTCTGGCAACGTCTCGCTTTACAACGAAACCAACGGCGTCGGCATTTTGCCAACACCCGCAATAGGCGGCGTTGGTTTGATGGCCGATTGGGCCAAAATGATGACTCAAAGCTTCAAGAACAAAGGCGATGTGATTCTTTTGGTTGGCAAAAATGGCACGCACCTTGGCCAATCCGCATTCTTGCGTGATTGTTTGGATCGGATCGAAGGCGATGCACCAACTGTTGATTTGGAAGAAGAGGCGAAAAACGGCGCTTTTGTTCGTGGCTTGATCGACGATGAGTTGCTGACCGCTTCCCACGATCTGTCGGACGGTGGCTTAGCCGTTGCTTTGGCTGAAATGGCAATCGCTGGAAACTTAGGCGCAACTGTAGATGTTGAAACCAAACTTCAAAACTTGTTTGGAGAAGACCAAGCCCGCTATTGCATCACCGCAAATTCTGCTAACATCGACTCAATTCTGGCCCGCGCGTCTGAGCAAAATGTTTCGATCTCTCAACTGGGTTCAGTTGGCGGCGAGATATTAAAGCTTGGCGATGCGATAAGCCTGAAAGTAACAGACATGCGTGCGACGCACGAAAACTGGTTCCCTGCCTTTATGTCAGCGGCACCAGCTGAATAGTCGGCTCGCAATGAAAAGAGAATTGGCAAGAACTATGTCTATTGGCACCGCAGAAATTGAACGTTTGATCATCACCGCTATTCCAGACGCAAAAGTGCACGCGGAAACCGACGATGGTCATCACTATACAGCAACAGTTGTCGCTGAAACGTTCAAAGGCAAATCACGCGTGCAACAGCACCAATTGGTCAATGCAGCACTCAAGTCTGTGTTGGACAATGGTTCGCTACACGCCCTCGCTTTAAAAACCAACGCGCCGGAATAATCTCCGGTGCGAGCTGTCCTTTTTGATGTGGATGGCGTGCTCATCCATTCCATATTTCACCCCGATCCGACGCGTTGCCGCGATTGGGGACAACATATGGAAATGGATTTTGGCGTAAAACGCGAAGACTTCAACAAATTCTTTCGCCAAGATTACGGCGACGTTGCGCGGGGCAAACGGTCGATCGTGACGGCCCTAGATGCGTTTTTGCCCACCATTGGCGCAAAAACAAATGCCATGGACTTGCTCGCCTATTGGTTTGAAAACGACACACCGCTCAATCTGCAACTCCTTGATGGCATCAAGCGTCTTCAGCGTACAGGCCAAGTACGGGTTTATCTCGCCACAAACCAAGAGCATTTGCGGGCCTACCATTTGTGGACAAACCTTCGGCTAAACCACATTTTCGACGACATATTTTATTCCGCTCGTATTGGCTTTGCCAAACCAGACCCTGAATTTTTCGCAATTATTGACTACAAGCTTGGTCCACAGTCTGCGGCACCATTGTTCTTCGACGATAGCCAAAAGAACATCGATGCAGCAAAGCAGGCAGTTTGGGACAGCGTTTTGTTCGAAACCGAAGACGACTTCTTCAATCACCCCTGGATCAAAGAACAGCTAAAATGAAGCACATCATGAACCCATGGGAAAATGGCGTGATCCTGCGACCATGGGATGAAGAAGACGGCCCCGACATGGCCGCACTCCACCGCCGCGCCATTCTTGCGACCAGTGACGAGTTTTATACCCAAGCACAGCGCGAAAGTTGGGCGCATGGCCTAACCGGGGACGGTTACGCGAAGAGCGCTGCCGACGGTGAAGTATTCATCATCGCTGTGGATGAAGACGACAAGCCTCTCGCCTTTTGTGGTTACAAAGGCAATGAAATCTGCGGACTTTATGTCGACCCAGATCATCAAGGTCGCAATATCGGCAAACGATTGTTTTTTCGTGCATGCATGAATATGTTTCAATCGCAGCCGGACAAAATTATTGTCGATTCCAGTGCTCCAGCGGTGAAGTTTTATGAAGACTTTGGATACAAGGTGATTAGAGAAGTCACTCATGACACGCGTGGTGGCGTGAAACTACACGCCTTTGACATGCAATCCGACCTCATCGAATATTCGGATACAATCGGCCCTCACGAAAACCGAGAATTATCATTAATGCTGGACGGAAAGAAACGCCTCGCATGGTTCGGCGATTTAGACCCTGTAGATGCATTCGCGCCACATGTAGAAGAAGGCACAATTTGCCGGTTTGAATGGCATGACTATACACGCAACTTCTACGAACAATTCAAAGACAGTATTCGCGAAGGCGCCGTAATTGACGTCGCTGCAATCTACTACCTCCCCGGCGAAGAAGCGCGCGTAGAAGAGTTTATGCAAGCAATTGCTGATAAGCACTCCTCACCCGGTCACCATTGGGAACGCAAAATAGGCGAACTGCTCGACTATCCTACACACGCGATTGATGCTTTCATTGAGCAATTGCAAACAAGATCAGCAAAAGGTGAAGTCACCATTCTCGACAATTGATCACCAATATTCTAAATAGTGGACAAACACTTTCACATTTGCGGGCGAAGGGTGGCTTTCGCTTGAACAATCAGACGACTTCCAAAGGATAAAATTATGAGCGACATCAACGCCTATATCGAAGACCAAGTGAAAAAAAATGATGTATTCTTGTTCATGAAGGGCTCACCAGATTTCCCACAGTGCGGTTTCTCGGGCCAAGTTGTGCAGATTATGAACTATCTTGGCGTTGAATACGCATCTGCCAACGTGCTTGAAAACGACGAACTTCGCGACGGCATTAAAGCCTACACAAACTGGCCAACTATTCCTCAGCTTTACGTAAAAGGCGAGTTTGTTGGCGGTTGTGACATTATCCGCGAGATGTTCCAAGAGGGCGAATTGCAGTCACACCTCACCGCAAACGGCATTGCCGTTAAAGAAGCGAGCTAAATGAGCCGCCACTGGACCGTCTATCTTTCAGGCGAAATTCACTCCGATTGGCGTGAAGAAATCGAGGCTGGCGCGCAAGCGGCTGGCCTCGCTGTTTCTTTCACAGCGCCAAATACCAATCACGCAGATAGCGATGATGGCGGTGTGGCGATTATGGGCGCGGAAGACAAGAAGTTCTGGCACGACCACAAGGGGGCAAAACTCAACGCCATCCGCACCCGCACGTTGATCGAAGAAGCTGATTTGGTGATTGTTCGCTTTGGCGAAAAGTACAAACAGTGGAACGCCGCGTTTGATGCTGGATATGCAGCAGCGAACGGCACACCATTAGTTGTAATGCATGGCGTAGACCACCAGCACGCTTTGAAAGAAGTTGATGCGGCGGCATTGGCTGTTATTGAAACACCGCAACAAGCCGTGCAAATTCTCGCCTATGTCATCAATGGCGATATGCCGAAATCAAGGTAGACAAAATCGGAATCAAAAAAACAACTACTTAGGCGAAATAGTTTGCACCAACCCAAATCGCAATGGGTACCGTAAGAAATGATAGAACAGTTTGAACCGTCAGCGTTGCAGAATATAGTCCCGCATCCCCACCCATTTTCTTTGCCAGCACATAACCGTTCATCGCCGCTGGAACCGACGCTAAAATCAGCAGCACCTGCGCTGACATTCCACTAACACCGAATAACAAACATAGGCTTGCGGTCAAAACTGGCACACCAATCAGGCGTCCCAATACACCGGCCCACATCTCTTTACTCGGGCTAAGCGCAGCTTTCAAACTAAGCCCCGCCCCAAGCGCCAACAAACTTAACCCAAGCGCTGCTTTGCCCAGCAAATCAAGCATCGTCATGGCCGGTTTCCATACAGGAATGCCCGACAAGCTGACAAGCAATCCAATTACAGCTGCCATGAATATGGGGTTTTTGACGACTGTCAGCGCCACATTCTGCCAATTGAGTGTTTTGCCTTCGCCAAAGGCGACCAAAACAACGATATTGATAAACTGATTTATCGGCACCAAAACCGCAAACGACAAAGCAATAACCGCAGCACCCGCTTCCCCAAAAAGCTCCAAAACAATCGCAAGAGCAATAAACCCGTGATAGCGGCTAACCGTTTGAAAGATAGTCGTATATTGCGGATCTTTGGTGTCCCAAAGGGCGCGCAATAAAGGACGAATGGCCAACAGCAACGCCGCTGTCGCGAGCACAGCCACCAACATGACCATCGTCACGGGACCAAGCTGAATCTCGCTAAAATCTGCCTTCAACAAGGTGTGCGCCAAAAGCGCCGGAAACAGCACCCAAAAACACAATTCATCAACAATTTGCCACTTGTCAGCAGCGACAAAATTGCTTTTACGTAATCCAAATCCAATCATGACAACAGCAAAAATCGGCAGAATATTCTCAAATGCTGCAAGCATATGAAGCCCTTATTGGAATGTGAAACTGTAAGGCAGGCGGGTTTTCTACCGCTACGCCCATCTACTCCGGCTGTCAACAATCACGCAAAATTGGTCAAACCTATTGCCAAGGGTACATTCGCCTGACATTATTTGACATACCATGCTAGTCGCCGCATTCCCCTCGCGGCCCAACGCTTACCCAAAGACCGACAATAGTCTATTCGTCAGCCCAATGAGTTGGTGCTGCATTGCTTGTCCACTGGAGCTCGAATGAAATTCGCAAAACTAGACATCACAAATAACCGCTATGAATTTATCGCTTTGGCCGCGTTGGTGATGGCACTCAATGCCCTAGCCATTGATATCATGCTTCCAGCATTACCAGACATTGGCGATGCGATTGAAGTGGTGAGCGAGAATCATCGCCAATATGTGATCACGAGTTTTCTCATTGGATTTGGCATTAGCCAATTGTTCTTTGGCCCCCTTTGCGATGCAATTGGCCGCCGCAAAACATTCTTCATTGGCGTCACAATCTACATCATCGCCGCTGTCGCTGGTTCGATGACCGAAAGCTTTACCGCCATGATCACTATGCGCGTAATTCAGGGCATTGGCGCGGGCGCCACACGCGTTGTCGCCCTTTCAATGGTACGGGACAGCTTTGCTGGCCGCGCGATGGCTGAGGTCATGTCTTTGATCATGATGGTATTTATGGTGATGCCGGTGCTCGCCCCGGCCTTCGGCCAACTCATCATCCTGTTTGGCCCCTGGCAATGGATCTATATTGCAATGGCCGTGATCGCTCTTATCGCTTTGGTTTGGGTGACCTACCGCATGCCTGAAACGCTTAAACCAGAAAATCGTCGTGCATATCGGCCAGATGTGGTGATCGAGGGGTTTAAAATTGTCTTCACCAACCGCTCAGCCCTTATGTATGGCCTCGCCAACATGGTGAAAATTGGCGCGCTTTTTGGCTTCCTTACCGCGTCACAACAAATTTATGGCGAGCTATATGAATTGGGGGCTTTGTTCCCGGTCGCCTTTGGCTTTATCGCGCTGGTTATGGCCAGCGCGTCATTCGCAAACTCGCGCTATGTCGGCCGTTTTGGCATGCGTCTGCTCTCGCATTCAGCATTGCTCGGGTTCGTCGCACTAAGCGCTATCTGGGCGGCACTTGCCTATTTTGATGCATTACCGCTTTGGTTGTTCATTGCGCTGCAGGCCCCCATTATGTTTTTGTTTGGTCTCACGGGCACCAATTTTAACTCATTGGCCATGGAACCTTTGGGCAAAGTTGCAGGCACGGCGGCATCGGTTTTTGGCTTTATGCAAACCGCGGGCGGTGCATTGTTGGGCACACTCATTGGCCAATCCTATAATGGCACGGTGCTGCCGATTGCACTTGGTTATTTGATCTTTGGATCCATTGCCGTGGTTTTAGTGCTGATCGCTGAAAATGGCACTTTGTTCCAAGCCCACAATGATCCCATATGATTTAGTGATGGTGCAATTCATTATTTTGATTTGTTGGAAGCCATTAATCGGCGCTAGCTTCGACTTCCAATATCGATAGGGCAAGACATGAACAATACCAAAGCAGCCACCAAAAATGCACTGCCAATCATCATCATTGCAGGCTGCATCATCGCTATGGCGTCATTTGGTGTGCGCTCAACGTTTGGGCTCTTCACACTACCCGTCACCGCTGAATTTGGCTGGAGTCGCGAAACATATGGCTTAGCACTGGCCATCCAAAACCTCGTCTGGGGGCTGATACAGCCTATCGCTGGTGGTGTGGCAGACCGGCACGGCACGGCCAAAACCTTATCGCTCGGCGCTTTAATATATGCGGCAGGTTTGCTGCTCATGGCTTTGGGCGGTACGCAAGCAAGTCTGTATTTGGGCGGGGGCTTATTGGCAGGCATCGGCATCGGCACAGCATCATTTGCAGTGGTCATGGCCGCGTTCGGCCGTGCTGTTCCAGCTGAAAAACGTAGTTATGTCTTTGGCATTGCCACCGCAGCCTCATCGGCCGGGCAGTTCGTATTCGCGCCAATTGGGCAGCAATTCATCAATTCCTTTGGCTGGCAAACCACCCTGATCTATTTTGCCGCCGTTTTGATGCTGATCTTACCGCTATCGTTCGCCCTTAGAGGAAAGACGGAACATTCGAGCGAAGACACAGAAGACCTATCTGTGGTTGAAACCTTGCGCCGCGCATTCCAACACAAATCCTACAATTTACTCGTGGCTGGCTTTTTTGTCTGCGGTTTTCATTTGGCTTTTATTACCGTGCACCTGCCCGCCTATCTCGTCCAAAGTGGCCTTTCGCCAGATGTCGGCAGCTGGGCGTTGGCGCTCATCGGTCTCTTCAATATTGTTGGTTCACTTGGCGCTGGATATCTCGGCGGTAAAGTTCCAAAACAATATCTGCTTGCCTCAATTTACATTTCACGCGTTGTCGTCACGGGACTGTTTTTACTCATACCCGTCAGCGAAGCATCCGCGTACCTGTTTGCTGCGCTGACCGGCCTGTTGTGGTTGGCGACCGTGCCGCCTACCGCCGCCTTGGTCTCCGGCTTTTTCGGACCAAAATATATGGGCATGCTTTATGGGTTTGCCTTTTTGTCCCACCAAGTGGGCTCGTTTTTCGGCGTATGGTTGGGTGGTGTTATATTCGACCGCACAGGCTCATATGATCTTGTTTGGTATTTGGGCATATTTCTTGGGTTGGCGGCAACCGCGTTGCACATTCCAATTAACGAGAAACGATCCGAACGCTTTCAGGTCGTTGCGCCTGCATGATGCAAGGGGTGTTCTCAAAAATGTTTGAATGCTCGCCCTAGAGCAGACGAGATAGAAATATTGGGCTTCACCACCAATTCCGTGTGGTCAGCCGGGCCGAGCTCCTAAGCCGACAACTTAAAAAGAGCAAACCGCGAGAACTAAGCGACGTTCTTTTGCTGCTGCTCTTTCAACTTCATGTCACGCAGGTCCTCTAATGACCGCCAAAAGATGACATAGGTGGCGAAATCTCGAGTGAAGTTCTCAAATTCATGCACCACATCAACGCCGATTGGCACAACATCACCGGGTTTCATGTCATGCTTATGATTTCCCACCTTCAGGTGGGAACGGCCGCGCATCACAATATATATGATATGCACACCAGGCGGCACCGGATACATGCCGCTTTTGGGTGTATAGAGCTGAACGGAGAGCGTATCACTCGCGAATGCCCGAGCGAACCAGACACCGTCCGGCCACTTTTTTGTCGGGGGACCTGGTATCCGGTCCATTAGATCGTCAAATCCAATTCGCATTAGTATTCCCTACTACGATCAACTGCCCAGTTTGGGACTGTCGCTACCTACAAGTATGCACATAGGCACCGCTACAATACGGTTAATAACAAAAGTCTTATGCGAATAGAGTGAAAAAACTGGAAACAATTAGATAGCAATCAACTATTTGTCTAGTTTTCCCAACAATGCAGTGCGTAATTTCGTTAACACACTCATTTGCCCAGCTATTTGCTTGCGTGAAACTGCATATGAAGGAAAGATGATCTTCGAAGGACATTTACGCGAGGGAGGCAATCTGTGTTTCGATCATTCTTTCCAATGCCAAAGATTTTCTTTGGATCAACGGTCATTTGGACCGCAATTTGCGTGTTTATCTGGTTCACCATGGGCAGCCAACTACAAGGGTTGTTGAGCCTAGACCCAATATTGACGCCAAGTGCAGGCGAAGATGCGACACCATTTTTAACAAACCAAAAAGTCTGGCTTTACCAATACATCCTGATGGCAACCTACGGCTTCTGTGTCCTTTGGTATTTTATAGGCCGTAACAAGTGGTATTGGTGGTCCGTAGTTGGTTCCGCTTCCATCTTCATCATCATTTTTGCACAAGTTCAGGTCGGCGCCTATTTGAACGATTGGTACGGAGATTTCTACAACCAAATCCAACAAGCGCTTGCCGAACCCGGCTCTGTTTCCATCGAAAAATTCTTTGGCGACATGGTGCCGGTGGTCCTCATCCTCATGCCAAATATTGCCGTTGCCGTGTTGGTGGCATTTTTTACCGGCCACTATGTGTTTCGTTGGCGCACCGCCATGAACTTCTTTTACATGGACTATTGGCAAGACGTTCGAGAAGTCGAAGGCGCATCACAACGGATCCAAGAAGACACAATGCGATTTGCAACAAGTGTTGAAGATTTGGGTGCGGAGCTTGTCAGTTCCTTGATGACGCTTGCGGTATTCTTACCCATCTTGTGGACGCTATCTCAGCAAATTACAGAACTTCCATTAATTGGCGCTGTGAACGGCTCATTGGTGTGGGTAGCGCTGGTTTCTGCGGCTTTTGGCACCGTGCTTCTTGCACTGGTTGGCATTAAATTACCAGGCCTTGAATTCAACAATCAAGTTGTCGAGGCAGCTTATCGCAAAGAGCTAGTTTATGGCGAGGACGACCCGTCAAAGGCACAGCCTAAGACTGTTTTGGACTTGTTTGGCGCTGTACGTAAAAACTATTTCCGCCTTTATTTCCACTACATGTACTTTAACGTCGCACGTTATCTCTATCTGCAAGGCGCGAACTTCATTCCGCTGATCGCGCTTGGCCCGTCAATCGTCAGTGGAGCAATCACATTCGGCATTTTGCAACAAGTATTCAACGCATTCAGCCGGGTGGAAAACTCATTCCAATATCTGGCCAACTCTTGGACCCAGATCATTCGCTTGATGTCAGTTTATCAACGTCTGCGTAGGTTTGAAAAAGCAATGCCCGTCTAGCATCGACAAATACACACACAAAAAAGGCCGCCCAAAAGGCGGCCTTTTCAATTTCTCTAGTGTGTGTTCGTCTCGATTAACGAGAGTAGAATTCCACAACCAGATTTGGTTCCATTTGAACTGGATAAGGAATATCCGTCAAAGTTGGAACCCGTGTCATGACAACAGTCAATTTCTCGTGGCTGTAGTCCAAATAATCAGGAACATCGCGTTCAGCCAATTGTGTTGCTTCCAACACAAGGGCGATCTGCTTTGATTTCTCACGAACTTCAACAACATCACCCACGTTCAAGCGATATGATGGGATGTTCACGCGTTTGCCGTTAACAAGCACATGACCGTGGTTCACGAACTGACGAGCAGCAAAAACTGTGGGAACGAATTTTGCGCGATATACAACAGCATCCAAACGACGCTCAAGTAGGCCCACCAACAATTCACCTGTATCGCCGCGCTGACGAGTAGCTTCGCCATATACACGTTTGAACGATTTCTCGGTCATGTTGCCGTAATAGCCTTTCAGTTTTTGCTTAGCGCGCAACTGAATACCAAAATCTGATAGTTTGCCTTTACGGCGTTGACCGTGCTGGCCTGGGCCATATTCACGACGGTTTACTGGGCTCTTAGGGCGACCCCAGATGTTTTCGCCGAGGCGACGGTCAATTTTATATTTCTGCGAATGGCGTTTAGTCATCGCTTGTCCTTTGCGTTTTTTCTTTAAAGACAGCGCCCTCCTTTGATTTGTTAAACAACAGATTCAACAAATCCGACAGACTGTACGAAAAACACTTTTCGGCCGTTTCCGGCTGGCCAAATCACTTTGGCCTATATGAAAACCGACAGTCTCGGGTGCCCTTGCTCAACCTTAAGGATTCAACAAGTGGCGCGGATGTACCGCCCAATCAACATAAAGTCAACGTTTTTCGGCACTTTCAAGCTCCATTAGCGTGCTTTTTATACGGTCGAAAAAGCGGCAACCACAAACTTTTCTGCTTGCCCCTTGCATTTTGTTGTTGCAATCGTGATTTGGTGTGTTACTACTCTAGCACACTAAATGAGTGAGACACATGAACCAATGGAATGAATCGCAACCAATTTTTGTGCAGATAAGAACGCGTATCATCGCCCTTATTCTGGACAAAACCGTCAAAGAGGGCGAGGCATTGCCCTCAGTCCGACAAATCTCCACCGATTTGTCGGTAAACCCATTAACCGTGACCAAGGCCTACCAGTCGCTTGTTGAGTTGGGGGTTGTAGAGAAAAAAAGAGGACTAGGCATGTTTGTGGCCGACGGCGCACCTGAAATTTTGCTGAAACATGAGCGTGAAAAATTTTTAACACAAGAATGGCCACGAATTCGCACCCAAATTGAGGCACTTGGTCTCGACCTAAACGAATTAATGAAAGAAGAGGGCAAAAAATGACCAACCCAACTCCCCTCGTCAAAGCGACTGCATTACGCAAAGGGTTTGGCAAAAAAGAAATCCTGCATGGCTTGGATTTCGAAATTCAACCAGGTCGGATTGTGGGGCTAATTGGCCACAACGGTGCCGGCAAAACCACAACATTGAATGCGCTACTTGGGCTAACCGATTGCGATGGTGACATCACGGTATTGGACAAAAAGCCCTACACTGAGCGTGCTGCACTTATGAATGAAGTTGCCTTCATTTCTGACGTTGCCAGCCTGCCCCGTTTTCTGCGTGTTCGTGAACTCTTCGACCTGCTCGATGAGATTCACCCCAATTTCTCTAGGGAGAAGGCAAATGGATTTCTTAACGGGACCGATATCAGGGCTGACGCAAAGATTAAAAATCTATCAAAAGGTATGGTCGCTCAGTTGCACCTTGCTGTCGTCATGGCGATCAATGCTCGGCTTTTAGTCTTAGACGAACCAACTCTTGGGTTGGATATCACCTACCGTAAGCGTTTTTATAAGCGTCTATTGGAAGACTATATGAACGAAGACCGCACGCTTTTGATCACCACCCACCAAGTGGACGAGATCGAGTTTATGCTCACGGACCTCATGTTCATTCGGGACGGACACTTGGTGCTCGACAGCCCAATGGAGGAAGTGGGCGAACGTTACGTTCAGCTGATTGTCGATGCCAAAAACATAGATAAAGCCAAAGCCCTAAAGCCAATTTACGAAGAAACCAAATTTGGTCAAAACATCATGATTTTTGACGGTGTTGACCATGATAAATTAAGCGCATTGGGCGAGATTTCAATCCCAACTGTTTCCGATCTATTCGTCGCCCTTATGCAGCGCG
Organism: Maritalea sp.; assembly: GCF_047634455.1. Lineage (GTDB taxonomy): Bacteria > Pseudomonadota > Alphaproteobacteria > Rhizobiales > Devosiaceae > Maritalea. The sequence continues at coordinate 17,273 of NZ_JBLIAI010000042.1, forward strand.
ACACGGCTCACCAAGGAGAAATGATATGAGATCTTGGGTCGCCCTCGTTAAACGAGAATTTTTAGAGCACCGTGGTGCATTTCTTTACGCACCAGCTATCATCACTTTAGTTGTTGTGGTGGTTCTAGCTGTCGCTGTGATGTTCAACCAGCCAGAGATTGCGGCTGATGCAGGTGATATGCCAGGCAGCGTCAAACTGTTTGAAGCCGCGTTCATGGCATCATTTCTACTTTGGTCTGTCTATCTGCTGATCGCGTTATTCTTTTATTATTCTGATGCCTTCCACGCAGACAGGCGCAACAATTCAATGTTGTTCTGGAAGTCGATGCCCAAGAGCGACTTGCAAATGCTCGGCTCAAAAGTTCTAGCAGGCTACACAGTCTTCCCGCTCGCCATCGGCGCATGGATCATGGTCTCCGGTGTCATCGTGTATCTGTTTGCCAACGTGATCGACATGATTGTGGTATTCTACACCGCACCAAATTTCATGGAATTCATCAATAGCTATATGCAAATCTTGGTGGCAGGCGTTGTGTACGCCCTAATTGCTCTGCTCTGGTACGCGCCAGTTTTTGGCTGGGCCGCCTTTTTGGGCACACTGTTCAAGCGTTGGAGCATGCCGTTATTCTTCGCCATACCAGCAATCGCTGTTTTGCTTGAACGCGTTATCAACATTCGCAACTTCACCTATGAAAGCCAGATACTAAAGTTCATCAAATTCCGGCTGGAAATGGTTGGCGAGGATCCTCAGGACTTTGATCCCGAAGTTTGGATTATGCAGCAAGATGCGGTTTCTGCTTGGGAACTCATCAAGTTCGCAATCTCGCAAACCGATTGGCTGAATATGGGCATTGGCATCGCCATACTTGCCGGATTCATCTATCTCGCCAGCGAGTACCGTCGCCGATTGATTGACGCTTAATCAACTTCACGCAAAAATGATAGAAGGGCGCCTACTCGGCGTCCTTTTTTTGTTTGAACTTTGATTGATCGCGCAAAGGATTGGGGCGTTCATGACGACGATCTAGTGCGGCAATGACACCGCGAAACGTGCGCACCTCTTGAATGTTCATTTGCGCCCGCGCAAACATCGCGCGCATATTCGCCACCATTGACGGACGCTTGCCAGGCGTTTTAAAGAAATTCACCCGGTCCAGCGCTTCTTCCAAATGCAACATCAAACCAACCAAATCTTCACGCTTTGCTGGTTCCTCAATTGGCCCATTAAACGGCAAATCATCCGAACCATTAGACGCCCGCTGCCATTCATAGGCCAAAACTAAAACAGCTTGTGCAATATTGAGTGAAGCAAACGCGGGTTCGACGGGCAATGTAACAATCTTATCGCACAGCGCGACCTCATCATTGTTGAGCCCCCAGCGCTCCCGACCAAATAGAATGCCAACCTTTTCACCATTTTTGATTGGGGCCACCATCTCGTCAGCTGCCATATCTGGGCCAATCACAGGTTTATACATGTCGCGCGATCGCGCTGTCGTCGCATAACAACGCGTCAAATCGGCAATAGCGCCTTCAACCGTCCCAAACACCTGCACACGATCAATCACGTGGTTGGCTTTTGCTGCAGCGGAGCGCGCCTTTTCACTGGGCCATCCATCGCGCGGATTAACCAGACGCAAGTCCCACAAACCAAAATTTGCCATCGCGCGAGCTGCCGTGCCGATATTTTCGCCCAATTGCGGCTCACAAAGAATGATCGCCGGCCCCGGTTTAAGCTCTAGGCCCTTGGTGCTGTCAGTGCCTGCCATTTGTCGCTCCATCATTTCGAGGCGATGAATGGGCTAATCGATACAAAAGATCAAGGGTGCAGTTCGACCCACTCTCGTTGCAAAATCGCATAGATGAGCAATTCGTCCCATTCGCCTTTGAATAAAGCTTGCTCCTTGAAGTGTGCTTCACGCCGCATACCAAGCTTTTCCATCAATCTCCAAGACGGATCATTTGGCGCTGAACATTTGGCTTCAATCCGATGTAGATCAGCTTTCTTGAATGCAACATCCATTAATGCTGTCGCCGCTTCCAGCGCATAGCCCTTACCTTGGAACCGTGGATTGATGACATAACCAATCTCCCCCTGCCGTGCCTCCACGTTCCTAGAAAACAACAAAAACTCGCCAATCATTTCGCCAGCTTCTTTTAGCTCGACGTGCAAAAATAGCGGATGGCCTTCTGGCGTAAAATCAGTGAAGCCTAACCGCCGTTCCATGGTTTTTTCAATTTCATCCCGGCTCCGCGGTTCATAGGGTAAATACCGACACACTTCGGGGTCAGCGCTATAGTCCATCAATGCATCCACATCATCCGCCCGCGCCAGCCGCAAAAGCAGGCGATCAGTTTCTATCGGCAATTCAAACGGCAATTTCATCGACAACATATCCAATATTCAATTTAGTGTTGCATCCAACCCAAATGCTCGGCAATCTGCCCATATGAGTGATTTTGTTGAAACATCGTGCGCATGCGGCGCGGTCCGCGTCAAAATTTCTGGTGAGCCGCGCACAACGATGCTGTGCGCCTGCAAAGATTGCCAAAAAGCCAGCGGCACAGGCCATAGTGCACTCGCCCTTTTTAGTGACGACACTACCCAAATTTCTGGCGAAACCAAGTCCTATTGTGTCACAGCAGACAGTGGCGCGACGGTTGAGCGAAATTTTTGCCCAACTTGCGGCACGCCCATTTTTGGCACGACGTCGAGGGTGCCGGCGCACAAGCTTTTGCCCGTCAGTATGCTTGGCGAAGTTGCTAGCGCCTATCGTCCACGTTCGCTGATTTTTGCCCGGTCTCATTTGGTGTGGGACCATATCGACCCGGATCTTCCACAATTCGAAAAGTACAAAGAAAGTTAGAAAGGTAAACCTAGATGACAAAAACCGGCCAATGCCACTGCGGTGCAGTTACATTTGAAATAGATGCAGAGCCGGTCCGCATGGCCCAATGCCATTGCGAAGCATGCCGTCGCCTTAGCGGTACTGGCCACGTGGTCCATGCTTTTTTTCGACGTGAAGACGTCAAAATATCAGGCACGACAAAATCTCATAAATCCATTTCCGATGCGGGAAACACACGCACACGCCACTTCTGCCCTGAATGTGGATCACGGCTGTTTGCCGAGAATACACGAGCGCCTGGCGCCATAGGTGTTTCAGTTGGTGTGTTCGATCAAAGTGATTGGTTCAAACCCGAAGTCATTCTTTATTATTCTCAGCGTCCAAAATGGGACCCTGTGGACGACACAATAGAAAAACACGAGTTTATGTGATGACAGAAGAACGAGACGCCCTAGCAGAACGAATTCGCCAAGTAATCGGGGACGATCCGAATGTGACCGAAAAGAAAATGTTCGGCGGAATTGCGTTTATGCTCAACGGCAACATGCTTGTCGGTCCACACAAAGACGGCACGTTGATGGCCCGGGTTGGGCCAGATTTGTACGAAGAAGCGCTCACCCGCCCCGGCGCGAGCGTAATGGATTTTACCGGCAAAACCATGAAGGGCTTCATCCATGTCCACCCCGATAAACTGGTGGATGATGAAGCCCTTGCCACATGGATTGCGCTGGCGACAGAATTTGTTGGGGCGTTGCCTGCGAAATAGCCTGTAGTATCTGGCTAACACCCGCAGCAGTCTTTGCCGCCCTATGCTTGCTTCTCAACCAAACTTGAGGAGGAAGTTATGGGTGCGAAGAAAATTCTAATGATTGTCGGCGATTTCGTCGAAGACTACGAAGTTATGGTGCCATTTCAGTGTTTGCTGGCGGTGGGTCACAAAGTAGACGCCGTGTGTCCTGAAAAAGCTGCGGGTGACAGTATTGCCACCGCCATTCACGATTTTGAGGGCGATCAAACCTACACCGAAAAGCCGGGTCACCGATTTGCGCTGAATAAAAGCTTTTCAGAAGTTGATGTTGTTGACTATGACGCCTTGGTCATCCCGGGTGGTCGCGCCCCAGAATATTTGCGCTTAAATTCAGATGTCATTTCCATGGTTCAGCATTTTGCAAACGCCAATAAGCCCATGGCTGCTATTTGCCATGGCGCACAACTGCTGGCAGCGGCTGACGTTATTAAGGACAAAACCGTTTCCGCATACCCTGCCTGCGCACCGGAAGTAAAACTTGCTGGCGGTAACTATGCGGATATTGACGTTACCGACGCCACAACTGACGGCAATTTGGTCACGGCCCCCGCCTGGCCGGCGCATCCTGCTTGGATCGGGCAGTTTCTTGCCGTTCTAGGCACGACGATCAGTCACCGCTGATTTAGTTTGCCAAACCAAACCATATTTGATGAACTAGATTCTGCGCGTAAAGCGCGCAGAATTGGAGGAACAAATGTGCCAATTATTTGTTGGAGCTGACACACAGCTCTGGGAAAATCAAACGCGCTCGATGCGAATAGATGGCATGGCCACAAGTGTGCGCTTGGAAGAATTCTATTGGCAAGTGCTGGCTGAAATTGGTGCACGTGACAGCTTGTCGGTGGGCCAGTTGGTGACAAGATTGTTCCTGGAGACCTTGCAAGAGGGACACGACCCTGACAATTTCGCATCATTCTTGCGCGTATGCTGCGGCAGGTATCTGTCCTTGCAACTTTCAGGCGACATCCCAACGGACCAATCAGCAGACATAGCTTCACTTGATGCGCCAAAAATCTTGGCGCGAGAACGTGCCTCACGCCAAAATTTGCATTCGTCCGCCTTAGACCAAGTCGGTTAGACCTTACTAAAAATCAGACTTGCATTCACGCCGCCAAATCCAAACCCGTTGGAAAGCACGTGTTTAATGTCCCATTCCTTGGGCTTATTGGGCACCAGCTCAAACTTATCCGCTTCAAGTTCAGGATCATCAATGTTCAACCCTGCCGGTACAATGTTGCTACGCAATGCCATAATCGAATAGATCGCCTCAATCGCGCCTGCCGCCCCAAGCAAGTGACCGGTAGATGATTTGGTCGAGGTCACAGGCAAATCCTTGCCACGTCCGTTAAATACCGCCGAAATGCCCGCTATTTCCGCCGCATCCCCAACAGGCGTCGAAGTGCTGTGTGCGTTGATATAACTGATATCCTTAGGCTCCAATTGTGCCATGTGCAATGCTTGCCGCATGGCCCGTTGCCCGCCCTCGCCATCTGGCGAAGACGCGGTCAAATGAAACGCATCACCCGACGTGCCATAGCCAGAAACAATGGCCAACGGCGTCGCCCCACGCTTTTGCGCATGGCTTAAGCGCTCTAACACCAGCACGGCTGCACCTTCCGACAGCACAAAACCTGCACGACCCTTATCAAAAGGCCGAGACGCTGTAGACGGCGTATCGTTGAAATCTATTGCCAATGCCCGCGCCGCACCAAATCCGCCAATCGAAACAGGATCAACACAAGCCTCAGCGCCACCACAAACAGCCACATCAGCTTCGCCGGTCAGCAGCATCCGCATGCCGTCACCAATCGCTTGCGCTGACGCGGCACACGCGGTTACAGGCGTGCCAATCGGCCCCTTGAGTTGATGCAAAATCGAAATGTGACCCGCGGCGAGGTTTGCCAAAAAAGATGGCACCACGAAAGGCGACAACCGACGTGGCCCACGTGCATCAATCGTGCGCGTAGCGGCAGTCATGGCGGGGAAACCACCAACCCCTGTCGCAATGATGGTGGCACTGCGCTCTTTTTCGGCATCCGTTTGAGGTGCCCAACCCGCCTGAGCTAGCGCTTCATTCGCCGCAACAATGCCATATTGGATGAACAGGTCCATCTTCTTGATGTCTTTTGGCGCAATGTGATCTTGGGCCGCAAAACCATGTTGATCGTCTTGCTTTGAAGGCACCACACCAGCAATCTTGGCACCAAATTCCGTCGTATCAAACCGATCATGACGCACCACCCCGCTTTTGCCCGCGAGCAACCGTGACCAGTTTACATCAACACCGACGCCCAGCGGACTAACAACGCCCATGCCGGTCACAACAATTGGGTCTGCGTTCGAATTCAAAATGCTCATTTTCGCTTCCATCTCTACTTTACTTTCATCACTGCCATCGCCAGATTACCAAACCAAAATCCGTGCATTCACGCGACCATGGAATGGAATTTGCCAATACCCTCGCTAAGTGATCTCTTTTTTTGTTAATTCCGCAGTAATCCGACGTAAAACATCCAATGCTTGATCAACTTCATCGCGCGTAACTTGTTTGAACGCCATATTTTGCGCCTCCCGCCACGCCGGTGTCATCACTTCCATCAAACGCCCTCCAGCGGAAGTAAGTTCCACCGTTCGCGCATTGCCCTTTTTAGCTGTCACCAGCCTCACAAACCCCTTTTTTTCCAAAAGCGAAAGATTCCGCGTTAGCGTCGTCCGCTCAATGGCCAAGAAATCAGCCAAAGCAGATACAGATTTATGATCCGTCCCCACCAGCGACGCCAAAAGTGAAAACTGCTCAGTGGACACGTCAAATTCACGCATATGTTCAGCAAAACGGCGGGTCATCACCCTCGCCGCCGCCCGTATATTGCGCAGCAAACATTTTTCAATCTCGGATTCCATTCCCAAAACTCTACTGTGTATCTACACAATGTCAAGAATTGTGAATTCTGCACCGACCAATGCCACCATTTTGAGGCCAGCGCTTTGCGTTTTTTGATTGGGGTGCTATAGGGGCAGCGAATGCCTGTACCCCACAAACAGGCCTCCCCATTCAACCAACGCTATGCGGAGCATTCCATGAGCAAAATCAAGGTAGCGAACCCAGTCGTCGAACTCGACGGCGACGAGATGACACGGATCATCTGGCAGTTCATTAAAGACAAACTAATCCACCCATATCTCGACATCGATCTGCACTATTATGATCTTGGCATCGAAGCGCGCGACGCGACGGACGATCAGATCACTGTGGACGCTGCAAACGCCATCAAAAAACATGGTGTTGGCGTGAAATGCGCAACAATCACCCCCGATGAAGATCGCGTTGAAGAGTTTGGCCTGAAGCGCATGTACCGCTCACCAAACGGCACCATCCGCAACATTCTTGGCGGCGTTATCTTCCGCGAGCCGATCATTTGCCGCAACGTGCCACGTTTGGTGCCAGGTTGGACACAGCCGATCATTGTTGGCCGTCACGCATTTGGCG
>NZ_JBLIAI010000043.1:0-24211 GCF_047634455.1 Maritalea sp.
AAATCCATTCTCCCCAAGGTGAAGCGTTGAATACCTTGGGTCTGATCAGTACCAACAGTTGAGAGCATCAAACCGATTACAGTCATCAGCATTGCTTTAAGAACATTGCCTTGCCCGGCAAATGCGGCAACTGCTGTCAGGCCCAAAACCATCAATGCGAAATAGTCTGTTGAATGGAACGACAATGAAACACGCGCCAAAAAAGGCGCAGCGATAATCAACAAAATTGCGCCTATGACGCCGCCGGAAAACGATGAGTATGCAGCGATCGCCAGCGCTTTACCCGCCTTGCCTTGCTTTGCCATCGGATACCCGTCAAATGACGTTGCCACCGTACTGGCCACCCCGGGCGCATTGATCAAGATCGACGATGTCGACCCGCCAAAAATCGCACCATAATAAACCGCAGCCATCAAAATGATGCCTGCCGCCGGGTCCAGACTTGCTGCGACCGGGATCATGAGTGCGATCGCGGACATAGGGCCAAGACCCGGCAACATGCCAATGAATGTCCCCACAAGACATCCAATGACCACGAATAGTAAATTTCCAGGAGTAAGGGCTGTTGAGAGCCCGATCAAAATACCGTCAATCATCTCTCATTCACCCCTTTAAGAACCACGGAAGCGGTTCAATATACACGCCTAAACCCAATGTCATCAGCGCCCAGAACCCCACAGAGATTGGAACCGATGTTAAGAGCAGCAGCCAAAGTTTGCGTTCGCCCAAAATCCAATAGCCTGTACCCAACAGAATTGTAGATGCCAAAATGAAGCCAAAAGGTCGAATGGTTAGTCCGTAAAAGGACATCAGCACCAAAAAGGCGAGAACCGTGAACCAGTTTTTGCCAGCCAAATCCACAAATTCTCTAGGCGAAGGCAACAGGATTATCGCCAAGGAAAGCCCAATCCCCATTATTGAAAGTATCTCTGGCATAGTGCGCGCATGAAACGCGACATTTGCTTGGAACGGCAACAAAGGAATTTTCTGACTTAGGATTGCGTAGGTGACACAGAATGCTAACAGCAACGAGCCACCAATCCTTCTATTGGTAAAAAACACGGAAAGTCCTCCCAACCGTTCTTACAGGCAGCGCCCGACTTGCGGGCGTTTCACAGACGAAATTCGCCGCAAATATGATCGCAGCCCAATGGGCCGCGATCAGTTTAAACAATTGGCTTAAAGGAAACCAAGCTCACGCATTAGGTTGCCAATTTCTTCTTCTTGGCCTTCCAAGAATTTCACGAAATCAGCGTCCGCGTTGAAGATTTCAACCCAACCATTACGGTCCCGAACGGTTGCCCACTCGTCTGTGCTGTACATTTTTTCAAGAGCTGAGATGTACTGAGCTTTTTTCTCGTCAGACATACCAGGTGCGCCAAAGAAACCACGCCAGTTCACAAACTCTGTGCCAGGTGATCCTGCTTCTGCGCAAGTTGGTGTGTCAGGTGCTGTTGGCAAACGCTCTGGAGAAGTCACACAAAGAATGTTGACCTCACCTTGTCGCGCCAATTCAGCTGCTTCACCAAAGCCAGTTGTCAGTGCCGCAATCTCGCCAGACAACAATCCAGCCATCGCTTTTCCGCCAGCATCATATGGAATGTATTTCACATCCATTGGGTTTGCGCCGGCATTTTTCATGACCAACGCGGCAATCAAGTGATCCATGCCACCAGCAACTGAACCGCCACCAATCGCAATGCTCTTGGGATCATTCGCGTATGCGGCCAAGAGGCCTTGCATGGTTTCAATTGAGCTATCTTTGTGAACAACCATCGCACCATAATCACCAACGGTGCCAGCAATTGGGGTCAAGTCACGAAATGACTGGGGGAACACCCCTTGCAACGACCGGATCACGATTGGCGTTGAGTTGACCATTAAAGTGTCTTGGTCTTTTGTTTCAATTATGTGGGCAATTGCTAGCCCGCCGCCGCCGCCAGACATATTCTCATATGTTGCGCCACCAACCAGACCGGATTTGGTCAAAGCTTCGCCAGTGCCGCGCGCTGTGCCATCCCAGCCGCCACCAGCACCACCTGGAATAAGAAATTTAATGTCATCAACAACCTTATGGCCGTCTGCTACCGCAACACCTGCTGCGCTGAGCAAAAGTGTGGTCGCTGCAATTGCAGCTGTAATTTTCTTGAACATTTCTGTCCTCCCAAAAAGACTTACGAACCTCAGTTTCGGTTCAGTCTCCATGGCACCACGCAAAACTGACACCAACCTGTCATGGGAAAATTTTGGATAAAACTACAACTAATTCAAACAGTTAATCTATAGTTTTATACTCCACTCACTTCATTTTCCTCCCGCAGCTCATGTTTCTCATGGGATCAACAAAGCAAAAATTCGCATGACGCTGTGCGCTTCTTCTGTCAGCGTAAGCTCATTTGGCCAGTGTATTTTGTTTGATTTGTCTACGACGAAATTGCTGTAAATTTTCTTGGCTCCACGCTAAACTTTGCGCAAATCTTTTCGGCCAGCGTTACCGCAGTGCCTGCTGCCAATGTCCAGCCCAATGTCCCGTGGCCACAATTTACAAATGCATTTGATAGCTTTGTTGCCCCAACAATTGGTTGCGAGTTTGGGGCCACAGGCCGATGACCGATCCAAGGCTCACCTTCACCCTCTATCAAGGCAGCGCCCGGAAACCGCTCAATCAATATGGTGCGAAGCTGGTCTATTCTCGTGTCAGATGCACGTTCATTTGTTTCGCCGAAATCCGCAAATCCTGCAATTCGCAGCCTGCCGCCCAGCGGACAAATGACGGCCTTTGCTTTGGCGTCGGTGATGCTAATTTGGGGTGCATTTGGTCCTAGGGGATAAGTCAGACTGTAACCCGCAACAGATGCGATCGGCAGTGCAACGCCCAGTTGCTTCGCCAGTTTTGGTGCCCAATGGCCCATTGCAAAAACATAGCCGTCCGCGACGATTTCACCTTGTTCAGTTCTCAGGGATTTAACGGCACCGTCTTTTGTTTCGATTGAGGTTACTGTGTGAGAATGTAAAAACCTGTTGCGCGGCGATGCGGCGAGTATTTGCATCAAAGCGCCTTCTGCAAACAGCTGCGGATCGCCAACTTCTTCATCTGGTGAATATAGCGCACCAACCATATCCCCACCAAAATTCGCCAACAAAGGCTCAACGGCCATTGCCTCCTTTGGCGTCAAAATGGATTGGCGAACACCCATTTCTTTTTTAAGCGCCATAAGTTGCGCCATACCATTGATGGTTTTTTGATCCGGGAAGATCTGTAGTTTGCCGTTAATCTGATGATCAAACTGAAAGCCGTACCGTGTCCGCCACGTCTCCATTTGCATTTTGGATATCCGCGACATCTTCAAGCTCGATTTGGTATTCGCCAAAAACCGGCTTTGCGAACCCTCCCGCAAGAATGACAACAGCCAAGACAAATTATGATAGTTCGGTTTAAGACAAAACCGAACACCCCGCTCTTGCCCAGCAAGGATGCGGCCCGCCATCGAGATCAATCCCGGCGCAGCCATGGCATCCACATAGGCATAACTAAGCTGGGCGCCGTTCATTTTGCTTGTCGCTTGCGCCACGTCGCAATTGCGATCCACCAACACAATGTTGAAGCCGTTTTCAACCAAAGCCAAAGCAGTTGTCACGCCGACAATTCCAGCACCAACCACAGCTATTGTTGGAGTTACTTTTGGCAAAGTCTCAAATCCGATGCATTCATCATGGAAGGCACTTCACAAAGCGACATCATTCGCTATTTGGTAGAGCTGTTCAGACTTTCCAGATGTTCAAGATTAGCAATCGTCGAAAGCATGATCCGATCATAGCTCCACTCGCTAGGTTGCTGTAAAACCAACAAAACAAGCATCGCCGCTCCAATAATTGGCACGAGAATGCCTATCCCGCCAAAACGAATGCTTCGGTGTGCACTTGGCAATTCAAGTGCATAAAGAATGCGATATTCTAAACTTGATTGCCCGCGACGTGCCAAATGGCGTTTTGGTTCCACAAACGGCACAGCCAATACATTGTTGGTCAGTCCTCTTTGCGTCATGGATTTAGCAACACTCAACAACGTTTCACAATAGCGGCGTTTATTGAAAGTCGGCCGCGACAACAAGGCAGCATCACACAATAGTTCACGAAGCACATTCAGGCGTTTCCGGAACAAGCCAAAAGCGGGGTTCCAGAACATGAGTGGATGAACAAAACTCCACAAATATTCCCAGGTCACATCTCCGTGCCGAATATGTTGCATTTCATGAGCAATCGAAATGCGTATTTTCCAAGCATCGCCAATCATCCCTACAGGCACAACAACATAGAACTTGTTCAGCCCACGGGTTGTAAACGGAACATCCACACGATCCGACGCAACAATTCTTACGCGTCCCATTTGTTTAAGCGAAAAGCTGTGGCTTAAAACCTTGTGTAGGGTCAGCGCATTGATAGCCAAGCGTGCGACAAAAAAGCCAAACGCCGATATCGCAAGCCCAAAGCCAAGCATTGTAAACCAGCTGTCGCGATTAATAATTGACTCGATTGCGGCACTTTTTGCCCCAAGGATCGATTGAAACTGCTTAGCGCTCATTTCGACACCGCCACCCAAATACCAAGACACCAGTAAATCGGTAATATTTGCGTATGCTGGCAAAATCCCTGCGCCAACGCGCACAAGAATTGGCCCTAAAACGGCCAACCCCATAAAGGCAATAATGAGATTTTGTTCTGCCTGAAAAGAGAACCTGTAACCAACCCGAGCCAGGCCAAATCGAACAATTGACCACACGGCAAATGTTGCGAACAGCGCTATGTTGACATCGATATAATAGTTCACCAACGGACTAATCATTGCTCTTCTCTAGCTTATTGTCGAGCATTGTGCGGATTTGTTCGATCATAGCGTCCGTCAACATTTCATCGTCCACAAGTCGCGCCACCAATGCGCCAGGCGCACCATCAAACAATGACTTTGACATTTGTCGAATTGAACGGCCTTGATATTCATTTTTGCTCAAGACAGGCGAATACACCAATGCACGATCTTTTTTGTCGCTAGACACAAATCCCTTTTGCTCGAGAATGCGCATAACGGTTGCACCAGATGTATAGGCGCGATCAATTTCCGCATCCATATTGGCCATGATTTCACGTACGGTGCCTAAACCGATGGTCCATAAACCACTCATGAATTCAAGTTCAACGCTTGTCAAAAAATCTGGATCGTGTTTCCGGGCCATCTGTCGCTTTTCAGTTGTGTTTTGAGCTGTAGCTAAAAACTTAGTACATTATCGCAGCGCATTGCAAGCAACTTGCGCAAGAGGAACAATTACCCTTTAAAAAGCAATCGTTTAACCGCCAGTTGCCAGCCCGCATACTTTTCATCCGCAACCAATTTCTCGACATTTGGTTGAAACTGATGATCAAGCGACCATTGCTTGGCAAACACGTCTGGCGCGCCACAAAGCCCCACGGCCAACCCGGCCAGATATGCTGCGCCAAGCGCAGTTGTTTCTGTAACGACCGGTCGATCAACCGGCGCTTGCAATTGGTTAGATAGAGCCTGCATTGCATGAGCGCTATTGGCCATCCCGCCGTCGATCCGCAGCACAGTTTGACCCGCAGCTCCCCAGTCTTCGTTCATCGCTTCAATCAAATCGCGTGTTTGAAAACCAACACTTTCAAGCGCTGCCTTTGCAATTTCTTCGGGGCCAGTATTGCGGGTTAATCCAAAGATTGCCCCCCGACATTCCGCGTCCCAATAAGGCGCACCAAGACCTGTAAATGCTGGCACAAAATAAACACTCTCAGTGTCATCCGCCGCTTCTGCCAAAGGACCTGTTTCTTCTGCACTTCGGATCATTTTCAACCCATCGCGCAGCCATTGCACCACGGCACCGGCGACGAAAATCGAACCTTCCAACGCGTAGGTCGGCTTGCCATCCAATTGATAAGCGATTGTAGTCAAAAGTCGATTGTTGGAAAAAACCGGCTCATCGCCAGTGTTGAGCAACACAAAACATCCCGTCCCATAAGTTGACTTCACCATACCCGGCTTAAAGCATGCTTGGCCAACGGTCGCGGCTTGTTGGTCACCAGCAACACCACGAATGGGAATGCCCACGCCGCCAAAAAGATCACTACGGGTAATTCCAAAATCGTCCGAGCAATTCTCAACCTCAGGCATCATGCTTGCCGGAATGCCAAACAACTCAAGCAAATCTTTGTCCCAACACCCATCATTGATGTTGTACAGCATGGTCCGGGCGGCATTCGTTGCGTCAGTTGCGTGAACTGCACCACCCGTCAAGCGCCAAATCAGATAGCTATCCACGGTGCCAAACAGCAATTCACCATTCTGCGCGCGTGCGCGTACACCTTCAACATTCTCCAAAATCCAATGCACCTTGGTCGCTGAAAAATAAGGATCCAACAACAGCCCAGTTTTCTGACGAACCGCATCTTCATGTCCGGCATCACGCAAAGTCAGGCAATATTGCGAAGTTCGCCGATCTTGCCAAACAATTGCGTTGTAAACAGATTTGCCGGTTTTCTTGTCCCAAACAATCGTCGTTTCGCGTTGGTTGGTAACGCCAATCGCCGCGATGTCGCGCGGCGAAAGGTTTTGCTTTTCTATGGCTTGGTGGCACATGCCCACCGTCGTCGACCATATCTCTTCGGGGTCATGTTCGACCCAACCGGACTGTGGGAAGATTTGGCGAAATTCTTCTTGCCCCGTTGCTAGAGGATTTAACTTGTCGTCAAAAATGATCGCCCGACTTGAAGTGGTGCCCTGATCAATCGCCAGAATATAGTTCGCTGTCATTTAGATATGCTCACGCTTTCCAAAAACAAAAAGTGCCCCAGCATATCGCTAAACCCAACGGTATCCATAGAGGTGTGCCAAATATTCCCAACCAAGCGAGAAAAATATACACACTACCCAAAAGCGTCAGGAATAAACGGTCACCGCGCGTGGTCACCAGACCCAGCGCCCCTTTGCGTTCATCCCCGCCCGGGTGCCGGATTTCTATAACCGTAAGAACACCCATCGCAGAAAAAATGCCAATAAACACAAGTGCCGTTGGCCAGGTCCATGCCATCCAACTCAGCATTATACCCTCCCCATCGCGAAACCCTTCGCGATATAGTTGCGGACGAAATAAATCACGATTGCGCCCGGGATAATCGTCAATGTGCCCGCTGCCGCCAACAGTCCAAGTTCATAACCCGCGTTTGATGCGGTTTTAGTCATGGTTGCCGCAATTGGTTTAGCAGCAACTGCCGTCAGCGTTTTTCCGAGCAACAATTCCACCCAAGAAAACATGAAACTAAAGAATGCCGCCACTCCGACACCCGACTTAATAGACGGGATAAATATGGTCATGAAGAAGCGCGGGAAAGAATAACCGTCAACATATGCCGTTTCGTCCAACTCCTTGGGTATACCACCCATAAAACCTTCCAAAATCCAGACAGCTAGCGGCACATTAAAGAGCGTGTGTGCAAGTGCCACGGCAAGGTGTGTGTCGAACAAACCAACAGACGAATAAAGCTGAAAGAATGGCAGCGCGAACACCGCAGCAGGGGCCATCCGGTTGGTCAGCAACCAGAAGAACAATTGCTTGTCGCCCAAAAACCGATAACGCGAAAACGCGTAGGCGGCAGGCAACGCCACAACTATTGAGATTATGGTATTCAATGTCACGTAAATGATAGAATTGACGTAGCCCATATACCAAGTTGGGTCGGTGAAAATCACCGCATAATTTTCCCAAGTAAAGGTCTCTGGAAACAATGAGAAACCGGACAAAATCTCGTTGGTCGTTTTAAAGCTCATTGCGACCAGCCAATAAATGGGCAGCAACAAAAATAGAATATATCCGATGGTCACAAGTGATCGTTTTTGCATCGTTTCGCTCCTATCGCGCATCGTCTTTGGTCATCAGCGTGAAGAACAGCCAACTAACCAGCAAGGTGATTGCGAAGTAAATAAGGGACATTGCAGCCGCAGGGCCCAGGTCGAACTGGCCCAGCGCGATTTTTACCAAGTCAATGGACAGCAGTGTTGTTGAATTTCCCGGCCCACCACCTGTCAAAACAAACGGCTCGGTGTAGATGTTAAAACTGTCGATGAAGCGCAACAGCACAGCAATCGTCAAAACGTTTTTCATCTTGGGCAGTTGAATGAAGCGGAACACCGCAAAATTGCTTGCCCCGTCAATTTTCGCTGCTTGATAGTAAGCCTCAGGAATAGATACCAAACCCGCATAACTTAGAAGCACAACAAGTGATGTCCAGTGCCACACATCCATAATGATAATCGTGATCCAAGCCGCGAGTATGTTTTGCGTCATGTCGTAAGGAATGCCAACGACGTGGTTGAGAAAATATCCCATTAAACCAATATCTGGCAGTGTGAAGATATTCCACATCGCACCCACAACGTTCCATGGAATGAGCATAGGAAGTGCCATCGTTACAAGGCAAACTGATACCCAAAAGCCCTTGCGCGGCATCGACATAGCGATTGCGACACCAAGCGGTATTTCAATCAACAAAATTAGACCGGTGAACATGAACTGACGACCAAGCGCACCATAAAACCGCTCCGACCGCATCAGGTTTTGAAACCAATCGAGCCCCTGCCAAAAAAACAAGTTATTGCCGAACGTCTCCTGAACCGAATAATTCACCACAGTCATAATGGGAATAAGCGCGTTAAAGGCGACCAAAAACAACACAGGCAGGACAAAGAACCAAGCTTTTTGATTTTCGGTTTTCATTATGCTGCTCCCCGCGCATTGGTTGCCAACCAATCATCGGCATAAAGCCGGGTTTGTTCGGTTTTAAAGTCTAGGAATACTTCATCGCCTTGGTTCGGCACTTCGCCCTTCACGATGGCAGCAATCTTTTGCTCACCCACCATTGCTTCAACCACACTGTGTCGACCCACATCAGAGACTTTTCGCACATGACCCTTTAACCCCTCTTTGGCAAGCGTCACATATTCTGGCCGCACACCAATTTCGGTTTTGCCACCAGTGCCTTTAACGATTTTGCCTTCAAGTTCCACATGTTGGCCGTTGAAAAACGCGCCACCATCGTTGACTTCACACGGCAGGACATTCATGCCCGGCGAGCCGATGAAATGACCAACAAAAGTGTGTGTTGGTCGCTCAAACAACTCAACAGGCGTGCCAATTTGCACAACTTCACCGTCCTGCATCACCACAACCTGATCGGCAAAAGTAAGTGCCTCAGTTTGGTCGTGTGTCACATAAATCATCGTCGCCCGGATGCGCTGGTGGAGTTCTTTCAACTTCGAACGGAGCTTCCATTTCAGATGCGGATCGATCACTGTGAGCGGTTCATCGAACATGACAACATTCACATCTTCCCGCACGAGACCGCGGCCCATGGAAAGCTTTTGCTTGTTATCTGGCGAAAGACCCGCCGCACCTTGAGAAAGCATATCGGCAACCTCAAGCATTTCCGCGACTTGCTTCACACGCACATCAACATCACGTTCTGCCATGCCGCGATTGCGCAAAGGAAATGCCAAATTGTCGTAAACACTCATCGTGTCGTAGATCACCGGAAACTGAAATACTTGTGCGATATTGCGCTGATCCGGCGGCAAATGCGTGACGTCTTTATCATCAAACAATATCCGTCCTTCTGAGGGTATGCGCAGACCCGAGATAATATTGAGCAACGTGGATTTGCCGCAGCCCGACGGACCCAGTAACGCATATGCACCACCGTCATTCCAATCCAAATCAATCTGCTTCAAGGCATAATCCTGTGGCCCTTGGGGCTCAGGAAAATAGCTATGTCGCAATTGAGACAGGGTAATCTTCGCCATAATTGTCTCCTATCCGACCAGCGTGCCATCAGGTGCAAAAACAAAGCACTTTGATGGGTCCATAAAGAATTGGTGGTCTTCACCAACATGATAAGGGTGCACACCGCGCGCTAACGAAACCCAGTTGGCCATTTCTGCTTTAAAGTGTGCGCTTGACTCAGATCCGCTCAATTCGGTCACCAAAATATGCCCGGTAATCGGCACGCTGGCTTGTTCTGTTTTGAACGGTAAAACGTGATTGGCGCGCACAGCGATTTTGTAGGTGCCATCGCTAAGATCAGCAGCTTTGCCAGCCAATTTCCATGAGATATTGAACCCCATTTTTGCTTCACTGCCGCGCTTTTCAATCTGTGCAACATTAATCGGCGGATCAGAGAAAATCTCAGCGGCCAACAGAGTGTGCGGGTTGCGATAAATATCTGCGGTTGTGCCAAACTGTGCCACGGAGCCATTGTCCATCAAAGCGGTTTTACCACCGAGCAGCAGCGCTTCTTCAGGTTCCGATGTGGCATAAACCACCACCGCGCCGCGGCCTGCAAACAGCTCGGGCAATTGATCACGCAGCTCTTCGCGAAGTTTGTAATCAAGGTTAGCGAGCGGTTCATCCAAGAACACAGCCTTGCTTTCTTTCGCAATCGCTCGCGCTAAGGCACAGCGCTGTTGCTGTCCACCAGACAATTCATGTGGGCGGCGATTTAGCATGGGTTTTAGCTGCAATATTTCAGCGGCCTCTGCCACACGGTCTTCCAATTCAGATTTTGCCATGCCTGCAACCCGTAAGGGTGAGGCGATATTGTCAAATACCGTCATGTGCGCATAATTGACGAAAAACTGATGCACCAACGAAATTTTGCGCTTTTGCGTGTTCTGCGCGGTTACATCCTCGCCATCCATCAGGATTTGCCCACTTGCTACCGGGTCTAGTCCTGCCATCAGCTTGATCAGCGAAGTTTTGCCGGCGCCTGTTTCACCCAGCAGCACGTTAAAATGGCCGGTTTCAAGCACAAGATTTGTTGGCTTGATATGAAGGTCGGCCCTGACCCGCTTGGAGATATTTATAAGTTCGAGTGCCATTGCACACCTACTCTATTTTTGCCGCACAATCAGCTCGGACCGCGGCCTGCAACCCTATTTGAACAAGGGTTGGGAAAACTGTCGAAGAAAGCTGGAGCCCTTGGGCTCCAGCAGACAAGGTCAGAGAGAAGTTCTGACGGGAGTTCGTTTGTTACGAATTCCAGCGCGCTACGAGTTCGTCATAGTTGACGGTTTGACCCTGAGGTTTCTCGTTGTCCAGTTTTGGTTTTGCACCACCGTTGGCAAACCACCACTCAGCGTCACGCTCTTCATTCAAACGTGGGCCACAGCCACCATAGACGCCAGCAGCTTCGTCAACTGCTTGCATACGGGCCATTGTAATGTCCATTTCTTCGGCCAAACGGTTCATCGCTTCCTGTGGTGTAAAGGCACCAGAGTTCACGTCACCAATTTGCTGCCACCAGATTTGAGCAAGCTTTGGATAATCCGGCACGTTGATACCAGTTGGAGACCAAGCGACCCGATCAGGTGAGCGATAGAACTCGACCAAACCACCAAGTTTTGGTGCGCGTTCTGTAAACGAAGCATGGTTAACTGAACTATCGCGAATGAAAGTCAAACCAACGTGTGATTTTTTCACGTCAACAGTTTTTGACACAACAAACTGAGCATAGAGCCAAGCTGCCTTTGCACGATCAAGTGGTGTGGACTTTAGGATTGTCCATGAACCCACGTCTTGATAGCCAACTTTTTGACCTTCTTCCCAATATGGACCGTGTGGGCTAGGTGCCATACGCCATAGTGGATTGCCGTTTTCGTCAACAGTGTTGTTGCCTTCAGATCTAGGCTTCACCATGTCGGCTGTAAAGGCTGTGTACCAGAAGATTTGTTGAGCAACGTTACCAATGCTCAATGCAGGCAACGATTGGTAGAAATCAAATGCTGCAGCTCCTGGAGGCGCATAAGCACGCAACCATTCGTCCCATTTACGGATTGCATAAACAGCAGCGGGGCCGTTCGCAGCACCACCACGTGTTACAGACGCACCAACAGGATTACAGGTACCCGCTTCCATGCGAATGCCCCATTCATCAATCGGTATACCGTTTGGCTCACCTTTTGAACCAGCACCGGCCATTGAAAGCCAAGCATCGGTCATCCGCCAACCAAGATCAGGCGCGCGCTTGCCGTAGTCCATATGACCAAAGACAGTTGTCCCGTCGATATCAACAACCTTAGTGGTAAAGAACTCAGCAATGTCTTCGTAGGCTGACCAGTTCACCGGCACGCCCAGCTCATAGCCATATTCTTTCATGAAGGCCGATTTAATGTCTTCACGATCGAACCAGTCTTTGCGGAACCAGTAAAGGTTCGCAAATTGCTGGTCTGGCAATTGATAAAGATCGCCGTCCGGGCCAGTGGTAAACTGAGTACCCATAAAGTCATCAAGATCAAGCGTTGGGTTGGTAACGTCAGCGCCCTCGCCTGCCATGAACTTTGAAAGATTGTAGGCGAGCTGCAATCGTGAGTGCGTGCCAATCAAGTCACTATCATTCACATACGCATCATAAAGATTACGCCCGGTTTGCATTTGCGTTTGAACCGCTTGCACCACTTCGCCTTCACCCAAAATCTGGTGATTAACTTTGATGCCCGTGATCTCAAAGAACGCCTTGGTTAATACTTCAGATTCGTATGAGTGGGTTGGAATGCCTTC
This sequence comes from Maritalea sp., assembly GCF_047634455.1. Classification (GTDB taxonomy): domain Bacteria; phylum Pseudomonadota; class Alphaproteobacteria; order Rhizobiales; family Devosiaceae; genus Maritalea. The sequence continues at coordinate 12,612 of NZ_JBLIAI010000043.1, forward strand.
AGACAGCACATTGATTTCCAAACCATCATAAGGTTTGGCCGCATCAATAAACCATTGCATTTCATCCATTTGTTCTGATTTTGACAAAACGGACGGCTGAAATTCAGCGTCGATCCATTTTTTCGCTTCCTCAGCACCCGCAAATGCTGATCCTGTACCTGCTAGAACGGCCGCGACCGCTACTGCGCAGAGAAGTTGCTTCTTCATCTTGTCCTCCCATTAAACTTAAGCCAGATATCTCTAGCTGTCACAATATTCATTCGAACAACTAAATTTGTCAAACTATTTTTTTAGTAGAACCTATTTCCCTGTTTATACTGACTATTTTCCATACAACATTAACAACAATGTTCATATTGTAGATTTACATGTTCGTTTGAACATACTAAGTTGCCATCTGCTATTGCAAGGAGAAACTGCATGCAACAGCCAGAGCGGCTCGAGAAGATCATCGCAATGCTCAATGAGGTGGGCCAGGTTGACGTCATTTCGTTGGCAGAATCTTTTGTCGTGACCGAGCAGACTGTTCGGCGTGACCTTGCAACTCTGTGCCAACGTGGACTTGCCACCCGCATGCACGGCGGCGCACGCCGCCTCGCCTCAACCGCCTCACTTAGCTACGAGGCCAGACGCATGAACAATATTGCCGCCAAAAGCGCAATTGGCAAAATTGCGGCCCAGCTCATTCCAAATGGCAGTTCCCTTATTCTCAACATTGGCACCACCACAGAACAGGTCGCAAGCGCTCTCACCAGCCACAAGAACCTGAGAATCATCACCAACAACATCAATATCGTGAGCATTATGCAAGCCGCACAATTGAGCTCCCTCGTCCAAGTCGGCGGCATGGTCCGACAAAGCGACGGCGCAGTTGTGGGCGAAGAAGCGGTCGAGTTCATCTCGCGCTACAAGGCAGATTACGCCGTCATTGGTGCATCTTCAATCGACGATGATGGGTCAATTCTTGATTTTGATTCGCGCGAGGTTGCCGTGGCGCGCGCCATTCTCAAAAATGCGCGTACCCGCATTCTGGTCGCAGACCAATCCAAATTCGAAATCAACGCCCCTGTCCGTATCGCTTCAATCGACGAACTGGATTTTGTTGTGATGGACAAACAACCTTCCCCCGCTTTTGCCAAAGCCGCCGCGGATGCAGGCACTCAAATTCTAGTTTCAGGATCATAATATGAAAAAGCCGCAAAACGACAAAACATACGACCTGTTCATCATTGGCGGCGGCATTAATGGCTGTGGTATTGCGCGTGACGCAACGGGTCGTGGCCTATCAGTAGCGCTTGCGGAAATGAACGATCTTGCATCGGCCACTTCTTCTGCTTCGACCAAACTGTTTCATGGCGGGTTGCGCTATCTTGAATATTTCGAGTTTCGCCTAGTGCGCGAAGCGCTAATTGAACGCGAAAACTTGCTCGTTGCCATGCCACACATTTCATGGCCCATGCGTTTTGTTTTGCCCTATCACCAAGATATGCGTTTTGAGAGCGACACACCCACATCTAAACTTTTGACCTTGTTTATGCCATGGATGAAGGGTCAGCGACCAGCGTGGCTCATTCGCCTTGGCTTGTTTATGTACGACAACTTGGGTGGCCGAAAAATCTTACCCGGCACCAAAACATTGGACCTAAAAACTGCCCGAGAGGGCAAGCCGATCATCAACAAATTCGAACGCGCATATGAATACTCAGATTGTTGGGTTGAAGATTCGCGGCTTGTTGTCCTTAATGCCCGGGATGCGCAGAAACGCGGCGCGAAAATTATGACGCGCACCAAAGTCACCGACGCTGTGTCAAAAGACGGCATTTGGACTGTCACGACACAAAACCAGATCACAGGTGAACAGCAGGTTTTCAAAGCAAAACTGCTCGTCAATGCTGGCGGACCATGGGTCGAGAACATCATTCGCAATGTTGCGCACATTAGCACCAACGAGGGTATTCGCCTCGTGCGCGGCAGCCACATCGTCACCAAAAAACTGTTTGATCATGACAAGGCGTATTTCTTCCAAGGCGAAGATGGCCGCATCATATTCGCTATTCCGTATGAACAAGATTTCACCCTGATCGGCACAACCGATCAAGATCACAAAGACGTTGACACAAAGCCTGAATGCACGCCTGAAGAGCAAGAATATCTCTGCAAATTCGCATCGCAATATTTCGAAAAACCAATCACCCGCGAAGACATCGTCTGGACATATTCTGGCGTCCGCCCGCTCTATGATGATCACGCCTCCTCAAGTACCGCCGCCACGCGCGAATATGTTCTCAAGCTCAATGAAACAGGCGAAGCGCCCGCCCTCAACATCTTTGGCGGCAAAATCACCACCTACCGACGGCTGGCCGAAGCCGCCATCGCAAAATTCGAGCATTTCTTCCCAGAGATGACCAGCAAATGGACCAAACGTGTGCCCCTTCCCGGCGGGGATTTTGCACATGACCAATTCGATCAGCTCGTTCAAGAGTTGCAAAACATAGTCCCGTTCATCGGGCCAAAAACAGCCCGCCGCCTCGTTCGCGCCTATGGAACTGACGCGCAAATTATCGTTAAAGGCGTTGCGAGCGAAAAGGATATGGGCACGCACTTCGGCCACGGCATATATGCACGAGAGCTTGATTGGACCATCGCCCATGAATGGGTAATGACAGCTGAGGACTATTTGTGGCGACGCACGAAAATGGGATTACGGGTGAGCAATGAGCAAACAAGTGAAATCGGCGCATATATTGCCAAAGCAATTACTGCTCAATAGATACACACTTGATGCAAAGAGGCGTTGATAAGTGGGAAGCTGCTGGCTTCTTACGTATGTCAATTAAAATGCTAGATCGTGTCTACGGCCACCATCACCCGTCTTACATGCGGGCAGCAGCGGCGGCATTGTAGAGTTACACAATAGGGTTAGCCGTCGACGTTTTTAGCAATCAGATAGGATACAAAAGAAGCGCATGCACCCAGCATAAACAATGCATCTGCTTCATCTACCTGCACAGAATCAGGAAATACAATGGCGTGACGAGCTGCGGTGTTTTCGTCGTTTGTGTAGCTGTATAGTTTCTCGAACGCAGCTTTCAATTTTTCATTGATTACTTTGCGCTTTCCAATCTTTTTTAGAGCCGAGCCCAATGTACCTTTTTCGTCTTCGGAAATGTTCTTCGCGACCGATTCCACGGCATGAATACTCTCACGAACGCTGGAGCGCCAATCCTTTTCAGTTAGCATCTTCCCAGATGAGACAAGATGCTCCCGCGCACCGGCAAATCCATTTTCCTCGGCATCACCGACCGCGCGCAAGAAGGCATCCGCTTGCTCGGCGGTGCCTATCGCTACGACTTGCAAATCAATTATACGGTAAGCCAACCCGGCTTCAAGAAAAGCATTGATTAAATCAACCTGAAGCGTCGACGTGATCGCCCGATGTCCAACAAAAAACTCAATCAGATCAAACAGTCGGTTGTACTCATATGTACGGGTGCATAATTCTAGCTGCTTCTTTAGATTGTCGACACTGCTGTCAAAAGTTCCAATCGACTTGCGATAGAACTTGACGTGTAAATCCTTTGCAATGTCAACCCATCTGCCGAGAGAAGACCCACCCGGACCCCAAACTATGCCGCGTTTGATCTCTTCTTGGAGGGCGTAGTCAACCAGCAAACGGAAATGTTTCGAAATCTCGTAAAGGCGCAATTGGTCAGGCGCGACCACAAGGCCATTCCGCTCCGAAAAACTCTGCTTTCGTTTCTCACGCACAACATATCCAATCGTTTTATTGGTTTATTTATTGGTTGTGTCCGAACACCGCAGGTCGACGAAATAATAAACCATTGATATTATTTAAATAAAATGGTGGGCCCGGTAGGACTCGAACCTACGACCAGACCGTTATGAGCGGTCGGCTCTAACCAACTGAGCTACAGGCCCAACCCGACGATGCTAATAGCAAGCATCTTACAATTTTAAAAGCCCAATTTACGCTATTGATCACATTAAAACATTTGAATACCATAGAGCATGGCCGCGTAAAATTTATGAGGGCCAAATACTACCAAGCATGAAGGACGGGCTAGAACTGTTACGGCCTGTTTCTTTGCAATTGGAAATCTATTTTATTGACGGCGTTTTTTTGCCGCGAAAGTGATTTTATTATGTCTTTAGATTCAAATGAAACCATTACCACCCCCACATTTTCTTCCGATTTATACTATTCGGCTGGGGAAGCATCATCCATGCTCAAAGCGATCGCCCACGAAGGACGCCTAATGATTCTGTGTCGCCTTTCTGAAAAGGAAGCGTCAGTCTCAGAACTTGAAGACCTGTTGGACGCCCGCCAAGCCGCTGTTTCTCAGCAATTGGCCAGACTTAGGCAAGAAGGGCTTGTACAAACACGACGCGACGGCAAAGCCATCTACTATTCGCTTGCCGACGACAGGGTGCGCAACATTATCAGCGCGGTGCACGGAACTTTTAGTTAGCGGCAAGCAAACAGACTAAAGTTACATCGATGTTGGTATTTCCGGCTGGGCTGGAATTCGTCTTCCGCCCCAATCGGGCCGCAATGCCATGCCATCAAATCTGTTCGACATTTGTACACGGAGATCAAAATGTTAAAGCGTATTTTGCCACTTTATGCTGTCATGGCGATTGCCTACAGCGCGATGCCTGCAGCCGCTCAGGACAGCACTCAGATGGCAACCATCAACATCAGTGCAACCGGTGCGGCAACCGCTGCGCCGGATATGGCCATCGTGACTTCTGGCGTCGTCAGCGAAGGCAAAACCGCACGTGAAGCGCTGTCTGCGAACAACGAAGCAATGGCTGCCCTAATTGACGTGCTCAAAATGGCGGGCATTGCGCCAAAGCACATCCAAACATCCGGTTTTTCAATTCAACCGAACTATGTGAATTCAGACAGGCGCGACCAAAACGGCTATGTTTTACCGCCAAAAATCGACGGTTACCGCGTGGCCAACATGGTAACTGTTAGCGTGGTTGAACTGGATAATTTGGGCACGGTTCTTGACCAAGCCGTGACTGTGGGTGCCAACTCTATCAATGGTGTGAGTTTTTCTGTCTCTGACCCAAGTAAACTGTTGGACCAAGCACGCAAAGAGGCCATAGCTGAAGCCATTAAAAACGCCACCATTTACGCAGAAGCGGCAAACATTTCTCTGGGTCGCATCGTGAATATCTCTGAGAATAACAGTTTTGGTGGCCAACAATATAAAGCAATGGCGCGTACGGAAATGGCAATGTCAGATGCGGTGCCAATTCAAGCCGGTGAAATCGATTATTCCATTTCGGTCAACGTCATTTGGGAAATCAGCCAGTAGAAAATTCGTGCGGGCGGCCAACTTTGCCGCCCCACGCACTATCCAACCAATGCCTGGATAATCATCCGTGTGCCAACGATGAGCAGATAAACGGCCAAAACACGCTTGAGCAACATAGCTGACAATTTGTGCGCAATAAACGCGCCCACCGGCGCAAACATGATTGCCCCAAGGGCGAGCGCCGCCATTGCTGGCAATGACACATAGCCAACAGAATAGGCAGGCAAGCCTGCCACTGCCCAACCTGAAATGACAAAGCCAATTGCTGCAGGAAACGCTATAAACACGCCCAGCGCCGAACTGGTGCCCACAGCGGTATGCACCGTTGTGCCGAGTACCGTCATTGTGGGCACGCTCAGCGATCCGCCACCAATCCCCATCAAGGAAGAAACATAGCCAATAAACGCCGCGCTAGAACGGTGAGTGATTGGTGATGCTGACAATCCAGCCATCAATTTCTTTTGCAACGGTACAACTGAATTGATGGCGATGAAGAATGCCATAACGCCAAAAATTATGCGCAGAACGAAAGCTGAATAATATCCAGCGCTAACCCCGCCGATGAATGAGGCGACCACCATCGCCGGTGCCCAAAGCACCAGCAAATCTTTGGAAACAGCGCCGCGTTTGGCGTGCGAACGCGCGCTCGTTAGCCCCGTTGGCACAATTACAGCCAACGAAGTTGCCACAGCCATATGCATGATAATTTCGGTGGGCAAACCCATAAGTTGAAAAACTGTGGCCATTACCGGCACCATGACGATACCGCCGCCAACGCCCAACAATCCAGCCATCAATCCTCCGGCAACACCCGCACCCAACAGCCATAGCGCCATGGGCACCAAGTCTACCAACTGATCCATTATCTACTCATTGCTTCTCGTAAATCTCTTACCACTTGTTGTCGCGAACTTTCAGGCGCACTGCAAGTTGCTTCTAGCGCAGTTCGGCCCTTATTGTTCTTTAAATATGGATTAGCTCCACGATCAATCAGCGTCTGAACCAAATCTGTGCTGCACCAACCCGCTGCATTATGAAGCGCAGTTCGGCCAACTGAATTTGTCGAATTTGGGTCCGCTCCAGCGTTCAAAAGCAGGGTCAGAACATCAAGCCCACCTTTTGGCCCTGCAGCGACGTAAACAAGCGGATCACCAACGCCATTGACCATATTTGGGTCAGCGCCTTTTTCAAGTTCAATCGAGAGTTTTAAGGCGTCATTGTCCCTGACAATCTGGAAAATTTCAGGCTCAACGCCCATCCGTTGCACACAACTAGAGAGCAACATAACAAAGGATAAAAGCAAAATTAATCGCATGGCAACACCTTCCACCGACTTGCACTTCAAACCAAATAGGGCTCGCCTTTTTCAGCCCGACAGCTTGATCCTAGCATATCACGACCATCAAATCGTAAACTTAGGGCCGCTCAGTAAAGTTATTGCTCTGAAACGGCCAGTTTAGCGGCCAACAAACCAAAGCTAACCGCCACTGTTCTTCGGAACCAGCGCATAAAAGTTGGCGAATTCGTCAGTAAATTCCGGACTGAAAACGCCAAGACAGCAAACATTGCAAACACCAAAAATGTCAGCGCCATAAAGATGCCGCCAAGCGCGAGCATTTCAACAGTGCCGTTTGCAGCCTGAACGTCCACAAATTGTGGCAAAAAGGCCATGAAAAACAGTGAGAGCTTGGGGTTAAGCGAGTTGATTGCAATACCAGAGCCGATCACCTTGGCAATCGAAGGAACACTTTTTGGTTTTTCATCTAATTGTATTGGACCAGCCGATCTCAACGTTTGAAACGCCAAATACAAAAGATAAGCAACGCCCGCATATTTTACGAATTGAAAGGCAACCGCACTTGTGTGCATGAGCACGGCAAGGCCAAAAATCGCAGCTAACAAATGCGGCACGATCCCCATTGTGCTCGCAAACGCAGCAACAAGCCCTGTCCGCCAACCACCAGCTATCGCCATAGCTACAGCATAAACCATGCCCGTTCCCGGAATTAGGATAACAACCATACAGGTCAAAAAATACTCAAATGTCATCAACATCGTCCCTCAATGATCGAAAATCAGAATGCTAACGGGATTGTCAGACAAGATACAGTCTAAGATGCTTTTTCAACAATTCGGTATGTGCAACGACGCGCGCCAGAGACAATGTGGCTCTCTCGCCTGACGTCAGCACCCTCGCCCAAAACCTCCTGGAACAATTTGAGCTCAGACTTACAAAACCCTTGGCAAGTGGTCGCCGCAATGCAAATTGGGCAATGGTTTTCGTGCAGCAGATAGCCGCCTTCGACAAGCTCGACTTCTGCCATATAGCCTTCCGCTTCACGGATCTTTGCTAACGACTTCACCTTAACACCCAAGTCAGCCGCGTTCGCAATCTTCATCTTGTATAACTCAAGGGACCGCTGTTCGCGTTTAGAAATCAGTTGGGCCAATCCATCGTCACCAAATGTTTCTAAAACCGACTTGATCATTTCAACCGTAAGGTCGGCGTGCCGATCCGGAAAACGCTGACTGCCCTTGTCTGTCAGCTGCCAATATTTCTTTGGCCGACCAACACTTTCGCGCCTGTCGTCACTTATTACCAAACCAAGTTGCGCAAGCTTTTCCATATGTTGGCGCACCGCAACCGACGTGGTGCCAACAAGCTCACCCAACGCAACCGCGGTCTGTGGTCCGCGTGTTTTGATGAGAAACAAAAGCCGCTCAATGGTCTTTTCGTCGGACATTTTCATTCAAACGATCCTTGGTTATTGCCGCAACATAATAAAAAAAGGTTTGACTTGTCAAATAATCCAACATATCTGAAATAAAGAAATGATTTACTTGTTTTATTATCGAGGTGCATCATGCAAATCAACGCAATATTCAACACTCTCCCTAGTGCATTATTGCCCATTGACCCAATGGTGCACCTCAACTTTCGAAATGGTCGTAAATTTGTTCGCACGACCGATCAGCATCTCGCCATCTGTACGAGTTGTGGGCGTATAAAGTCTATTCATGAGGTTTACGCTGAACTGGCAAAGTGAATAGGGTAGAAATTGTTACTGTCGGCACGGCAATTGCCCTGCAATGTCCATGCAATGCCAATAAAGTTCGCATTACAGAGCTAAATACTTCTAATTCGAAACCAAGCAAAAGGTACATATCCATTTCAAGCTCAAAGCTCTCAGCTCAACCAAATCATGCCATAGTGCTCGAAAAAGCAGGCTTGTTTTCTGCTGTGGTGCTCCCCCTCACCCTGATGAACATCCTGGTCGTTCTATCGCACGCGGTGAACGGATACATCACCTCTGTTATCGCGCCCTCAATTGTTCTCGATTTGGGTGGTCGTGAATATATGTTTTGGTTGTTTGCGTTGTTTCAAATTGGCTCCATCTGCGCAGGTGTCTTAGCGGGCAATTTTAAGCTGAGGTTCGGCGCGCGTCCTCTATTTATCTCCGCCAGCTTGTTGCTTGCCGTCGGCTCATTGATCGGCGGGCTGGCAAATTCCCTGTTTGTTGTCATTCTCGCCAGAGGATTACAAGGCGTTGCAGAAGGCATGCTCATTTCACTGGTTTACGTGGTGTTGGCTGATCATCTACCCAGCCGACTGCTCCCTCGAATGATGGCATTAAGCTCAACACTTTGGGCAGTAGCCGCCGCCGCCACACCTGCGTTCGCGGGTTCACTCACCGAATTCGTTTCGTGGCGTGTGGCATTCCTATTCAATTTGCCGCTCGTCATAACGCTTATTTTGCTGGCCATTAAGTTTCTACCCAGTGCCAAAACTGAGAAGAGCGACAAGCCATTCCCCATAAAACGCCTACTGCTGTTAATGACATCACTTTTGATCATTGGCTTTGCGGGCCAAATGGAAAACAAGCTATTGCTTGCACTCATCATCTTGACGTCCTCTGGGCTATTGCTCCTCTTCGGCTTACTCGATCACAGCGCAACTGAGCGCTTTATGCCGCCTGATTTGTTTTCAACCAAAACAAATATGGGCCGGTCTTTCATCGCACTCGCGCTTTTTGCGGTGGGCTCCAGTGCCAACAATATCTATATGGTCGCTATGCTTCAGTCTGCTTGGAATATGTCGCCATTGACCGCCGGGTACACGGTTGCTCTCATCGCGTTTTCGTGGACGTGCATGGCCTGGATCGCCAACCGAATTCAAGACCCGAAAAAGAAGATTACTTCCATTCGCCTTGGCAATGTTTCAATCATTACAGGATTTTCACTGATTGCAGCAGGACTGTACTTCTTCCAACTGCCACTCATAGCCGCCGGACTATTGGCTGTTGGGGCGGGTTATGGCGCTTCTAGCCCCCTGATCAGACAGATCATTATTACTCAAGCGCCGCGCGAGCATAAATCCATCGCTTCTGGCGCTATGTCGCCCGTTCAATTTACAGGCGCGGTGGTTGGCGCCGCACTTGCAGGTTTCGGTGCACTTACATTTGGATTGTTCGAGGGAGCGAATGCTGACAGCGTCTTCACCGTTCACGCAGCAAGCAAATCAGGCGCAATTCTCATCGCCACCTTTGTCATTTTCCCAATTGGTGCGCTGATAGCGGTCCTTGGCCTGACGGCCGAGCGAAAACTGAGATAACTATTTCAATGGAATTCTTAGCGTTTTACGGCAAAAATCAAAACCTATCGATCTGCTTTAAACGAAAAGATTATCGCCCTGCTCTTTGATAATCTGTTTGGCTTTATCAATGGCCGCAGAACTGGCCTGTTCTGGGCTGGACAATCGGTCCGCGCGAATAAACGTCGCGGATTTCATTTCGCCATCAATCTCTTTCTCGATAATGCCGGAAAGCTGATATTCGGAACCAACTTTCATTTCTGTAGCTTTAATCAAATATCCAAGATGAAGTTCTTCACCCAGAAATTTAGGCCCAGTCTGCGCAGCATCGCTACCCATTCCAAAGAGTTTTTTCAAAAACGACATATTCTTCCTTCTCTTTGAAACCATAATCCGAGCACAAAAACGCCCCGAAATCTTATCATGATTTTAAAATAGCAGATTCACCGCCAAAGCTCCAACAATGGTCACAACCATTCCAATCATCACACCAAAAAACAAAAACCGGTGTTCGCGCACTCTTCGTCGCGCCCGAAAGGCGTTGGGTTTGTCCGTCCATCGTTCAAGCCAAACATCATAATCCTTTGGCGTATCAAAATCTTCGGTAAAATCATCAATATGAACAAAGCTGAGATTGGGTTGTTCGGGCATCATGTTTGTTTGCAGAAGCCTTTTATAAAGTTGCCAGCCCACAGGCTTTCGCTCATTGGAGCCAAATGTCGCCAGGACACCTTCAAGAAAGCCGTGCTGTTGTGGACCAAAACCAATGGCGAAAATCTCACCATGGTCACAACCGGTAAAACTACTTTCGCGGTTTCTGCCAATAAACCGAACAAAGTTTTGCGGATCGTGAACCATCTCTTGCAACGCACAATCCGAAAAGTACACATCGGCATATAGCAGCAATGTTGGGCCTTCGCTATTCCAATGCTGGCGGCTCGACATAAGCTTGTCGGAATCTAAACCCGTTGGCCAAGGTTGAATATGCTTCACGTCACAGCTGGCAGAAACGTCATGATCGTGGGCAACCAGCAATTCAATGTCCGTGAGCCCATTTTCACGTAAGCGCGAAACCGTGTTTTCCAGCAAAGGCACGCCATCAACCGGCACCATGTATTTTTGCACACCCAAATAATGCTGCCAACGCGTTCCGCGACCTGCACCAAGCAATAGAACCTTGGCGCGTTGAACCTGAACCAATTATTTCACCACAAGAAATATTACCACTAAACGCAAATGCTTACAGAAATGCAGGCGAAAATTCTACCCCTCGCCCAACGTGGCACCAAACTCGGCCATCGCCGCAATAATATTTTCCGCCTTGCGGCCAATATTAGACAATTCATACTCAGTCTTGGGCGGAACCGTTGGATATATCGTTTTAACAATTAGTCCAGCCCCTTCCAGCTTTGCAAGCCGTTGCGCCAGCATGCGCGGACTAATCCCAACAAGCGATCTTTGCAGTTCTGAATAGCGCTTTTTGCCAGGTAATAAATCGCGGATGATCAAGGTCGTCCACTTGCCGCCCAACACGTCGTTTGCACGCGCAACCGGACAAAATTCATTGCAATTACTCATTGTCATTTTTAGGCCCAATCAAAAAAGTTGCACTATACTTTTGGTAACTACTTCCTTTTGTATAGTGACTTGTTTAGGTTCTC
>NZ_JBLIAI010000044.1:0-23142 GCF_047634455.1 Maritalea sp.
GCAGGCATTTCGGCTCTGATCTTTTCGAGATAGCCGTTCATCTTCTCAAAGCTTTCAATCGTGTCCGCGGTTGCAGAGCGCGATACAGACAATTGAATAGCTTGCTCGCCTCGCATGTAGCCCACGGTCTGGTCTTTGTCATAACCGTCTTCGATTGTCGCGACATCGCCGAGCAATAGTTTTTCGCCGTTCGGTGAGGTGCGGATTTCCATGTTCGCGAGTTCGGTAGTGTTTACATCTTTGGCGATGGCACGAATCTGCGCCTCAACGCCACCTTCCAGTGAACCCGAGGGCTTGTCCAAAGTATTGGACGCAATAATGCGTGACAGGTCAGCCGTGGTTAGGCCCAACTGGCGCAGTTTTGCGTCATCAACGAGAACCCGGATTTCACGCGAACGGTAACCCGTAAAAGTAACCCGGTCCACGCCTGCATCCAGCAACCCATCGCGAATGTCACGGGCAAATTGGCGCAGCGTCGATTCTGGGAACGGCCCTGAAATGCCAATATCTGCAATCGGGTCGAAGAATTTTGGTCGATTGATTTCAGGTTTTTCGGCGTCTTCGGGCAGATTAGTGATTGCGGCCACGGCCTCTTCAGCTTGTGCCTCTGCGGTGCGCATATCTGTGTTGCGCTCATATTCTAGCGTAATGGTGCCACGACCCTCACGGGCCGTTGAACTCATGGATTTCACGCCATCCAAAAAGCGAACTGTTGGCTCCACCACTTGCAGCAGGTTTTTGCGGATATCATCGGCGCTGGCACCAGACCACGACATTTCGACCGAAATCACCCCAACTTCAAGCGAAGGGAAAAATTGGCGGTTGAGTTTGGACATGCCCCATACGCCGAAAAGAATAAGCAGAACCATCAACAGATTGGCAGCGTTTTTGTGCCGAACAAAGATCTCGAGAGGGTTTTTCGTCGATTGGTTTTTCATCTCAATGGCCCGGATTCGTGGTTAAGCCGCCGGCATCGCCATTGTTTTGGCCGCGGTTCGGTCTATTAGGATTTCCTTGGCGTTGGCCTTGACCCTGCCCTTGTCCATTGCCCGGTTGAGCACCTTCCGGACGCTCGCCTGCATTTGGTCCGTTCGTATTTTCGCCTTGGGTCTGTGGACGCTGTCCCCCATTGGGTCGTGCAAATGGATTAGGCGCAGGTTCGCCTTCATTGATAACAGCAACTCCATCCCCGGCTTGGGCAATGCGGGTGGTGATGATGGGAGTTTCAGGCTCAATATCGCCCCGCACCAACAGATATTCACCGTCGCGCGCCACTATTTCAATATCACGTCGCGACATGCGCCCATCGATATCGACATAAATATAGGTATTGTCATAAACCGCAGTTTCGGCAACGCGCAAAACCCTATCATGGGCCAGTCCCGGCACTAGGATTCTCACGAATGTGCCCGGGCGCAACTGGAGATTGCTGTCGCCTTTTATTTGCGCGAACACTTCAACGCCCCCCTTGGTTGCATCCACTTGAGCCCCAACGCGGGCGATTGTGGCCTGCGCCAAAATCGGCTCCGGTTCAACCTGCCATTCAACAGTGATATTGCGGCCGATCAGCCCGTCAGAAAGCAATTGTCCATATTGCTGATCCGACATGGTGAACCGAACTTCAAGCGCTAAAGTTTCGTATAATGAAATGAGAATTTCATTGTTGGAAACAACGCGACCCAGATCGATATTTTTGGCCGTGATAATTCCATCAAAGGGGGCAAATAGTTTGGTATCGTCAATATTACGTTGCGCACGCTCCACCTGCCACGCGATGCGGTCTAGGGCGGCGTCTTGACGATCCAACTGCGCTTGTTGAATAACAATGTTGCTTTCGCGTTGGATGACCGCTTGTTTGCGTTGCGACACAAGCAACTCCCGGTCATCAAGCGTTTTTTCAGTAATTGAGCCGCCTTCAAATAACGAATTGGCGCGTTCCAAATCGCGCACGGAGAGGTCATATTGGTTGCGTGTGAAGTCCAAATTTGCATTCTCGATTGAAAGACGCTCTTTTGCTTCGGCCAAACTGAATTGCGCTTCCGCAAGACTTGCCTGCGCCTCGGTCAAAGCGCCGCGATAGGTGAAATCATCGATTGAGGCAAGCAGTTCGCCTTTGGTTACAGCAGCACCAACGGCAAGACCATCAGCCATTTGCAACACTTTGCCTGCAACCTGCGAGCGCACATCAAGGCTATTCGCGGCTAAGACCTCGCCAAAATAAGTCAGTTGCGGCTGATAATTGGCATATTGGGCGGGCAGCGATTGCACAGTGAATGTGCGCTCACGCGGCTCACGTTTAGGTGGTTCTGGGCGATCCGCGATCATGTTTTGCGCATATAATCCGGCACCGCCGACAATCGCAACGGCGAGAAGAATTCGGAACAGAATGCCAAAAATTGACACGCGTTTTCGCTTAGGGGGCAGCACAATATCGGCTTGTCTGAATTCGTCGCTTGATTGCTGGTGCATTTGTGCCGGCCCGTCCATTTTCCCTAATCCTATTGCTGCAAATGGTAATCGCCCGCGCGGATTACAACAAATGAAACTTTGGTAAGGTTATGGACCGACCGGTCAAGTTGATCAGTTTTGCGTGACGCCAAACATGTTTGGATTGAAAAAATACTGCGTGGAACAGAACTCGCACGTGACCTCGATATCACCATCTTTGATCATGGCGCGAATGTCGTCATGCGAGAATTGGGAAAGCATCAACTCAATTTTGTCAGCATCGCAACCGCATTTTTCGATCATATCCATTGGTTCAAAAACGCGCACGCCCTGCTCGTGGAACAATCGGAACAATAAACGTTCCGATGAAAGATCGGGTTCAACCAGTTCAAGATCGTCAATGGTTTCCACCAACGCTCGCGCTTCCACCCACCTATTTTCCACTTCAAAACTATCGTCGGTGGTCTCAGGATTTTCAAAATCGCCATCACCGGGCAGGTCAGGCATGGTGCGGCCACCATGCTCTGGCAGGTGCTGCACCAGAACGCCACCGGCGCGCCATTTGGGCTGCACATCGCCCTTGTTTTGCATTTGAGCAACAGCCAAACGCACCAATGTTGGGATTTGCTCTGACTGCTTGAAGTAATTGTGGGCGACAGCCTCTAATCCCGAGCCGTCAAGCTCGACGATCCCTTGATAGCGATTGGTATTCTCACCTTGATCAATTGTCATGGCCATTGTGCCCTTGCCAAGCATTTCGGCTGGGGCAAGTTTTCCAGCTTCGGCTGCTTTGGACAAAGCTGCCGCATCAAAACGCGCATAACCGCGAATACCGTTTGGCGTTTGCAGGTCAACAACAATCAGATTTACGGGGCCATCGGTTTGGGTTTGCAGAATAAAGCGCCCCTCAAATTTGAGGGAAGAACCAACCAACGAGGCCAACACGACGGCTTCGCCCAACAGGCGCGCAACCGGTGCGGGATAGTTGTGGCGGCGCAAAATCTTATCCAGCGCATCGCTCAAACGCACAGAACGCCCGCGCACATCCAAGGTCTCAACAGCAAAGGGCAATACTGTATCATCACCGCTTTGGGGACGATCAAGGCCAACGGCCGACATAAAATCATCGCTCATTAGAGTTCCTTAATTCCAAAAACCCATGCCAAAACTGCCTTTTGTGCATGCAGACGATTTTCTGCTTCATCAAACACAACAGATTGCGGCCCATCCATGACCCCCGAAGTCACTTCGTCACCACGATGGGCTGGCAAACAATGCATAAACAAAGCGTCAGGCTTTGCTTTTGCCATCAGTTCCTCAGTTACGCGGTAGGGTGCAAGGTTTTCGCGACGGATATTCGCATCTTGATCACCCATTGAAACCCAAGTGTCGGTGATCACCAAATCAACATCATTGATCGCCTCTGCTGGATCACGCAGAACTTTAATCCGCCCGTTCGCGTGGGCAATATCTGCTTGCATGCCCTGGTCCGGACTATATTGTTCAGGACACGCAATATTCAAGGTGCAGCCCAAAATGTCTGCCGCGTGCACCCACGATGCCAACACATTGTTGCTGTCGCCAAGCCATGCAATTTTGATGCCGTCAACCGGACCGCGATGTTCTTCATATGTCATAATGTCGGCCATAATCTGACAAGGATGCGACATGCGGGTGAGGCCGTTGATCACTGGAATGGTTCCAGAACTTGCCAGCTCCAGCAAATCGTCATGGCTGAGCAATCGGATCATAATCGCATCCACATAACGCGACATCACGCGGGCCGTATCGGCAATGGTTTCGTCACGTGAAAGCTGCATCTCTTGGCCGGTTAACATCAATGTCTGACCGCCGAGCTGGCGCATACCCACATCAAATGAAACGCGGGTGCGGGTGCTTTCGCGATCAAAAATCATCGCCAGGATTTTGCCTTTGAGCAGCAATGTTTCTTCGCCAGCTTTCAGCTTTGCTTTGATGGCAACCGCGAGGTCTAGGATTTTACGAAGTTCCTCTTTCGAGAAATCTTTAATATCCAGAAAATGTTTTACTGCTGTCGTTGTCATAACGACCGTCCTTTTCGATAAACTTAAACTTTGAGAAACGAGATAGTTAGGCTTTTGCGCTGGCCAAAGATTTAAGACCAGCGTCCAATCGTCGGACAGCTTCGTCAATATCGTCTTTGGTCACGATGAGCGGTGGCAGCATACGCACCACATTGTCGCCCGCACCTACGGTCAACAGTTTGGCATTTCTTAATGCGGCAACAACTTGTGCAACGGGCGGCGCAACTTTTATACCGACCATCAAGCCTTTGGCGCGAATTTGAACGATTAAATCAGGATATTTTTGCGCCAATTGCTGCAAGTTCCAAGCAAGATATTTGCCCATTTCCTGCACATGGTCGAGAAATCCAGCTTCAGAAACCCGATCAAAAACTGCATTGCCCACAGTGCAAGCCAGCGGATTGCCACCATATGTGCTGCCATGGGTGCCGGGGACCATGGCATTACCGACTTTGGCTGACGCCAAGCATGCGCCGAGCGGAAACCCACCGCCGATGCCCTTGGCTAGGGCCATGATATCGGGCTGAATATCTGCCCATTCATAGGCAAACATTTTGCCGGTACGGCCATAGCCGCACTGGATTTCGTCCAAGATTAACAAAAGTCCATGCTCGTCACAAAGGGCCCGCACGTCGCGTAAGAAATCTGTCTCTAATATATTGATGCCGCTCTCGCCCTGAATGGGTTCAAACAAGATGGCAGCACTATTTGGCGTGATTGCCGCTTTTAGCGCATCAATATCGCCACGTGCTACTTGAGTGAAGCCGCCAGCCTTTGGCCCAAAGCCTTCAAGGTATGAGGGATTGCCACCGGCAGCTATTGTGCCAAGCGTTCTGCCATGGAAGGCCCCTTCCATGGTGATGATTTCGTAGCGGTCCGCCTCGTCTTTATCATAGAAATAACGACGTGCTGTTTTGATGGCGCATTCAATAGCTTCAGCACCTGAATTGGTGAAAAACACCATATCGGCAAAGCTGATATCCACGAGCCGCTGCGCCAATGTTTCCGCTTGAGGTATGGTAAACACGTTGCTCACATGCCAAAGCTTTTCGGCTTGATCTTTGATCGCCTTAACAACATATGGATCAGCATGGCCCAAAATATTTACAGCGATGCCGCCCGCAAAGTCAAAATATTCGTCCCCATCGGTCGAAAACAGTCGGACGCCCTCGCCCCGTTCAAAGGCGATTTCAGACCGGGCGTAATTCTTATATAAAGCCGACATTTTTCTTTCCTGAAGGACCATGCGCAAATTCGTGGTGCAGCGCGTTATACATATAGTGAAACAAGAAGACGTGCCCGTTGATCACGATGCACGCCTTATTGCGCTCAGTTATGCCTTTTGTTGGTGCGATTTGTCAATCTGACAAGCCATTGGTCACATCCTGTTGACCAATCGTCAAAAAATTAGTGCTTTTTTAAGAGGATAAGTTTGTGACCCCCTTGTCTTTGATTCCGCCGATCCGGTAAAGTGGCTCATGTAGGGACACGAGATGTCGTGTGGCGGTCCTACAAAATATACGATAGATGGTATTTTTGCCAAAACTCATTTTTTGGCAGGTTATCGGATTCTATCTGGGCTTAATTGCGGAGGATCTTCATGGCGTGGACTGATGAACGCGTAGGAATATTAAAAAAACTATGGATGGAAGGTCTTAGCGCAAGCCAAATTGCAGGTGAACTGGGTGAAGGTGTCACTCGGAACG
Source organism: Maritalea sp. (assembly GCF_047634455.1). Classification (GTDB taxonomy): domain Bacteria; phylum Pseudomonadota; class Alphaproteobacteria; order Rhizobiales; family Devosiaceae; genus Maritalea. The sequence continues at coordinate 6,218 of NZ_JBLIAI010000044.1, forward strand.
CTGTTATTGGCAAAGTGCATCGTTTAAAACTTTCTGGCCGTGCAAAACCTGCGGCTTCTGCACCACGCGCACGTAAACCTAGAGCAAACTCAACCGGCCCATCGGTACCAAGAAGACCCGCCGGAGGTGCCGTTCATGGCAGCACGTCTAGCGCGCCGCGTCGTCGCCAGAGTGTGCATGCGCCAGTATCAGGTGCAAATGCCTTGCAAATGAACACGGAAGTTGATGCAAACGTGGCTTTGGCAACCGCGCAGGAAGCCGAAATTTTCATTCCTGTTGAAGAGCGCATCAGCTTAATGCAATTGAACGAGACGACGTGCAAATGGCCAATTGGTGATCCGCTGAATGATGACTTCCACTTTTGTGGGCGCGATTCAGATGAGGGCAAGCCATATTGCGAGTTCCATTCCAAACGCGCTTACCACCAATTGGATCGTCGCAAACGGAGCTAATTTTCTGCCTGAACGCAGACGTAAAAAGCCGCCGCGAAGGGCGGCTTTTTTGTGGGCAAATGTGAGCGCTGGGGGCCTAATTGTCCAATTTTTTCACCAATTGGATTGTCCGAACGCTGATTTCGCGCGGCCATGCAATATTACCGACCACCGGTCAGGTTTCCGGTGGCACGTGGCAATTTATTGTGTTCGATCAAATTATGGCCGACGTTCATTCGAAGCCGCTTCGATCCGTTGCCCCTTAGGCAATGGCGCGCGCGTTGCGGCCGATTACCGCATGCCCATCAGGTTTGCGATCAGCAAGCTGCGCTTTTCGTCCATCTTCTCTTGGATTTTGTGGGCCAGATCAGCCTCTGGGCCGCAACAAACGATCGCGGTTTCCTTCATGTCGCGGTGGGTACGGCTGGCAGAATCCACCATCGCCCGCCGAAGGATGTCCAAGATCGCTTCCCGTTCTGCCGCTGGAAAATCGTCAGCAAGGGCGGTGTCCAGCTCTTGCGTCACGCGCTTCGAAAGTTTCTCGAGGTTCATCTGCTCTTCTCCAATTATGGGCTGTTCTACAAACTGAGCGCCGGAGTGGCGTGTCGGTGGCAGCCGTTTTTTTGCCTGCCACTTAAATCCCCAAGTGGCTTGGCTTGTTGGCAAGGTTAGGCCAGCAACGAGGTTATGGCAATGCGATACTCAGCTTTTCGCTGCGCCAAGAAACCATGAGCGATTTTTCCTAGCAGCGGTCTGTCATTTGCACTTGTACTTTGCCAACCGAAACGCTGTACGCACAAGAGCAGACCGCATGGTAGCAGAAGAAAATCGCGTTCAATTTCTTTTGGATTTGGATAAGTTTTCAGTCTGGCAGAAATTGTGTAAGTCAGAAATTTGGCTTCGTGACCATCAACCAAAAAACTGCCACGAGCGCTGGAAAAGCTAGCGTGCCAAGGAATACCCAAAGCTTGTTCAGTTTCCAATAATGGATTGGCAATTCCTCAAACGTGGATACTCCCGCCGCGATATCACGCATTTTGACCTGTATCCAAACGACGGGCAACCAACAGACGCCAGCGAAAACAAAGAGGGACAATGCCAGCAAAAGCCATGGTTCGCTGTAATCCATTCCCAAAGTGTTGATCAATAAAATGCCGCTGGTGATTTGAACTATTCCAGACGGCGTGGTGAAAAGCAAATCCCCTAACACGACCATTCGAGTAGTGAACTTGATGGCCGACAGGTTACGCATTCTGTGGGCTGCGAAAAAGTAGAACGCCAAGCCGATTCCGGTGCCGAACAATACAGTCGAACTGAGAATATGAACCCACTTTAATATCAAATAATCCATGCTAAACCTATGCCTGAGTTTAAACAGATTAAGAAGCGAATATTGATGGCAGAGGCCGATCCATTTTTCATGGAAATATTTGGCAATGCTTGGGCGACGATGCCAGATGTTTTTCACAAACACTATGCCAATAGGGCATTTTGCGATGACGCCGTGAAAGTCACCGGCACAATGTCGATCTGGCAAAGCCCAATCATGCGGCCTGCTGCATTTTTGTTTCGATGGACTAAAACACTCATTCCAGTAACCGCTGAAAACCTAGCGGCTGAGGTGATATTTAGGACACGTTCGGACAGCGACAAGTTCTGGTACGATCGAACTGTCAGGCTGCAAGGCGGCGAAACCCTGAATTTTGTTTCTTATTTGGAACCAAAAGGCGGAAATCAGGTGGTGGAATGGACCGGCTCTGGCATTGGTTGGCATTCAACATTTCAGTTTGAAGACAATCGCGTGCATTTGCGCCATTTGGGCTATCGGTTTCGCTTGGGAAAACTCGATTTCCCGCTGCCACTAACATGGCTTTTTGGCACACCTTCTGCGTGGGAAGAAGCCATCAGCGAGACAGAATTCAAAATGGAGATGACGATTGATCACGCGGTCTTTGGCCGGATCTATTCATATACCGGACAATTTGAAATAAAGGACATCGCTCTTGCCAAATAAGATTATGGTGCTTGGCGGCTATGGAAATTTTGGCAAACGAATTTCACGTGCGCTTGCAGCAAAGGGCATCGACGTTCTGATTGTTGGTCGCAGTTTAGAGAAATCAAAACGTTTAGCCGATGAGATTGGGCACCATGCCACACCACTTTGCTTTAGCGTTCCTGACGATTTGGGTCAGTTTTTGGCGGAACATCGCCCTGCCGCCGTCATAAATACAGTTGGTCCGTTTCAACACCAAGGATATGAAACGGCACGCATCGCGATTGAGTGTGGGGTCAATTATGTCGACCTTGCCGACGGGCGCGAGTTTGTTTGCGGCATTTCTGAATTGGACGCGTTGGCCAAAAATGCAGGTGTTGCGGTGATAAGTGGTGCCAGCACAGTTCCAGCGTTATCCGATGCCGTTGTCAGTGAATATCGAGGTGAGTTTTCATCAATTCAGAACCTGAAATATGGTATTTCGCCCGGGCAAGGGGCGGAACGCGGCTTGGCCACGACGCAAGGAATTCTAAGTTATGTTGGCAAACCCCTTGCGCCGTTCCCGAGCATAAAAAGGCGTGTATTTGGCTGGCAGAATATCTATCGCCAGCCCTACCCCGGCCTGGGCAAACGGTGGATGGCGAATTGCGATATTCCCGACCTCGACTTGCTACCAAAACGCCATAACATCAAAACCATTCAGTTTTCTGCGGGCCTTGAGCTTGCCCCCTTGCATTTAGGCCTGTGGGCATTGAGCTGGATTATTCGTTTGGGCCTTCCGGTGGAGTTGAAAAATTTTGCGGCACCTTTATTGAGCGTCAGTAATTGGTTTAATCGGTTTGGTAGTTCTGATGGAGGCATGCACGTCGTCATTGCTGGCCCTAGCGCAAGCGATCCGACAAAAACAATCGAACGGCATTGGTTCATCATTGCCAAAAACGGTGACGGGCCGCATATCCCAACAATTCCCGCGATTTTGTTGGCACAAAGATTTGCAACTGGCAACTTACCCCCAACTGGCGCTTATCCTTGTTTGGGACTGGTATCTCTTTCGGACTATGTTTGTGAACTTGAAGGCCCCAACTTTGAGGTTGTAACGGAACGCCGATAACTGCATTCTCAAACAAAGACTTAATGCCTATAATTCTGTGCCAGCGCATATCCAGCTTGGCTAACGCGCAGCTGCAAGCTTTTGATCAAACACCTGACCATTCCTAAAACAGCGCGGGCGTGGAAAACAGGCCATGGTTGCAGCTCTCTTCCGCGCATTTCGGTCAATGCTGGATAGAAGACTAACGACCCCGAATACTTTGGGGTTATGTATTAAAACCTGGTCAACGATGATGTTCATTTCACAAAATTGACACTTTGACCGACTTTAGTGCGTCCAGCGCAATGTTTATATTTACAAAAACTTCAAATGGGTGATTGGATATAATGGAGCCGCCGCTTTGGTGCGCACCTGAGTCTTGCAGGACCCCAGCGAAAACTCAATCGAATGCCCAGACTAACGACAAATGTTGGAAACCCGACATTCGCCGACTAAAGCCATCGCAAACGCTGTTCAGCGCCAAGATGGATAACCCGTTACGAGAACGTGAGTTTTAAACACTGCGGGCTCGTTGCACTTCGAAAAGGGAAAAACCAATGTCAAAAGGCGACAAAAGCCGCGGCAATAAAGAGGCGAAAAAACCAAAAAAAGAGAAGCCTAAAGTTTTGGCGACATCCAATTCTAACGCTGGAAAACCGCTAAACATCAACGCGGGGAAAAAAGCCAAATAGCCCCAACGTGGGCCGGTGAATAATCGGCCCATGTTCTTTCGAATGCACAGGTGTGTAACAAATCGCCAAGCGCTTCAGCGATCAACTCTCACATAAAACTGAATTCGACTGCATAACAATATCGCTGTTGGCCACTAGGGTCTGAACTCAGTTGAGAAATGATCCGCTACGGATAAAGCCACCTAACCCGTTGCTGTAAACTTTTCGTCAAACGCATAGCCTGCGCCGCGCACGGTGCGGATGGGGTCTTTAGCCCGACCACGATTGAGCGCTTTGCGCAAACGGCCCACATGCACGTCGACCGTGCGTTCATCCACATAGACATCGTTTCCCCAAACGCCATCCAGCAATTGCTCGCGGCTATATACCCGCCCGGGGCTTTGCATGAGATATTCGAGCAAGCGATATTCAGTTGGACCCAAATGTACTTCTTTGCCAGAACGGCTAACCCGGTGAGTTTCACGGTCCAATTCAATGTCCCCGGACTTGAGGGCATTGGACATCAAGCTTGGATTTGCGCGGCGTAGATGGGCTTTGACGCGGGCGAGTAATTCGGGGACTGAAAATGGTTTGACCACATAATCGTCAGCGCCGGTTGCCAAGCCACGCACACGTTCTTCTTCTTCACCGCGCGCGGTCATCATGATGATGGGTATGCGTGACGTTTCTTCTTTGGTGCGCCAACGGCGGCAAAGTTCGATGCCTGAAAGACCGGGCAGCATCCAGTCCAACAGGATCAAATCGGGTAACTCTTCTTGCAATTGCAAAGTGGCCGCATCGCCGCTTTCAACTGTGGCAACACGGTAACCCTGGGCTTCCAAATTATATCGCAGCATAACCGCAAGGTCTGCTTCGTCTTCAACGATCAGGATGAAGGGCGCCATTGTTTGTGTACCGTCTTGTTGAAACGCTAATTCAGCTGAACTTTGCCAGATTCAATATCGTAATAAAGGTTTTCGCCCGTCTTAAGGTAGTAAGCGGCTTCTGCAATATTGGTGGCGTGGTCCCCTGCTCGCTCCAAGTTCTTGGCGCAAAACAGTAAGTGCGTGCAATCTGTGATGTTGCGCGGGTCTTCCATCATGTAGGTGAGGAATTCGCGGAACAAAGATATATAAAGCGCATCAACTTCATCGTCCCGGCGGCAAACATCTACAGCGATGTTGGCGTCACGCAAGGTAAAGCTGTCGAGTGAACGCTTGATTTGCGCAAGCGCCATATCCGACATGTGGCGCAGGCCGTTATAGAGCTGCTTGGACACACGCTGGCTATCAATATGCTTGACGCGACGGGCCAGATTTTTGGCGATATCGCCAATACGTTCAAGATCGTTCGCCACGTGGATGGCAGAAACAATGTGGCGCAGATCGCCGGCCATCGGCTGGCGACGGGCGATCATTGACACCGCTTTTTCATCGATATAGCGCTGCATGTCATCAACGGCTTTATCGCCCTTTGATGTTTGCTTCGCCAGATCGTGATCTACCCGGATCAGTGCTTGAGTGGCGTTGGTAATTGCCACTTCCACCATGCCCCCCATTTCTGAGATGGCGCGGGTGAGTTCGGTGAGTTCATCTTCATAAGAAGATACAATATGTTCGTTCGATGCGTTGGCCATTTTACTTGCCCTTTCGCCGTTAATATTACCCGATCCGGCCGGTAATGTAATCTTGTGTTTTTTTGTGATGCGGATTGGTGAAAATCTGCTCGGTCGGCCCTTCCTCGATCAACTTGCCGAGATGGAAGAATGCCGTCTTTTGACTTACACGCGCTGCTTGTTGCATGGAGTGGGTCACAATCACGATGGTGAAGTTTTCACGCAACTCGTCAATAAGCTCTTCAATAATCGCCGTTGCAATTGGGTCAAGGGCTGAGCAAGGCTCATCCATCAACAAAACCTCAGGCTTTGTTGCGATGGCGCGCGCAATGCACACACGCTGTTGTTGCCCCCCGGATAAGCCAGTACCAGGCTGATCAAGACGATCTTTGACCTCATTCCACAAACCAGCACGACGAAGTGACGAGGTAACAAGTTCGTCCAATTCGTCTTTTGAGCGGGTCATGCCGTGAATGCGTGGGCCGTAGGCGACGTTTTCATAAATCGATTTGGGGAATGGGTTCGGCTTTTGAAACACCATCCCGACGCGGGCGCGCAATTCGACAACGTCGATTGCTTTGTCGTAAATGTCCTGCCCCTCAAGCGTGATGGCACCAGACACTTTGCAAATGTCGATGGTATCATTCATCCGGTTGAGGCAGCGCAAAAAAGTGGATTTGCCGCAACCAGAAGGGCCGATGAGAGAGATCACCTGGTTGGCAACAATGTCCAAATCCACATCAAACAGGGCCTGCTTTTCAGCATAATGCACACAGACCTTTCGGCCGGACATTTTTATTGTTTCGTTGCCCGGCTGCACATTTGGCTGCAAAATATCGGTGGCTATTCTCATTTCGATCCTCGTCGATCTTCAAAAAATTGGCGCAAAGTTGGGGCTACCAACGGCGCTCAAATCGTTTACGCAGCACAACTGCAATGGCATTCATTGCAATCAGAAACGCCAACAAAACCAAAATGGCGGCTGAAGTGCGTTGCTGGAAAGCAGGTTCTGGGAAATCCGCCCACATGAAAATTTGTACGGGCAAAACCGTTGAAGGATCGCTGAAGGTGGTTGGCACATCCACCACAAAGGCCACCATGCCGATCATCAATAAAGGTGCGGTTTCACCCAAGGCCTGCGCCATACCGATGATCGTACCGGTCAAAATACCGGGCATGGCCAACGGCAAAACATGATGGGTTACAGTTTGCAAACGCGATGCGCCGATGCCCAGTGCAGCCTCGCGGATGGAAGGTGGCACCGCCCGCAAAGCGGCACGTGACGCGATGATGATGGTTGGCAACGTCATCAGGGCCAAAACCATACCGCCCACATATGGCGCCGAGCGATCAAGATTGAAAAAATTCAGGAAAACAGCCAGCCCAAGCAAACCAAACACGATGGACGGCACCGCCGCAAGATTGTTGATGTTGACCTCAATGATGGTGGTCCAGCGGTTCTTTGGTGCGAATTCTTCCAAATAGATTGCGGCGGCAACACCCAACGGAAATGCGAGTGCCAATGTAATGATCAGCGTAAGGGCAGAACCGACAGCCGCCCCTAAAACGCCAGCCATTTCCGGCTCTCGGCTTGCGCCACGGGTAAAGAATATGGTGTTAAAGCCCGACCGCACAAATCCTCGCTCGACGAGTATATCCGTCCACACAATTTCCTGATCGGAGAATTTCCGGTTGGCTTCAACAACGTCCAAGGTGCGCAGTTGCCAAGTGCCTTTTGCGGCCTGATCAATTTCTTCATCCAAGGAAAAATATGGTGTTGCCAAGGCTGTTTTGTCGGTAACAGACGTTAGTTTCAACACGTTGCCGCCGACATAGAGAAGGGTTGACGGCATGTCGCTGGTTAATGTTTCGCCCAGCTCTTTGTTGGCGATGCGCTCATCAAGCGCCGCTGCACTCGCCGCAAGAGCATCAATGCGTTTCAGCAAAATGGAAAGGTTCTTTTCCGTTCGGGCGAGCGATGTTTCAAGCCGATCTGATATTTGAGTATCAGTTTCAGTTGGAATTCGAGTTTTGAACGTCTTGATTTCGTCTTCGAGTTTGCTTTGTGACCGAAGCAATCCCGCTTGCTCGTTGCGAAGTGCACCAACTTGTACGGCCAATTGCGCTTTTGCCTTTGCCAATACGCTCGCAAATATCGGCGCATCCGCAATCAAACCATATTCTTTATCTTGCAGTTCGATTTTCAGGTTGGCTGCGCCATCGACAAACGAACTTCTAGCAATCTGACCTTTTAGGTACAAATCAGCGAAATCTGAAATCGGGATTTCCAGGCTTTTGCCCGATGCAATAAGTGATGGGTTATCCAGAATTTGCTGCCGAAGGTAAACAGGAGCGCCGGAGGACAAGATACCACCAAGTGCGCGTTTGCCATTGCGTGATTTGACATCAGGGAATTGTGCGCGGATCGCGTCTCGAATAACGCTGTCATAGTCCGCCTTTTTGAGCGCTTGAAGATCGCTGCCATCGGCGCCCAATTTTTCAGCCGATATATCGAGTGGCAAGTTCACGAAATTAAAGACGAAGGCGGGCAGGCCCTGGCTGGCAACTGACGTTAAAAGCAAAAGCAAAAACGCAATGGATACACCGATTGCTGCGCGGCCAACCCATTTGAAGTAACCTTCGGTGCGGTAACGTTTCGCCAGACGCCCCCGCGCTTCGTTGGATGTGTGAATTGATGACAATTGTTGCAATTCTTCGCCCGCCATATCAGTCATATTGCTCACGATATTTCTGGATGACGCGCAAAGCGATAATATTGAGCATCAAGGTTACACAGAACAGCACGAGACCTAGTGCAAAAGCGGCAAGCGTTTTAGCGCTGTCAAACTCTTGGTCACCCACCAGCAGGGTGACGATTTGCACCGTCACTGTGGTGACCGCCTCAAGCGGATTTGCGGTAAGGTTGGCCGACAAACCAGCGGCCTTCACCACGATCATTGTTTCGCCAATGGCCCGCGAAATCGCTAACATCAATGCTGAGACAATGCCCGGCAGCGCCGCAGGCAAGATCACCCGACGAATGGTCTCCGACTTGGTTGCGCCAAGCCCTGCGGAACCATCGCGCAGGCTTTGGGGGACGGAATTGATCACATCATCGGACAGCGACGAAACAAATGGGATGATCATAATCCCCATCACCAAGCCAGCGGCCAACGCGCTTTCAGAAGAGACCGATAGGCCAAGCGGTTCGCCAGAACTACGCAAGAATGGGGCGACCGTTAGCGCTGCAAAAAACCCGTAGACAACTGTTGGTATGCCGGCAAGGATTTCCAGCATCGGCTTAGCAACTGCGCGTATGCGTGGCGTTGCATAGTCAGACAGGTAGATCGCTGACATCAAACCAATTGGCGCGGCAACCAGAATGGCGATGGTTGTGATCAACAGGGTACCCGCGAAAATCGGGATCGCGCCAAACACTTCAGCGTTACGGTCGGTGGCGTCAGCGCCGACCCCCTCAAACGCGCTTTGTGGGCTCCAGTGGGTACCAAACAAAAAGTCAAAGAATGGCACTTTTTGGAAAAAATTTATGCTTTCAAATATTAAAGAAAGCACTATGCCCAGTGTGGTGAGAATGGCGACACCAGATGCCGCAATAAGCGCAAATAGAACCGCTCTTTCCACAAACTGACGGGCGCGCAGATCAACAGTTATTTGTCGCCAGGCCAGAAATCCGCCACCCAAGACGAGCGCGGCCAAAACCAGTTGTAAAATCAGCGTTGCGGTAGCAAAGAAAGAGCTATAGCCGTCAATCGCGATGCGTTCAATTTGGCTCACTTCGCCAAGATTTTGACTTTGCGAAATACCAAATGCGGCGCGCAGCATCGCGCCTTGTTCTAATTCGGTTAAGGCTTGGAATTGTTCGCCAAGTTGAGCCGTTACAAAAGCATCGGCGAAATAGCGCGAGAAAAACGTCCAGCCTAGAAATACCAGAGTTGCGGGCAGCAAGCCACAAATGACGAGCATGCCGCCGTGAAAAGCCGGATTTGAGTGTAGTTTTGTCGTATCACCATTGGTGATGGCAGTTGCACGGCTGCGACCTGTATAGAACAAACCGCCAGTGGCGGCTATTACGATCAATAAGGTGAGCCAAATTTGCACAGCGTGCCCCCAATCATTTGGTCCTAGCGAACATAATGACCGCCCCAAGTAAAGCCGGGGCGGTGCATAACTTAGAGATTTCTACATCTTTTGCGCAGCGACCAAATCTTGGGCGTTGGCTTTGAATTTGGCGCGATCTTCTTCTGGAAGCGGGATCAGGCCTTTTTCTGTCAGGTAACCTTCGTCACCCCAAGCATTGTCGTTGGTGAATTCGGCCACATATTCCATGATGCCTGCAATAACGCCGACATGCTCTTTTTTGACATAAAAATACAGCGAACGAGACACTGGGTAGTCACCATCAGCAATCGCGTCGAAAGTTGGCTCAACACCATCTACAATCGCGCCTTTGATCTTGTCTGCGTTTTGGTCAAGGAAAGAGAAGCCAAAAATACCGAATGCGGCAGGATTTGCTTCAAGCTTTTGAACGATCAGGTTGTCGTTTTCCCCCGCATCGATGAACGCGCCATCTTCGCGGATTTGCGAACATGCGTCTTCTTGGATGCCATCTTGGCAAGCTTCTTCCATCACCAGTTCAACAAATGCATCACGTGTGCCAGAGGTCGGTGGTGGACCAAGCACTTCAATTGCCTCAACTGGCAGCGATGGGTCTATCTCTGACCAGCTTGTGTAAGGGTTGGCGACCACAGCACCGTCGATCACAACATTTTTGGCCAATGCCATGAAGATTTGCCGACGTGTCACACTTAGCGATGGTCCAGCTTTGGAATTCGACAATACGATACCATCGAACCCGACTTTAACTTCAACAGGCGTCACACCGTTGGCGACGCATTTGTCGATCTCTTTGTTTTTGATACGGCGAGATGCATTGGTGATGTCTGGCGTACCTTCGCCAACACCTTCACAGAAAAGCTTCAAGCCTCCGCCTGAACCAGTTGATTCAACAACAGGTGTGGGGAAATTTGTTGTTTGGCCGAAACGCTCAGCAACCGCTGTTGCGAAAGGAAATACTGTTGAGGAACCAACAATTGAGATTTGCTCGCGCGCTTGTGCGCCAGTAACGGCCAATGAACCAGCAAAAAGAAGTGCTGCTGTGCTTGCAAAATGGGCTAATTTCATGATGTCTGCCTTTCAGAGCTCACATTCGAAACGTCAACTAGTCAGCCGGCTCTCATTCTGCTTGTCAGCACCCGTTTGGTGCAACAAGCTGTCCGGACTGGGCGCACAATATCGCTGCTACCCAACTGTTTTATGTCAGTTAAATGACAGTTATATGACAGTTTAAGTGCTTGGTTAGTAAGCTATTTTCTACTCAGGAAGTTCAAAAGCCGACTCGCATGACAGTTGGTGTCACGAAAGGCAAATAGCGACCTTGGTGCCTTCACCCACAACAGAGGAAATCTGCAAGTCGCCGCGATGGCGGCTTATGATGTGTTTCACGATTGCCAACCCAAGGCCGGTGCCTTTTTTGCGGCGCGAGGATTCGGCGTCGACACGGTAGAATCGTTCTGTGAGGCGTGGCACATGCTCCACCGGAATGCCTTGACCATAATCGCGCACTTCGATGCGGACTTTGTGATCGGCGTGCAAGGGACATTTGCGGAGAATTACATCAACCTTTTTACCCTCAGTGCCATATTTGATCGCGTTCTCGATCAAGTTGGTCATGACCTGCATTAGCTCGTTCTGATCCCCTGTGATCATGGCGTCATCAAGTTGATTTTGGAAGCTCACCACGACCTCAGATTCTGCCGCCTGAGGCTGCAACGCCTCAATAGCTTCCTTCGCGATCTTGGCAATATCTGTTTTAGATGTTGGGCGCATGTGCTGACGCAATTCAATGCGCGAAAGCGACAATAAATCATCGATGAGGCGGGACATGCGTTCAGCTTGGGCATGCATGATACCCATGAACTTTTCGCGCGCCTCGTCATCATTTGCGGCAGGCCCGCGCAATGTGTCGAGAAAACCAATCAAAGATGTCAGCGGTGTGCGCAATTCGTGGCTGGCATTTGCCACAAAGTCAGCGCGCATCTGATCATGCTTGCGCTGAGCGGTTTTGCTGACGATGGTCACCACCAACAATTCGGAGTGTTTGGTTGGTCCATTATGTTGTTTCTTCTGCTCTAAGGGAGTGACCGCAACCTGATACCAATTGTCGGATGGCACAGTTTCATGAAACTCTCCGGTGACCCGAACAGCGCCATTAATGGCTTGGTCAATCGTGTTCAAAAATGCAGGGTTTCGTAGCGAAAATGCTAGCGGGTCACCAACCGTTGAGGCGGGAAATTCAGTTGCGGCGGCGCTGTTGCGGTACCGCAGGATTGCACGTCTATCGACAATGAGGCACGGGTCCGGCAAGGCTTCCGCAAATCGTTTGAGCGACTTATCAGGCCAAATATATGACTTTGTTGCCAGCGGTAATTCGTTGCGCATAAGGTTCGCGCGACGTGGCACCGCAATTGCGGCCAGAAAGATCAGCGAGAAGGCAAGCACTGCATCCACTGCGGGCAATTTGCCCGTCACATAAAAGCCCACAAACACCAGCACACAAGTTATGAGCACCCAGCGCGCGCCATAAAAACGATCACGCCATCTTTGCATTTCGGAAGGATTATCGATTGTCTTTGAGCCTGTGACCATGTTGAACCCCTTCAAATACGCTTGCAACAAACTGAATTGGAAATTGCGAACCAACGCACGATATTGGAACTCTGCGAAATTGATATGACAGATGTTTGACTTTACATTCAATGCTATAACACTATTCAATTCATAGTTCTAGCAATCTGAAAGTAGGGCCCAATTTATGGCTGACCAATCTATCCCGCTTGATCTTGATAATCCGCGCCTCCCGAAACAAATTGAAGATGGTGCTTTTGAAAGCGGGAATTTCCCTTACAAGAAAAAGCTAGACAGAAAACGCTATGAAGAAACATTGCTGGCAATACAAATCGAGCTGGTAAAACTGCAAAGCCATTTGCAAACTAAAGGGGAGCGCGTTGCTGCGGTTTTTGAGGGCCGAGATGCGGCAGGGAAAGGTGGCTCCATCCGGCGCTATCTCAACTATTTAAACCCGCGCCACAACAGAACGATTGCTTTGTCCAAGCCGACGCACCAAGAGCAGGGCCAATGGTATTTTCAACGTTACGCACAACACTTACCGACCAGCGGGGAGCAGGTTTTGTTTGACCGCTCTTGGTATAATCGTGCGGTCGTGGAACCGGTTATGGGCTTTTGCAGTGCCGAACAGACCGAAAAATTTCTGACCGAGGCGCCGCGTTTCGAGCGTATGATTGTTGACGATGGTATTCACTTTTTTAAGTTCTGGCTGAATATTGGCCAGCACATGCAGTGGAAACGCTTTCACGCCCGCCGACATGATCCACTTAAACAATGGAAGCTGAGCCCGATTGATCGCAAAGCTTTGGGTATGTGGGACGAATATACTGTGGCGCGCGACAGAATGCTCACCCGCACTGACACCCAACACGCTCCTTGGACAATCGTGCGCGCTAACGACAAGCGCCGGGCGCGGATCGCAGTCATCCAGAAAGTGCTGTCAACGATCGACTATAAGGGGCGTGATGAAAAGCTGGTTTTTGATATCGACACGCACATCGTGCAAAGCGCAGCAACGTTTATGAAGCATCACTGCGCCGACGAATAAAACGTGATTTTTAGGCTATTGCGTCCGGGGAAAACCGATTGTCCGGAATAACAACAATTGGGGTGCCGTTTGGTACACGTTCGAAAAAGTCCACAATATCCTGGTTGGTCATGCGGATACAACCTGACGACGCGGCTGTTCCAATTGTCCACCATTCAGGTGAACCGTGGATGCGGTAAAGCGTATCGCGACCGTCTTTAAAGATATAAAGAGCGCGCGCACCCAATGGGTTGTCCAGCCCCGGAGGTTGGCCCTTTGCCCATTTCTCCAGTTCAGGCACACGCTCGATCATCTCGCGCGGTGGCGTCCAAGTTGGCCAACGCCGTTTCATCTGTACGGTGGCGCGTCCTGACCAGGTAAAGCCTTGTTTGCCGATGCCAACACCAACACGTATTGCCTGGCTGTCCGGCAGGGTGAGATATAGGTATCTATTTGGTGTATCCACGACAATTGTGCCCGGCAGTTCACCAAATGGGTCTGCAACCTGTTGCCGCCAAAATTTTCGATCAATCCGGTTGCCAGGAATTGCCGGAATAATAAATTCGCCATCATCGATAGCTGCATAGCGCATCAAATCAGCGGTCGCCTGTTCTCTGAAACTGGCGGCACGCAATTGTGCAGAACCCGTTGCACCACATGCTGCAAGAACAGATGTTGCGGCAACACTGGACCCAAGCGCAAGGAATTGACGACGGTTGAATTTTCTAATCATAGCACACAAATTTTTCCGGACCGGAAACCAAAATTTCCGCATCGATTGACCAAGTTGCATGACCCATAACCTAAAACGAGGGCATTTGATACGGTATTTATGCAACAGTGAAGAATTATGCAGCACTTCTTCCACAATTTGCACCAGACGAGGGTCTGGACTCAATTGAACTGCTGTCCAGATCATTTCTCAATTGAGTTCAGACCCTAAGATTGAGGCTTGGGTTGCATGCCGCCAATTTGCTCGGTGATCACTTTTGCAGCGCCCATCACATAGCCCGCAAGCTCGCTCACCCGCTGGTTTGTGACCCGCACGGTTGGCCCTGAGATTGAGACGGCAAAGATCGGCTCGCCGAACTCATCAAATATGGGTGCCCCTATGCATCGAAGGCCAAGCGACTGTTCTTCATCGTCAACGGCGTAACCGCGCTGACCGACGGTTTTGAGGTCCTCAGATAGCTGGTTTTTCGTGGTGTGTGATTTTTGGGTAAGCGCTTCAAAAACTGTACTGTTAAGTGCCGTCTCACGTTCTTGCGGACTAAGAAACGCCAAGATCGCCTTACCAACTGCGCTCGCGTGCAGCGGCCCACGCGCGCCCAAAGGCACAACCATGCGCATGGCCTCGTTACACTCGATTTGCGCAATGAATGTCAGCGCGCCGTGCTTTAACACGGCCAAATTGGATGTTTCGCCCGTTTGCGCCACCAGTTGCCGCATGACTTGGCGCGCCGTTGCGATGTGATCTTGGCGACGCAAGTACCCAGCACCTGCGCGAAAAGCTGCCAGCCCCACAAACCAACGGTTATTCTCGGACTCAAAACTCACAAAATCTAACGCCTGAAGACTAGACAACAGGCGATGTGCGGTTGAGGGCGCGAGTTCGGCCATTGGCGCGATGTCGGCAAGTGACAAACCGTCTGGATGCTCGGCCACTAATTGCAGAAGGCCAAGCGCGCGGTTCAATGACTGCACGCTGCCTTTTGCTTGGTCATCCTTGGTGGGCTGAGCCATTGTTAAGCAACTGCTTTCGCTTGCTTGCGGCGTTGATGCAAAATTGGTTCGGTGTAACCGCTTGGCTGATCAACGCCTTTAAATACAAGGTCGCATGCCGCGGCAAACGCAATCGAAGCGTCAAAGTTCGCAGCCATTGGCCGATAAGTCGGATCATCCGCATTTTGTTGATCGACAATGGCGGCCATCTTTTTCATGGCAGCCATCACCTGATCTTTGCTGACCAACCCATGCTCAAGCCAATTGGCGATATGTTGCGACGATATCCGCAACGTTGCGCGGTCTTCCATTAAGCCCACATCGTGAATGTCTGGTACTTTGGAGCAACCGACCCCTTGATCGATCCAGCGCACCACATATCCCAAAATGCCTTGCGTGTTATTTTCGAGTTCCGACGTAACTTCTTCATCGGAAAGGTTTTGACCCAACAATAAGGGTGGCGTCAGAATGTTTGTGAGATTTGCTTTGGGGCGCGAAGCCAACTCAACCTGACGATCAAAAACGTTTAATAGATGATAGTGCGTGGCATGCAATGTTGCAGCCGTTGGCGATGGCACCCACGCGCAGTTTGCACCTGCTTCAAGATGTTCGATTTTCGTCGCCACCATTTTCGCCATTTCGTCGGGCATGGCCCACATGCCTTTGCCAATTTGTGCTTTGCCGGAAAAACCAGTTTCTAGGCCAGTGTCAACGTTCCAATTTTCATAGGCGCTGAGCCAAGGCTGGGCTTTGATGGCGGCTTTGGGCAGTACGGGTCCTGCGTGCATAGAGGTGTGGATTTCGTCGCCTGTACGATCAAGAAATCCAGTATTAATGAACACAATCCGGTCTTTTACAGCGCGAATACATTCCTTCAAGTTGACCGTTGTGCGGCGCTCTTCATCCATCACGCCAATTTTGACGGTATGGCGCGCAAGGCCTAGCTCATCTTCGACCATGTTGAACAGATCGTTGGCCAGCTTAACCTCATCTGGGCCGTGCATTTTTGGCTTCACAATATAGATTGAACCGGCGCGCGAATTACGCTGACCGTCCGTTTTCTTGAGGTCATGCATTGCGCACAGAATTGTCATCAGTGCGTCGAGCATGCCCTCTGGTACCTCATTTCCATCCTTGTCCAAGACCGCATCAATGGTCATTAGATGGCCAACATTGCGCACCAGCAAAAGGGAGCGGCCTTGCAGGGTGAGGGCTTCACCATTTGTGCTTGTAAATTCAAGATCGGGCTCAAGTGCGCGGGTGATGGTTTTACCGCCTTTTTCCAGTTGTGCGGTGAGATCACCTTTCATCAGACCAAGCCAATTGCCATAGACTTCTGCTTTGTCCTGCGCGTCAACAGCCGCCACTGAATCTTCGCAGTCCTGAATGGTGGTTAGCGCCGATTCAACGTTCACGTCTTTCACACCCGCACGGCTTTGGCTGCCGACCGGATCGCTTGCATCAATAATAATCTCAACATGCAGGCCGTTGTTTTTCAAAAGGATACCAAGTGCACCCTTGTTGTCCCGACTGCCAATGAACTGTGCAGGATTTTGAAGTCCGACTTGTTCTCCCGCAGCGGTCATGACGCGCAAATTTGTGCCTTTTATTTCATATTTCACGGCATCGGCGTGCTTGGCTCCTGATAATGGCGCGGCGCGGTCCAGAAAA
>NZ_JBLIAI010000045.1:0-23110 GCF_047634455.1 Maritalea sp.
TGATCAGTCGAGACATGCCATATTGGGGCAAAAGCAATTTGGGTTGCAACTCAAACGCCCGCACACCGCAAGCTGCAGTTTGCTCAAGCTGCCACAGCACATCGTACCACAGCAGTTGCGGCAACTTAGCGGCCTTCAGCTTGTTTTCTATCTCTGCGAGCACGATCTTGTGCGACCTGAAAAGGGCGCACCATGCTTTTTGCGTTTGTTCACTTGGCATAATATTTTCTCGCATCACCATCATGTGAATGTAAATGCAGTTGCATCTAAATACAAGATGATCTATGTAGATGCAGTTGCATGTAGATGGAGATAAGTATGCCGAATTACAAACTGACCAGTTTTCCCCTGTGCCCCTATGTTCAGCGCGCCTTGATCGTTTTGGCGGAGAAAGAGGTGCCGTTCGAGCGGGTTGATATTGATTTAGCCAACAAACCAGATTGGTTCCTAAAGCTTTCACCACTCGGCAAAGTTCCAGTGCTTGAGGCAGATGGACATGTGTTGTTCGAAAGCCAAGTCATCGCTGAATATCTTGATGAAGTCACACAGGGCTCACTTCATCCCGCCGATCCTTTGCAAAAAGCCCGTCATCGCGCATGGATTGAATTCGCGTCCCAGGCATTGGCGACATTGTGGGGTTTTTACACGGTCGACACCGCTGAAGAATTTGAAGCCAAACGTACAGCTTTGCTTGAACAGTTTGCCCGCGTGGCGGAGCAGGTTGAAGGGCCATTTTTCACCGGCGATCAGTTCCACATGGTAGATGGCGTATGGGGTACGGTTTTTCGCTACATTCAGTCCTTTGAAAATCTAGGCGACTTCGATTTTTATCAGGGCTCTGAAAAACTGCGCAATTGGCACGATGCTGTTTTGGCGCGCCAAAGCGTAATCGATGCTGTGCCTGCTGACTATCATGAGCAGCTTCTCGCCTTCGTCAAAAACCGCAACAGCTATCTAGCGACAACAATCGCTGACAAAGCGGCCGCGTAATTGGATGGATGATGGGGCGCTTTAGCTTTTAAGGCGAGGCGTCAGATGAATACCCGCAATCATGCAGCGCACCGAGCCGCCGGCCATTTCGATGGTCGGCACGCTCAGCGGAAGCAGTTTAGCGCTCTTGCCAATGATGCGTTTTTGCTCATCGCTCAGTGCGTCAACGGCAGTTTGCGATAGGGCCAAAACATGGCCATCTGTGCCAGAGAGTTCAATCGCGTTGCCCGCAAATGACGCGATCTGATTGGCGCTTAGATTGACAACAATTCGGCCGGACTGCTCAAAGCGTTCAATTATCTCGGCGCGCCGTTTAGGGTCGACGATCATGTCAGTAGAAATCATAACGAAGTCGGTTGCAATGCACATCAAAACGTTGGTGTGATATACGTTTGCGCCGCTTTCATCCAGCGCTTCAAACACCATCGGTTCATAGCCAAAGTGCGTACAAAACCGTTCCAAAGCGATAGGGTCGAGCCGGTTGGATTTCACCGCATAGGCAACGCGTTCAACATGGTCTAAAACCATTGCCCCGGTGCCTTCAAGAAAGATCTGATCTGGCTCTAATCCAGAATAATCCACCACTTCTTGCACACGATAGCAGCACTTGAGTTTCTCAATGACATCAGCCCGCCGTTCCTTGCGCCGACTTTGTGCAAACATCGGATAAATGGCAATATGGCCGCCCGGGTGGGTGGAAAACCAATTGTTCGGGAAGACACTGTCAGGTGTTGCAGTACCCTCGTCGTCAAACAAATGCACCCGTACGCCGTAAGTTTCAAGCTTTGCAACCGCACGCGTCACTTCATCAAACGCACGTTTGGCAATCTCAATATCACTCACATCTGTGGGGGATGTTTGGAACTTGTTGTCGGACGCTGTTTCGGTGTTCGGGTGGAAATGGTGCGGACGCACCATCACCACCGCGTTCGGAGCTTGCACGCTGCGCCGTGTCATCAACATCGGATTTAGCTTGCCGCTTGTTCTGGCGTTTTCGCCCGCTGCACCATGCCAAACAGATCACGTGGATCATCAGGGTCGGCAATCATATCCAGGTCTTCATAAAATCCCGTGGCTTTGTAATGATCACGCAAATAGCGCAGCGCTGAGAAATCCTCAACCGCAAAGCCAACACCGTCAAACAAGGTGATTTGCCCGTCGCTGGTGCGGCCCTTCGCCTTTCCGGTGATCACTTCCCATAATTCTGTGACCGGGTAGTCAGCGTCCAGCTGCTGGATTTCTCCTTCAATGCGGGTTTGTGGCGTATATTCCACAAAAATTCCGGACCGCAGCAAAATGTCTTTGTGTAGTTCCGTTTTGCCCGGGCAATCGCCGCCAATCGCATTAATGTGCAAACCAGCGCCAACCATATTGTCGGTGAGGATAGTGGCATATTGCTTGTCGGCGGTGCAGGTTGTCACGATCTGTGCGCCTTCAAGCGCCTCTTGCGAAGAGGTGCAGGCGACAACATTCAAACCACGGCCCGCCAAATTGCGCGCACATTTTTCGGTGGCGGCTGGGTCGACGTCGTAAAGCCGAACTTCTTTAATGCCCAAAATGGCTTTGAACGCCAAAGCCTGAAATTCTGATTGCGCGCCATTGCCAATCATCGCCATGGTGGTCGCGCCTTTGGCCGCTAAATGCTTGGCAGCAACGGCGGATGTGGCCGCTGTGCGCAGCGCTGTCAAAATCGTCATTTCAGACAACAAAACCGGATAGCCCGTGGCCACATCGGCAAGCATGCCGAACGCGGTGACGGTTTGCAGGCCCGCTTTGGTGTTGGCAGGGTGGCCATTCACATATTTAAAGCCATAAACCTCGCCGTCGCTTGTCGGCATTAATTCGATGACACCTTTTTCAGAATGCGAAGGCACACGCGGCGTTTTGTCGAACAGTTCCCACCGTTTGAAATCGTCCTCAACATATCCAGCGATGCCTTGCAGCATTTCTTCCACGCCGATTTGCAACACGATTTTCATCATGTGATCCACGCTCACAAACGGAACGATGTTCAAGGAATTGTGGTCAAATTTCATCGGTTAGCGGCCCTGATGTTGCAACCATTTGGTTGTCAGAATTGAGAAAAAACAATGTTACAGCGCTAAAATTTCAAAGAAAATGGCAAAAGCTTGCAAATTCTCGCATGAAACTGTTTAAATCGACAGAGTAAAATATGAAAACGGCAGAACGTGATGCAAACCGACAAATTTATCCTTGATTCCCTCGACCATGAACTGGTCTCCCTGTTGCGCTCCGATGGGCGCGCGTCCCTCGCTAAACTCGCCGAAGTGCTCAAAGTGTCGCGCGGCACGGTGCAAAACCGGCTCGACCGCCTGCTGGCGTCCGGCACCTTGCTCGGCTTCACGGTGCGGGTACGCGATGATTACGATAATGATCAGGTGCGCGCGGTGATGATGATTGAGATCGCAGGCAAATCCACCGCCGACATTATCCGAAAATTGCGCGGCCTGCCCGAAGTCGCTTCCATCCATTCCACCAACGGCAATTGGGATTTGATCGCCGACATTCGCTCAGGTTCCCTGTCTGAGTTTGATAGTGTCTTGCGCAAAGTGCGCATGATCGATGGGATTTTGAACTCGGAAACGAACTTGTTGTTGGCTGGGGTTTAGTGGCTTGTTTTGGTCAAAGCGGGCGGAAAGCATGCGTAATTGGGCTGCCTTCTCACTTAGGTCAAGCTCCCGATAAGATCACAGGATAGCTGTGAACAAGGGAGATAGATGATGGAATATTTTGTAGGACTAGATGTGTCGCTTCGCTCATGCGCGATATGCGTTGTTGATACCAAGGGAAATTTGGTTTTCGAACGCGAGCTTGCTTGTGAAGTTGATGGCATTGTGAAGTGCCTATCAAGCTTGGACTTTCGCATAGAACGCGTAGGCTTTGAAGCAGGCACTTTGAGCCAACATCTATATTTTGGATTGCAGGCCGCAAACTTCGACGTTGTTTGTATGGAAGCACGTCAGGTAAATGCTGCGCTGTCAGCAATGCGAAACAAGACTGACAAGAATGATGCTCGAGGCATCGCGCATGTATTGCGCACCGGCTGGTTCAGCCCCGTTCATATGAAAAGTCGCGAAGCCCACGGACAGCGTGCTTTGCTCAGTACTCGCAAGGCACTTTTAAAGAAAACAATGGATCTCGCAAACGAGGTCCGCGGATTATTGAAGATATTCGGTGTGCGCCTGCCAAAGACAGTCAAGCATGGTAGCTTCGATGGTACCGTTCGCCCACTAATCGAAATGGATGATGTGCTCGCACATGCGTTGCTCCCACTCTTGGATGCGCGGGTTGTTCTTTATCAGCATTATCTGGAATTGGATCGACGAGTTAAACGAGCAGCTTCGCAAGATGAAGTATGTATGAGAATGATGACCGTACCTGGTGTTGGTCCCATCGCTGCTCTAGCATTCAAAGCTGCCGTCGATGATCCAACACGTTTTAGGCGGTCTCGCACCGTGGCCGCACATTTTGGCTTAACACCAAGGCGGTATCAATCAGGAGAGCACGACAACCCTGGTCGAATATCGAAAGCCGGGGATCGCGATGTCCGCGCAGTGCTTTATGCCGCTGCCAATGCATTGCTTATGCGCACGATGGCGGGATCTCAGCTCAAATCTTGGGGGATGCGATTGATGCGCACTAAAGGTCGTCGAAGAGCTGTGGTTGCTGTTGCGCGCAAACTAGCCGTTTTACTACATCGAATGTGGGTCGATGGTACAGAATTCCGTCAGGACAAGGTGGGAGGCATGGCATGAACTAAAACGCCAACTACCCAATCCTAACGGGGGTCGTCCTCACCGGACGAGGTCTGTGGATGAAGCCGAAAATGACTGCTGCGCAACTTGAAGCGCGCCGGAAAGCGGGGCTCTCCATAGTCAATCCAGCACATGCATGCAGCGGCGCCATCGAACGCCAAAACAGACTGCGAAGAGAAGCGTGACCCGGATGAGTGACAATGACCCATCAATAAGAAGGAAAAAGAGCTTGACCTAAACACCCAATTAGAGAAGCGGCCTTTCGAAATTTTTGGATTTCGTCCGGCCAGTCGCCAAAAAGCTGACGTTCGACTGAAGCAAAAAGCAGTGCTTCTGAGACTGTCACCGAGCTCAATTTCTACCGTTGCTCCGCAGATTCAATCACCGCTCCCTGATCGCCTCATCGCGGTATCTCAAAAGTGGGGTCAGGAAGAAGTCGAGAACGGTGCGGTTTCCCGTTCTTACTTCAATTGTTGTGCGCATCCCGGGTGCAAGTTTGACTTGCTTGCCATCAACGCCAATGGTTTCTTTGTCTAAAGCAAGTTTCATCACGAATACCGGGCCAAGCTGGGGATCAATGAGTGCGTCTGGTGAGATGTGGGTCACCGTGCCATCTATCACGCCGTATTTGGTGAATGGGAAAGCTTCCAGCTTAATTTCCGCAGCCATACCAATTTCCACTGTGCCGACGTCTTTGTTGAGAAGCTTTGATTCTACTTCCATTTTGACGCCTTCAGGAACAATGGATGCAAGCGTTTCGGCTGGTGAAACCACTGCGCCAATTGTGTGCAACAGTAGCTCGTGAATTGTGCCGTTTACTGGACTAAGAATGAGGAACTGTTTTTCACGCTCCAACTGACGTTGCAACTCTTCGCGGGTGATGAGGATTTGCTGTCTTGCAGTGGCAAGTTGTTGTTTTACTTCGCCACGGAACTGTGCGTTGATTTTCTCTCTTGTCGCGCGCAGCTGATTAAGCCGCAGGTCGGTCTGAATGAGCTGTTGGCGCAAAGATTGTAGTTCCGTGCGGTTGGTTATGAGTTGCAGACGCAAATTTGCAGTTTGAGATTTGGTTGAAAGCCCTTGGGACTGCAATGACAATTCGGCATCTAGCAATTGTTCGAATTCAACGACGGTTTTCTCCCGGGCTGCGACTTGATCGATGAGCGCTGTCGCGGTGGAATCGACAGTTTCTTTGTCTGCATCGTTCTCGCGAAGTGCGGCGGTTAGATTATCCCAACGGCTTTCGATTAGCCCTTTTGACAGATTAACGAGCGCAGGTTTTGCATCAGATGGCGGCTGGAAACTCGCCAATGGTTGGTCGGTGAGCAGCGCCATTGCAACGGCTTCTTCTAATGCCGCCTTGTTGAGTTCATGTTCAATGCGCAAGCGGCTAGTTTTGACTTCCGTGGCGTCAATCTCGACAAGCAATTGCCCTTTTGAAACGCTTTCGCCCTCTTGAACAAGAATATTCGTCACAATGCCCGGTTGCGCGGACTGAACTGTTTTGATCTGGCCCGTAGGTACGATTTTTCCATCAGCGACAGAGACGATATCGATGGGGCTCAAAGCTGCCCAAACCACGACGCAAGTGAAGAACAATGCGATGGTGATCGCCAACACTCGGCCCAGCGCGGGTGGAGGTGTGTCTGCTACTTCAAGTGCAGCGGGCAAAAACTCAAGCGCATCCTTGTCTTTCTTGGACGGTTTGGGTGATTTAGATTTAGCGGGTTCAGCTTGGCCTAGTTTAAGGCCCTTAGATTTGGCGTTTACATTCATGGGACAATCTGAAAAAAAGACAACTTAAATTATATTTTATTGAACTATCTGGCTTTTAAGGGATTTTTTTAGTGTCGTCGAGTGTTGGTGAAAACAATATCAATGAACAGCAACAATCAGACAGCGGCGCCATGTGTATATGTGCGCTACTTGCGATCCACGGCCAACGCGCCAACCCTGATCAAATTGCTCATGAATTTGCAAACCAAAACGGCATCGTCGATGCCGCCGGAATAATAAGGGCCGCGCGGCGGGCAGAGTTTAAAGCCAAAATCATCCGAGCAGATTGGAAGAAGATCCAAAAGCTTCCACTTCCTGGCATTGCGAAGCTAAATGACGAGCGTTTTGTTTTGCTGGCCAAAGCGGCGGACGACAAATTGCTGGTGCAGTTTGCTGGCAAGCCGCCTGAGGAGATTTCGCGCGAAGATTTTGAATTGGTTTATGACGGCCAAATGATCCTAATCGCGAAGCGCGCTGCAGATATGATCGGCGATCTTAAATTTGGCTTTAGTTGGTTTCTGCCCGTTATCGCTAAATATAAGACCCATTTCACAGAGGTCATAGTCGCTAGCCTTTTCTTGCAGGTTTTTGGTCTGATCTCTCCGCTGTTCTTTCAAGTAATCATTGACAAGGTTTTGGTGCATCGCGGACTTACCACGCTTGATGTATTGGTGATCGGCTTGGTGGGGCTAACGATATTTGAAGTGTTGCTTGGTTGGCTAAGGACCTATTTGTTTTCCCACACAACGAGCCGGGTGGATGTGCAACTTGGTGCGCAACTGTTCAAGCATTTGCTTGAACTGCCTATCTCGTATTTTGAAAGTCGACCCACCGGGCAAATTGTTGCGCGAGTGCGTGAGCTGGAAAATGTGCGGGATTTTATCACCTCCTCAGCGCTGACAGTACTGATTGATTTCAGTTTCACCTTTGTCTTCTTTGCGGTGATGTGGCTCTTCAGCCCCACGCTGACGCTGATCGTTCTGGGGTCAATTCCTTTTTATCTCGCCATTTCATTGCTGATAACGCCGGAACTGCGAAGACGGGTGGAAGAGCGCTTCTATCGCGGCGCAAATAACCAAGCCTTTTTGGTGGAAAGCATTGCAGGCGCTGAAACGTTAAAGTCGATGGCAGTGGAGCCGCAAATGCGCGCGCGGTGGGACGAAAACCTCGCCGCTTACGTCAAAGCGTCATTTAGAACCATCACCCTTGGCTCGACAGGATCGCAACTAGTGATGTTGGTCAACAAGATCACAACCGCACTTGTTTTGTATTTTGGTGCAAAGCTGGCAATCACCGGACAGTTGACGGTGGGCCAGCTTGTTGCCTTCAACATGCTGGCGGGCCAAGTCAGCCAGCCGATTATTCGCATTGCGCAACTCTGGCAAGATTTTCAGCAGTTCCGCATTTCGATTGAACGGCTCGGCGATATTTTGAACACCAAAACAGAATCCAAAGACAATTCTGTGCCCGAAAGCTTGCCACCTCTTAAGGGTGTGGTCGAACTAAAAAACGTTACGTTTAGATACCGCCCCGGTGAAGCGGAAGTGTTGCGCGACTTGAGCTTGAAAATTGAACCCGGGACAACTGTAGGTATTGTGGGACGTTCGGGTTCCGGTAAATCGACGATCACCAAGCTCATTCAGCGCCTGCATGTGCCAGAAAACGGGCGCGTGTTGCTGGACGGAATGGATAGTCGCTTGCTGGACCCTGCATGGATGCGACGACAGATCGGCGTGGTGCTGCAAGATAACATCCTGTTTAATTCAAGCGTGCGCGACAATATCGCATTGTCTAATCCGGCCATGCCGATGAAGACAATTTTGCAGGCTGCAGAACTGTCAGGTGCGCATGAGTTTATCCTGCAATTACCCAAAGGCTACGATACGGTCTTGGAGGAACGCGGTTCGAACTTGTCGGGCGGACAACGCCAACGCATCGCCATCGCACGGGCACTTGCGGTGCGTCCACGTATTCTAATTCTGGACGAAGCAACAGCCGCACTAGATTACGAATCAGAACGCCTGTTTCAGGAAAACCTACGCAAAATCTCAGTTGGCCGCACGGTGATCATCATTGCGCACCGACTTTCCACGGTCAGAAATGCAGACAACATCATTGTTATGGACGAAGGTAAAATCAGAGAGCAAGGAAATCACAAGCAACTTATTGAAAATGATGGATTTTACGCTTGGCTAGTGAAAGCTGCTGAAGGCGAATAAGACGAAATATTCAAATTTCATTATATGTATAATTGTGAACAATAGACCGAATGGTCAAACATTTCCTGCAACAGTGGAGTGAGAAGGTCAAGTAGAAATACGACAATATTCCAATATTCATCTGCACTAATTGAATTGAAAAAACTGGCCGCTTGTGGTGGAAATTGTCACACTACTCAGTTGATTTTTGCCACATGAAGAGTTTTTTTGATTGATACGGAAAGCTGGTGCTGCATTTTTAATTTTCATAGCATTTTTGGCTTTGGCTGAAACTGCTTACCGTAATGCTTTGGTTGTACCATCGCTATCGCAGTTGATATTTGAACAACCCAGTTTTGTTGAAGATATGCGGAAATTGGCGAATTCTAGTGAGTTTTCCTACTACAATCTAGGTCGCGCGTTTGAGTTTGACTGCGAAGATCAACCGTTTGGCTGTTACAATGCGCAAGAGTTTGACAACGTGGGCTTGATCATTGCGCAAATACCTGTGGAAATCGGTGCTGCACAAAAATACGGAATCGTGGTGCCTGATTGCGAAAACAAACAGGAACAATGCTGGTTTATTCAGCGGGTATCCAGCGGGATACTTGGCATTGAATATGTTGAGGCTGAGAACTACCTCCAAGACATCGATACAGATGAGTTTGGCAACAGCGACCCTAATTCTGTAAAAAAATGCACCGACCTTACCGTCGGCCACTTTTATACTGCTGCACTCTGTCGAGGCGAAATTAAGTTTGGCGGTCAGATCACTGATATAGAGTATTCTATTTTGCTTACACATGGTGTCATCGAAGGTTTGTTTACTGACTCCCCAAATCCGCCAGTTTTGAAAATCTATATAAGTTTTGTTCGGGGTCGCGCCGCGAGCGTTCCTGATGGAATTCTAGGAGATACTTATGGGAATTACACCAACTGAGTTAGACGACCTAATGTTGGCGGCGCTTATACAAGCGCAAGCTCAAAGTGAAGGACGTGAACCAGTCGTATTCGAAGGCAATCGGTACGAATTTGACGCTTCAAACTATGGGGCGTTTGGTAACTTGTATTCTGTCGCCTACAAAAGCGAAACTACGAACCACGTCGTAATTTCTACCAAAGGATCTAATGATTTTGTTGATTATGCTATTGACGACACAAGCCTCATTCTTACTGGCACGGGACTATCAACATGGCTTAATAATCGCTCCCTAAACAACTTCGCTGACCAATACTCGGGAAGCAATATTATGGCGACTGGCTTCTCTCTGGGGGTTCCGTATGCCCAAATGTTGGACAGGAGAGCTGATAAAGTAATTGGTATGAATGGTTTGGGAAGTCACGGTTTGATTGGCGCAATCAGCCCGTGGAATGTACCGTCCGATAATTCGTGGACATATTTTTCCGCCAACCAAGAGTTCGAGAGCGTACTTCACTGGACAGGAGTTCACTACGGCGAAACGGAATTTGTCCCTGGTGCCGGCGGGCATCAATTTGATGGTTTCTTTAATGGCGTAAAGAACCTTTACAACTATGTCGAATCGCAAATTCAATATGGTGCGTATCGAAATGCGGCCTTGCAAGTTGCCAAAGAAGGCCAGAAAGACCTCGATGACTTCCAGCGCATGGCCGAAGAACGTAAGATGCTTCGCGAACGCGAACGCGAACGCCGCTCACGTGACCTAGCTGAACAGCAACGCCAAGAGGAACTAGCTGCAAAACAACAGGCAGATAGAGACCGTATTCAAGCGGCGCGTCAAGGCGAAGACACTGGCGGCTCCTCCGGTGGTAGCTCAAGTTCAGGTTCCTCTTCTTCCGGTCCTAGTCTAACTGGAAGTAAAAAACCTAAACGCAGCGGAAGTGTTGCTCAAAAGGCTGAAAAACGAAACAATCCGGAGGGTGCTAATTATCAAGCCCCTCCCGCGAAACAAAAAACACCAAGCACGCCCGAAGGCGCAAACTACCAGACAGAGAAAAAGGAGACTTGGAAACCCCGTGAAGCCGATCCTGAAAGCGGTGGTCGAGGTGGTCGCGGCGGCACAATGGCGCCGATTGTTTTGGATATGGATGGCGATGGAATTGAGATTATCGCAGATATCAATTCCAAAGTTCAGCGTGACATGGACGGCGATGGGTTTATTGAAACCACTGCATGGGTTGGTGCGGACGATGCGATTTTGGCGATTGATTTGGCTGCGGACGGTTCAGCGGGCGCAGATGGGCGCATTACTCAGTCCAAAGAATTTATGTTTACCGAATGGAGCGCCACGGCCAAAACCGATTTGGAAGGTTTGACCGAAGTCTTTGACACCAATTTTGATGGTGTGTTTGACGCGCGGGACGCTCGCTGGTCGGAATTCCGGGTGTGGCAAGATGCCAACTCGGATGGCGAAAGCCAAGAAGGCGAATTGGTCGATCTTGATACCGCTGGTATTACATCTTTAAACCTGCAAGCTGAGGGTGACAAAATTGTCTTGCCTGATGGCTCTGTTGTGCATGGTATTGGTGACTTCACCAAATCTGACGGAACGTCGGGCAGCTATGGTGATGTTGAACTACATTATTCTGGCCAAGGCTACAAAATCACCGAAGACGAGAATGGTCGTCACATCGAGTTTGAAACCGGCGAAATTGACAGCTACTACATCGCAGTGAACCCAACAGCTGGGGTCAATATTGATCTGACCGACAATGGCTATGTTGGCGGTGAAGGCACACAGTTTGATGATTTCTTCATCACGGACGGCGAGCAAAGCGTTACCATTGATGGCAAAGGCGGCAATGACACGCTAGCAGGTGGACTTGGTCACGATAGCTTGTCTGGTGGCACAGGTAACGACATTATCCATGGCGCTGACGGTCACGATATGCTTTCGGGCGGTGAAGGCAATGACGAATTGTTGGGCCAAGAAGGCAATGACATTTTGTTCGGCGGCGCTGGCGCTGACATTATGGATGGTGGTGAAGGCAACGACACCATCTATGCTGATGATGAAGACAATTTGAACAATATTCGTGGTGGCGAAGGCTTTGACGGTCTGATCTATCACGGCTCTAAGAATTTGAACTTCAACGCGACAGTACAAGGTTTTGAGAGCGTTTCAGGCGGCGATGGTGACGACATTCTGATCACAAGTGCGGGCAAAGACGACAATACTTTGCTCTCAGGCGGTCTTGGCAAAGACAAGCTGATCAGTGGCGCGAGCAAAGATGTACTTGTTGGTGGTGCGGGCGATGATAGCCTTTATGGCAATGCGGGCGACGACAAACTAATTGGCGGCGCAGGCAATGATCGGCTTGAAGGTGGTGCGGGTAACGATACCTACTATTTCAACCGCGGCGACGGTCAGGACACGATCTTTGACTATTCTGAAGAGCAGTATTTGGAAAAGTACACTTATCAGGAAAGCGAACAATATACCTATCAGGTGACTGTTGCTTACGATGTGCAAAAGCAGGTCCAATATCAATATACTGAAAAAGTCGCCTATCAGGTCCAGAACAAGGTAAATTATCAATACCAAGAACAAGTGGCTTATCAGTATAACGCACGCGTTGCGCAGCGTTACAAATCGGGCAAGCATTGGCGCACCCGATATGTCAACGAAACCCGCACCGGGTACAAGATGGAAACCAAGACCGGTTCGCGCACGGAAACGTCTACCGCTTACAAGGATGTCACAAAAACCGGCACCAAAACCATTACAGAAACCCAGTACCGCGAAGAAGATCGCGTGGGCTACCGTATAGTCACCAAAGAAGGTGAGCGTTGGGTTGTGAACGAATTGGACAGTGGTATTGATACACTGCAGTTCGGTGCAAACATCGATATTTCTGACATCGTGTTCTCAATTGTTGGTCAAGACGCCGTCATTCAATTGCGAGACCATGGCGCAGAGGCAACCATCACCACCGACCAAATGACCATTCTAGATTGGATGGATCAGCGCAACCGCGTCGAGAACTTCAAATTTGTTGATGGCATGTTGCTTGATTTCTCACACATCACAGCAGGCTACAACGGCGACATGAGTTCCAACACGCTCACTGGTTCTGCAACAGGCGACTTTATGTCAGGCGCTGGCGGCAATGATGTGATTTCCGCAGGTGCGGGCAATGACATTGTTACTGGCGGCTCAGGCAACGACACCATTAATGGTGGCGATGGCAAAGACTTCCTGTTTGGGGATGAAGGCAACGACACAATTTCGGGCGGCGCAGGTGACGACGTCATTCTTGCCGGAGAAGGCAACGACACCGTCTATGGTGATGCAGGCGACGACGCTATTTACGGCGGTGAAGGCAACGACACCATTCACGGTGGTGCGGGCAATGATCGTATTCTTGCTGGCAAGGGCGATGATTTCATCAATGGCGGCGCTGGCGATGATATGTACTTCTATTTCCGCGGCGATGGCAAAGACACCATCCACGACAATGCGCAAGTGGAAGAAGAGTACCAAGAAGTATCAGGTTCTCATTATGAGCGGAGTGGTAAAACTGGCAAGTGGGTCAATGAATATCGGACCAAGAAAAAGTGGCGCCAAATCGAAGGCGGCGACGATATCTTACAGTTCGGCTATTCCATTGCGTTGGCAAGCCTTGCGTTCAAAATTAGCGGCAATGATCTAATCGTTGGTGTTCGTGATCTGGCGAATGATGCGTTGCAAATTGGCGCATTGGCAGACGAAGTCACCATCAAAGATTGGAGCAACGCAAAGAACCGCGTTGAGACCTTCTCACTGGGTGACCAAACTGTTCTCGACATGACAGAAATCGAATATGCTGCTTCAGGTTATGAGGGCAACGATACGCTAAATGGCACCGCCAAAGGTGATGTGCTTTCAGGTGGTTCTGGCAATGACATATTAATCGGCAAAGCTGGTGACGACTATCTAATCGGCGGCTCCGGTAATGACCGTCTTGACGGTGGCGATGGCCTTGATGATTTGTACGGCGGTGCTGGCAATGACATTTTGCTCGGCGGTGCAGGTAAAGACTTCCTTATCGGTGGAGATGGCGACGATACGCTCGAGGGCGGATCAGGCGATGACGTGTTAACGGGCGGCACGGGCAACGATCTGCTCAAAGGCGGCCTGGGCAACGACACCTACATCTTCAACCGTGGTGATGGTCAAGACACAATTGACGAAACTGCATTTGAACAAGTGCAAGAAGCTTACACCTACACTGAAGCGGTGCAAAAATCTGTCAAAGATGGCAAACACTGGAAAACCGTTTGGGTCAACGAAACACGGACTGGTTCCCGTACAATTACCCAAGCTGCTGAAGGTGGCCGGGATACATTGCAGTTTGGTGCCTATATCGGCATCTCAGATCTTCTGATGACAAAATCTGGTGCAGACCTGATCGTAAACCTAAAACCTCTTTCAGAAACGGATACCAACCAAGACCGTGTAACGATCAAAAACTGGGATCAAGCCGAATTCAGAATTGAAGATTTCCGCTTCCGTTCTGGCTTTGCGATTGATCTAGCCAACGTCGTCGACTTTAAAACTGGCAACGACAATGGAGAAACCATCTCAGCTGCCTCTGGCAAGTCTAGCTGGCTTTCCGGTTTAGGCAGTAATGACCAAATTAATGGTTCGAGCGGCGACGATGTTTTGTTGGGTGGCGAAGGTGATGACAATCTAGTTGGTGGCACCGGCAACGATACTTACGTCTTTGAGCGTGGCAACGGCAAAGACGTAATTGCTGACAGTGGCAGTGGTGCGTTGCAAATCGGTGACGGCGGCAAAGTGGTCAGCGGCGACAAGCTCTTGTTTGGCTCCGGGATTACGCTAGAGAATCTTGTGCTTCAGCGTTCCGGCAATGATCTTAAAATTTATGTCACTAATCCACTCGAAGAAGAGGTGGTGCTGTCTGAAGTTGCAGATCGCGTTACGATCAGTGGCTGGGTCAATGCAACCAACAAGATTGAAGCCTTCCAGTTCTTCGACGGCATGGATTTTGATCTATCAAGCATAACAAACACCTATCTCGGTGCAGACTTGCTCGGCACTACAGTCACGTCGTCAAACGATACTCTGAACGGTTCAAATTCTGCTGATTGGCTAGATGGTTTTGGCGGGAATGACATTCTGTACGGCAACGGCGGTGACGACTTCTTGCTGGGTCGTATTGGCAATGACACGCTGCACGGTGGTGCCGGCGACGACATCCTGATCGGCGGAGACGGAAACGATATTCTGCATGGCAACGAGGGGAATGATCTACTCGTTGGCGGTGAAGGTAACGACACAATTTATGGTAACTCCGGCAGCAACTCAATTTCTGGGGGAGCTGGCGACGACACCATAACTGGTGGTTCAGGCACTGACGTGATCCTGGGCGATACCGGCGACGATATCTATCAAGCGAGCGCCGGTGCTGATATTTATCGGTTTGGCTATGGAGATGGGCGAGATACGTACAATGGCATCAATTCTGGCGTAGCAGGACAAGTCAAATCTTCATCATCCTCTGTGCCATTACACAGCAGATACGTTAGTGCCGCACCTTTGAACTCCACTGTGAATGACACAATCGAATTTGAGGATGACATAAAAACCAGTGCGATCTGGTTCCGCAAGGACGGCGATGATTTGGTTGTTCAACTGCTCGGCACTGAAGACTCGATCACTGTTTCTGACTGGTATGTAGGTTCGCAAAGTAAGCGGACAATTGATGGGTTCGCTGCGGGCGACTCCTATTTGTCTTATTCTGGCGTTCAGCAGTTAGTGAATGCGATGGCATCGTTTAGTCCAAATGACGGAACAACAGCTTATGGCGTTAAATCAACAGACTTGCCCAGTCAGGTGCAAGTCGCGGTAACTAGTGCGTGGCAGGCGGCGTAGCTTTCAGAATGAATAGAACTGGAGCTGTCGCATGAGCAGTGAAAAGATTACATCGAATGCGCAGATCTTAGGTGAGGTGGTTTGGCTTTTAACAAAGTCAAACCTTCACCGCGATTGGAGTATCGCAAGCATTGAACAGTGGGTGATGCCTGCCATCTCAAAGCAGCGTTTCAGGCTCTACCATGATGGCGATCAGCCTGTCGGCTATGTCAGTTGGGCACATATGTCCAAGCGCGCTGAGCGAGCCTACGTGCAGAATACGCGACTCTTGTCACCAGATGACTGGGAGTCTGGTGATCGTTTGTGGTTTGTGGATTTCATCACCCCGTTTGGTCACGCAAAGCGAGTATCCAGGGACCTGAAGTCGAACATTTTCCCAGACGACGTTGGGCGTGTGCTTCGCTGGCGTGAAGGTTCCGACATACTATCCATTTTCTATGTCCACGGTCAAAATGCGATTAAGAAAGCCAAAGATAGATCAGTAAGCACGACTGTTGAATTGATGTAGGTAACAAAAACACAAATTGAATACAGTTCCATCCAAAAATAGCGCAATCCATTGAATTGGTTTTGGATGGACTGGCGCCTTGCCAGCCCATTGCTTGCTAGATTTCGACCCCTTCGGATATTGAAAGCGCATCTTCCAAATCGACACCCAGATAGCGCACAGTGCTATCCATTTTTGTGTGGCCCAAAAGGAGTTGGACGGCCCTCAGATTTCCTGTCTTCTTGTAAATTTGCGCTACTTTGGTTCTTCGCATTGAATGGGTTCCATATGCACTAGGCTCAAGACCAATCGCCGCCACCCAATCTTTGAGCATTCGTGCATACTGCCGCGTTGAGATATGGGGACGATCCTGTAATCGACTGGGCCATAGATAGTCATGACCACTCATCACTGGTTGGGCAATCCAGTCTGAAACAGAAGCCCTTGTTCCTGCGGTGATTTCAAATCGAACCGGTGTTTTGGTTTTGCTCTGCAGGATTGACGTCCGCTCTTTGACGCTGCCCGCAGTGAACACATCCGCCACTTTCAATCGAACAAGATCGCAGCCTCTCAGTTTACTATCGATGGCCATATTGAACAGCGCAAGGTCACGTAGCGCATTTGCGAGTTCCAATCGGACCCTGATGGCCCAAACATGTTTGGGCAGTAGCGGCCGTTTTTGGCCAATTATTCTACCGTGGTTCCAAGCATGTTTTGAAGGAATGATCATTGGAAGGTTTGATAAGTCAGGCATAACAAATCCTTTGCGCCATACCCTCCAACCTCAGCACTCAAACTTTCAGCGGCATAATATTGCGGTATGATGGCTTCGATGACAAATTTTACCCCTGCGACAACCCAATGCGCGCAAGATTATACAGCCTTCCGAAGTCAAGCACCGCGGTCAATTTGAGAACACTCAAATGCGTAATTGGCCTGAATGTCTGGTTTGAAGAGCATGGTCGTTGGAAATTGGCGTGCTGCGAACGGCAGCTATGGGCCTATTCCGTTGAAAAACCGGCTATATTTTGCAATCCCGGAATGCAGATAGAGCTTGCGTACCACCGATTTACACTGGTTTTGGCGTTGGCATTGGGTTTGTTGCCCATTTTGCTAGCTTTTTGAGGTTCTGAGCGGTTGCAGCGAGGAGGAATTCATCATTTGCGCCACATGGTCCACGTAATCTGAGCTGACTTAAGCCGTGTATTCGTTTGAGATGGGCAAACGACATCTCCACCTTCTTTCTCAGTTTTCGCGAGATCGCATATTGATGCGTTTGAGCTAAACGACGTGCTTCATTACGTGAACTCTCAAAGATTGTTCTTGTGACTTTGCGGGCTGCTTGCTTGGGGCAGCACTTTGATTTTAGTGCACAGGCATCGCAATCGGACTTTTGTGCACGATACCGAAGGGTTGCATCTTTGTTTGGTCCGGATCTTGGTGTTGTGAAGGCGCGCCGATATTGCTTGAGCTCTTTTCCGCTTGGGCAGATGTAGCGATCATCATGTTCATCAAAGGTGAAGTCAGCCCGTTCAAACGTTCCATCTTTGCGACCTGACTTGTCAAAGACAGGGATATGTGGCGCAATCCCACGCTCAACAACCAACCATTCCAACATAGGGCCAGTTCCATAGGCCGTGTCAGCGATCAATCGCTCCGGTTTCATATCATACTTGCGTTTCAGTCGATCAATCATGATCTGAACAGACCTGACCTCGGCTTGCCGTATGGACCGCGTAGCATCGACGTCCAGGATGATCGCATTGTCTGTATCAAGGAGATAATTGGCGGAATATGCAAAATAAGCTGGCCCGCCGCGTGCACCAGTCCATTGAGCTGCAGGATCTGAATGCGAAGTATATTTGGGTTTTACCGGGCTGGCTGCGCCAAAAGCGGCATCATCAAGCGTCTCGAGATATTCCCGAACGGCGCGTGGGGCAGATGTCGGATCAATGGCCTCAGGGTCCCAATCTTCTTGTCGAGAAGAGTTTTGGCGATTTGCGTCTGCAGCAATTATGCTGGCATCGGCTGCCAAACGCTCGCCGCTGGCCAAACCAAACTCAATGCATTGAGCAACAACGCTCTCAAACACATGACGCAACAACTCGCTGTCACGAAAGCGGCCATGTCGGTTCTTCGAAAAAGTAGAATGGTCTGGAACCTCATCGGTCAAATCCAACTTACAAAACCAGCGATAGGCCAGGTTCAAATGCACTTCATCACAAAGACGCCGCTCAGACCGAATGCCCATCAAGTAACCGACCAACAATATCCGGATCATCAGTTCAGGATCAATCGAAGGGCGTCCGGTTGAGCTGTAATGAGGCGCAAGGTGCTGACGTAAACTCGACAAATCAATGATAGCCTCGATGCGGCGTAACAGGTGTTCGTCAGGCACATGATCTTCTAAACAAAACTCATAAAACAGCGCAGATTGTGCTTCTTTACGCGGTCCCATCATCGTTCAAATTCCCCATGATCAACAAGGAAATTGAATCAGTACTACAACACATAATCAAGAAGAGTTTTTCAACAGAATAAGCCGAAACTAGCCTAAACCCGATCCCTTAACCCCGTAAAAAACGCCCGGATTTCCTCAAACGTGCCGCACGTTTCATACGCAATCAAATTTGCGCTGGTCCAGGGGGGGAGGGGCGTGAGTTCAGCCTCAAAATTTGCCACCTGGCTGACTTGCGTTTCGTCGAGTTTTAGTTTGCGCACTTCGCGCAAGAGGGCCAAAAACTCATGCACTTTGTGCATCACGCGGTAAGCATCAAACATCTCTTGTGCTTGATCCGGATGGTCGCGCCATGAGCGGCCTTCAAAAATCTCGTGGAACGTGCGTTGCCCCGCGCCAAAGCAATTGTAGCGTACGCAGCCTTTAAAGCCTTGCTCGTCCAAGTCCGCGTGGATGGTGCAGCTGTGCGCCTCATCCAAATGTTTGCAGGGTTCGGCGGCCTGTTTGTCATAGGCGAACATGTTTGACTTATCGAATGCCAGCGCCACGCAGCAGTAGGCAGCGCAGTTTTCGCAGTCTGGTTCTAGTTTGATATTTTGCAAATTGTTCGCCATGGCGCAGTGCTATCCGATGCGGTGAACGATCGCAACAAAAGTAAAATTTGACCATTTGATAAATAAAACAACATGCATTATGGTCCGCGCCTGTCGCGCAGCGAAAACTGATGAATTCAAAATGCAGTTTTGCGCCTTGCGATAGGGGGGCAATTTGTGAGACAACGGCCCCACATTTTGACGCCAGAACCAAATTAGGTGAGCCATGAAATTTTTCGTCGACACTGCAGAAGTTGCAGACATTAAAGAACTCAATGAAACAGGTCTTTTGGACGGTGTAACAACCAACCCAAGCTTGATCGCTAAATCTGGCCGTGACTTCTTAGAAGTGGTCAAAGAGATTTGCGACATTGTTGACGGTCCAGTTTCTGCCGAAGTTGCCGCAACCGATTATGCGGGCATGGTGGCAGAAGGCGAACACCTCGCCAAGATCGCCAAAAACGTTGTGATCAAATTGCCTTTGACTATGGACGGCCTAAAGGCCTGCAAATATTTCTCTGGCAAGGGCATTAAAACCAACGTCACATTGTGCTTTTCTGCCAATCAAGCATTGCTCGCCGCCAAAGCGGGCGCAACGTACATTTCGCCGTTCATTGGCCGCTTGGACGATATCAACCTTGATGGCATGCAGTTGATCGATGATATCCGCACCATTTACGACAATTACGGGTATGAAACTGAAATTCTTGCAGCCTCAATTCGTTCTGCAAATCATGTTTCAGATGCGGCGATTGCAGGTGCTGATGTGGCAACTATTCCACCAAGCATTATCCGCCAATTGGTGCAGCATCCATTGACCGCAAAAGGCCTAGACGCCTTTGTGAAAGATTGGGCATCAACGGGTCAGAAAATCCTTTAACTGACACGACGAAAACTTGCGAACGGAAAATAAGATGAGCGATAAAGCTTTGGAAGATGAAGTACGCGCAGCGCTAGCCACTGTGCAATTGCCCGGCGGCGCGCCACTGGCTGGGTATGCTGGTATGAGCGATATCATCATCACTAAAGGCGCCATCGCGTTCGCCATCACCATTGCACCGGGACTAGAGGCGTCTTTTGCCCCGGTGCGCGACCAAGCCGAACAAGCGGTCAGCAAAATTGCAGGCGAGCGCAAGGTGATGATTTCTGTCACCTCAGATCGCCAGCAGGCGCAAAGCGCCCAAGCCACCGCCAAACCGCGCCAGCCCGGCCCGCCACCAAAAGAGCCGGTAAAAGGCATCAAATCCATCATCGCCATTGCCTCAGGCAAAGGCGGCGTAGGCAAATCCACCACCGCCGTAAACTTTGCGCTGGCGCTGCAAGCCAAAGGCCAAAAAGTTGGCATTTTGGATGCGGACATTTACGGCCCGTCTATGCCCAAACTTTTGGGCCTAGAAGGCAAACCCGCCATGCGCGACGATGGCATTTTCACCCCGCACGAAGCCTATGGCCTCAAAGTCATGTCTATCGGCTCGATGCTCGAAGGCGATCAAGCCGTCGTGTGGCGCGGCCCCATGGCCACCTCCGCCCTGCGCCAATTGCTGCGCGAAACCGATTGGGGCGACCTCGACACATTGGTGGTTGATCTGCCGCCCGGCACCGGCGACGTACATATTTCGCTCGTCCAAAGCGTGCCCCTAACCGGCGCAATCATTGTTTCCACCCCGCAAGACCTTGCCCTAATCGACGCTAAAAAAGCCATCGACATGTTCGCCCGCACCAAAGTCACCATTTTGGGCATCGTCGAAAACATGAGCTATTTCCTCTGCCCATCCTGCGGCACCCGATCCGACATTTTTGGCTCCGGCGGGGCACAAGAAACCGCCAAAAAACTCGGCGTTCCATTCCTTGGTGCAATCCCCTTGCACATGGATATCCGCGAACGCTCAGACGCAGGCACACCTATTGTCGCCACGGCACCAGAGAGTGCAGAAGCAAAGGCGTTTTTGGATATTGCTGAGGTGGTTGGCTAGAAGGCGTTGGCGGGCACAGCCTTAGTCATTATGATAGTTGTTCATTGA
The DNA here is from genome assembly GCF_047634455.1 of Maritalea sp. Lineage (GTDB taxonomy): Bacteria > Pseudomonadota > Alphaproteobacteria > Rhizobiales > Devosiaceae > Maritalea. The sequence goes on from NZ_JBLIAI010000045.1 coordinate 21,157, forward strand.
TTTTTGGCGTTTTCAGCACTATATTGCCTGTGAAATATTGAAAGCCTCCTGAGGGTGACATGAACGTTGAAATAAAAGATTATCCGCAATTGCGGCAGATATGCTGGAACCGTCACGACAATGCCGTTGTTGACGGAGCGGATGCGCTTGCGCTTTACGAGCGAAATTGGCGTTTTGTTGATCAAGATGCAATAACCCGTCGTGAAAAAGCCTTGGTAAAACTTTTGGCTGACAAATTTGGCAATGGATGTTTGTTGGTAGCCTGACAACCGATCAAGCGCGAGCGAAGATGTTTCGACGACAACACCACAAAGATATTCTCAAAGTTCTACAAAGTTTGAATGGCGATCTGCTACGAGATGCTGAATGCTTCTTTGGTGGAGGCACTGCCATTGTACTCGATCTCGATGAATATCGTGAGAGCATAGATATCGACTTTTTGTGCTCGTCAAAAGCTGGCTACCGTAAACTAAGACAAGCGGTCTATGGACCTCAGGGCATGTTTGGAATTTTAAGTCCATACACTGAAATTAAAGTTCTCAGAGAAGTGCAAGCAGACCAATATGGCATCCGCTCATTTGTCGGCATCGAAAACACAAAAATCAAATTTGAGATTGTGCGAGAAAGCCGCATCGACTTAGTTGGAAAAATGGACAAACGCTACGGCGTACCTGTTTTAAATCGAGATTGCATGTATGCTGAGAAGTTACTCGCAAACGCAGATCGATGGTCCGACAAAGCAGTGCTCAGTCGCGATCTAATCGATCTTCTGATCATGCAATCGCGCTGGCAACCAATCCCTCAATCCGCTTGGGAAGTTGCTGAAAATGCTTATGGTGACACAGTTCGCAAAGCATATGACAGCGCAGTCGAGCAACTCAGCAACGAAAGCTGGCTGCTAAAATGCATGGACAAGATGGATATGGATTTGGGCTTAAAGGATGAGATCGTGGCCCAGTTGGTAGAGTAAGCTAGCTCAGTACGCCGCTGGGTTTCACCAAATTGGTACCCTTCAATTTGAAAACATCGTCGTCGGGTGTCTAGCTCGATGAAGTAACCACGAAAATATCCGCAAACGCTCAGACGCTGGCACACCGATTGTTGCAACAGCACCGGAAAGCGCTGAAGCGAATGTGTTTTTGGATATTGTTGAGGTGGTTGGCTAGTTAGTTAGTTAGTTAGTTAGTTAGTTAGTTTTGATCCCGCATCAAGTGCGGGAATGCCCCCTTGGGGCGCAGTGAACCTCCTCTTGGCATCCCCGGACTTGATCCGGGGTCAACTATCAATTCGCGAATTCCCAGACGCTGGCACACCGATTGTGGCGACGGCACCAGAGAGCGCCGAAGCGAAGGCTCGTTTTCACAATTGTTCGGAACCGTCCCCAGGCCAATGCAACGGTGCATCTTGGCCTTCGCGGTTTGTGTATTTCGATTGCCCATTTCTTTCGACAAGAGGACTGAAGGTGCCAAAATTATTAGCATACAGTCCAACCATTAACTCGAGAGTATTGTGCTCCGTTGCCACCATGCAATTGACCATCTCAATACCATCTTTCGTGCGCCGATAGGTTGAGTCCGTTCCATTTGGCCAATACACATTGAACAACATTATTGCGCAGGCTATTTTTCATGACGATACTAAACAGGCGGCGACTGTTTCGAGTCGCACTCTCAAGTCTAATAGCAAGTTTCACTGTTGTTACGGCACCCAAAGCTGAAGAACGAACAATGTCAGTTTACACAATTACCTTTGACCCATCTGCCGATGAAGCCTCCGACAATTATGGGTATATGAATGAGATTTTGGATGGAGATTTTGCCGAGGCATTTCCAATCGATATCGTGTTTCATCCAGTGATGAAGGCCTTCCGTTTGGATAATGGATTGTGGGTCGAACAATCCGCTGCTTACCAAGGTCTTCCGATTGATATGTCTGGCTTACCGAAACGAATTCG
>NZ_JBLIAI010000046.1:0-22544 GCF_047634455.1 Maritalea sp.
CAGAGCTACCGAAATCTGGAAACAGTTTAATCTCACAAATATCATCGAAAACAACGATGATGGCCTTTTGGGTTGGTCTCACCAGGCCCCGTTTCCAAGAATACTCCTTACGGGATCTGTGAAAGAACTACCAAGCGCACTTACTGAACAATTGGCAGAAGGTGGCGCGCTTGTGGCAGCAATTGGGGAGCCAAAATCCGTTCAAAGGATTACGCGTATTGTTAAGACCGAAGGCCAACTCGACTTCACCGAGCTTGGCGATATTCGACTTCCAGCACTGATACAAGGAAAAAGTACAGCGCCTTAAACTCCCCTTTACCTTAACGCATCTATACTCAAAAGCGTTGTAGTGTATTGAGTAAGAGTTAGCACATGAGTATCCGGTTTCGGTCAGGGGCTTTTAAGTCTTCAGTTGCAATCATTGGCGCATTGTCTTTTTCGGCCCTGCTTGCCGGTTGCACGGCCAGCAGCAGGTTTGCAGCACCGCTAACCACCGCCTCCATAAATAGTGCAACAAATGCCGATCTCACCCAAGCCATGCCAGATGCAGTCGCAGCGACGCAGCTGCCACCATCCGGCCAGTATTTGAGCGCATCCAATTCGCGAGCACGATATATTCCCGGTGCATCAATTGGGCCAAATAACAATCAAGATATCAACGCAAGAGACCCGTTCAATTCGGGCGTAAACTCACAGGTTCAGGTTGCCTCCACCATTGGGCAAAACGCTGTGCAACAACCACAAATTGTTCGCCAAGCATTGCCCATTTTAACCCCAAATCCAGTAGCGAGTACCCAGTCAATGCCCGCAATGCCATCTCTTGCTGAGGTTGATCTCAACACAGCACCGAAAATCGACCAAATAGCAACTGCGGGCATCGTCGCGACGCCACGCGCGGTGCCAGACAATGCGTTTACGCACCGAATTGAAGCAGGCGAATCGCTTTATGCGATTGCACGTCGATATGACGTGACAACAGATTCCATCGTTGCGGCGAATGGTTTGGCGTCGCCCGATAAAATATTTGTCGGTCAGGACGTTATTATTCCTGGTCGACCTGGCACGGTTGCACCAAAATACGCACCAACAAGCCCGGTAGCGCCTCCTACTTCACTCAAAGTGGCGGTGGCTACAATGCCACCGGCGAGCGTCCCAGCAGGCACATTGGTGCCCGCGCGACTTGATGAGCAGGCGCAAGTTGTGCCGACGCCGATCGCACGGCCTGCAAATTTGGCAGCGGCTGCCTCAAGCGGCACAAAAACAAAGCAAGCGTCTACGCCAGTGCAGCAAGTTAAGCCTTTGGCCGCGCAGCAAGTCTTAACAACAGCCTCAGTTGACCCCGTAGAAGTTGCGGCACCCGTCGTTTCAACACCCAAAACGGCCACCGGCTCCTTCCGCTGGCCGGTTAAAGGGCGTGTCATTGCCGACTTCCGCGCTTCAAAAAATACTGGTTTGAATATTGAGGTGCCTGAAGGAACGTCCGTGCGCGCCACAGAAAATGGCGAAGTCATTTATGTGGGGAGTGCTGTTGAAGGCTTTGGAAACCTTGTTTTGATCAAGCACAGCAATGGCTACGTTTCCGCATACGCACACCTCAAAGATATCACAGTTGCCAAAGGGGCTGGGGTTGAACGGGGCGATTCTATCGGTACAGCAGGCATGACCGGTGCGGTGAGCAGGCCACAATTGCACTTTGAACTGCGTAAAGGTGCGACGCCGGTTGACCCAATGCTGTTGCTCGCAAGTTAAACATTCGAATCTGAAAACGCAAAAAGGGCTGGTCCTAGATTAGGGACCGGCCCTTTTTGCCTGCAAGCTGGCGAACAAACTGAATGGCAACACGGCCTGAACGCGCGCCGCGCGTTGCAGCCCATTCAATGGCCCCAGATTGCAATTCGCTTTGGGATGCGCTGATCCCATAATGCTCGCAATAGTGGCTTACCATTTGCAGATATGTTGCTTGATCGCAATTGTGGAAGCCCAGCCACAATCCAAAGCGATCCGAAAGGGATACTTTTTCATCAATTGCTTCGTGCGAATGGATAGCGGCCCGTGTTTCATTCTCAACCATATCGCGGGGCATCAAGTGTCTGCGGTTTGAAGTGGCATAAAATAATACGTTAGCCGGACGCCCCTCTAAACCACCATCCAAAACGGATTTAAGGGCTTTGTAGTCCATTTCATCCTTATCGAAGGAGAGATCATCACAATAGATCAGGAATTGTGCTTCAAGCCCGGATACGTATCGCATCAATGAGGGCATGGTTTGGATATCTTCACGATGAATTTCAATGAGTATCAGACGCTGCAAAGTTGTGTCCTGCTTGGCCTGATTGAGAATGTCCGCATGTAGAGCTTTGACAATGGAGCTCTTGCCCATGCCCTTTGCGCCCCACAAGAGGGCGTTATTGGCACCATGCCCGCGTGCAAACTGTTCCGTGTTACGCGCAAGAATTGACTTTTGATTATCAATGCCCAGCAACAACGCCAAGTCCACATAGTTTACCAGAGTAATTGGCAAAAGATTTTGGTTTTGCCCATCCCATTGGTAGGCATTTGCATCTGTCAACTCAGCTTTTTGGTTCAAATCACGACCTGCCAACACCGCAAGGGAGCGTGCAATATCCAAAAGCGCGTGTTTCTTTTTCATTTTATATCCAATCTTTGCAGGAAAAGCCCCGTTTGGGCTTTGCATTTGCGAATTTGCGCCTATATATTCCCGCACGATCTGAGACCACAACGCGACCACCCGACCTGATCCCATTTAGTGGATTTGTTTGCGGATTAAAAGTCGACCTAAGGAGTATCCGTATGTTTGTAACACAAGCATTTGCACAAGCAGCCGCACCCGGCGCCACAGACTATCTGACAAGCTTGCTGCCAATTTTGTTGATTATCCCAATTTTCTACTTCCTGATTATCCGTCCGCAGCAAAAACGCGTGAAAGAGCAAAAGAATCTGCTCGATTCCATACGTCGTGGCGACACAATTGTAACGAGCGGTGGACTAGTTGGCAAAGTTGTCCGTGTGAAAGACGACAGCGCTGAGTTGGAAGTTGAATTGGCGGAAAACGTTCGTGTAAAAGTCGTTCGCTCAATGGTCGCCGATGTGCGCACCAAAGGTGAACCTGTGAACGACAACAAAACTGACAAGAAGTAGTCAGCTAACAGACAAGAAGATCTGATCCGCTATGTTACAATTCTCTCCTCTTCGTACCGCATTGATACTGATTGTGTCTTTGGCAGGTATTTTGTTTACCTTCCCCAATTTTGTATCGCAGCAAACAATTTTTGCGTTGCCTGATTGGATGCCAAAACAGCAAATTGTTCTCGGTCTTGATTTGCAAGGCGGTTCACATTTGCTGCTACAGGTGAACAAAGAGGAGCTTGTAACAGAGCGTGTCAAAGAGCTGCGCCGCGAGGCGCGTTCATTGCTTGCCAACGACAATGCCATCGGCCACATCATTCGTACCGAAGGCACATTGCTTACAATTGAACTGACGGACCAAACTCAGTTTGAGCAAGCCAAAACTGCTTTGCAAGAACTGGACGTGCCCATCTCCAATGTCATTGGTGTTATCGGTGGTGTCAGGGAAATCAGTTTCGGCGAAACAGCCGACGGCAAATTGACCATGCAATTGACCGATGAGGGCATCGAAGAACGTCTTTCGTCTGTGGTCGCCCAGTCAATTGAGGTCGTTCGGCGTCGGATCGACGAATTGGGCACGACTGAACCAACTATTCAGCGCCAAGGTACAGACCGAATTTTGGTGCAGGTTCCAGGATTTGATGATTCCCAGCGCTTAAAAGAACTGATTTCACAAACTGCACGCCTGACTTTCCATATGGTTCATCCCACAATTACAGCTGCGCAGGCACTCGTGCAGGGGTTGCCAGTTGGCACCTTTATTTTGCCAAGCCAAGATGGTGGCGAAGAGCTGTTGATGGAAGATGTGTCCATTGGTGGAGAATCTTTGGTTGATTCTCAGCCGGGCTTTGACCCTCAAACTAACCAGCCTATCGTTACCTTCCGTTTCGATACGCGCGGTGCGGTTATTTTTGCTGAGCTGACAGGGGCAAATATTGGTCAACGTTTTGCTGTGGTGCTGGATAATCAAGTCATTACGGCGCCAACAATACAGTCTTCAATTCCGGGCGGTTCTGGGCAGATTACAGGCAACTTCACCGCACAAAGTGCTAACGATCTTGCGGTGTTGCTGCGGGCAGGTGCTTTGCCCGCCACGCTTGATATCATTGAAGAGCGTTCTGTTGGCCCAAGCCTTGGCGCAGACAGTGTGAAAGCGGGTCAAATTGCTGGACTTTTTGGTGGTATTTTGGTGATTGGCTTCATGTTTGCTGCCTATGGCGTTTTCGGCTTGTTCGCGAACATATCTTTGATTATCAATATTTTCCTTGTCATGGGTGTTCTGTCCATGCTCGGCGCCACGCTTACTTTGCCAGGTATTGCGGGCATCGTGTTGACCATTGGTATGGCGGTTGATGCGAACGTGTTGATTTACGAACGTATTCGCGAGGAAAAGCGGGCGGGCCGTTCTGTGGTTCAGGCCATTGAAGCTGGATTTAAACGGGCATTCGCCACAATCGTGGATGCCAACGTCACCACACTCATAGCGGCCGTCATCCTGTTTTTCATTGGTTCGGGTCCAATCCGCGGTTTTGCGATTACCCTGGCCATTGGTATTTTGACGACAATGTTTACCGCTTACCTTTTGACGCAATTCCAAATTGCGCGTTGGTTCGCATGGCGTCGTCCAAAAGAGTTGAAAATTCATCTTCTGAAATTGTTGCCTGATGATACGGATTTCAAATTCATGGCGCGCAAAACGATTGCGTTTGCATTTTCCGCTGTCCTTATTGCAGGATCGCTTGGGCTATTCTTCACAAAAGGATTGAATCTTGGCATCGATTTCAAGGGCGGGTCCTCTATTGAGGTGCAAGCGATTGTTGGCGACGCAGATATTGCTGACATTCGTGCGCGAGTTGGAGCGCTTGGCTTGGGCGATGTTCAGGTCCAAGAGTTTGGTAACACCAAAGATGTCCTCATTCGGATTGAAACCCAAGAAGGCGGCGATCTTGCTCAGCAAGCCGCTGTGAAGCTTGTTATTGGTGCAATAGAATCTGACTATGATGATCGCCGCACCGAAGTGGTGGGCCCAACGGTTTCAGGTGAACTTGCGCAAACAGGCACGCTGGCTGTTATTGCTGCCATTATTGCGGTTTTGGGCTACATTTGGATGCGGTTCGAATGGCAATTTGCCTTGGGCGCTGTGGCGGCGTTGGTGCACGACGTTATCCTGACCATTGGCATGTTTTCGATAACTGGATTTGAATTTAATCTGGCGTCCATCGCTGCCATTTTGACCATCGTTGGTTATTCACTGAACGATACTGTGGTTGTTTATGACCGCGTGCGCGAAAATCTTCGCAAATATAGGAAGATGTTGATTTCTGACCTATTGAACATGTCGATAAATCACACATTGTCCAGAACAATCCTAACTTCGGTGACCACAATTCTTGCGTTGGCCGCTTTGGTTGCCTTTGGTGGCGAGGTTATTCGCAGCTTTACCTTTGCGATGGCGTGGGGCGTGCTTGTAGGTACTTACTCCTCGATCTTTGTCGCTGCGCCAATTTTGATCCAACTTAAATTGACCTCACGTGCAGATATCGAAAAGAAAGAACAGCGCGCTGATGGCGCGTCCGTATAGGCTGTGACAGAAATCGCTGACGGACATTACAAATATCAGGTACCCATCGATGCCTATGGCAACGGTGGGTTCCGGTTTGATGATATGTCCCACATTGGTTCTTTATTGTGCTTGCCTACAGGAATGCACAAATGGCCGGTCTCAAAATCGTCGGCGCTTGAAAACATGGATTTTTCCCCGGTTTTTGAACTGCATGACCAGATTGATGTTTTTCTGCTCGGCACCGGCAACGACATTGCATTTCTTGATGAAGAAATCCGGCAACAATTCCGTGAGCGCAATATCATCATAGAGCCGATGAGTACAGGTGCCGCAGTGCGCACATACAACGTGCTAATGGCGGAAAAAAGGGCTGTTTCTGCAGGTTTGATTGCAGTAGAACGTGCCAAATAATACAATGCCAGAAGTTAAAAACCAAACTCATGTTGCCGACGAACTCAACAAACTTTCCCGCAATGATTATCTGGTAACGCTGTTCATTCCCGAAGCGGTGCGCGCAGATGCGCAGGCACTGTTGGCGTTTGCCGCAGAGTTGCGGATCGTGCAACATCGGGTTTCCGAACCAACGCCGGGCGAAATTCGTCTGCAATGGTGGCACGATGCGCTCGACGGGCAGGGTCACGGCGCAGTTCGTTCAAATCCAATTGCCAGTTGCCTGCTGGATGCAATTGAAAAACATCAATTTCCAATTATTCCGCTTAAGCGCATGATCGCAGCGCATCGTTTTGATCTTTACAGCGATCCGATGTCGGACGTGAACCAATTCGAGGGTTATTCGGGCGAAACCCGCGCATGCCTATATCAATTCATCGCGATGGCGTTGGGCAGCAAAGATGCAGATCCCGCGCTTTACGCAGACGCTGCTGGACATCTTGGCGTTGCATCAACCTATGTGAATGCCATTCTTGCTTTTGGTCGTGACAGCTCTAATGGCAAGATATTTCTGCCATACAGCGTGTTTCAGTCATTTGGTGTCGATGATAAAGTGATTTTGGCTGGCCAGAACTCAGAAGCCATGCGTCAGGCAATGGCGGCGCATCTTCAGGCCGCCGAAGAACATCTGGCCCAAGCACAAGCTGCCATTAAACTGTTGCCCAAAAATGTGCGCCCCGCCTTTGTAGATAGTGCAATAGTGCGTGCACAACTACGTTTCTTGAACAAGCGAACCGATAACCCGTTTCTTATTGGGGCAGGACGGTCCGACCTGCGCAAGCTGATCGCTATGTTTGTCTATTCGGTGAAAAACTGATTACACCCACGCCTTTAAGTCTTCTAAAGCGCGGGTCGTCATGACCAATTTTTTAGCCTTTGATTTATCTGGTCCGCGCCAACGGCCAATATGACCTTCTGGCTTTCTTGGCATCTCAACGGGCGGAAACAGACCAAAATTTACGTTCATGGGTTGAAATGACTTTATGCCATTGGTTTCATCGGCCAAATGCCCACCGGTTATGTGATGCACCAGTGCGCCCATGGCCGTGGTATTTGGTGGTGGCATCATTTCAAGGCCAAGTGATTGAGCACCAGCCAGCCGGCCCACCACAAGTCCCAGCCCTGCACTTTCAACATATCCTTCCACACCGGTGATTTGGCCAGCAAATCGAAGGCGTGGGTCGGCTTTGAGCCTGAGTTGTTCGTCCAACAATTCAGGTGAATTGAGGAATGTGTTGCGATGAAGGCCACCAAGACGGGCAAACTGTGCGTCTTCTAGTCCAGGGATCATGCGCAAAATGTCAGCTTGGGTGCCGTATTTGAGCTTGGTTTGAAATCCAACCATGTTCCAAAGTGTGCCTAAAGCATTGTCTTGCCGCAACTGAACAATAGCGTAGCATTTCACAGTTGGGTTGCGCGGGTTGGTCAAACCAACCGGTTTCATGGGGCCAAAACGCAACGTCTCACGTCCACGCTCTGCCATGACTTCTATGGGGAGGCACCCGTCAAAATAGGGAACATTTTCCCATTCTTTGAATTCGGTTTTTTCACCAGTCAGTAGCGCGTCGATGAACGAATTATATTGTTCTTCGTCCATCGGGCAGTTCAAATAATCAGCCCCAGTGCCGCCCGGACCTGCTTTGTCGTAACGAGATTGGGCCCAAACCACATCCATGTTGATCGAGTCTTTATGGATGATTGGTGCGATAGCATCGAAAAATGACAATGAATCTGCATTGGTGATCGACTGAATGCCTTGTGCAAGGGCAGGTGAGGTCAGCGGGCCTGTGGCAAGAATAACATTCTCCCACTCTTTAGGCGGTAAACCAGCCACTTCATTACGGTCAATGCTGATATTGGGATGCGCCTCGAGCATTGTGGTGACTGCACGTGAAAATGCGTCACGATCGACGGCAAGCGCACCACCAGCTGGCAATTTATGCTTATCTGCTGTTTGCATAATAATCGAGTTGCAGCGGCGCATTTCCTCGTGCAGCAAGCCAACCGCATTATATTCATGGTCGTCAGATCGAAAACTGTTTGAGCAAACCAATTCGGCCAGACCGTCCGTCTGATGTGCATCGGTTTTGCGCACAGGTCGCATTTCGTGCAGCACAACATCTGCGCCCATCTGTGCCGCCTGCCAAGCCGCTTCCGAACCAGCAAGCCCACCGCCAACAATATGAATAGTTTTTGAAGAATTTGTCATAGGTTCGCACATACATTTATTGCGCATTTGGGGCAACAAGAAATGCAGTCAAACAACAAAACACCCGCTACTTCATTTGAAGTGCGGGTGTCTAAATTCGAACATGCCGATATTGATCTTTGTGTCACGCATTAGATGCGAGAAGCTTGCTCACGTGCCAACGGCATAATTTCGCCGCGTGCAATGCCCAGATCATGCAATTCACGATCATCCAGAGCACTCAATTCACGAACTGTTTGGCGGTAAGAAGCCCAACGACGATATGCTTTTCCGAGGTCCATTGCTCATCTCCTTGATAAGTGTGTGTTTGATTTGTTGACCAGAATGTAACTCTAACTTGGGGAAATGAGTAGATAGATTCTTTGCAGTTCGATTATGCGTATTTTGCATAGCTTATTATAAGACATTGAACTTAAAACAAAAAACCCGCCGCTTCATGATGAAGGACGGGTATTCGTGTGTACATTGTCGGTCGTTTGACCAATCAAAACCGTTAGATGCGTTCTGCTTGTGAGCGCGCAACAGCGGCAATATCGCCACGGTTGATGCCGAGGTCATTGAGACCGCGTTCGTCAAGTTGATTCAATGCACGAACAGTTTTACGGTAAGAAGCCCAGCGGCGTAGTGTGTTTCCCAAAGCCATGATCAAATCTCCTGTTGAATGCGTTGGTTGTTGTTTGATGACCCTCATATAGGTCCGCTGTAGCAGGTTGAGTAGGGCACTTTATCGAGCATCACCCATGCACAAAGTGCAGGGCTAGTTAACATGTTACAGCAGCGCATTATTTATGGCGTCGCCCGGGAGGAGGAATTTAACTTCCCTGAACCGATTGGCGGGTTTGACGCGCACGAGTTCATTGCAGACACAGGAACGCGCCACGTTAACGCGCCACGATCATAATACTGCAAATTCTAACTACTCTGCGGCTACGCGCTGCCCGGGCCGCCGTTCAAGCAAGTCTTTAAGGTAACGGCCGGTATGTGAGCGCTTCACGCCGATAATATCTTCGGGCGCCCCCTCGGCAACGATCTCGCCACCACCATCGCCCCCCTCGGGTCCAAGATCGATGATCCAGTCTGCTGTTTTGATGACTTCAAGATTGTGCTCAATCACCACAACGGTGTTGCCTTGATCAACAAGCTCATGCAAAACCTCAAGTAGTTTCGCCACATCGTGAAAATGGAGACCCGTGGTGGGTTCATCAAGCACGTAAAGCGTTCTACCTGTCGCGCGTTTCGACAACTCTTTTGAGAGTTTTACCCGTTGCGCTTCCCCGCCTGAAAGCGTTGTCGCTGGTTGTCCGACTTTGACATAGCCCAAACCCACACGTTGCAATGTCAGCATTTTGTCGCGGATTGATGGTACAGCCGCAAAAAAAACGACTGCTTCGTCAACAGTCATGTCCAAAACGGCGGAAATTGATTTCTCTTTGAACATCACCTCAAGGGTCTCGCGGTTATAGCGTTTGCCCTTGCACGTGTCGCACGTGACATAAACATCGGGCAAAAAGTGCATTTCAATCTTATTGACACCGTCACCCTGACAAGCTTCGCACCGGCCACCTTTAACATTGAATGAAAATCGACCTGGGGCATAGCCGCGGGTTTTTGCTTCCGGTAATCCGGCAAACCACTCGCGGATCGGAGTAAATGCGCCAGTGTAGGTCGCGGGGTTAGACCGCGGTGTGCGCCCAATTGGGCTCTGATCAATGTCGATGACCTTGTCCAAAAACTCAAGGCCCAGCAATTGATCATGTGGGGCCGGTGTGACCCGCGCACCATTCAGCTTTCGGGCAATGCCTTTGTACATCGTGTCCAGCAATAGTGTCGATTTACCGCCGCCAGAAACTCCAGTCACAGCCACAAACGCGCCCAACGGAATATCCACTGACACGTTTTTGAGATTATTACCTGTCGCGCCTGTGATTCTAATGCGGCGTGTGTCTGACAATGGACGCCGTTCTGCGGGAATTTTTACACCCAATTCACCTGAAAGATATTTGCCGGTGATGCTGTTTTTGTTTCCAATAATCTTATCGGGTGTACCCTGGGCAACGATTTGACCGCCGTGAATGCCGGCGCCAGGGCCAATATCAACAACATAATCGGCTGTCATTATGGCATCTTCGTCATGTTCAACAACAATCACAGTGTTGCCCAAATCACGTAAACGTCGAAGTGTTTCCAAAAGCCTTGCATTATCGCGTTGATGCAAGCCGATTGACGGCTCGTCCAAAACATAAAGCACGCCGGTTAGACCGGAGCCAATTTGTGAGGCCAATCTGATCCGTTGGCTCTCTCCACCTGAAAGTGTGCCAGAATTTCGCGACAATGACAGATAGTCCAATCCAACATCGACAAGGAAATTAAGCCGGTCACGAATCTCTTTCATGATCCGCTCGCCGATTTCCAACTGTGTTGGACTAAGGTGTGCGCTCAATGCGGTGAACCATTCATGGGCTTCTCGAATGGACTTTTTGGACACATCGCTGATGTGAAGTCCGTTAATTTTCACGGCGAGGGCTTCTGGCTTTAAGCGATTGCCATCGCACACGTCACAAGGTGCGCGCGACATGTATTTCTCGATTTCTTCACGCATGCCCGCAGATTCAGTTTCGCGGTAGCGGCGCTCCAAATTGCCAATAACGCCTTCAAAAGGCTTTTCTGTTTTATATGAACGCAGCCCATCATCGTAGACGAACACGATCTTTTGGCCATCGGTTCCATAAAGCACAGCATGCTTAACTTCGTCGGGCAAGTCTGCCCACGGCGTATCAAGTGATGCATTGTATGCTTTAGTAACTGCGTCCAAAGTTTGAATGTAGTAGGGTGCCGAGGTCTTGGACCAAGGGAAGATCGCCCCATTCCTCAAACTCTTAGAATCATCAGGCACAACCAAGTCGGGCGACATTTTCGCTTCGGTTCCCAAACCAGAGCAAGTGGGGCAGGCCCCAAATGGGTTGTTGAATGAAAACAACCGTGGCTCGATTTCTTCAATAGTGAAGCCGGAAACTGGGCAGGCAAACTTCTCTGAAAAGACCAGGCGTTCGTTTTCGCCTTCCTTTGCAACCAATTCTGCAATCGCCAAACCGTCAGCAAGTTGCAGTGCTGTTTCAAAACTTTCAGCCAAGCGGGATTGCAGTTCAGGTCCAACGACCAACCGATCAACCACAACTTCAATCTCATGTTTGATTTTTTTGTCCAGCACGGGTGCATCAGCAATTTCATAGAACTCGCCGTCAATTTTGACACGCTGAAAGCCGCGCTTCATCAAACCTGCAAGTTCCTTTTTATATTCACCCTTGCGGCCTCGTACAATTGGTGCCAACAAATAGAGCCGCGTACCTGCTTCGAGCGCCAACACTTTGTCGACCATTTGGGTGACAGTTTGGCTTTGAATGGGTAAGCCCGTCGCCGGAGAATAAGGAATACCAACCCGCGCATACATCAGGCGAAGATAGTCGTAAATTTCAGTGACGGTGCCCACCGTGGAACGTGGGTTGCGTGACGTCGTTTTCTGCTCAATAGAGATGGCGGGGGAAAGCCCGTCGATCTGTTCAACGTCCGGCTTTTGCATCATCTCAAGGAATTGGCGCGCATATGCCGAGAGGCTTTCGACGTAACGGCGTTGTCCTTCTGCGTAAATTGTGTCAAATGCCAGTGATGATTTGCCTGATCCGGAAAGTCCGGTCATGACGATAAGTTGATCCCGTGGAAGCGTTAAATCAACCGACTTCAAATTGTGCTCTTTGGCCCCACGAATAACAATGTCGCGATTTAGGGACGAAGATTTTGACATATTGAACTTTCCGTAACGGTGATTGCGCAACCGATTGCTTAGAGTACAACTCAAGTGGTTTTAGATTGCGCGATATTGACTCGCATTTGATTTCATAAGAACATAAATAGAACATGGGTAGCGTCGTCAAGTGGCTTGTGGATGACGTACAATCAATTCTTCAAGATTGAACGATGATGTGTACATAAGATACGACAAAAATGTGATCCGGCAAATCTGGTAAGACCAATCTGGTTTGCTGCAGAAGTAAAATGAAGGGAACGACAAGATGGCAGGTAGCGTAAACAAGGTAATATTGGTTGGCAATTTGGGCGCTGATCCCGAAGTGCGCAACACGCAAGATGGTCGTCCGATCGTCAACCTAAGAATTGCGACATCCGAGCGGTGGCGCGACAAGAACTCCGGCGAACAACGTGAAAAGACAGAGTGGCACCGTGTCGTTATCTTCTCTGAAGGTTTGTGCCGTGTGGCAGAGCAATATTTGCGCAAAGGGTCCACCGTCTATATTGAGGGTCAGCTGCAAACCCGCAAGTGGCAGGATCAGGACGGCAATGACAAATATTCAACCGAGATTGTATTGCAGGGCTTTAACTCCACGCTGACAATGCTTGGCGGTCGCAGCGATAACGACAGCAGTGGCAGTAGCTATGGTGGCGGTTCTCGCTCAAATGACGCGGGCGGGGGCGGTAAACGTCCGCAGGCCAGCGCTCCCGCATTTGATTCAGGTGGGATGGACGACGATATTCCATTCTAGGCTTCGGCCATATTCAATAAAAAGGCCGCCCAATGGGCGGCCTTTTGTATTGCAATTTGAAAGCTATCGTTTGCTGAATGGTATAATCGCCACCGATTTGCCGCCGCTGGCATTGTGTATGATATCAAATCGGACATTGATTTCACCACCGTTCAATTTCAGGGACACAGCAATGTCGAACGCATCATCTGTTTCCGACTTCACATTGTCCAACGAAAACGAGAGATTTTTGCCAGAGCGTGTGCCCACGGCGACGCCTTGAAAGCTTGTATTTGAAGACATAACAGCTTCAAACCGACGCAAATCGGCCACATAACCAACTGTCCCGCGCATAGAAAGCGTTGAGCCCGCAAGTGAGCATTTGCCGTCCAAACCAATCTTAGTTTGACTGGATTCAGTAAAGGACATTTTGCACAATACAGTCTCATTTTCGCCAGTCGATGCAAGCTTGGCTTGGCCTTTCCCGCGCCAATCACCCACATAAGATTGCAAGAGATCTAAGTCAGCTTTCGCCGCAAATGCAGGTAATGCTGAACTAATTAGTGAAACGGCTGCTAGGGCTGCAATGCCTATTTTTGTCACTTTTTTTGCGATCTTCACTTTTTTTGCTCTCCAAAATTCTTCATATAGCGCCCCCCGGCGACCAGTAATGCAGGCAGAATGATTAAATCGCCCATCAAAGCCAAAACCAGTGTTAGTACAACTAGCGCGCCAAAAAGGGCAACTTGTGGCAACACCGAGAAAATAATGACAGTTGTCCCCGCACATAGAATCAAGGTGGTTGCAATCAGTGCAGGTCCAACGCGTTCCAACGTTCGGTCTACCGCTTCACGATGATTGAAACCCTGTTCTCGGGCTCTAACATAGTGGTTCATAAAGTGAATTGTATCATCCACCGCAATACCAAATGCAATCGTTAAAGAGATCACCGTGGTCAATTGTAACCCAGCACCTGATACCCAAAGGTAAAGTTCGGTGCCCAAAATGGGTGCAAAATTTGGAATGATACAGATAAGTGCGATGCGCCACGATCTGAAGGCGATGCCGATGATGAAAATCGAGAACACCACGGCGATTGACAGACCGTCCTGTAAGCGCTTGATCATTTTGACACTTTCATAGGCAGAAAGAACTCGGAATCCCGAAATCTTTGCGTCTGTAATGCCTGCATTTTCAAGCTTTGCTTGCGTTTCCTCTACCAGCTCTCGAACGTCTTTGGATGTTAGCCCTGTCGGCACAAACGACGTCGCCATGGCGATATCACCTTCATCGGTAATAAAGCGACGTTTCATAAAGGGCCCAACTGCATCAAAAATCTGCTGCCGTGAAAACCCTGCATCATTGTAATGGGTGAAGCTGGCTGCGGAAATGACCTTACCGTCGCCAAATACATCCTGCATGACATTATGCACCTTTTCCATGCGAACAAAGTCAGCGTCAGATACATTTGGATCCCCATCATAGAGCGGGAACGCGACGTAAAGCGGGGCAACGCCCCCAACACCTTCGTCAATCGTTGCAGATATTGCCATCGCTTCAGACTTTTTGGGCAAAAACTGTTGAAAGGAGAAACTTGGTTGCAGCTGAGTGTGTGGGTAAATCATGGCGAAAAAACCAACGATCGTCAGTGCGGCAATTGGTTTTCCGAACCGATTGGCAAGTGTGGTTAGTCCTGGAATGACAGCGGTCAACGCAACGCTGGGCGCTTGTTTTGGCTTGAAACCCAGTTTAATCGCGAAACGTAACGCCAGCGGTAAAAATGTGACCAGCGCCAAAAACGCCAGCGGAATCGCAAGTGCACCTGTAATTGCAAATTCGAAAATGCCTTGGCTTGGCGTAACTGCGAGCGACAAAAATGCGATGACGGTTGTGATTGAAGTCAGGGCGCAAGCTGGGCTAACACGAATTATGGTTTCGCGGATTGCGTCCTCATGTTCCATTCCTTCGCGCGACAGCCGCAGCCAATGGAAGCAAAAGAACATACTTTCAGCAAAAGCGATGACCAGCACCAGCGCGGTCAAAATGTTCGTTAAGAATGTGAAGGACCCGAACAGCATGGTAACTGTCCCCACAACCCACACCACGGAAATGAATGGTGTAAGTGTTGCAAGAACCGCCCCCCAAAACGTCCGAAAGGCCAAGAACGCGGTCAAAAAGCCCAATATAATCCCAGCCAGGGTGAACTTGATTTGGTCTGATTTGCTGGCGTTTAGCAATTCAGCTTTCCACAATGGTGGACCCGTTAGTTGGATGGTGAAACGCTCATCCTCGTAATAAGACATCAGTTCGCGCAACTCCGAGATCATAACGTCTTCGCCGCGTTCTTTTAAAGCGTCCGAATCTGGGAACATCAGCATCACAATGCCTGTGAGGTCCTCAACGATCAGATTGCGCATCATCGGGTCGTTCTGTCGCAAATCTTCGAGCGCGGTTACGACTTCGGCCGCAGAAGTCATGTCTTCGGGGACTGCAGGTCGGGTGACACCATCGTCTGCGGTTGGTTTTCGTAAAGAAAACGGCGAAAGGGTGCCGCGGGCGAAACTGTTGAGCTCTAGTTCCAACGCAAACTCGCGCAATGTCTCTATGACACCGGGATCCGTGAGCTGGTTCGACTTAACCAGCAAATAGGCGTCATTTTCGAACGTGCCAAAAGTGTCCCCGATTTCGACATAGGTGTCGTAATAGGTGCCTGAGTTTTTGTAGAGGCGCAGCAGATCGCCATCTATAGAGACATTGGGAATTTGAAAGAGGGACAAAGCGGTGAAAGCAACTAATAATGCGGTGGCAATTTTTGGATACCGCATTGTGAGCGTTCCAATACGCTCTAAACCAAAGCCAATCGACAAATTCTCATCCCCAATACACATGAAGCCGCCAATTTTGGCGGCAGTTGATCATTAGCTAGGCGAAAAAAACCCAAATTGTCTACTGGACGAAAGCATATTTGCGCTCATTTTGTAAGAATCGCGATCCAGAAGGTACTTTATGCGCTAAAAAGCGCTTCGCTTGTTGGCAAACGCACGTTCTGATTGGCCACAGAGCGAGGAATCACTTAAAAACAAACGACCAATTAACGCAACGAAGAACAAAATCATTGTGAGCGATAAACCAATCGACAAAAACCCGTCCGAACCTTCAGGCTCAGACATTTCATTAATCTCGATAACTGATGAAATGCGCCGTTCTTATCTCGACTACGCGATGAGCGTGATCGTGAGCCGTGCATTGCCTGATGTCCGTGATGGATTGAAACCAGTTCACCGTCGGATTCTTTATTCGATGCATGAAAACGGTTACGAGTGGAACAAGCAGTACCGGAAATCGGCGCGCGTCGTTGGCGATGTAATCGGTAAATATCACCCACATGGCGATACCGCGATTTATCACGCGATGGTGCGAATGGCGCAAGAATTCTCCATGCGCCTGCCTTTGATTGATGGCCAAGGAAACTTTGGTTCCATCGATGGGGATATGCCAGCTGCGATGCGGTATACAGAAGTGCGCATGGAACGCGTGACAACGATGATTCTGGAAGACATCGACCGCGATACGGTGAATTTCAAAGACAACTACGATAATACCGAAAGCGAACCGACGATTCTTCCGGCGCGGTTCCCCAATCTTTTGGTCAATGGTTCGGGCGGTATCGCCGTTGGCATGGCGACCAATATTCCAAGCCACAACCTCGTCGAAGTGATTGATGGCGCCATTGCCATTATGGACAATCCTGAAATTACAACTGAAGAATTGATGGAAATCGTTCAGGGTCCAGATTTTCCAACTGCTGGCATTATCCTTGGCCGCCACGGTATTCGCTCGGCATATGAAACCGGGCGTGGCTCAGTGTTGATGCGTGGTGTTGTGACCACCGAAGAAATCCGCAAAGACCGCGAAGCGCTCATCATCACCGAGATTCCATATCAGGTGAACAAAGCGACGATGATCGAGAAAATTGCCGAATTGGTGCGTGATAAACGTATTGAAGGTATCTCTGACATTCGTGACGAATCTGACCGAAACGGCATGCGCGTCGTTATAGAACTGAAGCGCGATGCATTTGCGGATGTGGTGCTCAATCAGCTTTATCGGTTCTCGCCATTGCAAACCTCGTTTGGCTGCAACTTTGTAGCGCTGAATGGCGGTAAGCCAGAGCAGCTCAATTTGCGTCAAATTCTGAAAGCGTTTGTCGATTTCCGCGAAGACGTTGTTAGCCGCCGTACGAAATTCTTACTCAACAAAGCGCGTGACCGCGCCCATATTTTGGTAGGTTTGGTTATTGCTGTTGCAAACGTTGATGAAGTGATCAGCATCATCCGCACGTCACCGGATCCAGCCACTGCACGCGCACGTCTGCTCGAGCGTGCATGGCCAGCGCACGAAGTTGATTCGTTGATCAAGTTGATTGATGATCCCCGTCATAGGGTGACCGATGATGGAACCTACTTGTTGTCAGAAGAACAAGTTCGCGCAATCCTTGAATTGCGCCTGCAACGCCTTACAGCACTTGGCCGCGATGAAATTGGCGATGAGCTGAACAAATTGGGCGAAGAAATCAAAGATTATCTTGATATTCTGCGTTCGCGCGAACGGATTGTCGACATCATCCGTTCTGAAATGATCGACGTTCGGGACCGTTTTGGTACGCCAAGACGCACGCAAATCTTGGACGTTGCGGGCGACGTTGATGATGAAGACCTGATCGCACGTGAAGAGATGGTCGTCACTGTTTCGCACACGGGCTACATCAAGCGTGTTCCATTATCCACTTACCGCGCGCAACGCAGGGGCGGCAAGGGCCGCTCTGGCATGTCGACACGCGACGAGGATTTTGTCGCACGACTATTCATAGCCAATACGCACACACCGGTACTGTTCTTTTCTTCTCGTGGGATTGTCTACAAACTCAAAGTTTGGCGTTTGCCAGTGGGGTCAGCAAGCTCACGCGGCAAAGCATTGATCAACATTTTGCCATTGCAAGACGGCGAGCGGATCACATCGATCATGCCATTGCCTGAGGACGAGACAACTTGGCAGGATCTCGACATTATGTTCGCGACAACTCGCGGCACAGTTCGCCGTAATTCGCTTGCGGACTTTGTTCAAGTCAACCGAAATGGCAAAATTGCCATGAAACTTGACGATGGCGACGGCATCGTTGGCGTTGAAACCTGTTCGCCACGGGACAATGTGCTGTTGACCACAAAAATGGGCCAAGCCATGCGGTTTGGCATCGACGAAGTGCGGGTATTTGCGGGCCGAAATTCCGTTGGTGTACGCGGGATCAGGTTGGCAGAAGGTGATGAAGTTATTGCTATGTCTATCCTTGGCCATTTCGATGCGACTGCAGATGAGCGAACAGCATATCTGAAACTGCGCCGATTGATTGAAGGCGATTCAAGCGAAGCCGAAGACGGCGAGGCAATGAGCGCTGCTGAAATCGACCAAGAACGCTATGCGGCCATGAGCGCGGCAGAACAATTCATTCTCGCGATTTCAGAAAATGGGTTCGGCAAACGATCTTCGGCTTACGAATATCGCAAAACTGGTCGCGGTGGTAAGGGCATCACAGCAATGGCCATGAGCGAGCGTAATGGCGAAATCGTTGCTTCGTTCCCGGTTGAGAACGATGATCAGATCATGCTGGTGACCAATGGCGGAAAGCTGATCCGTGTGCCAGTGGATGGCATCAGGATTGCCGGCCGGGCGACCCAAGGCGTGACAATTCTTGACACCGCAAAAGGCGAGCAGGTTGTTTCTGTTGAGCGCATTTCGGAACCCGAACCTGAAGACGATGACGAAAATCAAGTTGATGAAGGTACTTCTGAAGGCAACGACAGCGACCCCACAAGCGAAGGTTGAGCGCTGGCAACTTTTGAACGAGGAACAATAGGATGATCTTGCTGGAACCATCAGCTTTAGTCGCATTCATTTCAGCGTGTTTTTTTCTGGCGATCGTGCCAGGACCCACAGTCACACTGATTGTGGCAAACGCGTTGGCGAGGGGCCCAATTGCTGGTTTGTTAACAGTGCTCGGCGCTCAGATCGCGATATTCTTGATGGTCATTGTCGTCGCATTGGGGCTCCAGGCCGTCATTGGCTTTATGAGCTGGGCTTTCTTTTGGGTAAAACTTGTTGGCGCAGCCTATTTGCTATGGATCGGGTTCAAGATGATCACGAACCGCAGCGGGCTTTCTTTTGATGATAAGACATCTGTAAAGGGAGTGGGCAAATCGATTGTGCAGGGATTTGTGGTCACAATGTCGAACCCAAAGGCATTGTTGTTTTTGGGCGCGTTTCTACCGCAGTTTATTGAACCCAGCGCTGCCGCTGCACCGCAAGTGATTGGTCTTGGCCTCATCACAATGTTGGTTTTCACCGTTTTTGATGGCATTTATGCTGTAGCCGCTGGCAACACACGTAAGTTTTTAACACAGCAGCGTTTGTCCACTGTGAATAAGATTTCAGGATCATTATTGATCGTTGGTGGTACGTGGTTGGCGCTGCAACGCAAAGTTTAAAAAAAGAGAATTCTATGGCAAAACAAGTTGGCTTTTATCCTGGTTCCTTCGATCCGGTCACCAATGGGCACCTTGACGTTATTGAGCGCGCATGTCGTTTGGTCGACAAATTGATTGTTGGCGTCGGGGTTCATCCCACAAAAACGCCGCTCACCACCGTGGAAGAACGGTTTGCGCTCTTGCAGCAAACTACTGGTCCAATTGCGGCGCGCAATAATACCGAACTAGAGCTGGTCACGTTTGACAGCCTTATGGTGCAAGCG
The DNA here is from genome assembly GCF_047634455.1 of Maritalea sp. Taxonomy (GTDB): domain Bacteria; phylum Pseudomonadota; class Alphaproteobacteria; order Rhizobiales; family Devosiaceae; genus Maritalea. The sequence goes on from NZ_JBLIAI010000046.1 coordinate 19,704, forward strand.
GCGCGCGATGTTGGGGCGAACATTATTATTCGCGGCCTGCGCGATACCACTGACTATAACTATGAAATGCAAATGGTCGGCATGAACGCCCAAATGGCACCGGATCAACAAACTGTTTTTGTGCCATCAAGCCCTCACGTTCGACATATTTCAGCCACTTTGGTACGGCAAATCGCCCAAATGAACGGCGATATTTCAGCGTTTGTTCCCTCTGCAGTTCTCAAACTTTTGGCGGAAAAATGAGCGAAGCTCCTAAAAAGAATAATCTAGTCGTTTCACTCTTGGTTGTGGGGCTTTTGGCCTTTGTCGGCTATATGCTGTATGTTAATTTTCAGGTTTCAGCGCCAACGCCTATCGAACCCGTGGAGTATGCAGCGTGTAAAACGCCAGCCGCCCCTGACGGTGTTGTGCCGGTGATGCTGCAGCTGGAACTCAAAACAGGAAATGTCACGCTCGAACTGCGCCCCGATCTTGCACCAAAACATGTTGAACGTCTGACGGCGCTTGCCAAAGAGGGCTTTTATGACGGTATCGTATTTCACAGGGTGATTGATGGCTTTATGGCACAAACTGGTGATCCCACCGGCACCGGTATGGGCGGTTCTGATTTGCCCGACTTGCCAGCCGAGTTCACGGACACGCCATTCCAGTGCGGTACAATTGGCATGGCGCGCAGCCAAAATCCTGATTCTGCCAACTCTCAGTTCTTCATCACGTTTGACGATGCACGCTTTCTTGACAGCCAGTACACAGTGCTTGGATATGTTCGTGAGGGCATGGAATACATCCATCAAATCAAAAGAGGTGCGGGTCAAAACGGGATTGTTAGCGAACCCGACAAGATGATTTCCCTCAAACTGTTGGCCAGCTGATCAAGATGCGACCAATTAGGGTCTGGACTGAATTGAGAAAAGGTCTGGATTGGGTGCAAAATAGACTGATTTGAGGAGAGAAACGAAAGCGATTTTCATATCGGTGAGGCTTTTCGACGCTGAAGCAGCCTGTTTTGCACATAGCCCGATGGGCAGCATTCAATTTTGCCAGTTTGTTGTTGAAATATCCTCATTGGCAGCAAGTCAATTCGGCCCATTTCGCCTAAATCTGATCAAAACTGAACGGCTGTCCAGATCATTTCTCAATTGAGTTCAGACCCTAGTCAAAAAATGGGGCTAGCCGGGCAGCGCAAGGCCGTATAAGTAGTCGGCAACAAAGGAGATTTAACATGGACGAAATCAAAGATCGCGAAAACACATTGTTGCTTGAAACGTCAAAAGGCAGCGTCGTCATCGAAATGTATCCAGACGTTGCGCCTAAGCATGTTGAGCGTATCAAAGAACTTGCTCGTGAAAATTTTTACGATGGTATTGTGTTTCACCGTGTGATTGACGGCTTTATGGCGCAAGTTGGTTGCCCTTTGGGTACAGGTACTGGCGGCTCAGACAAACCAGATATTCCTCAAGAGTTCAGCGATACTGCGCACACACGTGGTATATGTTCCATGGCGCGTACAATGGACCCAAATTCAGCAAACTCGCAGTTCTTTATCTGCTTCGGTGATGCAGGATTTCTGGATGGACAATACACTGTTTGGGGTAAAGTAACCGACGGCATGGAAGTGGTCGACACTTTGAAAAAAGGTGAGCCTGTTTCTGACCCTGACCAGATTTTGTCCATGCGCGTCGCCGCTGACTAACATTTAACAAATACTGGATCACAAAATGCGTGTCGATCAGTTCGATTTTGAACTGCCCGCAGAACGTGTGGCATTGCACCCAGCAGTGCCACGCGATAGCGCGCGCATGCTTGTGATTGATCCAAGCAAAATGTCGGGTGGCGAACCGCCGTCCGACCACCTGGTTAAAGACCTGCTGGATTTTTTGCGACCTGGCGATATCTTAATTGCAAACAACACACGCGTTTTGCCCGCTGAACTGGTAGGTAAACGAACGCGAGGCGATGCCGTTGCCAAGGTTACGATAAACCTGCACAAACGCGATGAGCCAAATCTTTGGCGAGCTTTTGCACGTCCGGCCAAAAAGCTAAAAATCGGCGAACAAGTTGCATTTGAGGTTGATGGCATCGACCCATTATATGCGGTGTGTGAGGAAAAAGGCGACGCAGGCGAAGTTCTGCTGCGATTTGAATTGTCTGGGGCAGTGCTTGATGAAGCGATAAAGGCCCGTGGTGCAATGCCTTTGCCGCCCTATATCAGTGCAAAACGCGCCCACGATGTCCAAGACGACACCGATTATCAAACTGTATATGCTCAGCATGATGGAGCAGTCGCAGCACCAACCGCAGGTTTGCACTTCACCGATGAATTGCTCGACAAGATAGCGGCCAAAGGCATTGAAATTGACTATGTCACACTGCATGTTGGGGCAGGGACTTTCCTTCCAGTCAAAGTGGAAGATACAGCTGACCACAAAATGCACGCTGAATGGGGCGATTTGAGTGCGAAAACTGTTGCACGAATAAATGCATGTCGCTCACAAGGTGGCCGATTATTTGCAGTCGGCACAACCAGCTTACGTGTGTTGGAAACGGCTGCATTTGACGGCGACCTCAAACCTTTCTGTGGCGAAACAGACATTTTCATCACCCCAGGTTACAAGTTTAATGCTGTTGACGTTTTGATGACCAACTTTCATCTGCCAAAATCGACACTATTCATGTTGGTCAGTGCGTTTTCTGGCATCAAAATTATGCAAAATGCCTACAAACATGCGATCGATAATGATTATCGATTCTATTCATTTGGCGACGCGTCGCTTTTGTTTCGGGAACAGAAATGACACAACAAGAATTCTCGTTTGAGCTTAAAAACACCAACAATGGTGC
>NZ_JBLIAI010000047.1:0-21592 GCF_047634455.1 Maritalea sp.
TACCACCTGATGCCTCAGCCAATACTTTCGTAATTGCTGCCGTCAACGTTGTCTTACCATGGTCAACGTGACCAATGGTGCCAATGTTGACGTGCGGTTTGTTCCGCTCAAACTTTTCCTTCGCCATATCGCTCTCTCCGTATTTCGTATCAGCGTAGTGCTGGCGTTAAAATTAACTGGCGCTTGCCGCCATGACTTCGTCTGCCACTTGCTGTGGCACTTGTGCATAATGATCAAAAACCATGCTAAATTGTGCACGTCCTTGGCTCATTGAGCGCAATGTATTCACATAACCAAACATGTTGGCGAGTGGTACAAACGAGTCGATTACTGTTGCGTTTCCGCGCATATCCTGGCCCTGAACTTGGCCACGACGTGAGGTCAGATCGCCGATGATAGAACCCGTATATTCTTCGGGGCTCACCACTTCAACTTTCATGATCGGCTCAAGAAGTTTGGGACCCGCGATTTTGATTGCCTCACGGAAACCAGCACGACCTGCCAACTCAAATGCCATCACCGAACTATCCACATCGTGGTAAGCGCCGTCACGCAACGTGAACTTTACGTCAACCAATGGGAAACCAGCGAGTGGGCCCGAACCCATGATAGACTTAACGCCCTTCTCAACACCTGGGATATATTCCTTTGGAATGTTACCACCAGTTACTGTGTCGGTGAATTCAAGACCAACACCTGGCTCACCAGGCTCGATTGTGAATTTGATGCGCGCAAATTGACCAGAACCACCAGATTGCTTCTTGTGGGTATAATCGTGATCCGCAACCTTAGTGATTGTCTCACGATAAGCCACTTGAGGCTGACCAATGTTCGCTTCAACGCCGAATTCGCGTTTCATACGATCAACAAGAATGTCGAGGTGCAACTCGCCCATACCTGAAATGATCGTTTGACCACTCTCTTCGTCCGATTTCACGCGGAAGCTTGGATCTTCAGCAGCAAGACGATTAAGCGCAAGACCCATCTTTTCTTGGTCAGCTTTAGTTTTTGGCTCCACAGCAATATCGATAACCGGCTCTGGGAACTCCATGCGCTCAAGAATAACTTTTGAGTTAGGCGCACAAAGCGTATCACCTGTTGTTGTGTCTTTAAGACCAACAATCGCAACAATATCACCAGCATACGCATGTTGAATTTGCTCGCGACTGTTTGAGTGCATCTCAAACATACGACCAACGCGCTCTTTTTTCTCTTTAACTGTGTTCTCAACTGCAGAACCAGCTTCAAGCGCACCAGAATAGATCCGGCAGAATGTCAATGAACCCATGTGGGGATCGTTAGCAATCTTAAACGCAAGCATTGAGAAAGGCGCGTCGTCAGAAGCTTCGCGGGTAACTTCTTGTTCTGTGCGCACGTCAATACCAGTAATAGCTGGAATATCGACAGGCGATGGAAGATAATCAACCACTGCATCAAGAAGAGGCTGTACGCCTTTGTTCTTAAACGCAGAACCACAGAATACTGGATAGAAGACCACGTCGATAGTACCACGACGAACTAGCTCACGGATCTTATCATTGTCAGGCATTACGCCTTCCAAATAAGCTTCCATAGCAGCTTCATCGACTTCAACAACTGTTTCGATCAACAGGTCACGATATTCAGCAGCTTTTTCCTTCAAGTCATCAGGGATATCAACGACATCCCACTCAGCACCAAGCGCTTCTGACTTCCAGACCAATGCATTCATCTCAATAAGGTCAACGACACCGACAAAATCGTTTTCAGCGCCGATTGGCAACTGCATAACAACCGGAATAGCACCAAGACGCTTCTTGATCATCGCAACTGAATTGTAGAAATCAGCGCCGATTTTGTCCATTTTATTGACAAAAACCATGCGCGGCACGTTGTATTTATCAGCTTGGCGCCAAACAGTTTCTGTTTGAGGCTCAACACCAGCGTTTGCATCGAGCAAAGCAACGGCACCATCAAGCACACGCAAAGAACGTTCTACTTCAATCGTAAAGTCAACGTGACCTGGTGTATCAATAATGTTGAAGCGACGCTTTTTGCCATCACGGCCAGCCCAGAATGTGGTCGTCGCAGCAGAGGTAATGGTAATACCACGCTCTTGCTCTTGCTCCATCCAATCCATTGTCGCAGCGCCATCATGCACTTCGCCAATTTTGTGGCTTTTACCAGTGTAATAAAGGATCCGCTCAGTCGTTGTGGTTTTACCCGCATCGATGTGTGCCATGATACCGAAATTGCGATAGTCTTCGATCTTATATTGGCGAGACATAGTCGTGATACCTTCTTCGATCTACCAGCGGTAGTGTGAGAATGCGCGGTTGGCATCTGCCATCCGGTGCGTATCTTCACGCTTTTTAACAGCTTGTCCGCGACCATTTAGGGCGTCCATAAGCTCGCCTGACAAACGATCAACCATCGTGTTCTCACCGCGGCCACGGGCAGCAGTAATCAACCAACGAATAGCCAATGCTTGTTGACGTTCTGTACGCACCTCAACAGGAACCTGATAAGTCGCACCACCAACGCGGCGTGAACGAACTTCAACCGACGGGCGAATGTTTTCCAAAGCCGTATGGAACACACCAACAGGGTCTTGCTTCGTCCGCTCTTCGACCAAATCGAAGGCGCCGTAAACAATACGCTCAGCGGCTGACTTCTTACCGTCAATCATAAGCGAATTCATAAATTTCGTAACAACGAGATCACCGAACTTTGGATCCGGGTTAACCTCGCGTTTTTCTGCGCGATGTCGACGTGACATATTACAACAGCTCCTTACTTAGGCCGCTTGGCGCCGTACTTAGAACGACGTTGTTTACGATCCTTGACGCTTTGAGTATCCAAAACGCCGCGCAAAATGTGATAACGTACACCTGGAAGGTCACGTACACGGCCACCACGAATAAGAACAACAGAGTGCTCTTGTAGGTTGTGACCTTCACCTGGAATATATGAAATAACTTCACGTTGGTTGGTCAGACGAACCTTCGCAACTTTACGCAACGCGGAGTTAGGTTTCTTAGGGGTCGTTGTGTACACACGGGTGCAGACGCCACGTTTCTGTGGGTTCGCTTCCATCGCAGGCACTTTGTTCCGCTTCGGCTTAGGTTGCCGAGGCTTGCGGATCAACTGATTAATGGTCGGCATATTGCTCGAACCTTCTTTTTCATCCGTTCAAAAACTCATGTTTAACAGTTCACAACAACCAACATGGCACCAGCCTCACCTCCAAAGAGGTCCGGCAGCACCAATTAATACAGAGGATTTTCCAATTTCTTGGAGAATCTTGCGTCTCGCAATTGTCGCGTCTGTTACCCGTCAGTGTGTTTGAAGCACATGTATTTCAAACCTTTTAGGTTGGTTCGAATATTGAAGTGCTTCACGACCTACTGTGAAGGTAGGGCGTTATTAGTTCGAACCGCGCCCGACGTCAAGGGTTTCTGGCATTTTTTTACCAATTCGTCATTTCCAAAGCCAAATCGCATTCATATTGAGCTGATTTACAAATTGTCATGCCAATTTTGACCATTTCAACCAAGGAAACGCAGCAAAACTCAAAAAACCCGATCAGGCTGAAGCCAATTTAGAATCGCAAATCAACGGCTTAGTGTGTTTTCCAGAATCGGTGCGCGATTTAGATGATTCATCACTTCAAAAACAAAGGGCGCCCAAAATGGACGCCCTGTGCACTGTTCAACAGAACCTAAGACTTAACTAGCAGGTTGCTCGCTGTTCTCCGGCAATGCTTCAATCCGAAGCGCATTGCGTGCTGCAAGCTCCTCGTCTGCCTGACGCTTACGCTCAGCCAAGATCAGATCATCACGCTTGCCAGAGATACGCTGTGTCTCTGCAGTAAAGGCACCTGTACCCACGGGGATCAAGCGACCAACAATGATGTTCTCTTTAAGACCTTCAAGCGGATCCGCCTTGCCGCTAACAGCAGCCTCGGTGAGCACGCGTGTTGTCTCTTGGAATGACGCCGCTGAGAAGAACGAACGCGTTTGCAGTGACGCTTTGGTGATACCCAACAGAACGGGCGAACCAACTGCTGGCTTACGGCCATCAGCGATCAAGCGTTCATTGAGTTCATCAAAATCGATCTGGTCAATATTTTCTTCTTTGATCAGACCTGAATCACCTGGGTCGTTAATCTCAACTTTTTGCAGCATCTGACGAACAATCGTTTCGATGTGTTTGTCGTTGATGCCCACACCTTGCAAGCGGTAAACCTCTTGAATTTCATTCACCAGATATCTTGCCAGTTCTTCAACACCCTTAATAGCCAGGATGTCGTGTGGTGCTGGGTTGCCATCCAGAATGTATTCGCCACGCTCAATCGGATCGCCCTCTTGAAGGTGGAATGGTTTACCTTTTGGAATAAGATATTCCGCTGGCTCCATTGTCTCATCTTGAGGTTCGATAACGATACGACGTTTGTTCTTGTAGTCACGACCGAAGCGAATTGTCCCATCGATTTCCGCAATGATTGCGTGATCTTTCGGACGACGTGCCTCAAACAATTCCGCTACCCGTGGCAAACCACCGGTAATGTCTTTTGTTTTCGCGCTCTCAAGTGGAATACGGGCAATCACGTCACCTGGGCCCACTTTCGAGCCCGGCTCAGCCGCAATAACCGCGTCCACTGACAACAGGTAACGGGCGTCACCACCTCGGTCCAATTTGGCGATTTTGCCATCTTTGCCCATAACGGTCAAAGCAGGCTTAAGATGATCACCACGTGGGTTCGAACGCCAGTCGATAACCAAGCGTTTGGTAAAGCCTGTGGCCTCGTCAGTTTGTTCCGAAACAGATGCACCATCAACCAGGTCCTCAAACCCGATTTCACCCGCAATTTCTGTCAAGATCGGACGAACATATGGATCCCACTCAGCTACCCGCTGACCAGCACTGATAGTGTCACCGGTTTCAACTTTAAGCGTTGAACCGTATGGCACTTTATGATGCCCAAGTTCGGCACCGTCTTCACCCGTGATAACCAGTTGCAACGAACGGCTCATATTGACCCATTTGCCCTCGCTATCTTTTGCGATGTTACCATTGCGGAACGACACTGTACCGGCGTGGTTGGCTTCAATGAATGAGCTGTCAACAACCTGCGCTGTACCACCAATATGGAACGTACGCATGGTGAGCTGAGTACCCGGTTCACCAATTGATTGAGCCGCGATAACACCAACGGCTTCACCCATATTGACAGGCGTACCACGAGCCAGATCGCGTCCATAACAACTGCCACAAACCCCGTGACGCTGCTTACATGTAAGAACAGAACGGATCTTAACCGAGTTAACCTTGCCTTCTTCAACGCGGTCCGCATCTGCTTCGTCCATCAACACGCCCTTTTTAACCAGCACTTCGCCAGTTTTAGGGTGCAAAATGTCTTCAGCAGAAGTCCGGCCAAGAATGCGGCTACCGATTGAAGCGATGATATTACCACTATCAATAATCGGCGTCATGGTCAGACCATCATCAGTTCCACAATCCCATGCGGTAATGATGCAATCCTGCGCAACGTCCACCAAACGACGGGTCAAATAACCCGAGTTCGCGGTTTTCATCGCTGTATCAGCCAAGCCCTTACGGGCACCGTGGGTCGAGTTAAAGTACTCGTTAACGGTCAGACCTTCTTTAAAGTTTGAGATAATCGGTGTCTCAATAATGCCGCCATCTGGACGCGCCATCAAGCCACGCATACCGGCAAGCTGCTTCATTTGAGCTGGTGATCCACGCGCACCGGAGTGTGCCATCATGTAAACCGAGTTGATCGGTTTTTGACGACCTGTCTCTTCGTCCATCTGTACAGATGAAATCCGAGCCATCATCTCGTCGGCAACTTTGTCACCACATTTGGCCCAAGCATCAACAACTTTGTTGTACTTCTCGCCGCGTGTGATCAAGCCGTCATTATATTGCTGTTCAAACTCTTCAACTTGGTGACGTGTATCATCAACAATCTTCGCTTTGGTGTCAGGGATAACCATGTCATCCTTACCAAACGAAATACCAGCTTTACACGCGTGACGGAAACCAAGTTCCATCACTTGGTCACAAAAAATCACAGTCTCTTTTTGACCACAACCACGGTAAACCGTGTCGATCAATTTCGAGACCATTTTCTTGGTCATCAACTGATTGCACGCTTCAAACGGCACTTTGTCGCTCTTGGGTAACAATTGTGCAATCATCATGCGGCCAGGAGTGGTCTCATGAATTTGCGTGTACGTGTTACCTTCCGCGTCAACGTTTGTGTACCGGCCTTTGATTTTGGTGTGCAAGGTGATGATGCCACGTGAAAGCGCATGTTCAATTTCGCCCATAGAAGCGAATGCCATGCCCTCACCAGGCTCATTGTCTGACACCAACGACAGATAATAGAGGCCCAAAACAATATCTTGCGACGGCACAATGATCGGCTGACCGTTGGCGGGGTGCAAGATGTTGTTGGTCGACATCATCAATACACGTGCTTCCAACTGCGCTTCCAAAGAAAGCGGTACGTGTACCGCCATTTGGTCACCGTCAAAGTCAGCGTTAAACGCCGCACAAACCAGCGGGTGAAGCTGGATAGCTTTACCTTCGATCAATGTTGGTTCAAACGCTTGAATGCCCAAACGGTGCAATGTAGGCGCACGGTTCAACATCACTGGGTGCTCACGAATAACTTCGTCCAAGATATCCCAAACTTCAGGACGCTCTTTTTCAACCAGTTTCTTCGCTTGCTTAACAGTGGTCGAAAGCCCCTTGGCTTCAAGACGCGAATAGATAAACGGCTTGAACAATTCAAGCGCCATCTTTTTCGGCAAACCACATTGATGCAGTTTCAATTCAGGACCAACAGTAATAACTGAACGACCAGAATAATCGACACGTTTACCAAGCAAGTTCTGACGGAAACGGCCCTGCTTACCTTTCAGCATGTCTGAAAGTGACTTCAACGGACGCTTGTTCGCACCAGTAATGGTACGGCCACGACGACCATTGTCAAACAACGCATCAACAGATTCTTGCAACATCCGTTTTTCGTTACGGATGATGATGTCAGGCGCGCGAAGCTCCATCAAACGCTTCAAACGGTTATTCCGGTTGATCACACGACGATAAAGATCGTTCAAATCAGACGTTGCAAATCGGCCACCATCCAAAGGCACCAATGGGCGCAATTCAGGCGGAATAACCGGGATCACCGTCATGATCATCCATTCAGGGCGGTTCCCTGAAACGATGAACTGCTCAACAACTTTCAAGCGCTTGCCCAATTTCTTAGGCTTCAATTCTGTGGTTGCTTCTGCAATTTCAACACGAAGTTGAGCCGCCAACTTTTCCAAGTCGAGTGACGCCAACATTTCGCGAATGGCTTCCGCACCGATCATTGCCGTAAAGCTATCGGCACCATACTCGTCTTGCGCGTCGATATATTCTTCTTCGGTAATGAGCTGATTAACAGAGAACGGGCTCAAACCTGGTTCAATGACAACATAGTGCTCGAAATAAAGCACCCGCTCGACATCCTTCAACGTCATATCGAGCAAGAGCGCGATACGAGATGGAAGTGATTTCAAGAACCAAATGTGCGCAACCGGAGCCGCCAATTCGATGTGGCCCATGCGCTCACGACGAACCCGAGACAAGGTGACTTCAACGCCACATTTCTCACAGATCACGCCTTTAAACTTCATGCGCTTATATTTGCCGCAAAGACATTCATAGTCTTTTTGCGGGCCAAATGTGCGTGCACAAAAAAGGCCGTCACGTTCTGGTTTAAACGTACGGTAATTGATCGTTTCGGGCTTTTTAATTTCACCAAAAGACCAGCTTAGAATTTTCTCAGGGCTAGCAATATTGATCTTAACTTGATCAAATACTTGTGCCTGAGCCTGCGGATTGAAAAGATCCATGACTTGATGGTTCAATTTCGTATCTCCTATGTTGCAGGCGGGGCTGGACGTCTCCAAACCCCTTCAATACCTGCGGAAAAATTAAGCGATTAAGGGTACTACTCGATTACTCGGCAGCGTCTGCAGGTTGACCTTGTTCGATCTGTTCCTGCTCTTCCTCATCCTCAAAGTCATCTTCATTTGCAGTACTCAATTCAACATTGAGACCCAATGATCTGATTTCTTTGATCAACACATTAAAGCTTTCTGGAATACCAGCTTCATATGTGTCATCGCCCCGCACAATGGCTTCGTAGACTTTTGTCCGCCCCGCAACATCATCTGATTTTACAGTGAGCATTTCTTGAAGCGTATAAGCCGCGCCGTAAGCCTCAAGCGCCCAAACTTCCATCTCACCAAAGCGTTGACCACCAAACTGTGCTTTACCACCAAGCGGCTGCTGGGTAACAAGCGAGTATGGTCCAATGGAACGCGCGTGGATTTTATCGTCCACCATGTGACCCAGTTTGAGCATGTAAATGTAACCAACAGTCACATCACGATCGAACTCTTCACCCGTACGTCCATCAATCAAGCGAGACTGACCAGAAGCTGCAAGCCCTGCTCTTTCAAGCATCACAACGATGTCAGCTTCCTTCGCACCATCAAATACTGGTGTTGCGATTGAAACGCCATTGGCGCCCAAATATTCAGACAAACGCACAATGCTGTCATCATCAAGGTCGGTCACATAATCGTCGCCAGCATAAAGCTCATTCAGCTCAGTACGTAGCGGCTCGATATTGGTTTGACCTTCACGACGATAGGTATCGTACATTTCACCAATGCGTCGGCCCATGCCAGCACAAGCCCAGCCAAGATGCGTTTCCAGAATTTGACCAACATTCATCCGACTTGGCACGCCAAGTGGGTTCAAAACGATGTCAACTGGTGTGCCGTCAGCCAAGTGAGGCATATCTTCAACAGGCATGATACGAGACACCACACCCTTGTTGCCGTGACGGCCGGCCATTTTATCGCCAGATTGGATTTTGCGCTTAGTCGCAACAAAGACTTTGACCATCTTCATCACGCCTGGTGGCAATTCGTCACCACGCTGAAGCTTATCAACTTTGTCGATGAAACGTTGTTCAAGCTGTTTGCGGCTGTCGTCATACTGACCTTGCAGCGCTTCGATTTCAGACATGACTTTGTCATCATCAACTGCAAACTGCCACCACTTAGAACGGGGCTGGCTTTCAAACACCACATCATTCAATTTGGTGCCTGCAATATAGCCCTTAGGCCCAGCAGTGGCTTCCTTGCCAAACAACATTTCTTTGAGACGCGCAAATACGTTCCGATCAAGAATTGATTGCTCGTCGTCGCGGTCTTTTGCAAGACGTTCAATCTCTTCACGTTCGATGGACATCGCACGTTCGTCTTTGTCGATGCCGTGGCGGTTAAACACACGCACTTCAATCACCGTGCCTGCATCCCCAGGCGGAACACGCAATGATGTGTCACGAACGTCAGAAGCTTTTTCCCCAAAGATTGCCCGCAAGAGCTTTTCTTCCGGTGTCATTGGGCTTTCGCCTTTTGGCGTGATCTTACCCACCAAAATGTCGCCCGCTTCAACGTCCGCACCAATATGCACAATGCCGGCTTCGTCGAGGTTTTTCAAAGCTTCTTCCGAAACATTTGGAATATCGCGTGTGATTTCCTCAGGGCCCAATTTGGTATCCCGCGCCATCACTTCGAATTCTTCCAAGTGAACAGAGGTAAAGACATCGTCTTTTACAATGTTCTCAGAAAGTAGGATTGAATCTTCGTAGTTGTAGCCATTCCAAGGCATAAACGCGACCAGCACGTTACGACCAAGTGCCAAATCGCCCATATCAGTTGATGGGCCATCAGCAATTGTATCGCCCGCATCAACATGATCACCAACAACCACCAACGGACGTTGGTTGATGCATGATGATTGGTTTGACCGCTGGAACTTCATCAAAGTGTAAATGTCCACACCCGATTTTGAAGCATCGGTTTCTTGCGTCGCACGAATAACAATCCGTGTCGCATCCACCTGATCAACAATACCAGGGCGTTTCGCAACAATCGCCGCACCACTATCACGTGCCACAACAGCTTCCATGCCCGTACCAACAAACGGTGCCTGTGCACGAAGCAATGGCACAGCCTGACGCTGCATGTTTGAGCCCATCAAAGCACGGTTCGCATCATCGTTTTCCAAGAATGGAATAAGCGACGCCGCGACCGACACAACTTGTTTTGGTGAAACGTCCATCAAGTCAATCGCTTCGCGAGGGGTCAACGACACCTCACCCGCATGACGCGATGTCACCAGATCATTTGCAAATGAACCGTCATCGGCCAATTTCGCATTGGCCTGTGCAACATTGTATTTTGCTTCTTCCATCGCTGAAAGATAAACAACGTCGTCAGTCACTTTGCCATCAACAACTTTACGGTATGGCGCTTCAATAAAGCCATACTTGTTGACGCGCGCAAATGTCGCCAAAGAGTTGATCAAACCAATGTTTGGACCCTCTGGTGTTTCAATTGGGCAGATACGACCATAGTGCGTTGTATGAACGTCACGAACTTCAAAGCCAGCACGTTCACGTGTCAAACCACCAGGGCCAAGCGCTGAAAGACGACGCTTATGCGTGATCTCAGAAAGTGGGTTGGTCTGATCCATAAACTGGGAAAGCTGTGAGGAACCAAAGAACTCACGAACCGCTGCAGCGGCAGGTTTGGCGTTGATCAAATCTTGCGGCATCACCGTGTCGATTTCGACAGATGACATACGTTCTTTGATCGCACGTTCCATGCGCAACAAGCCAAGACGGTAATGGTTTTCCATCAACTCGCCAACTGAACGCACCCGACGGTTACCAAGGTTGTCGATGTCGTCAATGTCGCCTTTGCCATCCCGCAGGTTGACCAAAGTACGAACAACTTCAACAATATCTTCTTTACGCAGAACCCGAACAGTGTCTTCGCATTCAATGTCCAAACGCATGTTCATTTTCACACGGCCAACCGCAGAAAGGTCATAACGCTCAGAATCAAAGAACAATGATTCAAACATTGCTTCAGCAGTTTCAATGGTCGGTGGCTCGCCCGGACGCATCACGCGATAGATATCAAACAACGCATCTTCACGGGATTCGTTTTTGTCGAGCGCCAATGTGTTGCGCAAATACGCACCCACATTCACATGGTCAATGTCGAGCAGCGGAATAGTCTCAAAACCAGCTTCAACCAACTTCGCCAACATGACATCGTCAATTTCGTCGCCCGCTTCAGCGTAGATTTCACCCGTTTCGATATTGATCAAATCTTCTGCAACATAATTGCCGAACAGATCAGCATCTTCAACAAATGCGTGAGTCATGCCGCCTTCGTGAAGCTTTTTCGCCGCACGTGCAGACACTTTTTTGCCGGCTTCATGAACAACGTCACCATTATCCGCATTGATAAGGTCCGTTAACGGCTTCGTGCCGCGCAACTTCTCCCAATCAAATGGCTGGCGCCAACCATCATTCGCACGGTCGTACGAAATGGTTTTGTAATATGTACTAAGGATTTCCTCAGCATCCATGCCCAACGCTTTGAGCAAAGATGTTACAGGGATTTTGCGGCGACGGTCGATGCGGGCATAAACCACATCTTTTGCATCAAATTCAATATCAAGCCATGAGCCACGGTATGGAATAATCCGCGCAGCAAACAACAATTTGCCCGATGAGTGCGATTTGCCTTTATCGTGATCAAAAAACACACCAGGTGACCGGTGCATTTGAGACACGATAACACGCTCGGTGCCGTTCACAACAAACGTACCATTGCCCGTCATAAAGGGCATGTCACCCATATAGACGTCTTGTTCTTTGATGTCTTTGACAGACTTCGCGCCAGTTTCTTCGTCGATTTCAAACACGATCAGACGCAGTGTGACCTTTAGCGGCGAAGCAAATGTCATGTCGCGCTGACGACATTCATCTACATCATATTTTGGTTGTTCAAACTCATAAGACACAAAGTCTAATGACGCTGTGTTTGCAAAGTCAGAAATTGGAAATACTGACTTAAAGACTGACTGAAGACCCTTGTCCTCGCGACCACCCTCTGGGGCGTCAACGATCAAAAACTGATCATATGATGCTTTTTGAACTTCAATTAGGTTTGGCATTTCGATGACTTCTCGAATGCTGCCAAAGGATTTGCGTACTTTGCGACGACCCTGATAGGTGGTGGTCATGCCCGCTCCTATGTTTTGAAATGCTTTAAGGGCAACTGTCCAGAATACCGACAATCAGCCGTCGGTACTCGGGACATCTGCCCTGTTGTTTGTTTACCGCAACTTCGCCCGCCAGATGTAACGGACCAGTTTATTTCGCTCGAATTACGCCAAGCGAGAAGAAAGTGACGCGGCGCTTATACCGCGTCACTTCCAAAGACTTACTTAAGTTCAACACCTGCGCCAGCGGCTTCAAGTTTAGCTTTAAGCTCTTCAGCTTCAGCTTTTGAAACGCCTTCTTTAACAGCTTTAGGTGCACCTTCAACAAGGTCTTTAGCTTCTTTCAAGCCAAGACCAGTGATTGCGCGAACTTCTTTAATCACGTTGATTTTCTTTTCGCCTGCAGAAGTCAGAATTACATCGAATTCTGTTTGCTCTTCAGCAGCTTCAACAGCAGCGCCGCCAGCAGCAGCAGCTGCAACTGGAGCCGCAGCAGAAACGCCCCATTTTTCTTCCAACATTGTAGAAAGCTCTGAAGCTTCCAAAACAGTTAGGGCAGATAGATCGTCAACGAGCTTTGCTAGATCAGCCATTGTATTTTCCTTTAAATTTCAATTCGAACTGTGGTTTTGACGCGAAGGCGCTATGCCGCTTCTTCGCCCTTTGTAGAATATGCTGAGATAACTCGAGCAATTTGCCCGCCAGGTGCATTAAGGATTGCAGCGATATTTGTTGCAGGTTGTTTAACCAGACCAGCAAGTTTCGCACGCAATTCATCAAGACTTGGAAGTTCAGCCAATGCCGCGACTTGTGTAGAGTCGAGTTTGGTTTCACCCATCGCGCCGCCAAGAATAACGAACTTGTCGTTAGCTTTGGCGAACTTGGCAGAAATTTTTGCTGCCGTAATAGGATCTGCCGCATAGGTTAGAACTGTTGGACCGGTAAGAAATTCACCGAAATCCGCAATATCAGCATTTTCAAGAGCGAGCTTGGCAAGGCGGTTCTTCGCAACTTTGACTTGGCCACCAGCTTGTTTCATCTGCACGCGCAGATCTTCCATTTTGGCGACTGTTAAGCCTGAATAATGAGCGACAACGACAGAACCAGACGCGTTAAACGCATCTTGCAATGACGAGATCAGCTCTTGCTTTTCCGCTTTATCCACTGCTTCTCTCCACTAAAGGTTCAAGGAGTTCCTCAAACCGTTACAGTTTTGATGTTTCGCTTGCCCAAATCAGATCAAACAAGACAAAACAACGGTGAAATGCCTGCCAACCTGAAGTGACCAAACAAAGCTTGGGCAAAACTGGTTTGTTCGAACCGAAACATGATTTTACCCATTCGGGCGAATTCTGTGTCGGTTGTCACGCCGTCTATTGTTGGCTGGAATATTAAGCCTCTTGCGAAGCGCCTACAGTCTCGGACAGGTCTTAACCCAAATCCCAGTTGCCCGGAACTTGAAATCGGGTGATTAAAACCACCCGAATTCTTTTGTATGAACGCGCAAGCGTTCGTCTTCGCTCAGCCGTTAAGCTTGAACTGAAGACACATCAACATGAACGCCAGGGCCCATTGATGATGTCAGCGCAACACGCAACATGTACGTACCTTTTGCACCAGCCGGTTTAGCTTTTTGAACCGCATCGGCAAACGCTTTTACGTTCTCAGCCAATTGGGCGTCTTCAAATGAAGCCTTACCAACTCCAGCGTGCAAAATACCTGCTTTTTCAACGCGGAACTCAACTGAACCCGCTTTTGCAGCTTCAACAGCAGTTTTCACGTCAGGTGTCACTGTGCCCACTTTCGGGTTTGGCATCAGGTTACGAGGACCCAAAACTTTACCCAAACGACCAACAAGTGGCATCATGTCTGGCGTTGCGATACAACGATCAAAGTTGATGTTGCCTTTAAGCACTTCTTCAACAAGATCTTCAGCACCAACAATATCAGCACCAGCGGCTGTTGCTTCGTCAGCTTTCGCATCACGAGCAAAAACAGCAACCCGGACCGTACGGCCCGTACCATTTGGTAGCGCGACTACACCGCGAACCATTTGGTCAGCATGGCGAGGATCAACACCCAAGTTAATTGCAACTTCGATTGTTTCATCGAACTTGGCAGTTGCATTGCTTTTTACAAGCGCAATAGCTTCGTCCAATGTGTAGAGTTTTTTGCGGTCAACAGCTTCACGAGCAGCGACAGAACGTTTACCTAGTTTAGCCATTCTCGTTACCCCTGAACCTCAAGACCCATAGCGCGAGCTGAACCTGCGATTTGTGCCATCGCTGCTTCAATTGTGTCCGCGTTTAGATCTTGGATTTTCTTTTCTGCGATTTCGCGCAACTGGTCTTGCGTAATCTTACCCGCAACTTCATGACCAGGCTTTTGTGAACCTTTAGGCAAGCCCAAAGCTTTCAACAAGAAATAGCTCACAGGCGGTTGCTTCATTGTGTAGGTGAAGCTTTTGTCCGCGAAAATGGTAATCGTTACCGGAATCGGTGAACTTTTTTCCATTTCCTGAGTTGCAGCGTTGAAACCCTTACAGAATTCCATGATGTTCAAACCGCGTTGACCCAAAGCAGGACCAATCGGGGGTGACGGCGTAGCAGCGCCAGCCGGCACTTGGAGCTTCAAGTAGCCCTCAATCTTCTTTGCCATTTTGTTGCCTTTTCAAATGCGCCCGCATCATGCGGGCATTCACAACAGTGTGGTGCAAGGTTTGATGCGCTGATATGGCTAACCAGCACCCTCTCCCACACGATTTAATGGTTAGGCTTTTTCAACCTGACCATATTCCAACTCGACCGGAGTAGCCCGACCGAAAATAGAAACTTCAACTTTGAGGCGAGCGCGCTCCTCGTCAACTTCTTCAACAATCCCGTTAAAGCTAGCAAACGGCCCGTCCGCCACGCGAACAGATTCACCAACCTCAAAGCTGATTGATGGTTTAGGTCGCTCAACACCTTCTTGTACCTGATGCAAAATCGAATTCGCTTCGGCTTCTGAAATTGGGATCGGCTTATGCTGTGATCCCAAGAAACCCGTAACCTTTGGCGTATTCTTGATCAGGTGAAATGCTTCGTCGGTCAATTCCATTTTCACAAGAACATAACCGGGAAAAAATTTGCGCTCTGCATCAACCTTGCGGCCGCGGCGCACTTCAACAACCTTCTCGGTTGGCACGAGCACAGCATCAAAAAGATGATCAAGCCCTGAAGCGATAATCTTCTCTTGAATAGACTCGGCGACTTTGCGCTCGAAGTTTGAATAGGCCTGGACGATATACCAGCGTTTTGCCATCAGTAAAAAACCTTGCCGTTCACTTTACAATGCTTAGCCAATGCTAAGCAGCAATCCTACAAACCAAGCTACAATTTGGTCCGCCAATAAAAAGAACACACTTGCCAGTGTCACCATGACCAAAACCATGATGGTTGAAACCAAAGTTTCATTTCGGGTCGGCCATACGACCTTTGCAACTTCCGTACGGACTTGCTGCAAAAATGTGAACGGATTTGTCCGAGCCATAAAATTCCCTTGAGTTTCAACACGAAACTATGTCCGTGTGCCCATAACCAAATAGCCGCGCGAGTCGCCCGCACGGCTGGAAGTGGTGTAATAAACCTTAAGAAATCAAAACGCAACCCCTTTTGGCGCTCATAAATCAGTGTGATTTGGCGGTCCGAACCTGCGGTGCGTCATTTATATAGAATTGTTGACCGGTTTTCAATAGCGGAACCCAGATATCCATTCGGGCATTGCCTGCTTTTGTGTCGTTTCGTGCCTATTCAGTTAGGGTCTAAACCAATTGCGCTTTGATCATTCCACGCAGGGAATTGCCTACATATAGAGAAACCGCGCTCTTTAGATCGTTCGGCCGCAAAACCATTTCGCGCGCTTTGCCGCACTCCAACAATTCTTGACGCAAGATGCCGGGCAGCAAGCCAGACGACAAAGGCGGCGTAACAAACCCCTCGCCCAAGTCCGCATATAAGTTCGTGATTGTGCCTTCGCATACTTCGCCGCGCTCATTCAGAACAATCAGCTCGTCTATGCCTTTGGGCAATTCAGCCCGCAACTGGTTGTACAATTCTCGCTGAGTGGTTTTGGTTTGCAACCACGGATCATCTGAACGCACACGCTCTTCAGCTATCGCAATTGTCCAAACCGTGTCCGGCGGCAAAGGCACAAAATCCCAAGTTTCGATTTGAACGTCATTTTCAAAACCAACAGATAGGCGAAGTCGCTGGGGGCCAGCTCCTTTGATCACGGATAGAATACTCGCAATGTTCCCCGCTTCAATCCCAAGCTGCGCGCAGCCACGCGTGAGCCGCGCCAGATGCAGATCCA
Source organism: Maritalea sp. (assembly GCF_047634455.1). GTDB lineage: Bacteria > Pseudomonadota > Alphaproteobacteria > Rhizobiales > Devosiaceae > Maritalea. The sequence goes on from NZ_JBLIAI010000047.1 coordinate 16,510, forward strand.
ACCGATGCACGCCTTTGTCTGGCGTCCATAACATGGTCTCAAAAACTCTTAGGTCTTTTGGAGCATGGTCGCGAAGCGCGCTTTCCATAATGCCTCTTCATATTCAGATGTTGCGGTACTGTCATAAACAACACCGCCCCCCACATTCAACGTCACATGACTATTTTCAACCATCAAGGTGCGGATGGCCACATTAAACTCGCTTCGACCATCTGGTGCAAACCAGCCGATGCTGCCGCAATAGATATCGCGCGGCCAAGGCTCCAAATCATTGATCACTTCCATCGCCCGGATTTTTGGCGCACCGGTGATCGACCCGCAAGGAAACAGCGCTTGCAATATACCACCCAGCCGCACGTCTTTTCTCAGTAGCCCCTGCACCAAACTGGTCATTTGATGCACTGTGGCAAAACTCTCCACTTGAAACAGTTCTGGCACTTTGACGGACCCAATTTCAGAGATCCGCGACAGATCATTGCGCATCAGATCAACAATCATCAGATTTTCGGCGCGGTTTTTCTGATCTTTAGCCAAAAAATTCCGACGCCGCGCATCCTCCTGAGGGTTTTCAGCGCGCGGTTGGGTGCCCTTCATCGGACGTGTTTGTATTCTGCCATCCGCTGACGTGGAGAAAAACAATTCAGGCGAACGAGAAAGTATGCTTGGCAAATTTGTTTGATCTACTCGTGCGCCATATCTCACTGGCTGCACGCCAGATAGAGCGGCGTAAAGCTGATCAAGATCACCATCATACCGTCCATCAATTGGAAAGGTCAGGTTCGCCTGATAAATGTCGCCCGCTTCAATATAGTCATGCACCACATCGAAAACCTTGCGATAGGTCTGCTCATCCCATCTGGGTCGCAGTTCATCCAGCTTCGCGTTTCCCAATGGCATCGACACTTCATCGCTGTCATCAAACACCCCAAAACGCAACAATGGCAAACGCCGATTGCTGGGCATTCTGTGATGCAAACAGGCTTCCAGCGCATAGCCAAGTTCATAAGTGGCGTAACCGGCGAGCCATTTCCCGCTTATGCATGCAGCATCCAACGCCGCCAACGCCGCAGGCACATCGGCAATTTCGTTGGCTTGAATAATGTTGATCGGATCGCAAAAACGCACAGGCGTATCATTCGGTCCCTGATCAAATTGGAGGTTCATTTGCGATCCTGTAGCAGCGGCAGAATTTGAACTACGCCTCTTCTATTGCCTGAGCTTGAAACGATGCAAGCGATAACCTGCGGGGAACAAGGCAATAGCGGCACGAATTACAGAAATGCAATTTCCGGTAATAAAGGCGCAATCAGAAGCGCAAACGCCAGCACAACGGGATAAGCCGCTGCAAACTTCATCGTTAGCATGTTGCTGATGTCTTTATCACGCCAAAGCAACACAAGAGCGATAGGGAAAAGCCCAAACATATAAATCGGGCTGGTGAAATTAATACCCAGGCTGAAAAAGCCCATGACACAGGCAACGCTGATCCCAAACTTCACATTCTTGATGAAATCATCACTTTTCCACACGCCATAGAGGCCGACCGGGAAAAAGATCAGCACCCAAGCAATGACCAAAGTCTTGCTGACATACCAATCGCCCTTGTCCCCAGCCAAAGCTGCCTCTTCGCTCATTGCTTTTCCCAACTTTCGTGCATAATCAGATCATCAAGCGGCAATCGTTGGCGCCAGCCCTTTATTTGAAGCTCAGGTTCCTCATAAAGCTCATCCACATATCCCACACAAAGATAAGCAATGATTTCAATTCCCTCTGGGATGTCTAGGATCTGCCGCATTTGCGCTTCGTGATATATTGAAACCCACCCCACGCCGACGCCCTCGGCGCGCGCAGCCAGCCAGAGATTTTGCACCGCACAAACGGTGCTATATTGCGCCATCTGAGGATTGTGAGTCCGCCCTATTCCTGTTTTGCCATTACGATTGGGGTCACAAGTAACGCAAATATTGAGCGGTGCCTTGACGATGCCCTCAAGCTTTAGATTTTGGTATAATGCCTTGCGTTCACCGACAAACTGCTCTGCCTCTTCGGCCTGTGCCGTCCTAAAAGCGCATTCGACTTTTTGGCGTTGCGCCAACGATTTGATCAGCAAAAAATTCCAAGGTTGCATGAAACCAACAGAGGGCGCCGCGTGTGCAGCGCCCAAAATCCGACGTAAAACATCTTCTTGAATTGGCGTGGGCAAAAACTGATCACGCACATCGCGCCGTGTTTTTATTGCCCGATAAACCGCTGTGCGTTCACTTTCAGAAAATGCAAGATTCTCTTTGGCGTTGTTACGAACCACAACTTCGCGAAAATGTGAACTCAAATCAGCAGGCATGTTTGCAACTCCAATAGGATGCTAGAATTCTATCTCTAACCACATTATTGAATTTTTGCTACCACGCCCGATGCTATTTCACGGGCGTGCCAACAAAACAACCGATTGTGTATGGATACTCATCCGTCAGGTGATAATGATAAATGTCTTGCTCTGTATCATCCCAAACCACTGTTTCGGTGTGGCCATGACACGCATCCAGATCATCATTACTCAAGTGCTTTGCGTTAGCTCCTTCCACGCCATAAATACCAAAACCATCTAAGGCATAACCAACAAGCCCTGAATGCCCGTCAGATGTTTCTGCCTGAGACACCATGCAGCTGGAGGCGTTGTGATAGTGATACATGCCCTCGCGCTCCGGATGGCCGCCACAATCGTCCTGAATTTCATGCGCTGGTGCATCATCACCGCGCGCATCAAGCGCATTAAAAATCGCGGCCCCGCTCAATGAAATGCCGATCATGCCCATTGGCACACAACTTACAGAACTCGCGACCTCTGGTTGCGCTGGCAGTTCCAACGAAAAGTTTTGTGCCTTGATCGAATTTGGATTGCGATCATAATTAACCGCGTCGTCACTGCGCTGTACGGGATAAACACCCGTTGCGTGGGTTGGCAGTAAATCAGAAATTATGACGCGTGTGTTGCCGCTCAAACTGACTTGCACGCCGCCGCCAGCCCACATCACATCGCCGTCCACCGTCGGCTTTAATTCAGGATACCAATTGTCACCCACAATCCAGTCGCCGCTTGCCTGTGCGCCCGGCGCATTTGGGTTGAAGCGTTGTTGGCAAGAATAAACATTATCAGATTGCGCTGAGGACGAAACCTGCCCGTCACCCAACGGAAGTTTATTATCGTGCGCATAAACTGGCGTCGTTAGCATTGGTGCAACCAGGGCAAGCGCTGCAAATATCGTTTTTGAATTTTGCCTAAAAGTCATCATTTGATCCTTTGGCCCCCCGGCTCCCTAAAAACATAGGGGCGCAAATTCGACCGGCCAAATTAAGCTTTGGACAGGTAGATTACAATTTGCCCATGCACCCGCGCAGCAATTCCTATTCAACCCACCATAAAAACATCATAGCGGGTGGATTTTCCTAGAATTTGATGGGAACACTTTTGTATGCCCTCAATCGGATCAGCCTTTGCAGGCCACTTCAGCACCACGCGATTCTGTGCATGTTTGAGTGCCACACGCACCAGATCAGCAGCATCATGGTCAGCCCCAACAATCTCGCGCACCTGACGTAGCTCACGCTTCACAAGCGCCGAGTTTTTCCGTTCAGGATGCATGGGATCAATCAAAATCGCTTCGCCTGCCAATTCAGGCAACAGGTGTTTGGCATCGCCTTTCACCAGGGTCATGCGACCAATAATGTCACGAAACTCACCGCCCTCATCAAAAGCCCGCTGCATGCCGTCAACCAACAAAGCTTGCATTTGTTCCGAGCGTTCGATCAATACAACTTGCGCACCAAGCGAAGCCAACAAAAAAGCATCCCGACCCAACCCGGCGGTCGCGTCAATAATCGTTGGCGTTTTGCCCGCGCGCAAACCCATTGCCTTGGGCAGCGCCTGCCCGCGCCCGCCGCCAAACCGCAGCCGATGCGCAACAGCGCCACTGACAAAATCAACCCGCAATTCCCCAGCAAGCTTTGTCATTTATGGCTCATCATATTTGTACAAACATCAGTACCTGCGTACAGTTCTTTAAGTCCAGTTAGCACGCTACTTCTAACCCAAACCGGGTCGAGATTGTCAAACCTTCGAAAAAAACTGTCAAACCTTTGTATTTGCGAAAATTTCACAATCCATTTATACCAACAATTTCAATGATTTAAATGGCAGGGGCGGAGAGACTCGAACTCACGACCCTCGGTTTTGGAGACCGATGCTCTACCAACTGAGCTACACCCCTGCATGAAGCGACGAAAGCCGCTGGCAAGGTCTAATGCCAACGGCCAATTCATTCAAGTCCAATTATGTGCTTTTTTGATATTTCTACCCGAAAAATGGCAATGCCATAATCACAAGACCCGCAAAGCCGACAACCCAAACAATCGAGCGCAACCACGGTACCGCCAAAATATAGGCGACAACATAAACCACCCGTGCGCCCAAAAACAATTCAGCCCCACCCAATGCGGCAACCTCGTAGCCCTTTACAATCGACAAGATCGCGAGCGGCAAAAACAGAAATAGGCTTTCTTGTAGATTGGTCAGCGCCCGCTCCGCGCGTTGCCCCGACAAAGGCAGCGAGGGCAAATCATCGCGACTGCCCACATAGCGGTTCAAACCAATTTGTGAGAACCGCATAATCGCGGGCGTATAAAGCTGCACAAAATAAAGTGCAAGCACTACCAATATCATATTCGTCATAACGCATCTCCTCTGGCACGTAGCCAGTTTCACCAAAGCACACAAGCCGCTTTTTTACACAAATTGTTCGGCCAAATTGAATCACAGCAGAACACAGTGCGGCAAAGGCACGATAAGCAAAACAAACCCATATTCCAAACGCTAGTTTTACCGAAAATAGCGTAACGCGTTTTGTTGCCACAATGGGCGGCTGAAACTTGAGAAATTACAATAAAAAGGGCGACCAAAAGGCCGCCCTAAATTCGGTCTAAGACTTTAAAAGACTACTCGATGATTTTTGAAACGACGCCGGCACCAACGGTACGGCCACCTTCACGAATAGCGAAGCGCAGTTGCGCTTCCATCGCGATCGGCACA
>NZ_JBLIAI010000048.1:0-20785 GCF_047634455.1 Maritalea sp.
GCATCATTTTGTATATTTGTGTGGCGCTGGGCGTGTCCCGCGGTCTTAGGGCTCTGCAAGTCAGCAAAGAATTGTTCCCCGTGCATAGCAGTGTTGGGTTGAAACCATTGTGGCAGTCAATTGGACTGTTTTTGGTTGTCGGGATAATCTTTGACGCCACGCTGGCGCATCAATTGGTGCCCAGAACGAACCAACTTGCGGCCCTTCGCGCCGATGAGATCAACGCAGATTTGATCGCCAATTCCTCCCGCCCGGGGCAATTTACGGACATCGCCCCAAATTTAACGCTGATGATTGAAGGGCGCGCAGAGGACGGCACAGGCCTTGGCTTCTTTTTGCACGACAGTCGCAACCCGGAAAAAAACCAGACAACATTTGCCGCTCAATCACAACTTTCAAGGGCGGATGACACGCTCTACATCAAGCTCAAAGATGGCGCAATTCAGTACTTCAATACAAAAACGCAAACCATGTCGACGCTCGAATTTGGCACCTATAGCGTTGCGGTTAGAGAACTTGCCGCATCAAACCTGTTTGCAGCTGTCGAGCCGACGAGCCTTGAGGTTCTTGGCTTGATGCAGGCGGGCCTATCCAATCAAAGACATGTCGCTTTGTTACACGACCGAGTGGCGTCTTCGATTTATTTGTTCAGTCTGGTGATACTTGCTTTCGTGGCGACCATGACGCCACGCCCCTTGCGCACAAAACGGCACATTAGTGGTGATGTGGTGATACTTGCCACCGGGGTTTTCATCAAAGTGTTGGGCGCAAGCGCCAAACAACTCGCTGGCGGTGATCCTAATTTTGTTTTGCTGATATATTTGATCCCGCTCTTGCCGCTCATCCCGGCGGCAATTATTGGCTGGAGACATGGGATTTTCTCGACCGTGCCTCGCGATTTGCAAGGGGCCGCGAATGTTTAGGTTGGGCAGGCATTTTGCCAATCACATGCTGCGGTCAATTGCGCTCGTCACCTTTTTGTTTTTCTGCTTGGTGGCGCTGATTGAATTGGTCGAAGTTGGTAACCGACCCGATCTTGGTCTGTTTGAGCGTCCGCTGATTACATTGGCGTCAGTCGGCTTGTCCGCCATAAGCTGGGCGACCGATTTGCTGCCGATTTCTATATTGGTTGGCTCAGTATTGGGGTTGATCGACTTACAAAACAACCGGGAGTTGATTGTTGCAAAATCAAGCGGTGTCTCAATATGGGGCATTTTCGCCGTGCCTGCGCTCATCACAATCTTGATTGGATTTTTTGTCAGCTACGTGGGGGAAACCGCCATATTGAAAGGAAAAATGGCGGTTGAGGAACAGCTGGGCGTTGTTGAATCAACAAAGCTCAATAGCCAAGGAAACGGCAAATGGATCGCGCAAAAGACGCGCAATGGCACGTTCTTCTTAAGGACGAAAAATCTATCCGATGACGGCCTGAGAATGCGCGACGTTTCTATCTATCAATTCAACGCCAGCCAAGAGTTTGGACGGCAAATCGTTGCACAAGAAGCGACGTTCGCCGACAAATCCTGGTTGCTGCAAAATGGCATAATTGTAACGTCTGATGGCGAAAGGCGTAAATTCAACTCTTTTGAATTGGAAACGACCTCCACAAGAGAATCAGTCAATTTGCAACTCGGATCTGTGCATCAAATGGATATTTTTACGTTGCGCGATTTTATTCAGAATGTTGAATTTGACAATCAAAACGTATCTGCGGCAATGATGAAATTGCGCCGGGGTGAGGCACTGCCCGCGCTGCTTGTTGGTTCTTTGTTAATTGCGTTTGCATTTACCGTTGGTTATCGGCGGCACGGCACTTCCGGGTCACAAGTTCTATATGGTATTGTACTGGGGTTTGTGCTTTATGTTGTCACGAAATTGCTTGAACGAGCAGGAAGCTCGGGGGTGATGGATGCAACGTTGGCCGCATGGGGACCTGCAATAGTCGCAATTGTTATCGGGACAAGCGTGCTGTTGTGGAAGGAAGATGGATGAGTGTAGCGCGTAACCACGCGGGTTGGAGTAGTTGGCGACATGTTTTACTGAACACCACAGCGGTGTTGGGTCTTGTTGTTGCGTCTACTCAAATGGCACGCGCGGAACTGCTCCTCCCTACTGACTTTTTTGCTAATCAACAGTTCTCCAACACAAGCCAAATGCTGGTTTCGGCTGATCATTTAACCGTCAATAATGTCACGTCCCTAGTGATCGCCCAAGGCAATGTTCGTTTGTCGTCCGATGGTTTTTTGGTGGTGGCGGATCGTGTTGAATATGACCAGAAGACCGGCAAGGTCATTTTGATTGGTTCGGTTGCCGTGCGCGACCCGGATGGCCAACAATATACTGCGGACAATGCTGAATTGTTCGGCGGATTTCGCCAGGGTTTTTTGAAATCTTTGATTTTTGAAACGGCTGACGGCATGCGCCTAAGCGCCGTTGATGCGGAAATTCGACCCGGCAACACATTGCTGCTTGATGACGCCTCGCTGACGCCTTGCGGCAATTGTGTGGATGAAAAAGGTCGCCAAATTGGTTGGCGGATTAATTCGGCAACCATATTGCGCGATACCGAAAAGAAAACCATTTATTTCACCGATGCATGGTTGAAAATCGCAGGGATTCCGATTGCCTATTTGCCTTGGCTCGCTTTGCCCGATCCATCATTGACGGATGTTGAGGAATTGCTGCGCACAGGTGTTTCCTATAGTTCAGAAAAAGGCCTTGCCGTCACGCACCCGAGTTTTGTTTGGCGCGCACCCGAATATGGTCTTACGGTTACCCCAACACTTTACTCGCGCCAGGGTGTGCTTGGGGAACTCAATTGGAACAAGCAAATTGGGTTCGGTAAATACGCTGTCGACGCTTGGGGCATTTATCAGCTTGATCCATCGGCGTTTGCTGGCGGACTGGGTGAGACGAACGCGCGCGCAGGCATTCAAGGCAGCGCAGATTACGCCTTCGAAAATGGCTGGAAAGCCGGCGCGCAAGCATCAACCTTTTCTGATCGGTCTTTCCCGGTCGATTACAGCATTGCACGTCGGGAAGGTAGTTTTGCCACTCAACGTGTTTTTGCCACGCAGCTGACGGACGACACTTATATCGACGCGCGGGCTGAATATTATGTTGGGCTGGGCAATAGCGGCGCAACCAATGAATCCAAGCAGGGCCAGGTCCTGCCATCGATCACCGGCCGATATGTGGCTGAAGCGCCAAATGGTGCTGGCGAATTCATTTTTGATGGCCAACTCACACGCATTACGCGCAACGCTGATGCCTCATCAAGCGTGGGTGGCACCGAGTATGTAGATGGATTTGCTGGCGAAAAAACCCATGGGATGGTGCAAGCCGCGTGGCGCGACCAGTGGATCATGCCGGGAGGTGTTTTGGTTTCACCATATCTGGGCGTTCGGGGCGATTTAGCACAATATGACGGGGCAAGCGGGCTTGCCAGTGCACCGCCCGCAAGTGTGTCGCATTCTTTCACGCCGATCGCTGCTTTAGATGTTAGTTGGCCATTGATGGCAAAGAGCGACGGTGTAACCCACTTTGTTACCCCTCAACTGCAAGTGGTTTCGCGTGGTGGCGGCTCGACGCCTGGCATAACCAACGACAATGCACAAAGTTTCGTGTTTGATGACACAAACCTATTCAGCTTCAACCGATTTTCGGGGACGGACCGGCAGGAGACAGGCACACGCGCCAGCTTTGGGGTGACATACCGCGCCGACTTGGAAGATGGGCGTTGGTTTGATTTGGCCATCGGCCAGTCAATCCAGATCGGTGGCACCAACGGCGCAGCCCTTGCAAACCCAAACCAAACAGGCATTGGCTCCGGGGTCAATGATGGTTTGTCGCATATTGTGGTGGCGGCCAAAGGCGCACCATTTGACGGCGTTGAGGTGGGCACCAAGGCGCTGATCAATCCAACTGATGCCTCGATCGACCGCGCGATGATTGCAGCAAAATATTCGGGAGAATTGTTTTCTGGCGGCATCGACTATGCTTACCAATCCGCAGATATGGCCCCAGGCGTGAGCGCCGACCGGCATGAAATTGGTGGCAATATAAGTGTGCCGGTTGACGATTATTGGAGTGTTGGTGCTGACGTGAGATATGACATTATTGGCGCCAAGGTGAACAATTATGGTGTCTCACTCGCCTACGATGATAATTACACCCAGGGCAGCGTCTATTACCGTTCTAACGGCGGCGGGCTCGAAGGCGACCGGGTTGGCGTCAAAATAAAACTCAAAATGTTGGCCGATTTGGGCTATGATCACACTTTGTGATTGGGATGTTCCAAAAAAGGCCGCATTCGTTGCGCACTCATGCTAACACAGCATTCAAGCCAAAAATTCAAGTTATGGGAAATTTTCAATGCGCATCATAGGTTTAATCCTAATTGCACTGCTTAGTTTAACGTCAGTAACAAGCACCGCCCAGGCCGCTAAAGTCACTGTCGTCGTCAACGGTCAAACCATCACCGATTATGATATCAATCAACGCGCCCTTTTTATGCGATTGGAGCGTCGAGGCAAATCGAACAGTGACCGCCGCAAATTGGCCGAAGAAGAGTTAATCGACGAAGCCCTGAAGACAGCTGAGGCGCGGCGACTGGGATTTGAGGCTAATGAAAAGGCTGTCGACCAAGCCTATACCCGAATTGCAATCAACGCCAAACTCAGCGTGGCGAAACTCAACACAATTTTGACCGCCGCGGGTGTGCAAAGCAAAACCTTAAAGGACCGGCTGCGGGCGCAATATGCCTGGCAAGCGGTCGTATCCAACGTGTTGCGACAAAAGGTGAAAATTTCTGATCTTGATCTGGACTTGGCTGCAAAAGAAAAATTAGGCGAAACAACGACTTACGACTATATGTTGACGGAGGTGTTGTTTTTAGATTCCGCAGGCGGGTCTGTAAAATCACGCACGGCGCAGGCCAATCAGTATCGAAAAAACTTCAATGGCTGCGACAGCGCTGTGGAACTATCCCTGTCTTATCGTGATGCGGCAGTCCGCAAGCTTGGCCGCCGCCATTCGACCCAATTGGCAGAGCCGGTTGCTGCCGAACTGGCCAAACTGTCTGTTGGTAGCATTTCAAAACCACGCACTGTGGCGAACGGTGTGCAAATGCTCGCCATCTGCCAAAAGAGCGCGGCAGAGGACCTGACATTTGTGAAAAACAAATTGCGCAATGATGTTGGTACAGAAAAATTGGAAACCGAAGCGGACGCTTATCTTGAAAAGCTGCGCAAAGAAGCGTCGATTGAAAGACGCTAATCGCCAATGTCACGCGCACTGCCGCCGCTAGCCCTGACACTTGGAGAGCCAGCTGGTATTGGCCCAGACCTTATTTTGCAGTTATACGCGAACAGAGCGACGACGCGCCTACCGGTTTTTGCTCTTTATGGCGACGCCACTTTTCTACGTGCACGTGCTGAACGCTTGGGTTTGGACGTTGCTGTTGAACAGGTGAATTCAGCTGCCGATGCACAAAGCGTGTTCTCAGATGCTATGCCAGTTATCGAAGTTGGCGCATCGGCTGCTGATACGCCCGGGTTTCTTGATAAAGGCAATGCTTTAGTGGTGACGGCTTCAATTGAGCACGCCGTTGCAGCGGTGCGCGACGGGCATGCACGGGCTGTTGTGACCTTGCCAATTCACAAAGCAAACCTTTATGATTCTGGATTCAAATATCCCGGTCACACAGAGTTTTTGGCGGCGCTTTGCCGTGCAGATGGTGTGTCCCCACGCCCCGTTATGATGCTGGCGCATAAAGACAAACGCGCCATTCCCGTGACGATCCACATACCGTTAAAAGATGTATTTTCGCGCCTGACCACCGGTCGAATCGTCGAAACAGTGCGGATTGCCCATCATGATCTGATCCATAAATTCGGCATCGCTTCGCCGCGTATTGGTGTGACGGGGCTCAATCCACATGCGGGCGAAGATGGTTCTATGGGTGATGAGGAGATAAATATCATTTCTCCGGCTATCAACGAGTTGGCTGAGCGTTATGCGATCCGTGTCGATGGTCCGTTGCCAGCAGATACCGCTTTTGCGCCGCACATATGGGCGGGCTATGACGTTGTTGTTGCGATGTATCACGATCAAGCCCTTATTCCGGTCAAAGCCATAGGTTTTGATGCTGGGGTCAACATTACCCTTGGATTGCCGATTGTGCGCACGTCGCCTGACCACGGCACGGCGCTCAGCCTTGCCGGGACTGGTCAGGCATCACCTACCAGCCTTTACGAGGCGATCAATTTGGCCGACAAGATGACGGCACGGGACGTAAAATGAGCCAAATCGACGATCTGCCGCCTTTGCGTGATGTCATCAACCAACATGATTTGCGCGCCAAGAAGGAACTGGGACAGAACTTCCTGCTTGATCTCAATCTGACCGCCCGCATTGCACGGATCGCGGCCCCTTTGGATCAATCTACAATCATCGAGGTTGGCCCCGGACCCGGTGGGTTAACGCGCGGCCTGCTTGCGGAGGATGCAAAAAAAGTGATCGCGATTGAGCGGGACGAACGTGCCCTACCCGCTTTGCAGGAAATTGCCGACGCCTATCCGGGACGCCTTGAAATCATCAGCGGCGACGCGATGGAAATTGATTATCGAAAACTGGCTGACGGTCCCACCAAACTTGTCGCCAATCTGCCTTACAATATTGCCACCCCCCTATTAACCGGCTGGCTGCATAGCCAATTCCAAGAACCACTTTTTGAAAGCCTCACGTTGATGTTTCAAAAAGAAGTCGCCGCCCGGATTTGCGCGCAACCCGGATCGAAGGCCTATGGCAGATTGTCCATTCTTTGCGGCTGGATGACCGACGCCCATATTGCACTTAATGTGGGACCAGCCGCGTTCACTCCGCCGCCAAAAGTCAGTTCTGCCATCGCGCATTTGATTCCTAAAAAACTGGAAGCTGCGCCAAACATCAAAAGCTTGGAAGCCGTCACGCGAGCTGCGTTTGGCCAAAGACGCAAAATGTTGCGCCAAAGCCTAAAAGGCTTAAATGTGGATTTGGCTACGCTTTATGCAGCCGCAGATATTAAGGGAAGCGAGCGCGCGGAGGAACTTAGTGTCGACCAGTTTGTTGCTATGGCAAACGCCTATGAAGCGATGACCTCAGCCACATAATAATGAACGCCTAATCTATGTGCGCGCCAGATCTATGCGTGGCGAAATTTGCTGAAAGTGTGCCTATTTTTTGGGGGGTGAATTAGAGAAAACTTTCCCCTAAAACGCAAAACACCCGCTCGAACCACGAGCGGGCGGGCATAGCAAAATTTATGCCTGAACCTAGTATTGTGAGCGCTTACATCAAGCCCCTTATGGCCAGCTCTGGGTGAAGCAGAAAATTGTCTCCTCCCATAACCACCCGCCTAACGTGTAGCAACTTTAGTGTAACAGAGTGATCCTTTTTTGTACACACGCAAAAACCTGATTTTACGCGCCTATTCAATTCTTAGTAGACAACATTTTCTTACTGCAAAATTGATTCTAACTCATCTTGTAAGCTATTGATAAATTTCGGTAAATCGGTTTGACGACTTCTTGAAATGCGTGCAGCGCCGATGATTTCGGTGACCAAAGCGCAGCTATTATCCAGATCATTGTTAACAATGACATAGTCATATTTGTCCCATTCGAGCAATTCTTGTCGGGCCGTTTTTAGCCGTCTATTAATCACATCTTTATTGTCGTCGGCCCTTCTTTCAAGCCGGTGTTTAAGCTCTTTAATCGTTGGCGGCAGCACGAAAATACCGACAATATCGGGACGACATGTGTCGTATAATTGCAGTGCTCCTTGGTAATCGATATCAAAAAGAACGTCTTTTCCTGCCGCAAGCAGTTCATCGATATGCGCTTTAGGTGTGGCATAAAAATTGCCATGCACCTCGGCCCACTCTAGCAACTTGCCGGCTTCGCGCATTTGGGTGAATTCATCGACTGTCTTAAAGTGATAGTCGACCCCATCCACTTCATTGGCCCGTTTGGGCCGCGTGGTGACGGAGACAGAGAGTTGGATATTCTCATCCTGGCGCAAAATCGCGCGCGATATAGAGGTTTTGCCTGCCCCTGAAGGCGAAGAAAGGATAAGCATGATGCCGCGGCGTTGAAACATGGGCCAAATCCAACCAGTCAATTGAAACGAATAGTGGGTGCGCGGACAAGATAGCGCCTTTGCAGAACATGCCGATAGTTTTGGAAATTTCAACCCCTATTGGCGAATACCCACCAAAGTTCTGTGCATTGAGGACCAGATTTATTCGATATTCTGGATCTGCTCGCGCAGCTGATCAATAGCGGCCTTGAGGTCCAAACCAATTGCGGTGAGGTCAACATTGTTGCTTTTTGAACAAAGCGTGTTGGCTTCGCGGTTGAATTCTTGCGACAGAAAATCGAGTTTGCGCCCCACTGGTCCGCCCTGCTTAATCAGATTGCGTGCAGCTTTGACATGGGCATTAAGGCGATCCAATTCCTCACGGATGTCTGCCTTGGTGGCCAAAACAAGTGCCTCTTGATGCAACCGTTCTTGCGACAGGCTTGCATCGGAGTTTGCCAGCAGTTCGACCTGACTTTTTAATCGCGCCAATATGGCGTCACGGCTACGGGACGGGTTCTCTTCGGCCGCAGCGGTAAGCTGTTCAATTTCGCTTAGGCGTTCCAAGATGACGTCAAGCAGCTGTGCGCCTTCCAAACGGCGACCTTCCACAAGATCATCAAGCGCGACATCTACCTCGCTCAGAATGGTCTCTTTAAGCGCAACTTTTGCCGCCTCACTCAACTCGGCCTCTTTGACTTCCAACACGCCTTTGAGCGCCAATATGCCGTCTAGCCGAGGTCGATCTGCCTCAATGCGCCCAGCCAATGTGTCAATGGCGTCCAGCGCAGTGCCAAGTGCCTGCTCGTTAACGGTGACTTCGGTCTGCGCGTTCTCATTTGTCACGTTCAACGAAAAATTGACCGCGCCGCGATTAAGACGATCTGAAATCCGCTTCCTAATCAAATGTTCAAGATCATCCAACCCTTGTGCGACGCGCAATCGCATGTCTAACCCGCGTGAATTGACCGTTTTGATTTCAATTGCAAAACGACACCCTTGGGCAACGCCTGAACTGCGCGCAAATGCTGTCATGCTTGCCAGTGGTTTGATCATTTGTCGCATTCCTTTGCCTCACTACTTGGGGGCCGCAGCCCCCCAAAATGTAGCTACGGACTAGTTGTCAGTTTTTGCTGCATCACCATCACCATCAGCATTTGCAGCGCTGGCTGCTTCTTCGGCCGCTTGTTTTGCTGCAAGTTCGGCTGCGGCCTGTTGCTCTTTTTCGAACTTGCGCCACGCGGCAACATTTTTTTGATGTTGCTTGTAAGTTGCGGCAAAAGCATGACCGCCGGTGCCATCGGCAACGAAATAGAGCGCATCAGTTTGTGCAGGATTGGCGACTGCTTTTAAAGAATCGATACCTGGATTGGAGATTGGCCCGATTGGTAATCCATCAATCTGATAGGTGTTATAGTCTGTTTTTGTGTCAATCTCTGAACGTTTCAAACCACGCCCGAGTGAGCCTTGGCCGTTGTTGATGCCATAAATGATGGTTGGGTCAGATTGCAGGCGCATGCCTTTGTTCAGTCGATTGATGAAGACAGCGGCAACCTGTGGTCGTTCGCTGGATATTCCTGTTTCTTTCTCGACAATTGACGCGAGAATGACCATTTCTTCGATCGATTTTATGGGCAGGTCTGGTTGACGAGATTCCCAAATCTTAGCAACAGCTTCATCATGGGCCTTCAGCATTTCTTCGATAATTTTGACACGAGAACTGCCGCTCTCAAACGAATAAGTGTCTGGCAGCAACGTGCCTTCAGCGGGAAGGTCAGCAATTTCACCTGTCAAATCTGCATTGGAATTTAGGCGTTCAACCGCCTGCCAGGAGGTGAACCCCTCAGGGATTGTAACGCTATATTGGATTGGACGTCCTTCAACCAGCGTGTCGAGAATTTTGCGCATACTGGCATTTGCTGGCAGCAAGTATTCGCCGCGCTTCAACCCGCCATTTAACTCAGTTGTTATTGCGCCAAACCGGAAGACATAGCGGTTGTTGATAATCTTTTCGTCTTCAAGCTTGCCCGCGATGGCATTTAGCCCCGCACCTTCAGGTACAATGAAAACGGTATCCTGGGCAATTTGCCCTGGCTCGTGGAACTTGGTAAGGCCAAAATAGACAAGTCCAATCGTGACCACCATGCCAATGACAATTAGCGTCAGCAGGGCATTAAGCGTTTGGATGAAACCGTTCTTCTTTTTCTTTATTTTTACGCGCTTGGCCACAGTTTTATGTACTCACGAATTTGATGAAAATCTAGTGCGCATTTTGGTGCGATGAATGCGGCAAAACAAGGGGAAGTCGTGAATTTTACGGACTATGCAGACCTTTTAATCTGCTGTCCGGAAAATCAAGGACGCGTTTGTGCCACCAAACCCAAATGAATTCGACAAGGCAACGTTGATTTCTTTCTTAACCGGCAACTTAGCGGCCAAGTTAATCTGCGTTACAACGGATGGGTTGTCCAAATTGATGGTCGGCGGTGCCATATTATCCCGCATTGCCAGCAGACTAAAAATAGCTTCAACAGCGCCCGCAGCGCCCAACAAATGCCCGATGGCAGACTTGGTCGAAGACATAACGACATTTGACGCGGCATCACCCAATAGTCGCGTCACCGCACCAAGTTCAATTTCGTCACCCAACGGGGTCGATGTGCCGTGTGCGTTAATGTAGTCAATTTCCGATGCGGAAATGCCGGCTCGTTTTAGCGCGGCTGCCATTGAACGGTAACCGCCATTGCCATCCAAGGCGGGTGCGGTGATGTGGTGAGCATCGCCAGATAATCCATACCCAACGACTTCGCCATAGATTTTTGCGCCGCGGGCCTTGGCATGTTCATATTCTTCCAAAACAACAATGCCCGCGCCCTCGCCCATCACAAAACCGTCACGGTCTTTGTCGTAGGGTCGCGATGCTCTTTCGGGTTGGTCGTTAAAACCAGTTGATAGCGCTCGGCAGGCGGCAAAGCCTGCAAGCGACAACCGATTAACTGGAGATTCTGTGCCACCGGCAACCATCACGTCTGCGTCGTCAAGCGCAATCATGCGCGCCGCGTCGCCAATGGCGTGTGCGCCGGTAGAACAAGCCGTTACCACAGAATGGTTGGGGCCTTTAAGGCCATGTTTGATGGAGACATAGCCGGACGCAAGATTGATCAATCTGCCGGGGATAAAAAATGGGCTGATTTTGCGCGGGCCGCGTTCTTTGAGGGTGATGGAAGCTTCATAGATGCCACCTACGCCACCAATGCCCGAGCCGATGAGAACACCGGCCCGTTCTTTTTGCTCTTCGGTCTTGGCTTCAAAACCACTGTCTTGAAGCGCCTGACCGGCTGCTGCCATTCCGTACACAATGAACGGATCGACTTTACGTTGCTCTTTAGGTTCCATCCAATCATCTGGATTGAATTTGCCTTCAGATTGGTCACCCATTGGAATTTGACAAGCAATCCGGCAAGCCAGATCATCTGCTTCAAAACCTGTAACCGGTGCTGCACCACTTTTTGAAGCAAGAATGTTGCTCCAAACTGTTTCAGCGCCAGAACCGAGTGGGCATACGATGCCCACGCCGGTAACGACAACCCTACGTAAAATCATACAGGCACTCGCAGCTTGTTATGTTAGTTTACAGCTTTCTCAAGGAAAGAAACCGCATCGCCGAATGTTTGGATATTTTCGGCTGCATCATCAGGGATCTCAACGCTGAATTCTTCTTCAAACGCCATAACTAGCTCTACCTGATCGAGCGAGTCCGCGCCAAGATCATCAATAAAGCTGGCTTTTTCTGTAACCTTGTCAGCTTCAACATTTAAATGCTCAACAACGATCTTGCGAACGCGATCTGATACATCGCTCATATTTTATTCCTCTTCGCCAATTTAATTCTACCTAACGACTTACTATTGAGCCGTCATGATTACAAGTTCCCCAATGTGGACAACCCACATTTTAGCCAACTATCGGTCTTTGGGGCCGTGTTGGTTGGGGGCATTATCATACTTTGAAGCGTTTGACCACATCGGTTCACCATGTTGTGCACATTGCTGCAACATGTGGCCAAAACACGTCTTTTAGATCATCGCCATTCCGCCATTCACATGAATGGTTTGCCCAGTAATATACGCCGCTTCTTCACTTGCCAAGAACACAGCGCTTGCTGCGACTTCGTCGGCTGTGCCCAATCGACCAGCAGGTATCTTGGTCAATATTGCGTCACGTTGTTTGTCGTTCAATTCATCCGTCATCGCAGATGTAATAAAACCCGGCGCGATGGTGTTGATGGTGATGCCACGGCTTGCCACCTCTTGCGCGATTGCTTTTGACATACCGATCAAACCCGCTTTGGATGCCGCATAATTGCCTTGGCCCGGATTGCCCGTAACGCCCACAACTGACGTAATGCCGATGATCCGGCCCGCGCGCTGTTTCATCATGGTTTTAACTGCGGCGCGCGACAATCGGAAAGCAGCGGTCAGATTAACCGCAATCACTTCATCCCATTCGCTGTCTTTCATGCGCATGAAAATATTGTCGCGGGTAATGCCCGCATTATTGACGAGGATGTCCAAGCCCCCCATTGCTGCAATGGCAGATGGGATCAACTGATCGACAGCTTCAAGGTCTGACAAGTTGCACGGCACGATATGCGTTTTGCCAGAAATCGTTGCCGCAACTTCTTCAAGCTTTTCAACGCGTGTGCCCGAAAGCGCAATCTCTGCGCCTGCTTGCGCCAGTTGTTGCGCAATTGCGCGACCAATGCCGCCGCTTGCGCCCGTAACCAATGCACGTTTACCGGATAGATCAAACATTCTTGTCGCACTTCCCATCAATTCAATTCTTTAGAATTACAATGAAGCCAGAAAGGCTTCAATGTCTGCCCCTGTATTCAAAGGCACTGCCTTTACATCACGATTGATGCGACGTGCAAGGCCTGAGAGCACTTTACCTGTGCCCAACTCTGCCAATTCCTCAATGCCGCCCTCGCCTGCGAGCCAAGCCACGCTTTCGCTCCAACGCACTTTGCCACACACTTGTTCCACCAAACGGCGTTTGATTTCTTGTGGATCGCTGATTGGCGATGCCAAGACGTTAGAAACCAGTGGCACAAGTGGTGCCACAAGATCTGCATTTGCCAAAGCGCTTTCCATAGCTTCAGCGGCAGGGCCCATCAGTGAACAATGAAATGGCGCGCTAACAGGCAACAATAATGCACGTTTTGCGCCTTTTGCCTTAGCGAGCTCAATTGCGCGTTCAACAGCTGATGCACCGCCCGAAACAACGACCTGTCCGGGCGCATTGTCGTTCGCCACGTCGCAAACGCCGCCTTGCGCGGCAGCCGCTGCAACTTCTTCGACTTCTGAAAGCTCCAACCCCAAAATAGCGGCCATGGCACCCTCGCCCACCGGCACCGCTTGTTGCATGGCGCGGCCACGTGTTTGCAAAAGGCGCGCTGTATCAGAGATTGAAAGCGAACCGGCCGCACAAAGCGCTGAATATTCGCCCAAAGAATGTCCCGCTACATAATCTGCGATATCTGCAATTGTGACGCCTTTGGCTTCCAAAACCCGCACAACAGCCATCGAAACGGCCATCAAGGCCGGTTGGGCATTCTCTGTGAGACGCAACGTCTCGTCCGGACCTTCAAACATGATTTTGGACAGTTTGGTTGCAAGCGCATCATCTACTTCTGCAAAAACCGCACGTGCCTCAGCAAATTCATTAGCGAGGTCTTGCCCCATGCCCACAGCCTGGCTGCCCTGTCCGGGAAAAGTAAGTGCTCTTTTTGTCATTCTTGCCGCCTCATATCAGGATAATGATTGGGAATTTGTGCCGCCTTATAGCTGAATATCGTAGGTTAGCCAGTCCGTTTTGCGTGCCACATGGTCGTATAGGCCGCGGGCGCGATAATTATTGTCCGCCGTCACCCAGCGCACAATCGAATAGTTGTTATCCACAGCCAGTTTGCGCAGGTGGGCGATCAGTGCTTCAGCCGCGCCGGACCCCCGGCTTTTAGGATCAACAAACAGATCATCGAGAAACAGGCCGGTGCTGGCAGCAAGTGGACGCGCAAATTCTCGACAATGCGCGATGCCAACAATTTCACCCCTCTCATCCGTTGCAACAAGGCCAAACAGGCTTTTGGCATCATCTTGCAGCCATGCCCAAACAATGTCCCGCATGTCGTCGGTTTGAGGAGAATTGTAAAAACGCGCATATGCTCCATAGAGCTCGCCCCATTTGGTGCGATCGCCCTTCTCAACATTGCGAACTTCAACTTGCGACATATTTGGCCTCTTTAAAATGCGAACGCGCAATTCATGAAAGAATGCGCGATCATACAGCAGGCATTTTATGTCAGCCAATCCGCTTGGCGCAAGTTTTGTGCGTTTTTATGCACGGATCAGTTCCAAACAGGCGGATTTTGGGGGGCATTTAGGGGTAAAGGCTTGCATTCCAAGTCAAGGCAATGTAGGTAGCGCCAGTTCGTTTGGCCGGGGGCTGAACGGAGGGTCGGTTTGTTTATTCAGACCGAATGATATCAGGAACGGTATCGGCCTCCCGTGTTCCCGCTCTTTGTGAAATTCTTTTGGAGCCTTTTGTTGGTTTCCAAATTGGCTTTGCGCCGGCGGGTGAACAGGTACGTAACAACAAACAAAGGCGATTTATATGCCACTATATGAGCATATCTACATGGCTCGTCAGGACGTTTCAACTGCACAAGTTGAAGAGCTGACGAAGACTATTAGCGAATTGATCACATCAAACGGCGGCACCATCGGCAAAACCGAATATTGGGGCCTCAAGTCTCTGACATATCGGATTCGCAAGAACCGCAAAGCGCATTACACATTGCTCAACATTGACGCGCCTGCTGCCGCAGTTGCTGAAATGGAGCGTCAAATGCGCATCAACGAAGATATTCTTCGTTTCATGACTGTTCGTGTTGACACACACGAAGATGGTCCTTCTGCAATGATGCAAAAACGTGACGACCGCGCTGATCGCGGTGAACGTCGCGGCCCACGTCGCTTCTAAGGAGATTTAAAAGATGGCTATTCGTGATCTAACTACTTCTCAAGCACGTCGTCCGTTCCAACGTCGTCGCAAAACTTGTCCATTCTCAGGTGCAAACGCCCAGAAAATTGACTATAAAGATGTTCGCCTTTTGGGACGTTATGTTTCAGAGCGCGGCAAAATTGTTCCAAGCCGTATCACCGCCGTTTCTGCGAAGAAGCAACGTGAACTGGCCCGCGCGATCAAACGTTCGCGTTTCCTTGGTCTTTTGCCTTACGTGGTGAGCTAAGCCCAGTTTGGGCGTTGGGGCGTTTTGTTCCCCTAACCGCTTTTGATAGCGGGACAGCAATGGAGAAATAAAATGAAAGTTATCCTTCTTGAACGCGTTGGTCGCCTTGGCACCATCGGCAATGAAGTAACTGTTAAAGACGGCTTTGCACGTAACTTCTTGTTGCCTCAAGGCAAAGCACTTCGCGCCAATAATGCGAACCGTGCTCGTTTTGAAGCAGAGCGTGGTCAAATTGAACAGCGCAACGCAGAACGTCGCGATTCAGCGATGGCTGTTGCTGAAGCTGTGAACGGCCGCAAAGTAACCATTATCCGTCAAGCTGGCGAAACTGGAGTTCTTTATGGATCAGTTTCATCACGCGATATTTCGGAAGCTTTGGCCGCTGACAATATCGAAGTCACAAAATCACAAGTTGATTTGGCTTTGCCAATCAAAAATGTTGGCTTGCACAATGTTGTTTTGACTTTGCATGCTGAAGTTGATTCCTCAATCATCGTCAACGTTGCCCGTTCAACTGACGAAGCTGTACGTCAAGCAACTGGTGAAGACATGACTGTTGTTTCTTACGATGAAGAAATCGTAGAAGTGGCGGCAGTTGAAGAAGATACCGAAGAAGCGGGTGAAGAAGCCGCTGCTGACGAATCAACTGAAGAAGAAACAACAGAGTAAGTCACTTTGTTGTTTGACTTTTGAAGGCCGGGTTCGCCCGGCCTTTTTTATTGGCACAGTTTTTCCCCACTAATCACAACGCAGCTGGCTCGAATCGAATACAATCGAAGTTGAGCATTTTGTTTTGCTTGTACGTATGCGGTTGATGGTCAACAGTGGGAGGTAATTGGAGGCGGAAATGGAAGCGGTGCAGCAATTACATCCTGAAGAGGCAGAATATCGTCTTGCGCCCCACAATGTGGAAGCCGAGCAAGCGCTTTTGGGCGCGATATTGGTCAATAACGAGGCGTTTGACCGCGTTTCGGATTTCTTGCTGCCAGAACATTTCTACGAGCAGGTTCATGCTGACGTCTATCAGGTTCTGTCCAAGATTATACGCACTGGCAAACGCGCGACCCCGATTACCGCCAAGACCTTTTTGCCTGATGAGTTTACGACCGACATGTCGATGTCCCAATATCTTGCGCGGTTGGCGGCAGAGGCCACAACCGTTCTCAACGCTTCTGACTACGCACAAACAATTTACGACTTAGCGATCCGCCGCAAACTGATTGAGGTTGGTGACAACCTTTCGAACGAAGCCTACACGGCTGATGTGGATACGCCGCCGAACATCCAGATTGAAGAAGCCGAAAAGGCCCTGTTTGAGCTGGCTGAAAAGGGGCGATATGACGGCGGTTTCATCAATTTTGACACCGCCTTGCGTGATGCGGTCAATTTGGCGGGTGAGGCTTTCAAACGCGATGGGGGACTTTCGGGCACAGCGACGGGCCTCAGCGACATGGACCGCGTGATGGGCGGTCTACAGAAATCAGATTTGATAATCTTGGCTGCACGTCCGGCGATGGGTAAAACATCGCTTGTGACCAACATCGCGTTTAATATCGCGAAGGCCTATGAGCCCGAGACTTTGCCTGATGGCACCATCAAGGCCAAAAATGGTGGTGTTGTTGGCTTTTTCTCACTCGAGATGTCGTCCGAACAACTTGCTACCCGTATTTTGGCAGAACAAGCTGGCATTTCGTCGTCCGATATTCGACGCGGTTCAATCCATGAAAGCCAGTTTTCGAAATTGGTTGAAGCCTCGCAACAAATGTCAAAAGCGCCGCTTTATATTGATGATACTGGTGGTTTGGCCATTTCCCAACTTGCCGCGCGCGCCCGTCGCCTAAAGCGTCAAAAAGGCCTCGATTTGATGATCGTTGACTATTTGCAGCTGCTGTCTGGTTCCTCAAAGAACGCGGGCAACCGTGTGCAAGAACTGACAGAAATTACCACGAGCTTGAAAGCCTTGGCGAAGGAATTGGAAGTGCCAATCATCGCCCTTTCCCAGCTTTCCCGGCAGGTTGAATCGCGGGACGACAAACGTCCATTGTTGTCGGACTTGAGGGAATCAGGTTCTATCGAACAAGATGCCGACGTGGTGTTGTTCATCTATCGTGAAGAATATTATTTGAAGAATAAGATGCCAAAAGAAAACACCCCGGAGTTTTTCACTTGGCAGGCGGAGATGGAACAAGTGGCTGGACGCGCTGAGGTGATCATTTCTAAACAACGTCACGGCCCCACAGGCACCGTGCAACTGCACTTTAACGCCAACCTTACACGGTTTGGCAATTTGGCACGGGAAGACTACTTGCCGGAACAGCTCGACTAATGGACCAACTTGGCGCAATCAGCTCTGGGCATTTACGGATCGACCTCGACGCGATAGGTCGCAACTGGTCGGCGCTTGATAAAATTTCACCTGGTACCCTGACCGGGGCGGTGGTGAAGGCAAATGCCTATGGGCTTGGCCTCGAGCCTGTGGCGAAAGCGCTATCGCGTGCTGGAGCGCAATTTTTCTTTGTCGCGAACCCAGAAGAGGGGTTGGTGTTGCGCCAGGCTTTGCCAAACGCGCATATCTTTATTCTTGGCGGCCTTTGGCCCGGCACATCCGATCTTTATGCTGCGCAACGGCTTATGCCGATTTTGCATTCCATGGCGATGCTAGACGAGTGGTTGAATTTTTGTGTGCAACGGGGTGAAGCCTATCCGGCGGCGCTCAATTTCGACACAGGGATGAATCGACTTGGTTTTCGTATGAGCGATATCAACTGGGTTCGCCAGCAGATGCAGCGTTCTGGCTATCAACCGCAAGTGATCATGAGCCACCTTTGTTGTGCTGACATTCAAAATCACGAAAAAAATCGTACGCAATTGGCGCTGTTCCAGTCGATCATGGCGCATTTTCCGGATACCCCGGCTTCGTTGGCAAACTCAGCCGGTTTGATGGCAAATAAGGCCAATCATTTCCAATTGGTTCGCCCTGGCATTGCGCTTTATGGCGGCCGCGCCATTGCGGGTCGAAATAACCCGTTGACGCCAGTTGTGAGTTTAGAGGTGCCAATTCTACAAGTACGCGATGGCAAAACAGGTGAATCTGTGGGTTATGGCGCACAATATACGTTGCAAAACGACAGCCGCATCGCCATCATTTCGCTTGGCTATGCAGATGGTTTTTTGCGCTCTGCCAGCAGTTCAAATTCTCACCAGGGTGCAAAACTGGCCATAAATGGTCACTTGGTACCTGTGTTGGGCAAGGTTTCGATGGATGTTGTGGCAGTCGATGTCACAGCCTTTGGACATAACGGCCCGGTGCCGGGGGAAATGGTTGAAGTGCTCGGTCCAAACGTGTTGGTTGACGATTTGGCGGATGCGGCAGGTACCATCGGCTACGAAATCCTGACGTCGCTCAAAGGTCGGTATCATCGCACCTATCTTGGTAGCGAGATCGAATAATCTATGGCCAAGAACCGCGCGCAATATGTTTGCCAATCTTGTGGCAACGTCACAGGACAATGGGCAGGACGTTGTGAAAGCTGCGCCGAATGGAACACCATTTTTGAAGAAAAGGCCAGTTCCGGTGTTGGTAGCGGGCCAAAGTCAGCGGTTGCTTCTGGTCGCCCGGTTGAGTTGGTTGCACTTTCTGGTTCCAGCGAAGACGCCAAACGGGTGTGCACCAACATTGCAGAGCTGGATCGCGTAACCGGCGGCGGATTTGTGGTTGGGTCGGCAATTCTTGTGGGTGGCGAACCGGGCATTGGCAAGTCTACGATTTTACTACAAGCCGCAGCGGCGCTGGCCAATCAAGGCCTTAATGTTGTGTACTTTTCAGGTGAAGAAGCCATTGCGCAAGTGCGAATGCGGGCATCGCGGCTGGGCGTCAAAGAGTCCCCTGTGCGGCTGGCCAGTGAAACCCATGTGGAAACGATTTTGGCCACTTTGGAATCTGCGGGCAAGCCGGACTTGGTGATCATCGATTCCATCCAGACCTTGTGGACCGAGCGCGTGGACAGTGCACCGGGTACCGTGACGCAAGTGCGTACCAGCGCTCAAGCCATGACCCGTTTTGCCAAAAAATCAGGCGCGGCGGTGGTTCTTGTGGGGCATGTGACCAAAGACGGGCAAATAGCCGGTCCACGTGTGGTTGAACATATGGTCGACGCGGTGTTGTATTTTGAAGGCGACGCGGGACATAATTTTAGAATTTTGCGCGCCGTGAAAAACCGTTATGGGGCGACTGACGAAATCGGCGTGTTTGAAATGGCATCCGAAGGTTTACGCGAAGTCGCCAATCCATCTGCCCTATTTCTGGATCAGCGCGACAAAGAAGCTTCCGGTTCTGCCGTTTTTGCCGGCATGGAGGGCACACGACCCGTTTTGGTGGAAATCCAAGCCTTGGTTTCCCCTTCCCCGCTCGGTACGCCGCGTCGCGCGGTTGTGGGGTGGGATTCGTCGCGCCTTTCGATGGTATTGGCTGTTTTGGAAACCCATTGCGGCGTGCGCATTGGCGCAAATGATATTTACCTCAACGTTGCTGGCGGCCTAAAAATATCTGAACCTGCGGCGGACTTGGCCGTAGCGGCGGCACTTGTGTCTTCACTGACCAATGCGCCATTGCCAGCAGATGCTGTTTATTTCGGCGAAGTCAGCCTTTCTGGCGGTGTCCGTCCTGTATCGCACAGCCAAACACGGTTGAAGGAAGCCAACAAGCTCGGCTTCAATTTGGCCGTGACCGCGTTTGGCAAAGATAAGGACAAAGATGGGGCAATTGAGACGCGCCGCTTTAAGCAATTGGCCGACTTGGTGGCGCAAATCGCCTCGCGCGCCAAGCGCCCCATAAACAAAGATAAAGAGTGAGTGCTTGGCATTGACGCCAATTGCGTTTAAATGAACTGCAAATTCGAACGCTGAGTTTTCGTGAGGGACTTTTCTTAAAATGATTACTGCTTTTGATATCGCCGTTGGCTTGATTGTACTTATTTCGGCCCTTTTGGCGACCATGCGGGGTTTAACCCGCGAAATTTTGTCGCTCGCAACTTGGGGCGGCTCCGCCCTTTTTGCGTGGTGGATGTTTGCAAATTACCCAGACCTTGCCCGCCAATATGTTAGTGAACCATTGGTTGCAGATATTGCCACGGTCATTGTGAGTTTTATTGTGGCGCTCATCGTGTTGCACCTTTTGACGATGTGGATTGCCGACCTTGTTGGCGACAGCAAAATCGGCCCGTTGGATCGATCCCTCGGCTTCATCTTCGGTGGGTTGCGCGGTATTTTGATTGCGGTTGTCTTTTTGATTTTCGGCCAATGGCTGTTTAAGTCTGTTGTTGATGATTGGGGCAAAGAAAGCAAAACTATGCCTATGCT
>NZ_JBLIAI010000049.1:0-18495 GCF_047634455.1 Maritalea sp.
AGGCGGTCGTGTGTTGTTTGTTGGCACAAAACGTCAAGCTGCACCTGTTGTTGCTGAAGCTGCACAACAGTGCGCTCAGTACTATGTGAACTCACGTTGGCTCGGCGGTATGCTGACCAACTGGCAGACAATTTCCAAATCAATCGCACGTTTGCGCCAATTGGAAGAGCAAAAAGACATTGCTGGTTTGACCAAAAAAGAACGCCTTCAGCGTTCACGCGAGCAAGAGCGTCTTGAGCGCGATCTTGGTGGCATCAAAGACATGGGCAATGTGCCTAACTTGTTGTTTGTGATTGATACCAACAAAGAAGCCATTGCATTGCACGAAGCGCGTCGCTTGGGCATTCCAGTAATTGCGATTTCTGACACCAACTGTGATCCTGAATCTGTTGATTTGCCAATTCCAGGCAATGATGATGCAGCGCGGGCGATCGAGTTGTACTGTTCATTGATTTCAAGAGCTGCTTTGGACGGTATTTCACGTTCTTCTTCAGATTTTGGCGTTGATTTGGGTGCCGCTATTGAAGTTCAGCCAGAGCCTGTGTTGGCCGCAGAAGTTGCTGTTTTGGAAGCTGCCCCAGTTGCAGAGGTCGCGCCTGTTGTGGACGCTGCGCCTGCCGCTGAAGAAGCATCTGCTGGTGCACCTTTGTTCGCAAAGCCTGAAGGCGACGCTGACGATTTGAAGAAAATCTCAGGTGTTGGCCCAGTTCTTGAAGGTAAGCTGAATGAGCTTGGCATCTACACTTATGCACAGGTTGCCGCTTTCACAGCTAAAGACATCACTAACGTTGATGAGCGTTTGAGCTTTAAAGGTCGTATCGAGCGTGACGGTTGGTTGGGTCAAGCAGCAGAGCTTGCTAAATCAGCGTCATAATTAACGCGTATCGAGCCTAGACGGAAAAATAAATTGCCGACTTTGTTCGGCAAGAAGGAGTGATAAAATGGCTATCACAGCTGCACTTGTAAAAGAACTGCGCGAAATGACTGGCGTAGGCATGATGGATTGTAAAGCCGCTCTTAGCGAAACCAATGGCGATTTGGAAACTGCCGTTGATTGGTTGCGCACCAAGGGTTTGGCTAAAGCTGCCAAAAAAGCCAGCCGCGTTGCTGCAGAAGGTCTTATTGCTGTTTCGACGAGCGGAAACGTTGGCGCAGTGATTGAAGTGAATTCAGAAACGGACTTTGTTGCGCGCAACGAAGAGTTCCAGAATTTGGTTGGCCAAATTTCTTCAGTTGCTTTGACTGAGGGCGCTGACGTTGCGGCACTTGCTGCTGCAACTTACCCAGGCGCTTCTCATTCAATTGCTGAAGAAGTGACAAAGAAAGTGGCCAAAATCGGCGAACACATGAATCTGCGTCGCAGTGCCCGTATTGAAGTTGAAACTGGAATCGTTGGTTCATACATTCACAACCCAGTTGTTGAAGGTATGGGCGCAATCGGCATTCTTATTGGTTTGAAAACGACCGGCAAGACTGATGGTTTGGTTGCTCTTGGTCGTCAATTGGCGATGCATGTTGCTGCTGCTGACCCATCTCCATTGGCGGTTTCACAAGAGGGCATCGACCCAGCTGTTGTTGAAAAAGAGCGTGCGGTGTTTACAGAGCAAGCCGCGCAATCTGGCAAACCTGCCAATATTGTTGAGAAGATGGTTGAAGGTCGCGTCCGCAAATTCTACGAAGAAGTTTGCTTGCTTTCTCAGACCTATGTGATTGACGGCGAAAGCAAAATAGCTGACGTTCTGAAAGCGGCTGAAAAAGATGCCGGTGCGCCGATTGAAGTGACCGAATTTGTTCGGTTTGCAATTGGGGAAGGCATTGAAAAAGAAGAGCAAGACTTTGCCGCCGAGGTTGCAGCAGTGGCTGGTACAGCCTAACCTTTGCACCAAGAGATTCTCTTTCTCATTGTGTAACAAAGGTTGGGGTGGCCATGGCCTCTCATTCGCTTAAGCGTATATTGATTAAAGTCTCCGGCGAAGCACTTGCCGGAGACAATTCATTTGGGATTGAACCCAAATTTCTTGACCAGGTTGCTCAGCAGCTATGGGATCTTTCCAATTCAGGCTTAGAAGTTGCAATTGTTGTCGGTGGCGGCAATATTTTTCGTGGCATGGCTGTTGCAGCGGGTGGTGCTGATAGGGTTGTGGGCGACCATATGGGCATGCTCGCAACGGTGATTAATTCCCTTGCTTTGGGTGATGCGATTAAGCGTTGTGGCGGCATGGCAAAAGTTTATTCCAATATTGCAATGCCTGCGGTGGCGGATACATTTACCGTACGCGACGCGCGCCGTGCTTTGGAAGAGGGCAAAGTGACCATTTGTGCGGGTGGGTCTGGAAATCCATTTTTCACCACAGATACCGCAGCTGCATTGAAGGCTGTGGAATTGCAGTGTGATGCTTTGTTTAAAGGGACACAGGTGGACGGTGTCTATTCAGCTGATCCCAAAATTGTTCTTGATGCGGTGCGGTATGAGACGGTCAGCTATGATGAGGTCATTTCAAAAGACCTAAAAGTCATGGATATGGCCGCATTTGCCCTAGCGCGAGACAACAAACTGCCGATATATGTATATCAGCTCGACGTTGAAGGGGGCGTACGTTCAGTTATCGAAGGTACTGCGGTTTCCACGTTGGTTTCTGATCGCGCGAATTAGAGGAAAACATTATGTCAGAATATTCAATTAGTGAACTTGATAGCCGCATGAAGAAGTCTGTTGCTTCAATGCAAGAAGAATTTGGCGGATTGCGCACAGGTCGGGCGAGCCCCAACCTTTTGGACCCGATCATGGTAGAAGCCTACGGCTCTAAGATGCCACTCAGCCAGGTCGCAACTGTGTCTGCAGCGGATGCGCGTTTGCTGACTGTGCAGGTCTGGGACAAATCAATGACCAAAGCTGTTGAAAAAGCTATCCGCGAAAGCCACCTTGGCCTTAATCCTGCCGCAGAAGGCACGCTAATACGTGTGGCACTGCCTGAACTGAACGAAGAACGTCGCAAAGAATTGACCAAAGTTGCGCACCAATATGCAGAAGCTGCAAAGGTTGCTGTGCGCCACATTCGTCGTGACGGCATGGATGCATTGAAGAAAGCGGAAAAGGATGGCGAGATCGGTAAAGATGATTTGCATTCAGAATCCGAAAATGTGCAAAAACTAACGGATGCCGTTGTTATTGAAATTGACAAGCTTTTGGCGGCCAAAGAAGCCGACATTATGCGGGTCTAAAACCGGACTAGCGATATCTCATGGACAGTGCCCTAGCCAAATCAACGCCAATAGAATTTACGCCGGATCAGTTACCGGCGCATATTGGTGTGATTATGGATGGCAATGGCCGCTGGGCTGAGGAACGTGGAAAACACCGCACAGAGGGCCATCGGGCTGGGGTTGATGCGCTTAGGCGACTGATCGCTTGTGCCATTGAGTTTGATATTAAATATCTCACGATTTTCAGTTTTTCGTCTGAGAATTGGCGGCGCCCACCGGATGAAGTGAATACTATTCTGGGGCTGATGAAAAAATTCGTCGCCTCCGATATTGGCACATTCGTGAAGAATAATGTGCGGGTTCGCATTCTGGGAAGTCGCGATGGTTTAAACAGCTCTGTTCTGAAAATGATAAAGGACGCAGAGGACCGCACCCAGCATTGTACCGGCTTACGATTGAACGTTGCGTTTAACTACGGTTCGCGAACCGAATTGCTGGACGCGGCAAAAGCGATTGCTGCCCGTGTTGCCAATGGTGACCTTGATCTAAACGACATCGACGAGAATATGTTCACGCAGTCGCTTTATACCGCTGACTTGCCGGACCCCGATGTGATTTTTCGCACGAGTGGCGAACAAAGGCTTTCCAACTTTTTGTTGTGGCAGGCCGCTTATTCGGAATTTATTTTTTCTGAAGAATATTGGCCGGATTTCGATCGTGCCTCATTTCTTAGCCTTCTTGATTCTTATGCCGGGCGTAAGCGTCGTTTTGGAAGTGTGGGGTAGGCCATTATGTCAGATGAGAGCGGATCGAAAACGGGTAAAACGGGATCGAATTGGAGTGATTTGAAACCACGTTTGGTCTCGGCGGTTTTTTTGATCCCGATTGTTGCTGCTGCGATTTTTATCGGTCAATTGGCGGTTGCAGTGCTGATTGCTGGTGTGCTGGTTGTCGCCTATCATGAATGGTCATTGATGACGAACAAGGGCATCCTGTCTCGTTTCAACTATTTCACGATGGGTCTGCTGGCGATTTCTGCGATTGCCTATCCCGCTGTAGGGTTTTGGGGAGGGCTTTTGCTTATCCTGAGCACAGCCGTTGCGACGACGGTGTTGAGCGATAAATTTGGCAGCTGGCCGACGGCCGGAATTGCTGCGGGGTTTTTGGGGTTTGCGGGCCTTAGCGTCTTGGCGCTGCGTGGAGACACCAACCTTGGCATTTTGGCTACTGCCTTTCTTACGGTGGTCATTTGGTCGACAGACAGCGGCGCATTTTTTGCAGGTCGTCAGTTCGGCGGCATAAAGCTCGCACCTATGATATCGCCGTCCAAAACGTGGTCAGGCGCTGTTGGTGGCTTGGTTATTGGAACATTGGGTGGC
The DNA here is from genome assembly GCF_047634455.1 of Maritalea sp. Classification (GTDB taxonomy): domain Bacteria; phylum Pseudomonadota; class Alphaproteobacteria; order Rhizobiales; family Devosiaceae; genus Maritalea. The sequence goes on from NZ_JBLIAI010000049.1 coordinate 4,584, forward strand.
ACAATTGTCTGGCTTCTGGGCAATATGATGCTCGTGGGCATGAATTCGCCGTTGTGGATAGGCATTGCTATTTCAGCAGCCATTAGCGCGTCGGCCCAAGTGGGTGACTTGGCAGAGAGTGCACTTAAACGTCATTTTTTGATCAAGGATTCTGGTGACATAATTCCTGGCCATGGTGGCATTTTGGATCGAATAGACAGTTTTACTGTGGGTGCTGTGCTGCTCTATTTTATTGGGGTTGCGCATTTCACCTCAAATGAAGTCGCGCAGGGCGTTTTGCTCTGGTAGCTCTTAAAAACTTCAAAAAGGATGGATATTGGAAAACCTGATTAATGTCATTTCAGTGATTGTGCCGTTTCTGGCTGTGCTGACCATTATCGTATTTGTGCATGAAATGGGACACTATCTCGTGGCGCGTTGGAATGGGATTGCGATTCAAGTGTTTTCCATTGGGTTTGGCCCGGAATTGCTTGGCTTCAACGATAAGAATGGCACACGCTGGAAAGTTTGCGCGATACCGCTCGGGGGCTATGTTCGGTTTTTGGGTGACATGAATGCGGCGAGCGTGCCGGACCATGATGGGCTGGATCAGTTTGACGAAAAAGCCAAATCGTCGTTGTTTTTTTACAAGAATGTTTGGCAACGCATTGCGGTTGTTGTTGCTGGCCCCATCGCAAATATTATTTTCACATTTTTAGTGCTGTATGCGCTGCTGCTTGGTTTGGGGCGTTATACGCTTGAAGCACAGATTGATGGGGTTGAGCCACAATCACCGGCCGCCATTGCAGGGTTCCTGCCGGACGATAAAATTGTTCGGGTTGACGGATATTCAATCCGCAGTTTCGGTGATTTTCAACGCATTGTGGCCACCAGTCCTGAGCGTGAAATATTTGTTGATGTTGATCGGTTGGGCACCCAGATCACGCTGAAAGTGCGCACGGGGTCGCGCGAGCGCACGGATCGTTTCGGCAATGCGTCCTTAATCGGTTATCTGGGCGTTTCGCGCACTGCTGAAGAGGACGATGTTAGATTCGTCCGGCCAAACCCAATCGAGGCGGTATTCATAACGGTTGAAGAGATGATCTTGATTGTTGATCGATCATTTAAGTTTCTTGGCGAGCTTGTTGTTGGGAAGGGTGATGTGGACCAACTGGGCGGCCCCGTGAAAATTGCTAAAATATCTGGTGATGCTGCGTCAATTGGCATATTTGCGCTGATAAATCTTATGGCGTTATTGTCGCTCAATATCGGCATTTTCAACCTATTTCCTATCCCGTTGCTGGACGGTGGACATCTGGTATATTACTTTTATGAACTGGTTCGTGGAAAACCGCTGAGTCAAAAAGTGCAGGAGATGGGCTTTCGCTTTGGAATGTTTGTCGTTTTGTCTTTGATGGTCTTTTCGGTGGTCAACGATATCTTTTAAAAATCGATCTGTGCGCTTAGTTGTTTACAAAGTGTTGCGCAAGGGGCGCAGTACACATCTTTTGGTAACGTAAAGCCTTATTTGGCCTTGCGTTTGGCTTAAGAAACAGTAAAACAGATCATAGAGTTAGTGTCGCGAACGGCCGGGGTTTGTTTGTTTGCGTGGGAAGTGCTGAGAGGCGTCAGGGAATAATGATGGCAAGAGCAAAGCTTATACCAAGTCTTATTTTGGGGTTAATGCTGGTATTGGGTGGGCCATTGATGCCTGCTCAACTTAGCGGATTGCTGGGTGTTCAGGCCGCTTACGCGGCAACAGTGAACTCAATTTCAGTCACGGGAAATGAACGTGTTGATGACAGCACGGTGATTTCGTTCCTTGCATTGCGCAAAGGGCAGAACGCAACGTCTGCCAAAATCGACGAATCAATTGATGCGCTTTACCAAAGTGGTTTGTTCGCGACTGTAAACATTTCGATGTCGGGCAATACGCTACGGATCGTGGTCAAAGAAAACCCAATTGTTTCTTCCGTTTTGTTTGAAGGTAACAAAAAATTCTCCGATGCTAAGCTCTCAGATATGGTCGAAGTATCATCTCGCGGTGTATATACCGACGCAGCTGTGGCGCAGGATGCGAGAAATATTGAGCTTGCATATGACCAAGCCGGCTTTAATTCAGTCGCGGTTACGTCACGTACAGAGATCAGCGACAATTCGCGCATCAAAGTTACATTCATAATCAATGAAGGTGACCGCGCGAGCATCGCTAGAATTAGTTTCACTGGCAATAGTTCAATCGGCGACGGGCAATTGAAAGCCATTTTGCGGACGAACGAGTCGCATTTGCTGAGCTGGCTGTTCCGAGACGATGTTTATGACGAAGATAAATTGGATGTCGATAGCGAACTTGTTCGACTTTACTATGCTGATCGTGGTTTCCCGGACGCGCAAGTGCTTTCTGCGGTCGCTGAGTTTGATGCGGATCGGAACGCCTATTTCATCAATTTCACAATTGATGAGGGTGAACGCTATACGTTTGGTATGATAGATATTGAAACAAGTATTAGCGGTTTGGATGCTGGTGCGTTGAAATCAACCATTCGCACAGATGAAGGTCGTCGCTACTCGCTGACAAACTTGCAGCGTACAGCGTCTGATATGTCTCGTGATGCAGCGCGTCAGGGCTTTTCATTTGCTGAAGTACGCCCGCGCTTGGATCGTGATGTGGAAGCGAAGCGCTTTAATGTTACCTATTTGGTGGACGAGGGTGCGCGGCTTTATGTCGAGCGGATCAATGTTTTTGGCAATACACGTACACGCGACTTTGTTATTCGCCGCGAATTTGAATTTGCTGAAGGCGACCCGTTTAACCGTACTTTCTTGGCTGCAGGGCGCGAAGCGCTACAAGCGCTAGGTTTCTTTGCTCGCGTTCAAGTGAATGTTGAACAAGGGTCTTCTGCAGACCGGGTAGTGATCAATGTGGTTGTTGAAGAAAAATCAACCGGCAGTTGGGGCGGCGGCGCAAGCTATTCCCCACAAACTGGATTTGGTGTTGAACTTTCACTTGAAGAACGCAATTTCCTTGGTAAGGGTCAAAACTTGAAATTGGCAGTCGGCGGCACTTTTGGCAGCCGTACTTATGACTTCTCTTTCACTGAGCCCAAATTTATGGGATTGGATATTTCCGCTGGGATTGATCTGTATAATCGCAAGGTCGATGAAGGTAAGTTCTACAATTACGGCACTGATTCAACAGGCTTCCAAGTGCGCGTTGGTGCTCCGGTTGTTGACAATTTGAGTGCGAGCCTGTTCGCTGGCTTTGATCAGACAACTTATACTGACGGCACTGGCGCCAATCCAGTTGATGCGCCTGCCTATATTACTAGCCTTGGTGGGTCGGTGAATAAGGCGTTTGTTGGGTACACGCTCAATTATGCGGACGTTGATAGCCAATCATCTCCGAGCGAGGGCTTTGCGGCAAACTTAACGCAGCAATATGTTGGCATCGATCACAACTTGCTTAAGACCGAAGTCAAAGGTCGTTATTACATTCCTGTATTGCCAGATTTTGGTGTTGTTGCCAGCATCAAAGGCCAAGCGGGCATGATCAACGAACTCGGTGGTGGTACTGTAAATCCAACCGAAACATTTGTACCTGGGCCACAACTTATTCGTGGATTCAAGGCTCGCGGATATGGACCGAAAAACGGCACAAACGCACTTGGCGTATCTGAATATGTTGCTGTTTCCGCTGAAATGACGTTCCCAATACCGGTGGTGCCTGAGGCTTATGGTCTGTCAGGTGCTGTATGGGCTGACGCGGCATATCTTGGTGCATCAGGTCTGGACGGAACACTAATTACCAGCGGCAACGGTACGCAGACGCGTACATCGATTGGTGCAAGTATTCTGTGGGATTCACCGCTTGGTCCGTTGCGTGGCGATTTTGCCCATGTCATCGACAAAGACGTTGCGGACGATACACAAGTGTTTGCGTTGACAATTCAGACATTGTTCTAAGGCAAACAATAGACTTGACCTTATTAAGGGATCGCGGACACAATCTGCGATCCTTTTTGTTTAGGACACTTAATGGTCGATAATCGTTTTTTCCCGCTTGAAGATCCGCCCACGATCCAACAATTGTTGGCGAAGTGCGAAGACCTGTCTTTTTGTGATGTGAGCGGTGTGGATCCCAATTTGGTGATCCAAGGTGCGGGTACTGTCCCATATTTGAAAGCCGGCGAGTTAGGTTTTGTTGCCGACAAGACTTATGCTGAGGCATTGAAATCCACTGAGAGTGGTGTGGTTATCGTTCCTCAAAGCTTGGTTGCAGATTGCGGACCCGGTCTATCGGTAATCGTTGCCAAATCGCCCTATCAAACCTTCACAAGCCTTGTTAGCGCGCTTTATCGTTCTGTGCTTGCAGCCCAATATTCGGGTTTGTTGAATTGGCAAGATGGGGTTAAATCCGGCGCGATCAGCGTCGGTGAAAATTGCGACATTGCGCCCAATGTTATGGTTGGTGCGGGTGTTGAAATCGGCGATGGCGTTTCGATTGGTCCAAACACGGTTTTGGGACGAGGGGTAACACTTGGTCGCAATACCCGAGTGGCGGATAATGTTTCGATTTATTTCGCCCATATTGGGGACGAAAATCTTCTGCATTCTGGCGTTCGCATTGGTGCGGACGGTTTTGGCTTTTTACCAAGTCCCAATGGTCCGCAAAAGATACCGCAATTGGGACGCGTTTTGGTGCAGGATTTTGTCGAAATTGGCACGAATACAAGTATTGATCGTGGTACGCTTGATGACACGGTTATCGGCGAGCAGACAAAAATTGATAACTTGGTTCAAATTGCACATAATTCTATTATTGGGCGGCGCTGCCAGCTTTCGGGGCATGTTGGGTTGGCGGGTTCTGCGGTGTTGGGTGATGGCGTTTTATTGGCGGGGCGCGCGGGCATTTCCAATAAAGTAAAAGTTGGTGACAATGCTGTGGTTTTTGCTTGTTCAATGGTGACCAAGGACGTACCAGCAGGCGGCATGGTGGGTGGATCACCGGCAACAGAAATTAAAATGTGGCGCAAAGAAGTGGCGGCCATTCGGCGTTTGGCCCGCAAAAAGAAGTAACGGGGTGCTTTATGACAGATCGTGAATTGACGGCGTTGGATATTAGTCGGGTGTTGGAGTGTTTGCCGCACCGCTATCCGTTTTTGATGATCGATAAAATTATTGAAATTGATGGCGACGAATCCGCAATTGGGGTCAAAAACATCACTTTTAATGAACCAATTTTTCAGGGTCATTTTCCGGGTAAACCCATTTTTCCGGGTGTGCTGATCCTTGAAGGTATGGCGCAAACGGCTGGCGCGATCGTCATTGCGGAAGAGCAAAAGAAGGGCGACAAATATACTGTTTTCCTGCTGACAATTGATAAAGCAAAGTTTAGAAAACCAACCGAACCGGGTGATGTTTTAGAATATCACATCAAAAAGGTGCAGCGTCGGCGCAACGTGGGTAAATATCAGGCCAAAGCCATGGTGAATGGCGTTGTTGTTGCGGAGGCTGAAGTTGGTGCAATGATCGTGCGAGACGAGTAAGCATGGCAAATATCCATCCCACCGCAATTATTGGCGAAAATGTTTCACTGGGCGAAAATGTAAGCGTGGGCGCTTATAGCGTTTTGGACGGTGATATTTCAATTGGTGACAATAGTGTTTTGCATTCGCATGTTGCCATCGCTGGTGAGACCGAAATTGGTGCAAATGGTGAGATATTCCCATTTGCCTCGGTTGGTCACCAGCCGCAGGACAAAAAGTATGCCGGTGAACGCAGTCGGCTGGTGATTGGCAATAATTGCTCAATTCGGGAGAATGTGACCATCAACCCTGGGACGAGCGGGGGCGGTATGGAGACGCGCATTGGCAATGATGTGTTGTTGATGGCGGGTGCGCATGTGGCGCATGACTGTCAGCTTGGCGATGGGGTGATTCTGGTCAACCATGTGGCTTTAGCGGGCCATGTGACGGTGGATGAACATGCGATTGTTGGCGGATTGTCTGGTGTGCATCAGTTTGTTCGAATTGGTGCACATTCAATCGTTGGTGCGATGAGTATGGTTGAAAATGATGTCATTCCCTTTGGTTCGGTGTTGGGCAATCGTGCCTATCTGGGGGGCTTAAATCTGGTTGGCCTGAAGCGCCGCAACTTTGACCGCGAAGAAATTCACACATTGCGTGCCGCATACCGGATGATTTTTTCCAATGAAGGTACATTGCGCGAGCGTGTAGAAGACGCCGCCGAAATATTTGAAGGCCATGAGTTGGTCGATATTGTGGTTTCATTCGTGCGCAAGCCGTCTGAGCGTTCGCTGTGCATGCCTAAAAATGGCGTTGATGGCCATGAGTAAGCTTGCGCTGCTGGTCGGGCATGGCGAGCTTGCGGTTGCGGCGCAATATGCTGTACGTGAAACCTATCAAGGTGACTTTTCAGTTTGGTCGATGGTTGGCACAGCAGAGGACGCTGCGGACAATGTTGATGTGGGGCACCCTTTAGAGCTGATCGAACGTTTACGCGCAGAAAAAATCAAAACGCTGTGCGCTGTGGGCGCTGTGGACTTGTCACCCGAGTTGCGGGAAAATGTCGGCAAGTATTTGGTCCAGCATTATCAGGGTAAACTTGATGTCAGCGATATGGGGCTTGAAACAGCCTATCGCACGATTGCCAAAGATGCGCGTGTTGAAATTTTGGGAATCCATGAGCTTGTGCCTCAGCTTTTGGCCGGCACCGGACATGTGGCTGGTCCTGCCTGCGATTTTAAGACCAACCAAATTGAGAATATGCTGCGCTTGGCCCGCACCGTGGCACGCACTGATTTGGGCCAGTCAATGATTTTTCATGGTGCGCGGCCCGTTGCTGCAGAGGATGTTTTGGGCACAGATAATTTGCTGGCGCGGGCCAAAGACATTGCGGCAGCGTTTAAGACGAATAGTGGTGAACTGGTTCTTGTTAAAGTTGCAAAGCCGCAACAAAGCGGATTGGGTGATTTGCCAACCATCGGCCCCAACACCATTGAAAACTGCGTTGACGCGCGCATTGGCACGATCATTGTTGAGGGCGAAAAATGCCTTATCGCAGATAGACAGCGTTTCATACAATTGGCTGAAAAGCACCGTGTGAGCGTTGTTGGGTGGGGATAAGTGCGATTATTCATTGTTGCTGGTGAAAGTTCTGGAGACCAACTGGGCGCTGACCTGATTGGTCAATTACAGCTGCAAACGGATGTACACATTACTGGCATTGGTGGCACTGCGCTTGCGGACGCTGGGCTGAACTCAATTTACCCGATGTCGGATTTGTCGGTCATGGGCTGGCGCGATGTGTATCTGCGTTTGCCACTTTTACTGCTTCGTCTCAAGCAAACTGTTGATGCTATAGTGGCCTGCAAACCAGATATTGTGGTTTTGGTTGACGCACAAGAGTTTTCCAATCGGGTTGCAGCGGGTGTACGCAAGCGCTTGCCTAACGCAAAAATTGTGCTTTACGTTGCGCCGTCAGTTTGGGCGTGGAAGCCGGAACGCGCCAAACAAATTTTACCCCTTTATGATCAAATTTTGAGTGTTTTGCCGTTTGAGCCCCGGGTGTTTCGCGAACTTGGTGGGCCGGTATGTACCTATGTGGGGCATATGGCTGAGCGGTTTTATGCGGGAACCACTGAACGAGTTTGCAAACAGTTTTTGCTGCTTCCTGGAAGTCGGAACGGCGAAATAAAACGCAACCTGTCCGAAATGACGATGGCAATAGATTGGTTGAAAGAGGCGCAATCCGAACTCAAATTGACGCTTGCAGCAGCGCCTGGCAAACTTGAATTGATTTCAAAACTATTAGATAGCCCCGACATTTCAATCGGTGAGGGCCGTCAACAGTTTGGACAGCTCGTGTCTAACGCAAAGGCCGCGATTGCGGTTTCTGGTACTGTAACACTGGAGTTGGGTTTTGCAGATGTTCCCCATATTTGCATGTATGTTGCAGAACCAAAGCAACTCAAAAACTATGAAGCCAACGGAAGGCCGCTGATAAATCTCAATAATATTATTGTGGGGCGTATGTTTGTCCCCGAAATTGCGGGCACGCATGCGCTGGCACCCGAAATTCTTAGCGCTACGCAAAACCTGTTGAACAATGACAGTGAGATGGCGTTGCAACGTGAAGGTTTTGCTCAGATGCGCGCCAAAATGCAAAACGGAGAGCCAGAGGCTCCCCGTCAAAATGCTGCAGATATAATTCTATCGATGGTTTAGTTATCGAGCAGAGATATCCACATAATCGCGTGAAGTTGCGCCCGTATATAATTGGCGCGGACGACCGATTTTTTGCTTAGGATCTTCGATCATCTCAGCCCATTGTGATGTCCAACCCACAGTCCGTGCCAAGGCAAAGATTGCTGTAAACATTTCAGTTGGGAAGCCAATCGCGTCCAATATTATGCCTGAGTAGAAATCAACATTTGGATAAAGTTTCTTCTCGATGAAGTACTCATCTTCCAACGCGATCCGTTCAAGCTCTTGTGCCACTTGCAATGTTGGATTGTTCTCAACACCCAGTTCGGCAAGAACCTCTTTGGCTGTTTGTTGCATTACAGTTGCGCGCGGGTCAAAGTTTTTGTACACGCGATGTCCAAAACCCATCAAGCGGAACGGGTCAGATTTGTCTTTCGCACGCGCCACAAATTCTGGAATGCGATCAACCGTGCCGATTTCGCGTAGCATTTGTAAGCACGCTTCGTTGGCACCCCCATGTGCTGGTCCCCACAGCGATGCAACACCGGCAGCGATACACGCAAATGGGTTCGCGTGTGAAGAGCCAGCCAACCGCACGGTAGAAGTCGACGCGTTTTGCTCATGATCTGCATGCAGCGTAAAGATGCGGTCCATTGCTTTTGCAATGGTCGGCGACACAACATAATCCTCAGCAGGTACTGCAAAGCACATGCGTAGGAAGTTGGACGCGTAGTCTTGATCATTGCGCGGATAAACAAACGGCTGGCCAACTGAGTATTTGTAGGCCCATGCCACGATTGTTGGGATTTTAGCGATCAAACGGTGCGACGCGATTGTGCGTTGCTTTGGATCGGTGATGTCTGTTGAATCGTGGTAGAAGGCAGACATGGCACCAACGGCGCCACATACAATGGCCATTGGGTGGGCGTCGCGGCGGAAACCTTCAAAGAATTTTTCCATTTGCTGGTGCAGCATAGTGTGGCGCGTCACAGTGTCCGCGAATTTTTCATATTCAGCTTTTGAAGGCAATTCGCCTTTAAGCAACAAATATGCAACTTCTAAGAAGCTGGATTTATCAGCTAGTTGTTCGATTGGGTATCCACGGTACAACAAGATACCTTTGTCGCCATCAATATAGGTGATAGCGGATTCTGTTGAGCCTGTGGATGTATAGCCGGGGTCAAATGTGAAATGCCCGGTCTTGGCATAAAGGGAGCGGATGTCGATAACGTCAGGACCAACTGATCCTGAAATTATGGGGAATTCATAGCTTGTGCCATCAATTTCTAATTTTGCAATCCGATCGGTCATTAAGCGGCCTCCTTCAAGATTTCAAAAAATAGACTCAGCAAATCGTCCCCACAAACGTTAGCATCGTCGCACCTGCAAATCAGGTTGAGCATGAGGTATCGGATTTAGCGTGAATTCGCAAGCGGTGAACACATAACCGATACCAAAATGCGTGTTTATACCGCAGTTGTTTCGCTCAAACGCGACAAACTTTCTTCTCTGCCAAGCAACAATAAAACGTCAAAACATCCTGGGGATGCATTCTTGGCGGTCACTGCGGCTCTGATCGGTTGAGCCACTTTGCCGAACTTGAGGTCTTTTTGCTCAGCAAAGGTGCGCAATGCCTGATCTATGCCGTCATGTGTCCAGTCGTTCACGCTGGCAAGAACTGGCTGAACATCGCGCAATATTTGCAAAGAATCGCCTTCCACGGCGGCTTTGGCTTTGTCTTCAAATTGAAGCGGCCGCGCCTGATAAATGAATTGAGCCGAATTGACGAGTTCAACGATGGTTTTGGCCCGTGTTTTGAGGGCGGGCAGGGCAGCGATTACCGTATCTGCATGTGATTTTAAACCAACCGATGCGATTTGGTCATCTAACTCATCCGCCAAAGAAACCATCAAATCAAACAGCCGTGCATCATCGCAATTCTTGATATAGTGCCCGTTCATATTTTCAAGTTTTGCAAAATCGATCCGGCTTGCGCCTTTATTAAGCCCCGAAAAAGAGAACCATTCGATGAATTGTTCCGAAGAGAAAATTTCATCGTCGCCGTGTGCCCAACCCAGTCGCGCAAAATAGTTGCGGATGGTTTCGGGCAAATATCCCATGCGACGATAGTCTTCAACACCCAGCGCGCCGTGGCGTTTTGACAGTTTAGCGCCATCTGGCCCGTGAATAAGTGGCGTATGGGCCATCACTGGAATGTCCCAACCCATCGCGTTGAAAATGGTGATCTGGCGTGCAGAATTTACCAGATGATCATCGCCGCGCATAATGTGCGTTACGCCCATATCATGATCGTCCACCACGACGGCCAAAAGATAGGTTGGTGTGCCGTCTGACCGCAAAATGACGAAATCATCTAGGTTCTCGGCTCTGAACCTCACATCGCCCTGCACTTTATCGTGCACCACAATCTCGCCAGATGTCGGGGCTTTGATGCGCACCACAAATGGGGTGTTTGCGGGTGCATCGCCTTCAGGGCGATCGCGCCAGCGCCGATCATAGACCATAGGGCGGCTTTCAGCCTTGGCCTTTTCGCGCATTTGGGTCAGCTCTTGTGGCGTTGCGTAGCATTTATACGCTTTACCCTCAGCCAAAAGGAGGTTGGCGACTTCTGTATGTCGTTTAATGTTTTTTGACTGATAGACGGGCTCCCCTGCATAATCGAGCCCCAGCCATTCCATGCCAGAAATGATGGCTGCAATTGCCTCGTCGGTCGAACGCTCGCGATCCGTGTCCTCAATGCGCAATAGCATATCGCCGCCAAGCGATTTGGCGAGCGCCCAGTTGAATAGGGCGGTGCGTGCATTGCCGATATGCAGGAAACCGGTTGGAGACGGTGCAAACCGTGTGATCACTTTTTCTGTCATGTGATGTTCTCAAATTTGACGAATTGAAGACCAGGTGGACGCCAATTGGATTTGCGTTTTCGTGCAAAGCTGGCGAATTTTTGTCGCATGTGTAACATAAGCGGAATATTGCGCAAGATAGGGCCTCGCGAATGGCCGTTTTCGATAGCGAAACGATACTTAAAACCAATACTCAACCGCCTCCTGTTGTTGGCGACCCCGTTGTTATGCGCGACAGGGGGAAACTGAGTGGCAGGGGCGCACGACGTTTCCGCGTTTCGCTCGTTTCAGCCGTGCAAGACGCATATTATCACCGTCAATATGTCATTTTGATACCTTTCGCCCTGATCATCGGCATAACAACCTATCGAAACATTTCGGTCGAGCCGAATTTGATTGCTGTTGGGGCATTGCTTTTTGGGCTTGTTGGCATTCTGTTTTGGCAGTTCAAACGACAATCAAGAGTTTGGCCGATGGGGTTGCTGGTCGCGATCTGGTTCGGATTTTCCCTTATGACGCTGTTCGCCACAATTTGGGGCAGCAAATTGGTGTCTTATCCGCTCGCGGTGGATCAGCTGGTCGGGGAAGTTGTTGAACGGGACGTGGGCAATGACGGTAAGTTGCGTCTGTTGATTGCAAACATTTCTGGTGATGCCAAGTTGGGCGGCGTTCGTCGATTGCGCCTTACAGTAAAAGCTGATCACTTGCCGATTGATAGCGCTATTTCGCTGGGTGACAAAGTGCAGGTGAGGGCGCGCATAATACCTTCGCCGACGCCGGTATATCCTCAAAGTTATGATTTACAATTTCAGGGCTTTTTTGATGGCATAGGCGGCTATGCAAGTTCGTTGGAACGGGTTCAGGTTTTACAAGTTGGTCGGGCCTCGATTTGGAAAATGATCGACCAATTGCGCTGGGCCATCGGCGACCGGCTGGACGTGTACTTGTCATCTGACCAGTCAGCAATTGCGCGGGCGCTGATCATTGGCGATCAATCCGGCATCAATGATGAGCTAAGAGAAAACATAGCCAATGCCGGGCTGGCCCATGTTCTTGCGATTTCTGGGCTACATTTATCTTTGGTTGTGGGGTCGGTGTTCTTTTTGATCCGCGCCGTCGCGACACAAATCGTCATACGTGACCGCTACATAAAGCCGATTGCCGCGCTCGGCGCGATTTCTATTGCTGTTGGCTACTTGCTGATCTCGGGGTCGAACTTGGCGACACAGCGTGCCACATTGATGTTGGTGCTGGCATTTGTGGCCATTTTGGTTGGTCGTCGGGCGATTACTATGCGCAATGTTGGGATTGCTGCGATTGTTATTATTGTTTTGTTCCCACAAGAGGTGTTCAAGCCCGGCTTTCAATTGTCTTTTGCTGCCGTGGTGGGCTTGGTTGCTGTTTATGCGATAATTGGACGTTCGGCGCTAAAACTGCCATTTCTCGTGCGGCTATTTAGTGGATTGGCCCTCACCAGTTTGATTGCCGGCATTGCCACGGCCCCGATCGCGGCGGTGCATTTCCAACAATTTGCGCCAATGGGATTGGTTGGCAATTTGATTGCCGTGCCGATTGTGGGGTTTTTTGTCTTGCCGAGTGGGCTTGCCGCTGTGTTGTTGATGCCGTTTGGTTTGGAAGGTCCGTTCTTGGCAAGCATGGGGTTCGGCATTGATCTTATTGTTCGTGTTGCGATGGAAATCTCATCATTGAGCGCTGACTATACGCAAACGCCAATGCTTGCCAACTGGGTATTGCCCGGCTGTTTTGTCGCTCTGGGGTGGTTAAGCTTTTTTCGGGGTTGGATAAAGTTCTTTATCCCCGCGGCATTTGGCGTAGCCACGGTAATTTTTGGGGCGGCTGAATTGCCGTTTTTGGTGGTATCGGACAGCACGCAAGCAGTCATCGTGCGACAAGCAAACGGCTATGTTCAATTGGGGCGAAAATCAAAGAGCTTTACCACCCGCGCCTGGGCTGAGCGTTTGGGCAACACATTGCTCGCGGAAACACCCATCGGGGATTGTGATCAGCATGGGTGCAGCGCGAACAGCGAAGGCACAATCATATCGGTTGCCAAAGACAGTGTTGCGCTTAACGAGGATTGTGGATTTGCCGACATTTTGATCGTTCGACAGCGCAGACAAGCCAAATGTGAACATGCGTTGGTGATCACACAAACGCAATTGGATCGGCAGGGCGTTGTTGCAATCTTTCGGGATGGCGAGGGTGGTTATTATCAACGCTGGGCAATAGGTGATCAGTTACGGCCGTGGCGCCCGTAATGGTTTGGGCATGGCCCCATAGGCTCCATAGGTGCAATAAGTACACATGTGCACAGGTGTAATGGTTGCACGAATTTGTTGATATAAAAAGACCCGGCCAACCAAAGGCTGCCGGGCCAAGTGTTCGCAATGGGGGTGTTAGAGCTAAGCCCTAACGGGGGTCAGTACTTGCGAAATAAACCAACCAAACGCCCCTGAACCGCCACTTGGTCAGGGCCGAAAATTCTTGTTTCATAAGCTGGATTTGCCGCTTCAAGCGCCACAGATTGGCCTTTCTTGCGCAACCGCTTCAGCGTTGCTTCCTCGCCATCGACCAATGCAACCACAATTTCGCCGTTCGACGCGGTGACCTGTTTTTTGATCAGCACCGTGTCACCATCAAAAATGCCAGCGTCAATCATTGAGTCACCGGCAACCTCAAGTGCATAATGTTCACCACCTGACAGCATCTCTGGGGGAACGGAGATTGTGTGACTTTGTGTTTGAATGGCTTCAATCGGCACACCAGCAGCAATGCGACCCATCACTGGAATTGAAACTGTGGCGTTTGGGGCATCCTCATCAT
>NZ_JBLIAI010000050.1:0-18326 GCF_047634455.1 Maritalea sp.
ATCCACTTGGGTTGGTTCAAATGGTTGCAGATAAAAGAGAACACGCTAAAGTGCGCCCCGATCAAAGGATCGTTTTCTCGCGCAATTGGCCGGATGCCAACGCGAAATTGATGGGGGCAGCGCGGATATTGACACAACTGGCAAAATTGGCAACCGACGGAACCTAAGTGAAGTTCAATTCGTTCTTTCCATCAACCATTTGAAAGAAAACTTATTGGATTGGCGGTGGCGTCATGTTATTGCCCGAATTGAGGGTTCAAAAGGGACAGATTTTCAGCGCGGACTAATGATTGAAAAATCAAAATGACTCGCGACGCAATCAGGAAACACAATGCAAAAGAAGAAAAACAAACTCGCAACGTTGGCAATTATTGCGGCATTAGCTTTATCCGCAAGTTCAGCGTTTGCACAAGAGGCGACGGATCAGAAGCCGAAAAGTCCTGAAGATAACTGGATTAAAGTTTGTGACAAACTCAAGTCTGGCGAAAAAGCGTGTATCATCCGACAGGTTGTGTTTGTGGGGTCAACCAAACTTGGTGCCTTTACGTTCCGCGACGATCCATCTTCGGAAAACCGCTTCTTCGTGCAAGCAGAAATGCCATTGGCCATCTCCTTGCTTTTTAACTTGAAATGGCAAATTGACGGTGCAAAACCGTTTTATACGCCGTGGGCGACTTGTGATCCAACAAAATGCACAAGTCATTCAAACATGCCAAAGGCATTTTTAGAATCGCTAAAACGTGGCGCCAAATTGACCATAACGGCAAAAAACCGCTCGTTTAAAGACCTGCCTATTTCAATTGATCTGAATGGCTTCACAGCTGTTTATGAAGGCGAGAAGGCACTTACACCGTCTGAATTTCAGTCGCAGCTTTCTGGACAGTCGGCGCTCGAACAGCAGCTCCAACAAGCTGCAGAAAAGATCAGGCAGGAAAAGCAAAATAGCGAAGCGCCTGCGCAAACAGACGGCAACTAAGCCACAACAACCTAGTTGCTGAATAATTGTGAAGGGCCGCTAATGCGGCCCTTTTCTATTTCCCCATGCCAAATCGGAAAGCCAATTTTCGCAAAGGCGCAATGTTTTTAAGCGCCCATACGCCACCAAGGCGCAGCCCTTGGGCAGGTAAAAAATCGGACAACAAAGAACGAAAGAGGCCATCCACAAATCCACCGGTACGCCGCAAATCGGCTTGGCGCAACTTATCGTAGTCTTTGCTGGCTCTGTTAGAATCTATGATTGAAAATCCCGGCGTTAGCTGATCAATTGCCGCGACGAAATCCTCAACGTCGCGCAAACCTAGATTTAGGCCCTGCGCCCCAATTGGTGGGAATGCATGCGCGGCTTCCCCAATTAGCAAAGCGCCATCTTTGCCCACTATTGGGACAGCAAGATTGCTGAGTGGAAACACAAATGCCTTCGTCAAAGGTTTTGCGTGGCCAAACAAGCGATGCGACTTTTCTTCCAGCAATTTTGCGAATTCATCTGCGGGCAACTTTGCTGCGCGCTGAAGTGCCTCGTGTTCATCCAACCAAACCAGATTAATTTTGTTGCCCCCCGCAGGCACAAGGGTAAAGGGGCCATTTTCATAGTGGAACTCGACGGATGTCTCTAATTCAACGCGATCAAATTCAACATCTGCAACCAATGCCGACTGATTAAAAGCGGTCGTGCTCGACGAAAAGCCTAAACTGTCGCGAATTTTGGACTTTTTTCCATCCGCGCCAACAACCATCGTTGCGGTGATTGATTTTCCGCTTTCTTCGGAAATAGCGTAGCCCATATTGGTTTTCAGAACTCGGGTAACGGCCGAATTGATGGTTCGTCTTTTTGCGTTTGATTTGGAAAAAGCAGCCAGCAAATCGCTATTTGCAAAATTGTATCCGAATGCATCAATATTGATTTCGGTACTATCAAACAACGCCTCAGGAGCCCGAAGAATTCTATTGGTGGTATCTATGATCCGGATTTTGCGCAACGGCGTGCCAAGGGTGCTCTGGTCGCTTATGAGGCCGGTTTTTAGCATGAATTCGACTGTCGGCATCATCAGTGCTGACGTGCGGTGGTCTTTTGCAAATGTTGGCGCAAAATGAACGGTTTTGAACCCACGCTCTGCCGCGAGCCGCGCACTCGCCACGCCCGTAAGTCCACCACCAATAATTGCAATATCATAATGCATTTTGAATTCTTGTCTCGCTTTGGAAATTGACAATAGCAGTTATGCCTCAATCCATCAGGCCTGCCAATTACCATGTTGCCACATCGCCATTTCAGCCCAAAAATTTCCTTGGCTTCACATTGTGTGAATTTGAATTATGCTCGCTTTCTTAGACCCCAATTCGGTTTTAGAGGATTCGATAAATGGAATGGATTTCAGATCCAGCGATTTGGGCCAGCTTGGCCACGCTCACCGCAATGGAAATCATTCTGGGCATAGACAATATCGTTTTTATATCGGTGTTGGTTTCCCGATTGCCAGAAAAACAAGCTGATCAAGCCCGAAAAATTGGGTTGGCGTTGGCATTGGTTGCTCGGATTGCCATGCTGGCCATTCTGGCCTGGATCATCGGCCTCACTCAACCCTTGTTCACCGCATTTGGCCAGGATTTTGCGTGGCGTGATGTGATCCTCATCGCAGGCGGGTTGTTTTTGTTGTACAAAGCAACCCATGAAATCCACGACGCTGTCGAAGACCCGCATGGCGATGATATCAAATCCAATGCAGGCGTAACATTCATGGCCATAATTGGCCAAATCGTCATCATTGATATCGTTTTTTCCGTTGATTCAATCGTCACCGCCATCGGCATGGCACAACATGTGCCGGTTATGATTGCGGCGGTAACCATTGCGATGTTCGTCATGTATATGGGCTCAATCCCAATCTCGAAATTTATCGCAGACCACCCAACAACAAAGATGTTGGCTTTGGCATTTTTAATGCTTATCGGTATGTCACTGGTTGCGGACGGGATAGGTTTCCATATTCCAAAAGGCTATATCTACTTTGCGATGGCATTCGCAACGGGCGTCGAATCAATCAATATATTGATATCTTTGCGCAAAAAGCGTAAAAAACGCTCCACAGAACATCCTTAGAATGATCCGGGCGAGGGGGCAATTTCCGTTCGCCCAAAATATCCAAATGGGATTTGATGCCTAGTTTCTGGGTAACCTGGGAAATTCCGGCATACAATTGGTTTTAATATCAAATTTCCTCTTGCAACTTATAGCGCACTGGGTTAGATCACGCTCCATCATTGCGGGTGGGTGGCAGAGCTGGTTGAATGCACCGGTCTTGAAAACCGGCGAGCGTGCAAGCGTTCCGGGGGTTCGAATCCCTCCCCACCCGCCATGATAAAAATCTTCATTTGGCATATCCATCAGTTCTAACGCCCTTCGGCAATAGGACTATTTTGAGTTTTCGTGTTACCGAGTTCGCCGCGGCAGACGTTGTTCTATGGCAATGAAGACAGCATAAAGCGCCGCTAGCCCTGCAAACAGCGCAACAACATTTACCCCTGTTTGGAATATGCCAATCGCATTTAAATCAAGAAACGGGTAGGGATATTTGCCGATCAACAATCCGCGGAGCATGGCCCAAACCAAATATACAATTGGTGGCAATAGCATGACGGGAATGTGCGAAAATCGCGTCTGCTCAGACCGTACATATGTTGCCCACCATGTCAGATAAATTATCGGAGTCACATAATGCAGACCAATATCTGCCACCGCAAATAATCCTTGTGGTTGCCAAAGCGGCGCGAGTACAAAATGATAGACGGCCATGACAACAAAGATGGCGACCGCAAACATTGTGCGTGTGGAGGCTTTTCGGAGCCATTGCCACCCAATTATGTGCTGTTTGTCAAAAACATAGACAAGTACAACGCCCGCATTGGTCAGGATCGTGAAAAATGTCAGCAGGAACCATAGTGCGCCCAATAGAGTATCGCCATTTTGCAAGCGGGCGGTAATTGTTATAAAAAATTGAAGGACCAACAGGGCTGACCCAACCAACAGTCCAAGCCAAGAAGCCAATTTTGTAAATCTAGCCATAAAACTCTTCGGTATTTTCTTAAAAATGTTCACCGAAAATATCGGCACCTTGGTCAATTTACAAGCCTGCTGAACCTTAAGAATCATAAAAAGGGAAGGCAGCGGGTAAACCGAATTTCCCGTGTAGAACACTCATTAGAGGTTGTTCGACCATATATATACTATAACAACAGCTTCGCTTGTGCTGCATACCCGGTTGGGGTTGAATTTCATGCGAAACCAACCAATATAGGACTGGCATAGCAAAAGGGGCAAAGCGAATAGTGCGCAAAATTTCATTGGCAGCTTTACTGATTTCGCTTGTCTTCATACCAGTATTTTACTGGTGGTTTCAAATTGACATCATTTGGCTGGCTGGGTTCAGTTTGTTTTCAATTGCTTCAGCATTTGCAGTGCCGTTCAGCTATCACCTGCTTGGATTTGAAAAACGGGATCAACAGCGGGTTTTAAAAGCACGTGAACAAGCAAATTATGAGCGGATTTTGACCGATATACGCACGATTTCGATTAATCTGAATGACGTAGGCGAAGAAGAAGCATCCAAGCAGTCGGCCCGTTTGCTTGGCATGGTCGACGATTATCATGAAGTGATTACCAAGCGCTTTGCAGATTCACCGCTGTCTGTCAGCTCCCATGCTGAAATCGCCCAGCGCGTCCAAAATATCGTTGTGCAAAACCTGTCCGATCTGGTGGTCATCGCGCGTAGTGTGGCGGGTATTGACCGCGAGGATTTGGTCGCTTCAAAGGCGGAGACAAGCGGCACCGATGTCGCGATTGATCGCCGGCTTGAACTTGCAGATACCCAGCGCGCCAAAATGGATGAGATAATTGATGCTAATCGCACCCTACTTACCGCACTGGCGGAAACACTCGTAGAAGTCGCAAATATTCAAAAGCAAGGTGCAGCAGAGCACGACGACGCCGTATTGCGGCTGCGAGAGTTAGCGGACCGAGCAAAGAAATTTCATATTTAGGCGTTTTTTGCGCTAAGGAGCTGTTTGATGAGAATGACTGTAAAAGCACTTTTGGGAACTACACTTGTTGCGAGTGTGCTGACCCTTTCGGGGTGTGGTGGTGCGCCAATCGAAAGCACCCAGGCCGCACAGGAAAACATTGTCAAACTTGTCTCAGAACAAATCAAACCAACAAGACGAGAAAATCGAGTTCGCGCCAACATTGAGCTGACGCCAACAAATTTATTGTCGTTGCTGCCAAATATTTCTGAATACCCGATTACCGTTGGTGCTTTGGACAGCGCCACCGTGGAATCCGTTGAGATTTTCACAAGTTCAGAGAAGTCCGGCAAAGGCACGGACGGTTTGTACAATGATTTGGCCGAAAGGTTTAATCAGCAACGCAAGAAAATTGGGAACGGCAAAACAGCGGCGATTTCAGTGCGCAAAATGCCGTCTGGATTGGGTGCCCAATTCATTTTAGCCGGCCAAAATGTTCCAGACGCGTTTTCACCATCCAATAAACTTTGGGGAAAAATGCTGACATCGCAAGGCATAGCGGTGGATGAAATCAATGCTGTGACTGCGCCAAATACCGCGGGCATCGTTGTTCGAAAAAGCAAGATGGAGTTGATCACAACTGATGGTGCGCTTGATTTGCAAAAACTCCTGACAGAAGTTACCAGCGGTGACTTCTCCATGGGATATACAAACCCTTATCAGTCGAGCACGGGCTTGAACTTTTTGATGATGGTGCTGGATTCATTTGCGCAAGGCGATGAGGCTGAGTTTTTGTCGCCTGATGTTGCGAGTGCCTTTGAAGCGTTCCAACTCGGCGTACCTTTTGTTGCCCAAAACACGTTGCAAATGCGCGACGCAGCGGTCGGCAGTGGGGTGCTCGATGCCCTAGTAATGGAGCATCAAACCTGGGTCAATGTTACGGGTATGGCAGACTATGAATTCGTGCCGTTTGGTGTGCGTCACGACAGCCCACTTTATGCGCTTCCTGAAGCGGATGAGGCCGAGCGCGAAGTGTTGGAGCTGTTTAATGCATTTATTGAAGCCAATAAAAGTCAGATCTCTAAATTCGGATTTGGCAACAACAAGTCCTATCAATCAAGCTATGATATTGAAGATGGGTCGCTCATTCAGCAGGCACAAAAGCTCTGGAAAGACAAAAAATCTGGCGGCAAGCCGATTGCCGCGATGTTTGTTGCTGACGTTTCTGGATCAATGGATGGGTCGCGCATTAAGGAGCTGAAAAATGCACTGGTCGACTCGTCGGATTTGATTGCTGCAGGCAATGCAATTGGCTTGGTGAGTTACAACAATGCTGTAAATATTGATCTGCCGGTGCGCCAGTTTAATCTGCAACAAAAATCGCTGTTTATTGGTGCCGTAGAGAATTTGGCAGCAGGGGGAGCAACGGCCACCAACGATGCAGTCATTGTGGCCGCAAACGAGTTGCTCACATTTGCAGCGGCCAACCCAGACCATAAACTGGTTATTTTTGTGCTGAGTGATGGCGAAACCAACGAAGGTTTGGATTTTTCAGCGGTCAAAGAAACACTGCGATATGCCCGCATTCCAATTCACACAATTGCGTACGAGTTGTCATCGGCTGAATTGAAAGAAATGGCCGGGTTGGTTGAAGCCGCCTATATCGAATCGAGTGTGGGATCAGCGTCATACCGTATTGGCAATCTACTGAATTCGGAGATGTAATGTGGCTTGGCTGAAATCTTTCGCTGCATTCTTTTTGTTGCAAGCCGTTGCTTGGGGGGGAACGCATTTCTATTTTTCAACCTTCCCCAAGCAGGTGCTGTTGGTTGTTGATACCTCCTATGCGATGAAACCCTATTTCAATGATACTGAAAAGTGGATTGAGGCCTATGTTGCCAGCACTCGCTATACGGATATTGAGGTGGGTACAGACAAGGTTTCACTGGGCAATATCAATGAGTTGCGTTCACGCGATGTGTTGTACAGAACAGCATTTGGACGCATTTCCGCCGAGAACGTTGCCAGCATATATTCCAACGTCAATGCAGAGCAAAAGGTCTTGCTGACCAGCGAGCCTTTGCAGCTGGAGGGATGGCAAGTCATTTCATGGCAATAAGGATAGGTTTGTCAAACCACGCGTGACTTCACAAAGTCGAATAAGTATTGCATTGCAATTTGCTGCATCGTTATTTGATCCAAACAGAGCTAGACAAGTCGATCATACTTGCGTTTAATTCGCCCCAAGCGTGCAGCAAGTGCGCATAACAAACAAGAAGACTCTGGGGACAGAACATACATGACATATAAGTCAGATATTGAAATCGCACGTGCTGCGATTAAACAACCTATTGCCGAAATTGGTGCGAAACTTGGCATCGATAATTCTCATCTTTTACCCTTCGGGCACGATAAAGCCAAAATTTCTGAACAGTTCATCAAGTCATTAGCGGACCGCAAGAACGGCAAGTTGATTTTGGTTACAGCCATCAACCCAACTCCAGCTGGTGAGGGCAAGACCACCACCACGGTGGGTTTAGGCGACGGGCTTAACAAGATTGGCAAAAACGCCACCATTTGTATTCGCGAACCGTCCCTTGGACCATGCTTTGGCATGAAGGGTGGCGCTGCAGGCGGCGGCTATGCGCAAGTTGTGCCCATGGAAGACATCAACCTTCACTTCACCGGTGACTTTCACGCCATTACTTCGGCTCATAATTTGTTGTCAGCCATGCTCGACAACCACGTTTATTGGGGCAATGAAGAAGACATTGATATCCGGCGCATCGCGTGGCGTCGTGTAATCGACATGAACGACCGTGCGTTGCGCTCGATTGTGGCTTCCTTGGGTGGCGTTGCCAACGGATATCCTCGTGAAGCTGGCTTTGATATTACGGTGGCCTCAGAGATCATGGCCATCTTGTGCTTGGCTGATGACCTAAAGGATCTGCAAAAACGTCTTGGTGGCATCATTGTGGCCTATAGACGCGACAAAACACCAGTCTATTGCCGAGACATCAAAGCAGATGGCGCTATGACGGTGCTTTTGCAACAAGCCATGCAACCCAATCTGGTGCAAACGCTAGAGAATAACCCAGCCTTTATCCATGGCGGTCCATTTGCCAATATTGCGCACGGTTGTAACTCTGTCATCGCGACAAAAACCGCACTCAAGCTCGCTGACTATGTGGTGACAGAAGCCGGGTTTGGCGCAGATCTGGGTGCCGAAAAATTCTTCAACATCAAATGCCGCAAAGCCGGGTTGGAACCGTCAGCTGTTGTGATAGTTGCAACCATACGTGCGCTCAAAATGAATGGCGGCGTCGCCAAAGATGATTTGGGCAATGAGGACGTGGATGCACTGGTGCGCGGTTGTGCCAATCTTGGTCGCCACATTGAAAACGTGCAAAAATTCGGCGTGCCGGCGGTTGTCGCGATCAACCATTTCGTTTCCGACACAGATGCAGAGGTGCAAGCCGTAAAAGACTATGCGCGATCAATTGGTGCGGAAGCAATTTTGTGCCAGCATTGGGAAAAGGGTTCACAAGGAACCATCGAACTCGCCAAGCGCATCGTAGAAATTGCAGAAAGCGGCGTAGCCAAATTCACCCCACTATACGAAGATGATCTGCCGTTGTTGGGCAAAATTGAAAAGATTGCGAAAGAGATATATCGCGCGGACAAGGTGATCATCGACAAGAAAGTAGAGAATCAGCTGCGCGAATGGGAGGAAGCTGGACATGGTCACTTGCCAGTTTGCATGGCCAAGACGCAATATTCTTTCTCCACTGACCCAAATCTGCGTGGCGCACCCACAGGGCACGCAATTCCTGTGCGTGAAGTGCGGCTTTCGGCTGGTGCAGGCTTTGTCGTTGCTGTATGCGGTGACATTATGACCATGCCCGGTTTGCCGCGCAAACCATCGGCCGAGGCAATCCACTTGGATGACAATGGCGAAATCCAAGGATTGTTCTAAGCGCCAAATCTAAGGATGAATAAGACGGTGAGACAATTTCAAGAAAATGAAGTCATCTCCCGCCTTATTCCGCTCGGGGACCGTGCAATTCTGGTGCGGTTTGGCAGTGAGCTTACGCTGCGGTCCAACCATAACGCCCAGGCCTTTGCAGAGATCTGTCGAACCCGGATTGGGTCACAAATTCTGGGGTGCAGTTCAAATCTGGTTTCGGTTATTCTGCATTACGACCCACTTAAAACCCGCTTTGCTGACCTGAAAAACCAGATCATGCTTTTGATGAGCACATTTGATGGCGACGATAAGGGCCCCGACAAAATTCTGCACGCCGTCAATGTGATATATGGTGGTGCACAAGGGCCATGTTTGGGCGAAGTGTGCGAAATCTTGGGGATGGACGAAGATCAATTTATCAGACTTCACGCCAAAGCGCCGCTGCATGCTCTGGCTTTGGGTTTTTCTCCCGGTTTTCTCTATCTTGGTTTGCACGATGAAAATTTGCGTGTACCGCGGCGCGAACATGTGCAAGAAAATGTGCCAGCGGGTTCAATCTTGTTCGCCGCAGGACAAACAGCGATCACCTCTCGCCCCATTCGCACAGGTTGGCACGTGATAGGTCAAACAGATTTTAGAAATTTTGACCCACTAAGCCTAACACCAATAAAAGTAAATCCGGGCGAGCTCGTGAAGTTTGAGGTTGTGCAGTCCCTATGAGCGGTTCAATCAAAATCGAACGGATATCACCCAACTCGACACTTCAAGATGCCGGGCGGCCGGAAGGCTTGCTTTTTGGGCTTTCAGCCAGCGGTCCAATGGATCGAACAGCCTTTCGAGAGACGGTGAAAGCTCTGGACGGGCAGGGTAGCCAATCTGCAATCGAATTCTCAATGCTTGGCGTTGAATTTGTCTATTCTGGTCCCCCAATGGAATGCGCCGTTGCTGGTGGAGAATTCCATCTCAAGCAAAATCAAGTTGAAAAAAACTGGCCAGCCTTGTTGCTGCTCACAGACGGTGACCGTATCAGCATTACGACAGGCAAAGCCGGAAATTATGGGTACGTTCGTTTTGCGCAAAGTCTTGATATCCCTGTGATTATGGGCAGCAAATCTACCAACTTGGCAGCAGGCGTGGGCGGTTTTGAGGGGCGAGCGTTAAAGCAAGGCGATGAGATTTATTTTGGTGACGGCATTGTGCTGCGCCAGGTGGACGTGAACGCAAAAAGCAAAACACGCGCGAATGCCGATAACATCATTCGCGTTTTACCCGGCCTGCATGCAGATTTACTTGGTCCCAAAATGTGGACTCGGCTTTTTGAAGCGCCTTTCAAGATCTCAAATTCGATCGACCGTATGGGATTTCGCCTGGTGGACCCGCTATCGCGCTTCGACATTTCTAAACACAAAAACATCGTTTCCGATGCGGTGGTGCCGGGCGACATTCAGATATTAGGGGACGGAACGCCCGTTGTTTTGATGCGCGATCATCAACCGATTGGTGGCTATCCGCGCATCGCGACGATCATCGATGCCGATTTAGATTTCGTGGCCCAGCTTCGCCCGAACCAAGAAATTCACTTTATTTCGACAACTTTGGAAAAAGCGCACAAAGCGATGGTGAACGGATGATGACCGCTCGGTGGATTGATCTCAACGCGGACTTGGGCGAGGGCACCGGCAATGATGCTGAAATGATGAAGTTTGTCACAAGTGCAAACATTGCTTGCGGTGGTCACGCTGGAGACGATAACACGATCCAACATTCGATTGGCTTGGCGCTTGAAAACAATGTGGCAATTGGCGCACATCCAGGTTTCGAAGACATAGAGAACTTTGGCCGCAAACCATTGCAGCTTTCATCCGAACAACTCGCTGATCAGATTAGGCGGCAACTCGAGCGCTTTGAGAACTGGGCGCAAAAAGCCAACGCAACCACACAATATGTGAAACTACACGGCGCGCTTGCAAACATGACTGCCGCTAATCTCGACCTGGCAGTGACCGCATATAGCGCTGTGAAATCATTCCGCAAAAACATGCCTGTTCTTGCCCTTGCCAATTCCCAACAAACAATTGCCGCAAAACAACTTGATCTACCTGTTATCGATGAGGCTTTTGCAGATCGCGCTTACACGGACGATGGACAATTAGCGTCCCGGTCGATTGAAGGGGCTGTTTTGACACAAGACAAAGACGTTTTGGACCATGTCACATATTTATTGACCACGGGCAACGTCAGAACCATTTCAGGTGGTGAATTGGCGTTGTCAGCACAATCAATCTGCCTTCATGGTGACAATTCGCATGCCGTCCATTTGGCCCGCCGGATAAGTGAAACCATCAAGTCATTGAACATAAAAATAAAATCATTTGCGAACTAAAAATCTAGGGTGAAAATATGACAGCAAAGATTATAGACGGGAAAGCGTTCGCTGAAGGTCTGCGTGGGCGCATTGCCGAACATGTTGCGCAACTAAAAGCGGAACATGGCATAACGCCGGGTTTGGCGGTGATTATTGTTGGTCACGATCCGGCCAGCCAGGTCTATGTGAATAATAAGGCACGCCAGACCTCAGAGGTTGGCATGAATTCTTTCAAATACGAATTGGCAGAAGACGTGCCCGAAGCAGAGGTATTGGCGCTCATAAACGAGCTAAATAATCGAGAAGATGTCCACGGCATCCTGTGCCAATTGCCTGTGCCAAAGCATATTGATGAAACCAAGATCATCAACGCTCTGAACCCGGCAAAAGACGTTGATTGTTTTAGCCCTGAAAATGTTGGCAAAGTTGCTATTGGATTGCCCGGCCCCGTGCCGTGCACACCGCTGGGCAGCCTTATGCTCTTGCGGGATCATCTCGGTGATCTCAGTGGCCTCAACGCCGTTGTAATTGGCCGCTCAAACCTTGTCGGCAAACCGATGGCGTCCTTGTTATTGCGCGACAGCGCTACCGTCACTATTGCACATTCGCGCACTAAAGATTTGCCGGCGGTTTGTGCACAAGCTGACATCATTGTTGCGGCGGTCGGTCGACCTGAAATGGTCAAGCAGGATTGGATCAAACCAGGCGCGACTGTGATTGATGTTGGTATTAACCGCATCAAAGCACCAGAACGTGGCGAAGGCAAATTCCGTTTGGTTGGCGACGTTGATTACAAAGGCGTCTCAGAAGTTGCAGGCGCCATCACCCCAGTTCCAGGTGGTGTTGGCCCCATGACCATTGCATGTCTTTTGGCCAATACAGTCACGACCGCTTGTTTGGCAAACGGCATAACACCACCAAGCGATTTGACGGCGTAATTCCTACCGTGTGCGATTGCGGCTGCGGCGACGCGGCCGCCCACCGTCTGTGCCATTTTCTGGTGCAACAAAAGCTGGCATATCGAAATGGGCGCGCGTTCTCACGAATTCATCTTGACTGTTCGGCAATCCCATTGCCGCAACAAACAAGTCTTGGAAAGCGGGCTCGAGCGCCGTTTCAACCTTGGTGACTTGCTGCACAGTATTTTCGATGCGGTCTCGTGCTTTGACGTCGAGCAACGCGATCAACGCCCCTTGGCCTGCGGCGTTGCCGACGGCTTTGACTTTGTCGACCGGACAATCTGGAACAAGGCCCAATAGCATCGCGTAAGCGGGGTCGATATACGACCCGAATGCGCCCGCCAATCGGATTTCGCCAACCTCGGTAATGCCTGACTTTTGCATCAATAGTTTTACGCCCGCATACAGAGCGGCTTTTGCGAGTTGGATCGCCCGCACATCGTTTTGGGTCACTTCGATATGCGGCGTACCTTCACGCACCACAAAACTCCATGTGCGCCCGTTGGGTTTTAGCACAGCTTCATCTATTTCGTTTTGCGGCGAGCGGATGATGCCATCTTGCGTTAAGATACCCGCGAGCAGCATTTCGCCAATGATCTCGATTATGCCAGAACCGCAAATCCCGGTGACACCAGTCACTTTTGAATTCTCATCAAATTCCGGCTGGTCAGACCATTCTTCAGTGCCGATTATCTTATAACGACATTGCAGGGTGTCGCGGTCAATTCGAATGCGCTCAATTGCGCCGGGTGCGGCCCGCTGGCCGCATGATGTTTCAGCGCCTTCAAAGGCCGGACCTGTTGGCGAAGAGGCCGCTAATAGTTGATTGCCATCCCAAAGAGCGATCTCAGCATTGGTGCCAACATCGACCACCAAAGTGGGGTGGGACTCTGTTTCGGGATGCTGTGCCAACAATACTGCAGCCGCATCTGCACCAACATGCCCTGCAATGAGGGGCAATAGGTACACGGACGCGCCTTTTGAGAGGGTTAAGCCGATGTCAGTTGCCCTACAATTCACCGGTTCTGATTGCACCAAAGCAAACGGGGCTTGGCCAATTTCCGTTGGGTCCCAACCCAAGAATAAATGATGCATAACCGGGTTGGCGACAAACACCGCATCGAGTATATCATCTCGATTTCTAGCTGTGATTTCAAGCAATTGAACGATCAAGCCCTCAATGGCACCCAACACTGACTTGGTCAGGTTTTGCTGACCATTGTCGTTCATCATCACGTAGGAAACGCGCGACATCAGGTCTTCGCCGAACCGGATTTGCGGGTTGGCAACGCCCGCAGACGTCAAAATTTCGCCGGTCATCAAATCGGTCAAATGTGCAGCGATTGTGGTTGACCCGATATCAACGGCAAGTCCCAAGACACTCTCGGAATATCCGGCACAAATTGACACGATTTCCGGGGATAAATCCGGGTTGTGTATAGCAACCGTGACTGCCCAATTTGCCTTGCGTAAGACTTTTTGCAGGTCGACTTTCAAGTGATGCGACATGGTGATTTTACCCAAGTCAAATCGCTCGTTGATCGCCTTAATCATCCGATCTGCATCGCCCAGCGGGTTATGCATATCAGGTTGTTCAACCTCAACATAATATAAGCGCACCGCAGGTCTGCGTACCATGCCGATCGTGTCTGCGTCCTTGCGGATGGTCTGCCCAGCAACCTTAAACGCGTTTGGAATTTCGATAACCACATCGCCTTGCAACGTGGCCGAACAGGAGAGGCGATGCCCCTCTGCCAATCCACGTTTTTCGGCATAGCGGTTTTCGTTAAAACCCTTTTCGGACAGCGCACTTTCGCGGCTTTCGATATTGAGTTTGGAAAAATGTCCTTCTGCAACAGATACTTGGCATTTGCCACATATCCCGCGACCACCGCATACGCTCTCAACATAAACGCCCAATTCACGCGCAGCATCGAGCAATGGCGTACCCACAGGGAAACGGCCTTTACGTCCTGATGGTTGAAAAACAACCAATGGGTCTTTTTGTTGAACGCTCACAATATTATCCCCGACGCCGACGACCAGAACGGCGGCTACGTCCGCCCGCATCGTCACCTTCAACAACCGGGCGATGGGCGCGTAGCCACTCCGCACAATCTGGGTCCAAACCGTTCAAAACGTTTGCGGCGCGAACAGCGTCCATTTGCTCTTTATGCAGCGGGCTCATAATCGCTGAAGTCATGCCGTGACCGGCGGCCATGGCGATGAAATGGCCAGTAATCAGGTGGCGATTTGGAATGCCAAAACCAACATTTGATGCGCCACACGTGGTGTTCACTTTCAGCTCTTCGCGCAACCGACGCAGCAACTGAAAGACTTGCCGCCCTGCATCATTCATGGCGCCAATCGGCATAACCAGGGGGTCAACCACAACATCTTCTTTCGGAATGCCATAGTCTTGCGCGCGCTCAACAATCTTTTTGGCGACTGCATAGCGAACGTCTGGATCGGTCGAGATGCCAGTTTCGTCGTTTGAAATCGCCACAACGGCAGCCCCGTATTTTTTGATCAGCGGTAAAACGCGCTCAAGCGACTCGTCTTCACCAGTAACTGAGTTAACGAGGGGCTTGCCTTGATACACGGCCAATCCGGCTTCCAACGCATCAATGATTGAACTGTCGATAGAAAGTGGAACATCGGTCAAGCTTTGCACTAACTGAATGCATTCCGCCAAAATTTTCGGCTCGTCGGCTAACGGCACGCCAGCATTGATGTCTAAAACATGCGCGCCTGCCGCGACCTGTGCCAAAGCATCGGCTTGCACCATTGTGTAGTCGTGCTCTTTCATTTCAGCCGCGAGTTTTTTGCGGCCCGTTGGGTTAATCCGCTCACCGATCACACAGAACGGTTGGTCAAAACCAATGGCGACTTCTTTGGTCGGCGATGAAAGAATTGTACGAACAGTCATGGGCTTTTGCCTTTATTAAAGTGTTTTGCCGCCATTGCGGGCGATATCTGCCAAAATTTTGGTTGGGAATTGTGCTTCCAATTCGTTCGCGATGCGCTCGACTGCGTCGGCAGGAATCTCGTCCCCAATGTCGATTGTTGTACGACGCCATTCTTCCAAATAGCTGTCGGTATCCTGTGCGCCGCTTTCCATTGCAGCTTTATCCACCGCGACCAAAAATCGGTCGGCGAGGGGCCTTTTGATTGCTTTGCGCCCTTTGCCAGAGGTGACTTGTGTTGGAATATCGCGCCAATAAATAACAGTTACGGACATGTTAGGCTGCCCCTTTCAAAAAATCGTTGAGCAATCCATATTCAGTTTTATGATGTTCAAACCGCAGCCCCAAACGGATCGCCGCTTCTTTAGCTTTTTGAACCAAACTTTCATCCTCGGTTTGCGAGAGGTAAACCAGACGTGTATAGTTTCCGAAATAGGTCTCTAACAGCTCGGGGTGCCGGTCCAAGCCTAAGGGCTTAAACACCAATGTGTCGAATTGCCGTGCCAGATAGTCCGTTAGATAAAACGTGCCCGGCTCATCATCTTGCAATTGATCAAACTGCTCCAAACCCAGATAAAACGCGTAGCAATGCGCACCGTCTAGGCGAGAAGCACCGTATTTTTCAAGAACTTGATCAAGTTTTCCCGCCGTGCCGCAATCCCCGTAACCCACCAGCAGGTCAGAGCAAGTGGTTGCCAGTTCAGCCAACACTTCATCAACTGCACCCGGTATTTCGCTTGGTTTATTGTGCAATCCTGCGGGCAAAAAACGCACCTCAAACACATCGGCCGTAAGTTGTTTTTGGATCGCCAAAATTTCGCGCGCCAACGCACCGCAAGCAACGAGGCCGGTTTTTCCAGTTTTAGAAGTTGAAACTAAATTGTCCATTTGTCCGTCTATGCACCCTGAGAAACGAGACGTTTTGCCGTTTCCACAGCAATCGCTGCATCCTTACAATAAGCGTCTGCGCCAATCGCATCACTGAATTCTTCGTTAAGCGGCGCACCGCCAACAAGAACGATCAATTGGTCGCGAATGCCTTTTTCTTTGAGCGTTTCTATGACGACTTTCATGTAGGTCATTGTTGTCGTCAAAAGCGCTGACATGCCCAAAATATCTGGTTTATGCTCGTCAATGGCGGCTAGAAACTGGTCGACATCGGTATTGATGCCAAGGTCAATCACCTCAAAGCCTGCGCCTTCCATCATCATCCCAACAAGGTTTTTGCCGATATCGTGAATGTCGCCTTTGACGGTACCTACAACCATTTTGCCCATTTTGGGCGCGCCAGTTTCGGTCAGCAGAGGGCGCAAAATGAACATGCCACCCTTCATCGCATTGGCGGCCAAAAGTACTTCAGGCACGAACAATATGCCATCGCGGAAGTCGTCACCAACTGTCTTCATGCCAACGACCAAAACTTTGGTCAAAATGTCGTAAGGTGCCCATCCGCGCTCAAGATAAATATTCACGCCTTCAATGATTTCCTCTTTGAGGCCATCATAAAGATCGTCTTGCATTTGTTCAGACAGCTCTTCGTCACTCAGTTCAGAAAGAATGATGTCTTCGTCGTCATCAGCCATGTTTTAGATCCCTATCTGCAACTCAAATACTTACGAACGCTTGCGTCGGCGCTTTGATCGATCTGTCGTTTTATCAGTTTTTGGAGACACCAGCGGACCCAAAATCTCGATGATCTCTTCCGCGGTCGGCGCGTCGCCACCATTATGTTCGCGCACTGCATCAGCCATTGCTTTTACATGGGCAGGGCTGTTGCCACAGCAACCCCCGATTATTGAAACACCAAGATTCATGGCCAATTTCGCGTAATCGCCCATAAGTTCGGCAGAACCAGAATAAACGACTTTGTCGCCAGCAATTCTTGGAATGCCCGCATTGGCTTTCGCAACCACCGGAATGCCACCTGAATGTGCAACCAAATCGATTGCGGCAACCAACAAATCAGATGCGCCAACCCCGCAATTGGAGCCAAATGCCACGGGTTTTTTTGCCTTGGCTTGCATCGCATCACCAAAATCGGCTGGTGACAATCCCATCATGGTTTTGCCAGCAGTGTCGAAACTGGCGGTAACAACGTAATCAAGACCAACTTCATTTGCCGCTTCAATCGCCGCCTCAATTTCTTCCAAAGAAGACATGGTTTCTATCCAGGCAACATCCGCGCCGCCCTTTTTTAAACCCGTCATTTGTTCAATGAAAGCCTCAACCGCGCCCTCATAAGTCAATTCGCCAAGCGGCACCAATAAGTCGCCGGTCGGCCCAACAGAACCTGCGACAACAATCTCACGGCCAGATTTTGCGACCAAGTTGCCCGCGATGGTCGCAGCCGCTTCATTCACTTCAATTACGCGGTCGTCCAGTTGATGTAAGTGCAAGCGTCGCGCTGTGCCGCCAAAACTGTTTGTGACCAAAATATCGGAACCAGCATCAATAAAGGATTGGTGCAGCGCTTGAATACGGTCAATATGGTCAAAGTTCCATGCTTCAGGCGCCTGACCAGAATCAAGGCCCATTGGGATCAAGTTTGTCCCCGTTGCGCCGTCAGCGAGCAAAATTCCGCGTTCATCAAGCAATTTCTGGAGTTTGTTCATCGCAACATGTTACCTTCGCAGTTCATCTTGTTGGTTCTAATATCACAATTGTCATATAAAGAAAGCTTTATATCATAAAATTTTAATCGGAATCGTGACATATGTTCGCCTTATTTCTGGTTAAAAAACCAAAATTAAGTTTACGGCAACCATACTGATGATCGACAATGGTAATTGCAGGGCAAAACATTGTATAAAATTGAACATATCAGTCGGAAAATTTGTGTACAAACCTATGGTTATTAAGATTCTTGGACGCCACATTCGGTTGGCAGTATTGCTAAGCCTCACATTGCCAATTTTGGCAGCCTGTGGCGGCAGCGATAGCTTGTTCAAAAATCCATTGATCAACAATAAGACCAAATTTTCTTCATCCAAGTACGGTGTCGCCGCATCACCTCGTTTGACCAGCAGTGCGCGTGTTAAAAAAGGCGGTGGTCGCTA
>NZ_JBLIAI010000051.1:0-18308 GCF_047634455.1 Maritalea sp.
TCCTTTTTTTTAGGGATGGTGATGATTTTGGTGTTCGCGGTGCGCCTGCGTTGGTTCCCCGTGTCGGGCATGTACGCGATTTATGGCGGCGGTGACTTACCAGATTTGCTAAAGCATTTGATTATGCCAGCACTCGCCCTAGCAGCGGTGGCCACAGGCGTGGTGGCGCGGATGTCGCGCTCTGCGATGCTTGAAGTTTTGCGACAAGATTATATCCGCACCGCCCGCGCCAAAGGCGTGAACGAGCGAAAAGTCATTTTGGGCCATGCGCTGAAATCCGCGATGGTGACCATTATTCCTGTGCTCGGCATTCAGGCTGGGTTTGTGCTGTCCGGAGCGGTTTATATCGAAATGGTGTTTCAGTGGCCGGGCATTGGTCGCATGTTGGTGGATGCGATCCTAAAACGCGACATTTTGCTGGTGCAAGGCGGCGTGGTGTTTGTTGCCGCCTGTTATGTGCTGTTCAACATCGTGGTTGATGTGGCGCAATCCTTACTCGATCCCAGGATCAAATCATGATCCAGTTTCTCAAACTCCTCTTTCGTAATCGGTTGGCTGGGCTTGGTGCCGTGGTGCTGACCTTCATTTTGCTGCTGGCGGTGTTTGCACCGCTATTGCCGTTGCCTGATCCTGACATCACCGCGACGGCAGATCGGTTCAAAGCCCCCTTTTCTGACGGTCATGTGTTGGGCACAGATCATTTGGGTCGTGATCTGCTCTCTCGTTTGATGTGGGGCACACGCTTGTCCCTCGCCGTGGGGGCAGCTGCGGCGGTCATTGCAGCTTTTATTGGTTCGACCATTGGGATTGTTGCTGGCTTTTTGGGCGGGCGCACAGACAATGTGATCATGCGGCTCGTCGATATGCTTATGGCCTTTCCTTACATCTTGCTGGCGTTGGCGATTGTGGCGGCGTTGGGGCCGGGCTTAATCAACGCTTTGATTGCGGTTGCGGCGGTCAATATTCCGTTTTTCGCCCGCAACATCCGTGGTGTCACAGTTGGGTTGGCCAATAAGGAATTTGTCGATGCGGCGCGGCTGAGTGGCATGAACAATGTGCAGATCATTCTGTCAGAAATTTTGCCCAATGTGTTGCCCGTAATTGTGATTGCCATGTCGACGACCATCGGCTGGATGATTTTGGAAACCGCGGGCTTGTCGTTTCTTGGCCTTGGGTCGCAACCGCCGCAGGCGGATTTGGGCTCAATGCTAGGGGAAGCGCGGGCGGCGCTGATCACCTCGCCACACACATCAATTGTGCCGGGGATTATGATCTTCTTGATCGTCATGTCGATCAATTTGCTCGGTGACGGGGTGCGCGATGCCATTGACCCTCGCTTGAAATCTGGGGCCCTTTCGCGGCCTTTGCCCACCACCATTGTGGAACGCAAAGAAACGCCGCCAGTGGCCAGCGATGATTTGTTGGCGCTACAGGATTTGCGTACCGAGTTTCATGTTGGCAACAGGGCTTATAAAGCTGTGGGCGGCGTGTCGCTGAAAGTGAACAAGGGTGAATGCTTGGGCATCATCGGAGAATCCGGCTCGGGTAAATCTGTCACGGCCCTATCGGTGATGGGGCTTGTGGCGTCGCCTCCGGGCAAAATTGTCGGCGGCGCGGTCAGCTTTCAGGGCAATGATTTGGTGGGCGCGTCCTACAATGAATTGCGCAAATTGCGTGGCGACAGGGTGGCCTATATTTTCCAAGACCCGCTTTCCACATTGCATCCCCTTTATAAGGTGGGTGATCAATTGATTGAAGCGATGCAGGCGCACCGGAATATGCCGCAGCAAGAAGCGCGGGCACGGGCGATTGAACTGCTCGATTCTGTGCGCATTCCCAATGCGGCGCGGCGGGTGGATAATTATCCGCACGAAATGTCGGGCGGCATGCGCCAACGTGTTTCCATCGCCATGGCGTTGGCCAACGAGCCGGATGTGATTATTGCCGATGAGCCAACCACCGCGCTTGATGTGACAGTGCAGGCGCAGATTTTGTCGTTGCTGAATGATTTGCGACGCGAACGCGATTTGGCGATCATATTCATCACCCATGATTTTGGCGTCGTGGCGCAACTATGTGACCGGGTCTCGGTGATGTATGCGGGCCGAATTGTAGAGGAAGGGCCAACCAGCGATATATTGGACGACCCGCAACATCCTTACACCAAACGATTGATGGCTTGTGTGCCAGAACTTGGGGGCGGCAAGCGCGAATTGCATGCCATTCCCGGTCTGCCCCCCGCGGTGGATCGCTTGCCCCAAGGCTGCGCCTTTGCCCCGCGTTGTACGTTCGCACAAGATGTGTGCGCACAAGGTGAAATCAAGCTGGAGCCAAACGGCGCGCGCGCGGTGCGCTGTCTATTCCCCGATAAAGTGAGCCAAACTGAGGTGACAGCATGAATGCGCTAGACGTCAAAAACCTCACCAAGACTTTTGAAGTGGGCAAGACTTTGTTCACCAGTGGGCAAGGCGTGAAAGCGGTGCGCCGTATGAGTTTTGATGTGCGCGATGGCGAAACCTTAGGCATTGTCGGCGAAAGCGGTTGTGGCAAGTCCACCTTGGCGCGGATGCTTGTGGGGCTGTTGCCGCCGAGTGAAGGTGAAATTCAGATTGAGGGCAAGGTACAAGACAAAGCCAGTCCGCGTGAATTTGGTCAGATGATCCAATATGTTTTTCAAGATCCAATTTCCAGCCTCAATCCGCGCAAAACCATTCGTCAGATCATGGAGACGCCCCTAAAGCGTTTGCATGGCATGGGCAAAGCTGAGCGCCAAAAGCGGATCAACGAGATTTTCGCTTCGGTCAACTTGCGAGAAGAGTTTTTGGACCGCTATCCGCATGAATTTTCCGGCGGGCAGGCACAGCGGATTGGCATTGCGCGGGCCCTGGCGGCGGCGGCGCGAATTTTGATCTTGGATGAACCCGTGTCGGCGCTTGATGTATCGGTGCAGGCGCAAGTGTTGAACCTGTTGGCGGATTTGAAGAAAGAATTTGGGCTGACCTATTTGTTCATCAGCCATGATTTGGCCGTGGTGGAAGCGGTGACTGACCGGGTGATGGTGCTCTATTTTGGGGCGATTGTGGAAATCGGCCCCGCAGATGCGATTTTTAAGCATGCCAAGCATCCTTACACAAAATTGCTGGCAGACAGCGCGCCTGTGGTGGGGCGGGCACTGGAAGCGCCCATGCAAAAAGCTGATGAACTGCCCGATCCGCTAAATCCGCCAATGGGCTGCCCGTTTGCCAAGCGGTGTATATATGCTACTGACATTTGCGAAACCACCGACCCGGCACTAACCAAAATGGGAGAAGATCACTTTGCCGCTTGTCACAACCCGATCAAAGGATGAGCCACGGCAAAGCCGCCCTGTGCGTGTTGCAGAAGCCATTAAAAATTGGGTGGTGGAAAAAGGGCTAAAAGCGGGTGATCGATTGCCCAGCGAACCCGAAATGATCGAACAATTTGCCATGTCCAAGGGCACGATCCGAGAGGCTATGCGAATTTTGGAAGCGCAGGGATTGGTGAGAACCCGGTCTGGGCCGGGCGGAGGTAGTTTTGTGCACGAGGTGTCAAAGCAACGGGCCCGGGCGCTGTTGGGCAATTATTTTTATTTCAAAGATATTACGGTTGCCGACATTTATGAAATACGCTGCACACTTGAACCCCAATTGGCGGCCTCTTTGGCCGGCAATCTTTCTGATGAAGTATTGTTACAATTGGAAGAGAACATTGCGAGCTATCCTGAGCCCGCAAAATCAGCCGACGAAGAACGCGAACAGCATATAGCGTCCTTACGCTTTCACGCACTGCTGGCGACACAATCAGACAATAAACTGCTCGGCTTCTTGATCGATTTTATGACCAATATGCTGGCAGACCTTACGGTTTATCGAAAGCTTTATAACCCGCCAAATGTTGAGCTATGGCAAAAGGGGCGCAACTATCAAGTACAATTGGTACAGGCCCTGCGTGATGGCAACGCAGATGCGGCGCATCATATTATGGCAGACCATATGGCCACCGCACAGAAATTAATGTTGTTGCAAGAAGCCGAGATGCAAAAACGCTTCATTACTGCTGAGTGATTTGATCTCGATTTAAGAAGGCAGAGCCAAGCGCGGTTTGTTGAATGTAGCTTTTTGTTAGACCACATCTGATGCTTGTATTTGCAGCCGTCTGGATGAAGTTCTTTGGATAAATTGCTAGGGTTCGGGGAGTGTCATGAACTCTGCGTATCTGTGCTGACCCATGCGGGTTTCAGATACGGTCACGCATTGAAGCGCTCTTCAAACATGATAGCGAATTGATTTCTGGCTGCAAACCATTCACTGACATTTCTGCCGCCTTTCTCAAAGTTTCGGATCGCCAGGTAGATCAGCTTTGTAGCCGCTTCTTCGGTCGGGAACGAGCCGCGCGTTTTGATTGATTTCCGGATCACGCGGTTCAGACTTTCGATTGCGTTGGTGGTGTAGATGATCTTGCGGATGGCCGGATCGAAGACAAAGTGCGTCCCCCCGTGGCATTCCCGGCCTTGAGCTGGGATCAGTTTGCAGGCATAGCGAGGGCAGGGTGCGCCTTGTGACCAACGCCTCCCACACCGCGCCATTCAACCTTGACCCCGGATCAGCCTTGCGTGGTGTGATCGCCACTTCGTTGTCTGGGGAGGCCAAAAGGAGGTGGTGTTTGGTCTTCACTCGACCTGCACTTGCAATCCCACAATGGACCCTCGTGTCGAGCACGAGGGTGACGAGGGCAAAGTACCTCTTGATTGCAGTTTTAGGCCCGCAGTTAATGCGGAACAGGTTTCCCTCCCCCTGGTGGGGAGGGATTAAGGGTGGGGGGAAATACATTATCGCGAAGAAAGCTTAGGTGTTCTCGGCCCAGACGCAATTTGTTGCGTTGGCAACGCCTGAATGACCACAGTTCAAGAAGAACCCGCTTTAACAGGTTCTTCCAACTGGTTAGTGGTTGGCTCAAATCACTCAGCTAGCGTTGGAAAGTGATGTGGATTGTGCCGCTCTCTGCCGTTTCTGATTTAACGGTATATCCAGCCTCCAACCCGCGCAGGTCGTCCCACAAACAAATCCCGCGTCCAAGTAGGATCGGCGCCACAAAGACATGTAGCTGGTCGACAAGGCCAGCTTTGAGATAGGCGCGAGCAAGACTAGGGCCACCACCAACCCGCACGTCTTTGCCGTTTGCGGCTGCCATTGCCTGGTCAAGCGCATCTTCTATGCTGATGTTGCGGAAATGAAAAGTTGTCCCACTTGCCATCTCAAGGTCTGGCCGTTCCTTATGAGTTAGGACAAAGACCGGACACTGGAAAGGCGGTTCGTCGCCCCACCAGCCGCGCCAGTCCGGATCGTTGGGATGATCGTGTAAACCAAACTTGCCTGCGCCCATAATCTCAGCGCCCACATTGGCGAAGTATGCTTTCGCGAAGTCGTCGTCGATGCCTGTTGTCCCTTCTCCAGACGTGTCCTTGAGCACGTGCTCGCGAAAAGTCTTTGTCGCAACATACGCGCTGGTGAGACGCGGCCAATCCTCGCCGAAGGGCTTTTCCGGGGTTTGGTCTGTGGTCGTAGCGTAGCCGTCGAGTGAAATCATCAGGTCGAGTCGAACTGCCATCTGTGTGCTCCTTGGGTGGATCAATTAAAAGTGCCATTGCGTATTGAACATAACACTAAGGTAGTTGCCTTTATATCAGAGATTAACACTAAGGCAAGTACCTTTTTGTTCTTGACCTTCCCCTTTGGCCAAAGTACATGTTTTGCATGCCTTATCATTCAGCTCCGCTCGACCTCGCATTTCATGCCCTTAGTGACCCGACACGTCGCGCTGTGGTTTCCAGATTGGTAGAAGGCGAGTTGCCCGTCAGCGCACTTGCCGAGCCTTTCAACATGGCGCTCCCTTCCTTTGCTCAGCATCTCAAGGTGCTGGAAGATTGTGGATTGATCGCTAGTGAGAAGCGTGGACGCAGTCGCTGGTGTCGTTTGGTGCAGCCGCGCTTTGAGGAGGCGGCTGACTGGATGGAAGCAGAACGTCGGCGATGGACACAGCGTTTGGACCGGCTGGAAGTTTACTTGGATAATAAGGAAATGGGTGATGATCGACAGGAATAACTCAATTGAGACTTGGTCGCTTGACCGTGAGGTCGTTGTCGTAAAGTTGCTCAATCACCCGCGCGAAAAGGTATTTGCCGCTTGGATGGACCCTGATGCATTGGCTCAATGGTACGGCCCTGTGGGCCTGAATATTGAGACCCATCAGGCAGATATTCGTGAGGGAGGAGAATGGCATTTCGATATGGTGGGCGTGTTCGAGGGGCATGAAAAACGCTTTGGAAACTTGATGCGCTTTTTAAAGATCGTACCGAACGAACTAATTGTTGTGGAATATGGCACGCCCGGCCCCAGCGATCCCGATCGTTTTCGCATGACAATGACCTTTGATGAGCAGACCGACGGTAAAACAGTGCTGACCATGCGCCAACTACACCCCAGCCGCGAACGGCGGCAGGTCGTCATTGGTTTTGGCGCTGTGGAATACGGGCTGCAAACACTGGATGCCCTTGCTGCCTGGCTAGAAGGCTGATCGATTGGGCGAAATGGGCAAACGTCATTTAGCTGTCTGGGGGAGCAAAACCCAAAATATGGCAGGCCCAAAGTGATTTTCCCTGATGTGGACAAGAACGCAAACTGAACCAAGGACGCTCCCGGGAGCGCCCTCCGATGGGCCATCCAAGGCCTTGTCCCCCGTGGCATTCCCGGCCTTGAGCTGGGATCAGTTTTGCAGGCATAGCGAGGGCAGGGTGCACCTTGTGACCAACGCCTCCCGCCCGCGCCATTCAACCTTGACCCCGGATCAGCCTGCGTGGCGCGACCGCCACTTCGTCGTCCGGGGAGGCTGGGGTTAGGCACCATTTGAGAATGTAACGGATAGTGAGGTTCCAAAGTTGCCATAATGATTGAGCAAAGTTTGAAAACAACCTCTGGTCGTCCCGGACTTATCCGGGATTAACTCTTAACAGCCCCCCCCACCCTTAATCCCTCCCCACCAAGGGGGAGGGAAATGGTTCTTGCGTGTCGCCAAACGATGCCCAACTCCTGCGTCATACTCCACCGTCATCCCCCAACTTGACCCGGGGATCCAGTAAGGAGCGAACCACAAATTCTAGCACCTTTTGAACTATGACATTCAGACCTCGATCGCCGTTCTTACGGGGAGAACGGACGTGGGGTATGGCAAGGTCTAGTCTCCCTCCCCCTTGGTGGGGAGGGATTAAGGGTGGGGGGAAATACATCGTCGCAATGTGGCCCCGCATCAAGTGCGGGGGGCCAAAGGTCTTGGTATGTCGCAATCACGATGGGACACCCCGACACCACCGAGCCGAGGACGTCAAATATCTG
The DNA here is from genome assembly GCF_047634455.1 of Maritalea sp. GTDB lineage: Bacteria > Pseudomonadota > Alphaproteobacteria > Rhizobiales > Devosiaceae > Maritalea. Next base: position 7,410 of record NZ_JBLIAI010000051.1, read on the forward strand.
GTATTATCCACCCCCGGGCATTCCCGGCCTTGAGCCGGGATCAAACTGGCGACGACGGAACCACTTACCCAGTCTCCGCTCAAAGCAGAAAGAGGTGCGCTAACGTCCCGAAATCAGTAAAAACCTAACCGTTCGGATTTGCCATTATATCCTCAGCGACTTGTCCAAAGTACAAGTTGACGAGTTCGTAGCAAATGATCACTTCTTCATTTTCAGAATCGTAGTAGGCGTTTTCTTCGCCACATTCACGGCCCACAAAGGTCACCGGTTTTTGCAACTCTATTGTATCGGTGATTTCTTTGGCGACAATTTCGAGCAATTGTGACGCTTGCAGCAATTCAGCGGCACCTTGGTGCTCTTGTGAGGCTTCTTCATAAACCACGGTAATCGGCTGGCCGTTACTGCCTTGCGTTATAAATGTCTCGTTGAGCAACTGCCAGTTGCCAGCAATTTGTGCATAGTCGAACGCGCAGCTTTCTTGCCGGTCTGGGTCAATGCCAACCTCGTCGGCAAGGTCGCCAAATAGTTCTGCGTCAGAGCCGACCATTAAGCAAATAACTTGGAAAGCGCGTTGTAGATCAAGGCTGTGCAAGTCATACATTGCTTCATCCGCGATTTCTTCTGGCGCTGCATTGTTTGAATAAAAGAATGAATTCGCCGCATCGATCAGCATGGCGTCTTTGTCGTCGTCCTCAGCGGCCAACAACATGACGGTGGCGATATTGTCTGCCGCGTCTTCCTCTTTGCCCAAAATGGGCAAGGTGAACTGTGAAATCAGCAAATGCCCGACTTCGTGATAAAGCGTCGCCGCCGTGGCGTTTGCTGCAAATGCAGCGGCTTGGTCATATTGCGCGTCTGTTAATTCTTGCGCTTGGCTGGCACTAGAGAGCATCGCTCCCAACACGAATGCAACGATTGAAGCAATTTTTTTCATGCTAAACTCTCTATTCAGTTTGTTGGGCCAATTCCGCCTTTTCTAAGCTATCCACTTTATCTAGCCATTCCGCTTCTGCCAATTCAATATTTTGCAGGCAGTTTGCCCTGTCTTTCCCTAGCTTCACAGCCAAATCAGGGTTGGACGGAAACAGATCAGGGGCGCTCAACTCTTTGTCCACTTTCACAAGCTGTTTATTGAGCGTCGCGATTTGAGCTTCGATCCCTTTGATTTCTTTGCGCAAAGGGGCCAGTTCTGCGCGCAAAGCAGCCGAGGCTTTACGGTCTTTTTTCTTATCCGACGGGCTCTGGTCTTTTATCGCTGCGTTTTTGCCGTTTTTTTTTGAGCCACCAAGGATTGAACGCTGGTACGTGTCCAGATCATAGTCACAAACTGAAATGGTGCCGTTTTCCGCGATCCAGAGCTGATCAACTGTGGCTTCGATCAAGTGGCGGTCGTGGCTGATGATCAATACCGCGCCTTCATATTCGTTTAGGGCCTGCACAAGCGCGTCGCGGCTATCAATGTCCAAATGGTTGGTGGGCTCGTCCAAGATCAAAATGTTCGGGCCGGAAAAGGTAATGAGCCCCATCAGCAAGCGCGCACGTTCACCACCCGAAAGGTTTTCGGTCAACGTATCCATACGCGAAGTGGAAAGCCCCATTTGCGCTACGCGAGATCGACGTTTTGCTTCGCTATCATAGGGCATGAGCTGCTCAACATGCTGAAGCGGCGTTTCCTTCGGGCGCAGCATATCCATTTGGTGTTGCGCAAAGTGGGCAATCTCAAGCTTGCGGGCTTTGGTCATCCGGCCGTCTTGCAATTGAATGTCACCAGCCAACAATTTAGCGAATGTGGATTTACCGTTGCCGTTGATGCCAACAAGGGCGATCCGGTCTTCGGGGTCAATCCGTCCGCTGATTTTGCTCAAAATCCGCGTTTCACCATAACCGGTTGCTGCTTCATCCAAATCGATCAGCGGCGCGGACACCGCACGTTTTGGCTGTGGGAACGTGAAAGGCGAAACATATTCATCAAACATCGCAGCGATTGGCTTGATCTTTTCCATGCGCTTCAGGCGAGATTGGGCTTGCTTGGCTTTGGATGCTTTGGCGCGAAACCGCTCGACAAATTTTGCCATATGGTCAAGCTGCACTTGCTGCTTTTCGCGTTGCTTGTTGTTGAGTTCCATTTGCAATCGGCGATTGGCTTCGAACTGGTCATATTTCCCGCGATAAAACGACAGGCCATGATTATCCAAATGCACAATTGAATCGACCGCATTGTTCAACAGGTCACGGTCGTGGCTGATCATGAAAACGGTGTAGGGGTAGTTTGCCAAATAGCGCTCAAGCCACAAAGTGCCTTCCAAATCCAAATAGTTGGTCGGCTCATCCAGCAGCAACAGATCAGGTTGCGAAAACAAAACCCCCGCCAGCGAAACCCGCATCCGCCAACCGCCAGACAGGTTGGCGCAAGGCTCGGCTTGTGCTTCGGCCGAAAAGCCCAAGCCCTTTAACACCGCGCTGGCGCGCGCTTCAGCGGAATGGGATTCAATTTCCGCGAGCCGCGTATAGATTTCGCCAATCCGGTTTGGGTCGGTAACGGTTTCAGCTTCTGCCAAAAGCGCCAAGCGCTCTTTGTCTGCGCTCAACACAATGTCCATCACGCTGTCTGCAGTCGCAGGGGCCTCTTGGGCCACCGCGCCAATGCGCGCGCGCTGGTGGATTTCAAAGCTCCCACCGTCTGCCGCCAGTTCGCCCTGCAAGATTTTGAACAAGGTCGTTTTGCCAGAACCATTGCGCCCGACAAATCCCGCTTTTGATCCAGTGGGCAGAGTTAGTGTGGCATTTTCGAAAAGCGTACGGCCTTCAATCAAATAGGTGAGGTTATTAATTTGCAGCATTGTCGGCCAATTTTCTTTGTGAGTGAGACAAGTTGGGACAGGTTGGAACAAGTCCCAATTGCTTTTTGTTGTGCAAGCAGAGAGGTTTTGGGGCTTTTACTTGATGAATGGGGGTGTTGGCCATTGTTTTTGTGTAACACGTGGGCAAAACATGAAATAAAACAAGAATAAGTGCTGTTTGCTGCAATTTGGGGGGCCATTGTGAACAATAAGAACGTCATGCTGGGTACTATCGCATTTATCTTGGTACTGGCATTTGCCATTTGGAACAGTGCCGGGACAAGTCCGGGACAAAACGGAACAAACTACGAGGATTTCGACCCGAGTGCCGCGCCTAAAGAAGCCATTCAGCGTAGCTGGCGCACCGGTGAAAATTCTGCCTTTTTGCAGTATACCTACACTGCGCCAAACTCGTGCTGGCAAAAGGGTAACAACCAAACTCTTTTGATTGGCGAACAAGCGGCGACCCTCACTTTAGTGCCGCAAATAGTTGAGGGCTTTTGCGCGCAAGTAATGACGGCGCTGACATATGATCAAGAGCTTGAAATTCCAGCTGAAATTGAAGTCCTTATTGTAATTGTTGATCATCAAGAGGGCGGCTTGATCGAGAAAAATGAACTATGGATCCAACCGCAGAACCAATAGTTTTTGTAACTGTTGGTTCTACAGCACAACTTATACTGCTAGGTTGTTGGATGCCCTATTGATTGCCCTGCATCATCGCAGATGTCGTACCAAGCGGGCTTTTCATCAACAAACTCGTGCAAGCTGTTTTTCATATCCAATTCACCATCGATGGCGTTTGCTGCAATTGGAAAACTTGCCTCTTCAGAAAGAATTTCACCAAGCGACGTGCCGCACTTTTTGCAAAAGCAGCGACCATATTTGTAAGGCGGCGTTGGCTCGAAAAGTTTTACATGTTCCTTACCTTGTACCCAATTTAGATCATCCTTTTTAACAAAAACAATAGTGCTGGCACCAACTTTGCGGCACCTAGAACAATGACAGGTACCCATCATAGATGGTTGTTTTTTCAGCTCAAATTTGACAGCTCCGCAGCAACAACTTCCTTTAAGCATCAATAGTTCTCTCTTCTCGTAATTCGAATCGAATGAGAACAATACGAGAACAAATAAGGTTGCGCAATTTCAAATTTGAACGGGTCTCATTGTCGCAAAATCCTAGTTTATGCATTGATTGAAAAGATGGCGTAATCCAAAGGGTGTTTAAGGGTTGTTTATTGGTCCAACTCGGCGTAAAACCCCGGCCAAATTCCCCATGGAACCACTAAGGAAATAAAATGGCTCTGGAACGTACTTTCTCAATCATCAAGCCTGACGCAACTAAGCGTAATCTCACAGGCAAAATCGTCGCAAAATTCGAAGATGCGGGCCTTCGTGTTGTGGCGTCTAAGCGCATTCACATGACCCAAGCGCAGGCTGAAGGCTTCTATGCTGTACACAAAGAGCGTCCTTTCTTTGGTGAGCTAGTTGAGTTCATGATTTCTGAGCCAGTTGTTGTTCAGGTTCTTGAAGGCGAAAACGCAGTTTTGAAAAACCGTGAAGTTATGGGCGCAACAAACCCAGCAGACGCAGACGCCGGCACAATCCGCAAAGAATTTGCACTTTCAATCGGCGAAAACTCAGTTCATGGTTCAGATGCGCCAGAAACTGCGGCTGAAGAAATCAAATATTTCTTCGCAGATGATGAGATCGTTGGCTAATTAGCTACGTCTTTTCAAAGATTTAAAAGGGTCGCCCTCAGATTTGAGCGCGGCCCTTTTTGCATCTGAAGCTTGACAAATCACCTCGCCAATTGGCTCTATGGCTTGTCGACTTCCTATTGCACATAGGCAACCCAAATGAACAAACCTGTTGTTCGCTCAATAGAGCGCAGCGTGTGTCCGCACGATTGTCCGTCCACCTGCGCGTTGGACGTTGAAATTATTGATGAAAACACTATTGGCCGGGTGCGGGGCGCCAAGGATGATCCCTATACGGCTGGCGTGATTTGCGAAAAGGTCGCCCGCTATGCCGAGCGCGTGCATCACCCTGATCGGCTAACGCATCCGCTCAAGCGAGTTGGCGCAAAGGGTGAGGGGCAGTGGCAACAGGTGAGTTGGGACGAGGCGCTGGACGATATTGCTGCGCGTTTTCAATCCATTGAAGCTGAATTCGGTGCAGAGGCGATTTGGCCCTACAGCTATGCAGGAACCATGGGGCATGTGATGCGCGATGGGCTGGAGCGCTTGCGCAACGCCAAAGCCTATTCGCGCCAATATGGCACCATCTGCTCAATGATTTCATGGGCAGGTTTTGTCACCGGAACTGGCAAATTGATGGGGGTGAACCCTGAAGAAATGGCCAAATCTGATGTGGTTGTGATTTGGGGCACCAACCCGGTGCATACCCAAGTCAACGTGATGACCCACGCCATGCGCGCCCGCAAAGAACGCGGCGCGAAGATCGTTGTGGTCGATATTTACAACACAGCCACCATGCAACAAGCCGATCTTGGCCTGACCTTGCGCCCCGGCACCGACGGCGCATTGGCTTGTGCGGTGATGCATATTCTGCTGCGCGATGGGCGCGCTGATCGCGAATATATGAGCAAATTCACAGACTTCTCTGCCGAGTTTGAATCTCATCTAAAGGATAAGACCCCTGAATGGGCGGCAAATATCACCGGCTTGAGCGTTGATGACATTGAGCAATTCGCCGCTCTGATCGGTCAAAACAAAAAGAGCTTTTTCCGCCTTGGATATGGTTTTACCCGCCAGCGCAACGGGGCTGTCGCCATGCACTCAGCGCTTTGTATTCCAGCCATGACCGGTGCATGGATGGAAGAGGGCGGCGGTGCCTTCCACTCAAACTCTGGCACCTGGGGGTTGAACAAAACCGACCTTGAAGGCAGTAACCTCATCGATCAGCCAACGCGCTTGCTGGACATGTGCGAAATTGGTCCGATTTTGACAGGCGACCAAAAAGCGTTGAAGTCTGATATTCCTGTTAAAGCGCTGCTTATTCAAAACACCAACCCCGCTGTCGTCGCGCCGGATCAAACCAAGGTGAAACAAGGCTTTATGCGCGAAGATCTGTTTACCGTGGTGCATGAGCAGTTCATGACAGAAACAGCGCAATTGGCCGACTATGTGTTGCCCGCCACAATGTTTTTGGAACATAGCGACTATTACACCCGGGGCGGACACACCCGAATTCTCTATGGGCCGAAGCTGATTAAAGCGCCGGGCGAAGCCAAATCAAACCATTGGCTGTTCGCACAATTGGCAAAACGGCTAGGGGTCAGCTCAGATATTTTTGAAATGTCGGATGAAGGATTGGTGGATCACACTTTCAAATCCTCAGGGTTCGGAGATTTGAAATCCATTGAAAACAGCGGCTTTGTTGACCGCGAAAACGACACCGATATGGCGCACTATCGACAAGGATTTGCTTGGCCAGATGGCAAATTTCGGTTTTCGCCGATGTGGGAAGAAACCCGAAAAACCAAGAACGTCGAGTGGATCTGTGACCCCTCTATCATGCCAAAATTTGCTGACCATTGGGATGTGAATGAACCTTGCGACGAGGCGCATCCATTTCGCCTTGCCACCAGCCCGGCAAGGGCGTTTTTGAATTCATCGTTTAACGAAACGCCGGGCTCGCAAAAACGCGAAGGCGTACCAAAAGCCTTTATTCATCCAAAGGATGCGGTCGCGTTGGACTTGGAAAATGGCGATCAGATTCAACTTGGCAATAAACGTGGCCAAGTGACTCTAATCGCTCAGATATTTGAAGGTATTCAAACCGGCGTGGTGATTGTTGAAGGCTTGCACAAAAATAAAAGCCACGTCGATGATAATGGAATCAACACGCTGATTGGCTCTGACCCGGTGCCGCCGTTCGGCGGCGCGGCGTTTCATGATTGCGCGGTTTGGATCAAACGAGCGATTTGACACCAATTTTCCAGGACGAATTGTTGCATCATTACAACATAATTGCGATGTAGGGCATCAAATTGCCGCCAATTTGCAAAAGTTTTGGCGAGACTGTTCACTTTTTTGCGATTGTCTGTAGGTTACGTTTAACAAAAAGTTAAAAAACTTTCAGGGAGCATAACCATGCCGAGTAGTCCTCGCACTATCGCTACGGCGGCAACGTTTTTGTTGTTGGCGTCCACCAGTGTGTTTGCACAAACTGCTGTTTCACAACCCAACGGTAAGATTGAAATTGAAGGTGGCGGTTATACAAGTCCGTTTGCGGGTCAATATGGCGCTGGTATTTCGTTTTCTGCTCCGATGGGCGATCAGTTGGGGTTTCAAGTTGATGGTGCCATACACAACCGTGGCAATACGGTAACAACCGGTGGCGCGATCCATTTGTTTGCCCGTGACCCGGATGCTTATTTGGCAGGGGCCGCTGCAGGCTATGTGGTGACTGATGCGGCAAAACTATTTGCAATTGGGCCGGAGTTTGAAGTCTATGCTGACCAATTGACGGTTGAAGCGTGGGCAGGTTGGGCAAATGTTGACTATGTGTCAGCACTCAGAACCGACAGAAGCGGTTATTTTGCTTTGCTCGATGTTGCTTATTACGCGACGGACAACACCAGACTTAGCGTTGGTGGGGGCACAATTCTCAACAATGAAACCGTAAATATTGCGTTTGAACAGTCTTTTGTTGAATCACAAATGCCGTTTTCGCTAACAGGCAAGCTAAGTTGGGACGAGGGCTTTGGCACTCGGGCCACCATTGGCTTTAAGTCTTACTTTGGCGTTAGTGAGAAATCGCTGATTGATCGTCACCGGCAGGATGATCCGCGCAATCTGGGTATGGATTTGTTTATTGGTCCATTGCCTGCGGAAACTGAGCCCGAATATACATGCAGGACCGCTGAACCTTGCAACGACTAAGTGTCAGCCCAACAACGTTCGATTGACGACAACAAAGGGCGCCTGATGTGGCGCCTTTTTTGTTTTCGCTAAACGAAATAGGTCACATAAAAGAAATACACCGTCAGCCCAAAACCATAGATGATCACAAAATTGCGCAACATCTGAGCAGGTATGAGGTAAGATAGTTTGGCGGCAGCAAAACCGCCAATAGTTGCACCAATCAGCGCAATGGTGCCCGCTTGCCATTCGATTGAACCGCTTATAGAAAAGCGGATCACGGCGGTGATCGAGACCAAGAATGAGATCAATAGTTTGAGCCCATTCATTGCGTTTAGATCTTTGAAACCTGCCAACACCAAATACGCCAGCAGGATGATGCCCAACCCGGCATTGAAGAACCCACCGTAAAAGCAAATCAGCGCCAGAAGACCAACCAAAGCGATCGAGCCCGCACGTGCAGCATGTTTAGAACTGGGCGACAGGCTGGCAATCCAACTGTTTAGGCGGCCGCCAAATGTAAACGCCGCCACAGCAAACGCCATCAACCAAGGGATCAAACCTTCAAATTGCGCGTTAGATACGCGCAGCAGGGCTTCTGCGCCCAAATAGCCAGCGATTAACGCGATGATTGAATATTGGAGGAGCTTGTCTTTGTGCCGCAAAATTGCGGCACGAAACCCCAATGCACCGCTGCCATAACCGGGAAGACAAGCAAATGTGTTCGTTGCGTTGGCCATGATTGGCGGCACACCCACAAACAAAAGGGCGGGGAATATCACAAATGACCCACCGCCCGCCAATGTGTTCAGCGCGCCGGCGATTAGGCCAGCAAAAAACAAAACCAACATATCCATTCTTACGGCCTTAAAACTGTGCTCAGTTGTTGGCATGCATATCGCAACATTGCTCGATTTGATAGGATATTGGTGCGACTTTTCGACCAGACACATATTCGTGTTTACATTGGGCTTGTGGCTTTATCGCTATTATACGATATATATAGGCCGCACATTATGTTGAAGGGTAAATTATGTCTCAGGCGCAAACTCAGCCAATTGAACTATATTATTGGCCAACGCCAAACGGTTTCAAAGTCTCAATTATGTTGGAGGAATTGGGTGTTCCCTACGTCCTTAAGCTCGTCAATATTGGCACGGGCGAACAATTTCAGCCAGATTTCCTAAAAATTGCACCAAACAACCGCATGCCTGCCATCATTGATTTTGCGGGACCGGATGGCGAGCCGATTTCGGTCTTCGAATCGGGCGCAATTTTGAAATATTTGGCCGAAAAGTTTGAAAAATTCTATCCCAAAGATTGGCGCGCGCGTGTTGCCGTTGATGAATGGCTTTTTTGGCAGATGGGCGGCTTTGGGCCGATGTTGGGGCAAAACCACCATTTCTCCAAATATGCGCCAGAAAAGCTTCCCTATGCGATCAAACGCTATGTTGACGAAACACATCGACTGTATGGTGTGCTTGATCGGCGTTTGGAAGGACGTGACTATGTGGCCGGTGACTATTCGATTGCAGACATGTCGATTATTGGCTGGTCGTTAGGGTATGAAGGGCAGGGCATCAACATCGATGAATTCCCCAACGTAAAAGCCTGGCAAAAGCGCTTGCTTGACCGTCCAGCTGTCATCGCTGGTCTGGCTGTTGGCAAGGCGGAACGTGAAAAACTAAACATTGCAACAGACGAAGAAGCAAAAAAAGTCTTGTTTGGCCAGCGCTAGCACTTGTGATCAACAGTGGGTCAGGAGCCGATTCTGACCCAATCCTCGTGCAGGCAGAAAATTCTCAATACGCAACCGCGAACGCGCAATTTGTCATTGCTGCGCAGTTCTAGGCTGCCTTCGTACATCTTGCCATCTAGTGGATTGTACAATTCTCCAGGCAACACATCTTGCACATCGGCTTTTTTGACTTTCAGCAACGGCATGCCCAGAATTGGCCGTCCATTTAGCATTGGATCAGGGTTGCGAATGTCACGTAGGCCGGGCTTTGCAGGTTTGGAAACAATGCCGCAAAAGTTTGGACCACAATTCGTGATGGTGATTTCTGCTTTGTCCTTTGTCAGCCATACACCTGTTGGGTCAGCTGAAAATGCTTGAGTTGTTGACAAAATAGTCAACATTGCCAATGCGATAGCCAATAATATCTTGTCTGGCATTTTCCCAAACACGGTTCTTCCTTCATCCGCATAAGTGGCCGATAACCCAAATTGTACCATTGCAAATTGTAGCAATACAATCATTACAACCACTTAATTCGCCTCCATTGGATATGATTACACACGTATCAAATTGCAACAGTCGGAAATATTTGAATAGAATTTGTATAAAATTGTAATGATGGACTTGATTTGCAACTCGGATTGGGATTTAAGCGCCGGTGGAGAGGTGGCCGAGTGGTTGAAGGCGCGCCCCTGCTAAGGGTGTAAGCGGGTAACTGTTTCGAGGGTTCGAATCCCTTCCTCTCCGCCATTTCCTCAAAAAAATCACCGTATTTACAACGACCTATCTTGCATTGTTCCGATGTTTAGGTTTTGTAGCGTTGCCCGAGACTGCCTGACTATCGCAGTTTTAGGCCGAACTAAGCAAGAACCTGCAATGTTATCCGTGCAAAACCCATGCAATCCGGTTTCTCTTGCCCTGTAGTCCGCGCGAATCAGGCGGGTGCGTCCACCAATTCAGGGTTCGCCATAGGTCGGGAACGGGTAATTTACTCACCTCATCAATCAAACGCTGATCCGGTACATGGGTATAGTTGCGGCTCATATCGGTAACGGCATGGCCAAGGATTTGATCTTTGATATGCGGGTGAGCGCCCTCCATCACCAATTGAGTACTAAATGTATGGCGGCTTGTGTTTGGCGCATAGCATCCGCAACAAGACCTATCCCGAACGCGGCGAAAGTCAGGATGCGGCTGCCTTCATCTGGTCCAAGGCCCCGAAAATCATCCATGCCCATGACAAGGGGAGTGGTGGTGCGCGCCTGACACCGGGGGAATGGGAGCAGCGTCGCGGCATGCGGTTACGGTTCATCTATTGCCGCAAAGGACCGAGTCTTCTGGTGGTCGAAAAAGCGCGGATCAACTCGCGCGGCGCGGCGGTAGCATCACGTTCCAAAACCGGACGTGGACAGGGTACAGCCGATATTCCT
>NZ_JBLIAI010000052.1:0-17802 GCF_047634455.1 Maritalea sp.
GACCATGACACGTGGTTGCGGATCATCTGCCGCAAGCCTTCAAGGCCATGTGCACGCAACAGGAACCAGATTTTTAGCGCGCGGAAACGGCGTCCCAAAGGCACTGACCATTCGGAATAATTGATGATGCCGTCGGTACCGTGGGTTTTTAGATATTCAGGTTTGATGGCCAGTGTTCTGACCAAAGCTTCTGGATCGGCAATAAAGTGGGCCGAGCAATCAAACTGCGCGCCCAGCCATTTGTGTGGGTTGAACACAATACTGTCTGCGCCTTCAACGCCTGTCCAGAAATGGCGGAATTCTGGGCAGATCATCGCCGCGCCTGCCCATGCTGCATCAATGTGTGAGTAAAGGTTTTCAGCTTTCGAAATGGCAACAATTTCAGCAATATTATCGGTGGAGCCGACAGAGGTACCGCCGACGCAGGCGATAATACCAGCGGGTATAAGACCTGCCTTGCGGTCGTCGGCGATGGCCTTTTTGAGCGCTTCAGTGTCCATGCCCCGTAATTTGCCTTTATGGGGAATGCGGACCAAGTTTTGTTCGCCAATGCCTGCAACCCAGATGGCGCGGTCAATTGAGGTGTGCACCTGATCGGAGCAATATATGCGCAATTGCTTGTGGGCGGCGAGGCCATCCACATTGCCGCGCCAATTGAGGGCGCGTTCGCGCATGGTCAAAACGGCAGCCAGCGTAGCAGAAGATGCGCTGTCTTGAATGACGCCGGTAAAACCATCCGGCAGGCCGATGGACTGGCGCAGCCAATCGAGCACTATGGTTTCAAGTTCTGTGGCGGCAGGTGAGGTCTGCCACAACATACATTGCGCAGCGATTGAGTTGACTAACATTTCCGCCAGCACGGAAGCCGGGGCTGCATTTGCTGGGAAATAGGCGAAGAAACGCGGATGTTGCCAATGGGTAATGCCGGGCATTAGCTTGTTTTCAAAGTCGGCAAAAATCTCCTCCATCGCCTCACCCTTTTCAGGCGGAGAATCGGGAAGTTGTGCGATGATTTCGCCGGGTTTGGTTTGGGCGCGAACTGGGCGGTATCGCAAAGTCTCGCGATAATCTGCCCCCCAATCAACAAAGCGTTTGCCCCAGTCTCGAAATTCATTCCAGTTCATGGTTCTAGCCTATGGTGCGATGATGGGGGAAGCGGCGAGGTCGGACATAACGGGTTCAACATCTGCAAATATGCTGCCATGTTCAAACCAGCTGCGCGGTGCAGGTGCACCCCACAATGTTTGGCGTTGCGGGTCTTTGAGGTCCCATTTGATCGGCTCAAGGTCTGGATCAACCGTTTGATAATCAGAACAATAAATCTCAATCCGATGACCATCTGGGTCCAAGATGTATAAAAAGAACGCGTTGGAAATACCATGCCGACCGGGGCCACGCTCAATGTTGGCGACGTAGCCGGTTGTGGACATCAAATCCAAGAGATCAATGATGTTGAGCGGATTTGGCACCCAAAAAGCTGTGTGGTGCAGGCGTGGCCCAAGGCCATTGGTAAAAGCCATGTCGTGCACACCGCCTTTGCGGTGCATCCATGCGGCCCACAGGCGTTTGCTTTCATCATCTTCGGTATATTCAGTCGTACGGAAGCCAAAATCTGCATAGAAAGCAACGCTTTCGTCGACATCTTGCGAGAACACATTGAAGTGGTCAATGCGCAGTGGTTTCACGCCATTATAGAGTTTGTATTGTTGGTGAATTGGCTCAAGGCGATCCATTTTAAAGTAGAATTCCAGCGGAATGCCGTGGCAGTCCGAAGTGCGCAATGTGCGACCTTGATAGGGGCGTTCGACCCATGATGTCGGGCGGCCTTTGGACTGGAAATAGCTTTGCGCTTTGTCGAGCTCTGGTTCGTCATAGACTTTAAAGCCAAGCACGTTGGCTTGGGCCTTTTTGCCTTGTTTCAGGATAATGCAGTGGTGGCCGCGTTCTTCCATGGCGCGCAAGTAAATCTCACTATTGTCTTCATGAGTGACTTGCAGACCCAATGTGTCCACATAGAAGGCGCGGCTGGCGGCCAAATCCGTCACGACAAACTCGACATGGCTCAGGCGCAGCACATTAAAGGGCGGGTAAAGATTATGCTTTGGTAATGGCATGATGTTTCCTATTTCGAAGCGCGCGCATGTCTGTTCTCATGCTCGCAGAATTATACGCGATCATCCACCTAGTTTTGGGATATTGTGCTCAACTGTCGCAAAAGCGACGTTTTTGGTTTCCATGTAGAAATCAAACGACCAATCGCCACCGTCTCTGCCAATGCCCGACGATTTTACGCCACCAAACGGCGAGGGCAGATGGCGTGAGTTTTCAGAATTCACCCAAACCATGCCCGCTTGCAATTCGTCCGACACGCGGAACGCGCGGGTAACATCGTTGGTCCAGACATATCCGGCTAGGCCATAATCTATGTCGTTGGCGATTTCGAGGGCCTCGGCTTCGTCTTTGAACGGGATTGCCGTCAGCACCGGGCCAAAAATCTCTTCTTGGGCGATACGCATTTTATTGTTGGCATTGGTGAACAGCGTTGGCTTGACGTAGCAACCGCCCCCCGGCCCATCGAATTTTTCGCCACCTAGCGCAATGGTTGCGCCATCTTGTTTGGCGATTTCAAAATATTCGAGCACTTTCTTTTCGTGCTCCGGGTGAATGAGTGGGCCAATTGTGGTTTCTGGATCAAGCGGATGTCCCACTTTGATTTTGGACGCTTTTTCGGCAATCTTGGCGGTGAAGTCAGCATAGATTGATTGTTCGACCAACAGGCGTGACGATGATGTGCAGCGTTCGCCGTTGAGCGAGTAGATCATAAACACAGCCGCCTCGGCGGCGCGTTCCAAATCGGCATCTGCGAAAACGATCACTGGGTTTTTGCCGCCGAGTTCGAAATGTACGCGTTTAAGCGTTGGTGCGCCTTGGGCCATGATTCTCGAACCTGTGCGGCTTTCGCCGACAAAACCGATGGCTTTGATCAATTTATGTTCGGTTAAGGCTTTGCCTGCATCTTCACCCAAACCGTTGACAAGGTTCCAAACGCCTTTGGGCAAGCCTGCTTCTTCTGCGATTTCCACCAATAGCCGGGCCGTTAGGGGTGAGAATTCAGCGGGTTTGTGCACAATCGTGCAACCTGCGGCCAGGGCCGGGGCAATTTTCCACGTGGACAGCATAAAAGGCGTGTTCCACGGGGTGATAATACCAACGGGGCCAATGGCATGCCGCGTGGTCATGTTGACTTGGCCTTGTTTGCGCAAGGACTGGCCGTCGTGGGCGCTGGGCGCGCGGTCGCCGAAATAGCGAAAATTGTCTGCGCCGCGCAGCGCGGCTTTGGACATGAAGCGCATGGATTGACCCGTATCCATCGCTTCAATCAGCGCAATTTCTTCGGCGCGCGCTTCGATGCCGTCGGCAATCGCGTGCAATATGCGCTTGCGCTCAATGCCCGGGGTTTTGGACCAGCTTTTGAATGCGGCATGGGCAGACTTTGCCGCCCGGTCAATATCCTCGGCCTTGCCGTGAGCAATAGTGCAGATTGTTGAAAGATCAACCGGCGAGATGCTATCAAAAATTGTGCCATCGGCCGCGGCAACTGCTGCGCCATTGATGTAATTGGTTACCCCATCGCGCACAAACCGCTCAAGATAGGCGTTTGCTTTGTCCAGATTGTTTTGAAAGCAGGTCATGAGGAGGGTTCCTGGCTCTTAGTTTGTGTTTTGAGACGCGGATGGATGGAATTTAGCTTCCAGTTAAAGTCTGGATTGATTTCGACGATTTCTAAAGAGAGCGCAAAATGCGGCTCATCCAGTAGTTTTTTGCAGGTCTGGCTTGTCAGATCGATCAGGGCTTGGCCGATGTCTCTTTTTTGCTCGGCGGTGCGGCCCGTGCCAATGCGCAAGATGATGTCAATAAAGGCGTTTTCAGCGTGTTGATCTGCAATTGAGTATGCACAGGCGGGATAAGCTCTGACCCGAATGCCGCCTTTTGGAAACACGCCAGACGCGCACAGAGTGTCGTTCAACTGGTTGCACAGTTGTTTCATATCAATGCGGCCATTCAGATTGTCTGAATACTGGATTTGCAAATGCGGCATGAAGCCTCCTAACAATTAACATGTTAAGTAATTTGATTGGTATTGTCAAGATGGACTGTTGGTATGTTTTCTGGCAATTATCTGTGCAATAAGCGAAGTTTGAGGATCAACGATGGGAATCACAGCATGACTTCAGAGCAATTACTTGAAGCTACGAATCGATCCCTTCCAATTGTTTTGCTGCGGGCGCGCGAAGCGGTAATGGCGCATTTTCGACCAATGCTGGCAGAACATGGTTTGACGGAGCAGCAATGGCGTGTGTTGCGTGTGTTGCGCGAAATGGGCGAGTTGGATGCTAGTCACTTGGCGCACCATGCTTGCATTTTGCCGCCAAGTCTGACGAGGATGCTGAAAACGCTTGAAGCAAATGGCTGGATTGAGGGCCGTCGTGACAAAGATGATGGCCGTCGCATGCTGTTTACAGCTACCGAAGAAGGCTTGCGGTTTATAGCGACGGTGTCGCCCAAAGGCGCTGCAATTTACGAAGAAATTGTGGGTGCCTATGGCGAGGACAGGCTTCGTCAGCTCGTTGATTTGCTCGATGAGCTGCAGTCGAGTGTGAACGGCGCCGCCAAATAGCGACGCCGGATCTGATTAGGCGTTTGTTGCAGCTGCAAGGCCTTTGTCCAAACCGCTGAGCATCCTATTCACATCATTTGACGTGATCACCAATGGGGGCGACAAGATGATGTTGTTGCCTGAAACGCGAATAGTCACCCCATCTGCATAAGCCCCGTCAAATGCGGCCGCCATTGCCGCTTTGGATGCGGGGGCTTTGGTATTTTTATCCGTAACCAATTCAATAGCGGCCATTAGGCCAATGCCGCGCGTATCCCCGATAATTTCATGTTTTTCTTTTAGTTTGTTCAGACCAAGCTGAAGTTCCTCGCCCCTTGCTTTTGCGTTTTCCCAAATGCGGGCTTTTTTGGTTTCGGCTAGCGTGGCAAGCGCGGCTGCGCACCCGACCGGATGGGCGGAATAGGTGTAGCCATGGCCAATATTGCCAACAGAATCCTTGTTGCTTTCAAAGGCCTCCGCCACTTTCTCGCCGATCATGGCTGCGCCAAATGGGAAGTACGAGTTGGTGACAGCTTTTGCGATGCACATCATATCTGGTGCGACGCCCCAAAGGCGGGAGCCGTGCATTGATCCGGTGCGGCCAAAGGCGGTGATCACTTCGTCGGCGATCAACAAGATACCGTGTTTGTCGCAAACTTGCCGCACCATCGGCATGAATGTTTGATGCGGCACAATCACACCGCCCGCACCAAGCACCGGTTCCATGATCATCGCGGCGATGGTGTTTGCGCCTTGAAAGGCGATTTCTTCTTCGAACAGCGCAATAATGCGATTGGCGATTTCTTGCGGATCAGTTGAGTTGAACGGATTGCGATAGGTCCATGGGGCGGGGAGCTGGAAACAACCGGGCAGCAATGGTTCGTAATTACGGCGGAAATTGGCGTTGCCGTTGACGGAGGCTCCACCGAAATGCGTACCGTGATAGCCCTTTTTGAGGCTGATGAATTTGGTGCGCTCACCTTCGCCACGCACTTTATGGTATTGCCGCGCTAAACGCAGGCAGGTTTCAACAGAATCTGAACCGCCAGACGTGAAGAACGAGCGTACGAGGCCTTCGGGTTTAAACCATTGTGCAAGTTCATAGGAAAGTTCGACCGCTTTGTCGTTGGTGGTGCCCCGAAAGGCGGAATAGTATGGCAATTCCATCAGCTGATCGGTCATGGCCTTTTTGATACTATCAACCGAATAGCCCAGATTGGCGTTCCAAAGTCCACCAACCGCATCCAATGTGCGATGCCCGTCTACATCGATGATTTCGACGCCTTCTGCGCCCGTAATAATCTTTGGTGGATTGTTGCGCATGTCCGCTGGGTGGGCCATAGGGTGCCACATGTGCTTGGCGTTGTTCTCTTTCAAGAAATTTGAGTCGCGCATAATGGGCTCCTTCTACCTAATAAGTTTTTGAACATTTGGGTGGACGACGCCACCGATTGCGGTGCTGATCCGCGCCGATGCAGCGGCGACCTGCCGTATGGATTTTTTGACCAGTTCGTCGGTTTTACGCGACATCGGCATGGCAATGGCAATGGCACCCGCCGCTGAACCGTCCGCATTGAAATAAGGTGATGCCACGCCAACCACATCAGATTCGAAGCCATGTTCGTTCAGATAGTAGCCATCCAGTTTTGCCTGTTCGGCGCGTTTGCGGATGGCCTCTGGGTTGGTTTCGGTTTGCTCGGTGAATTTGTTCAATGGATTTGACAGGGCTTTGTTTAATATCCCGGCGTCACTAAACGCCATAAACACAATGCCCGATGCTGTGGCGTGGAATGGCAGGGGTTCGGTGGGGTCGATCATAACGACAGTGCCGCGAATCGGTTCCTTGTGGGCTACGGTGATCAGCGAAGTTGGCCCAGCAACACTTGCGTGAGCGGTTTCACTTGACGCATCGCACAGCCAGTTCACTGTTTGGTTGGCGATGGCGGTGATCGGTGTGGTGGCTTCACGAATACGTGCCAAGTGCAAAAAACCGGAACCAAGCCGATAGGCTTTTGTAATTTTGTTTTGCTCGATAAAGTGATGATTGCCCAGAGATACCAGAATGCGCCGCGTGGTGGCCTTATCCAGGTCCGCCAAGCGCGCAAGTTCAGACAGTCCGATCTCGGGAAGAGAGGGGGTGAAATAGCTCAGGAGGCGCATCGCTTTGTCGACTGTTTTCATGGGCATTAAAACTCAATTGGTTCACATGATAATAAAAATCTTGACTCATATTGCTTCCCAATGCAACCATTATTTGTACCATTGGTGACAATATTGAACCGATTGGAAAATGCGAACGCATTAGGGGAGGAAATCATGCGAGCGATCATTTCTATTATTCTGTTGGGCTTGGCTTCATTGGTGGCGGCTATATCGCCAGCCGTTGCTGAATACCCAGAAAAGCCAGTTTCATTTGTGGTGCCATTTCCACCCGGTGATCTGGAAGATGTTTTGACCCGCATGATTGCGGAGGAGTTTCAGTCTATGTATGGCGTGCCTGCGGCGGTGGTGAATAAGCCAGGCGGGGGCGGTGGACCGTTTCCAGGGGCGGCGGAAGTGGCTCAAGCCCCAGCCGATGGTTACACAATCGGCTCATTTGTGGTTGATGTGCCGCTGGTTGGGCCATTTGTTGGCATTCCAGCCCTTAACCCGGATCCATTTGAACCCGTTGGCATTTTCCTGACTTACCCGTTCGTTATTGCGGCATCCAAGAACGCGCCTTACCAAACCATGGCAGAATTGGCTGCTTATTCGAAAGACAACAAGCTTTTGCTTGGGCATTTCGGATCGTTTTTGATCCCAACACAGGTGACTTTGGCCTTGGGTGAGAAAAATGGCACGACATATTATTCCAACGCGGCATTTGATGCGCTGGATTGTAACACGATTGCTTCAGGTGATGCAGACGTGATCAACACGACTTTGCAGCTGATCTTGCCCTGTTTGGACAAGGTGAATGTGCTGGCAACGGTGACCAGCGAGCGCATTCCACTGGTGCCTGACAGCCCGACGGTTGGCGAACTGGAACCTTCGCTCAATATTGCGTTGTGGAACGGCTTGTTTGTGCACAAGGACACACCGGCTGACGTGCGTGAAAAAATTGCGGCAGCTGCGCAAAAAGCAATGTCCAGTGAAGCGGCGCAAAAACTCGCTGAAGAAACTGGCGCTGGCGTTTACTGGAAAAACGCTGCAGATTCCGCTGCACAAATCGCCGCTGATGGCGTCGTGGCAGAAGCCATTGCCAAGTTCGCCGAATAAATATGCAATGTTGGTCGGGGCGACACGTTCCGACCAACACACAACAGCGAGTTTATTCGGGTCATGATGAAAGAAAATGAGATCGGCGGGAAAACCAATCGCCCACCAAAAGTGGAAGATTATTTCTCTTCGCCCTACAGTTCAGCGCTGGTTTGGTTTGGCATTTGCACATTCTTTGTGGCGATATTTTTAGCGAGCCAATTGGGCACGCAGGCTAAATTCTTAGAGAACTTTCCAATTGAAAAGCAGCCCGGCCTTTGGTCGGCCATTGGCATTGTCGGCATGCTGTTGTTTGGGTTTTTCCAAATGGTGCAGTTCTGGTTTCATCGCAATGGGTTGCAAGCCCCCGGATTTGTTGCGGAGGCCATCATTTGGCTACGTGCCAGCGAATTTGTGCTGTGGTTCATGGCTTATGTCTATCTGGTGCCGATAATTGGGTATCTGCCCACAACCATTGGCTATTTGATGTTGATGACATGGCGGTTGGGATACCGAAGCAAAACGCATTTTGTGTCTGCGGTGCTGACGGGTGTGTTGATTGTATTGGTTTTCAAGAGCTTCCTGCAGGTCAAAATACCGGGCGGTGCGCTTTATGAATTTCTACCCGCTGCCGTACGCAGCATTGCCATTCTTTATCTATAGGGGCTGTTTGTGGAACTCTTACTAACAAGTCTTAGTGCGCTAGCGCGAATTGATGTGGCGATAGCCTTGCTTATCGGCTCGGTTGGCGGCGTGATCATTGGCGCGATACCCGGTGTCGGTCCTGCTATTGCGATCGCGATTTTGTTGCCTGCCACATTCGCCATGGAACCAATTGTCGGGCTGACTTTGCTGCTCGGCGTTTATGGCTCCTCGATGTATGGCGGGGCAATTCCTGCCATTTTGATCAATACACCTGGGACTGCGGTGAATGCGCTGACCACCTATGATGGTTACCCGATGACCAAGCGTGGTGAAGCAACACGTGCTTTGTCGTTGGCGTTTGGCGCGAGTTTTTGTGGTGCCATCATTTCGATTATCGCCTTGATGAGCTTGTCGCCGGTTTTGGCAGCTGTAGCGCCAATGTTCGGGTCGCGCGAAATCTTTCTGGCGGCGTTATTGGGCATGGTTTTGGTGGTGGTTACGCATCGTGGGCAGGCTTTGGCGGCAGGGGCGCTGCTGTGTTTGGGTGTTTTTATCAATACGATTGGGCTTGAGCCGATCCGATACACGCAGCGCTTCACTTTTGAGCAAACGTGGTTGGCGTCCGGGATTGATTTGATCGTCGTTGTGCTCGGGCTTTTTGCCCTGTCTCAGGCGTTTTTGTTGATGGTGGGTGAGGATGAGGACAATAGACCCCCGCCGCTTGTGGGACGAATATTTGATGGGTTCAAAGAAGTGTTGCGCATGCCCAAAATTGTGCTGCCTTCAGCTGGATTTGGCGTAGTGATGGGCATGATACCCGGCGTTGGTGAGTTTTTGGCGCAGTTCTTTTCCTATTCGTTGGCGCGTAAAATTTCCGGCAACGGGGAGAATTTTGGCAAAGGTGCACCAGAGGGTTTGGTGGCTTCTGAGGCGGCAAATAATGCGGTGCCTGCCGCCGCGATGATCCCCTTGTTGGCGCTGGGTATTCCCGGTGAAGCGCTGACGGCGATGATGCTTTCGGTGTTTTATGTGCATAATGTCATTCCGGGTCCACAGCTATTCACCAACCAATTTGATTTTGTCTTGAGCCTTTATTTGGCGCTGATCGCCCTGAACATATTGGCCTTTGTGTTTTTGCTTGGCGCGACGCGCTGGTTGACCCATGTGGTGCGCATTCCAAATCGGTTTTTGGGGATGATCATCTTGATCCTGAGTTTTGTCGGTGTCTACTCGCTGCGAAACTCGATTGTTGATTGTGCAATTGCGGCGGCGTTTGGCATGTTTGGGTTGATGTTAAAGCGGCTTAGTTTGCCGATTGTGCCGATTATCCTCGGGATGGTTTTGGGTGGTATTATGGAAGTGAAGTTTCGCACCAGTATGGCACGTGTGGATAATATCTTTGGCTTCATCGAGCGGCCCGTGGCGCAAGTGCTGTTCGGCATTATCGTGATTGTCTTGGGTGCGCACATCTATTCGCTTGTTCGAGCAAAAAAATCTGAGGAAGTTTGATTATGATCACGCAAGTTGAAATAGACGGTCTGCGCAATCTACCAATTGCGGCGCAAAAGCTGTTGATTGGCGGCGAGTGGCGTAATTCATCCGATGGTGGTGTGATTGAGGTGATCAGCCCGATTGACGGGCAAAAATTGACAACAATTGCTGCTGCTACGTCCGCAGATGTCGATGACGCTGTTTCGTCAGCGCGTGAAGTGTTTGAGCGCGGCGACTGGTCGCGAATGGCACCCGCCGGGCGGATGAAAGTGATGCATAAGATCGCTGATCTCATCATAGAGCATGCGAAAGAGCTGGCGGTGTTGGGCGTGCGCGATAATGGTACAGAAATCGGTATGGCGCTCAAAGCTGAGCCGGGTTCGGCGGCTGGCACGTTTCGGTTTTATGCTGAGGCCATCGACAAGGTTTATGGCGAAATCGCGCCGACCGCCGACAACGTGTTGGCGCTGGTGCATCGCGAACCGGTTGGGGTTGTTGGGGCGATTGTGCCGTGGAATTTCCCATTGATGATTGGCGCGTGGAAAATTGCGCCAGCACTGGCCGCTGGCAACTCTGTGGTGTTGAAACCATCCGAGGCGGCATCGCTGAGTTTGCTGCGGTTGGCAGATTTGTGTTTGGCGGCGGGCCTGCCCGCCGGTGTGCTTAACGTTGTGACGGGCAACGGTGCCGTAGCGGGTGAAGCGATGGGGCTGCACCCCGATATCGACATTATCGCTTTTACGGGGTCAGGTGGCACGGGGCGACGTTTGATGGACTGTGCCGCGCGGTCGAACATGAAGCGGCTTTACCTCGAATTGGGTGGCAAGTCGCCCAACGTGATTTTTGCAGACGTTGAGGATTTGGACCATGCCGCGAAAGTCTCGGCGGCGGGTATTTTCCGCAATTCGGGTGAAGTTTGCGTGGCTGGCTCGCGCATTCTAGTGGAACGCTCGATCCACGATGGATTTGTTGAGCGCTTGAAGGCGCATGCCGAAAAATTGGTGATTGGCGACCCGCTGGATATTGCTAACAATATTGGTGCGGTGACAACCAAGCAGCAACTCGACGGTGATTTGGCGTTTGTTGAACGGGCGCAGGCGGAAGGCGCGACGCTAGTTTATGGTGGCAAGCAACTGCATGGTGAAAGCGGTGGATTTTATATGCAGCCGACGATTTTCACCAATGTAGGATCAGATATGGACTTGTTCCAAAACGAAGTGTTTGGCCCGGTTGTCGCGGTGACGGCGTTTGACACGGAAGAAGAAGCTGTCGGTTTGGCAAATGGCACAGAACTAGGGTTGGCGGCTGCGGTTTGGACATCGAACTTGTCGCGTGCGCATCGGACGGTGCGCAACATCAAATCAGGCGTCGTGCACGTCAATACATATGGTGGGGCGGGCAACAATGTGCCGCTTGCGGGGATGAAGCAGTCCGGCAACGGTGCGGACAAATCGCTGCATGCGCTTGAAAAATACGAAAATTTGAAAACAGCATGGATCCAATTGTAGGTAAGACTTATGGCAAACGACAAAACCATATTGGTGATTGGCACTTACGACACTAAATCTGACGAATTGGACTATCTAGCGACGGCCATCAAAGGGCAGGGCGGTAACGTTTTGAGCATGGATGTGAGCGTTTTGGGCGACCCGTCTGTCGTGACGGATATCTCCAAGCATCAAGTGGCCGAGGCGGCGAATTCGTCTATTCAAGATGCTATCGATAGTGGTGATGAGAACACTGCCATGCAAATTATGGCGCGTGGTGCGGCAACCTTGTGCACAATGCTACATAAGGCGGGTCGAATCGATGGGATGGTGTCGATGGGCGGCACGATGGGGACCGATTTGGCGTTGGATTGCGCCCGGGCGCTGCCACTTGGGGTGCCAAAATACATTATTTCAACCATTGCCTTTTCAACGCTTATTCCGGCAGAACGATTGGCGACGGATACGCAGATGATCCTATGGGCTGGTGGCCTTTATGGGCTCAATTCGGTCTGCAAAGCTTCGCTCAGTCAAGCGGCTGGTGCCGTGTTGGGTGCCGCACGCGCTGTCGAAATGCCTACGGGCAAAAAGCCGATGGTCGGGATGACCAGTTTGGGTTCGACGTGCTTGAAATATATGAAGGTTTTGAAGCCAGCGTTGGAAACGCGTGGGTTTGAAGTGGCGATTTTTCATGCGACCGGCATGGGCGGTATGGCGTTCGAGAACTTGGCAAGGGAAGGGGCGTTTGCCTGCGTGATGGATTTTGCGCCGCAGGAAATGGGCAATCATATGATGGGGTCGAGTGTGAATTCTGGCCCAGATCGTTTGCGCGGCGCTGCTGCGTCGAACACCCCAGCGATTATTGCGCCGGGGTGTGTGGACCTGGTGGATTTCCCCGCATGGCAAGAGTTTCCCGAGCAGTTCAAAGACAGATCATTTCATGCCCACAATCGATTGCTGGCGTCCGCGACACTGAATGCAGATGAGCGGCGTCAGGTTGCCCGCGAATTGGCGTTAAGGGCGGCAGAAAGTACAGCGCCGGTGCATATTATTTCGCCAAAGCATGGCATTGAAGAATGGGATAAGCCGGGTGAGCCGGCGCATGAACCAGACAACCATGCGGCATTTGTTGAAGAATTGGCAAAGTCTGTGCAAGCGCCAGTCGGGTTTACAGAGCTTGATTGTCACATCAATGACGCGGAATTCTGCGCAACTGCGCTGGCGATTTTTGATGAGTGGTTGGCGCAGGGACTGATAGCAAAATAGCAAACAAAAATGGCTACCCCTGTAAAATGGCCTGAACTAAAACAAAACTCAATGGGGTAAATGTTCGAAAAACTGCTGTTTTGCAAAGTTTTTGCTGTGGTTGAATTTTTTATAGGTTGCTAACGTCTGTCCAACAGTTTGAGGGATAGATTTATGCGTCGCGATTATTCATTGCCACAAGGCACCATTCACCGCGTTCAAGTGCAATCTGAAGCGCTCAAGTCCAACATGCTCGGTGATCACACATTGCGCGACGTGGATGTCTATGTGCCGCACGGGCATGATGGTACTGACCTGCCGGTGATTGTTGATCTGGCCGGTTATACGGGCAGTGGCCTTGGCCGAACCGGTTGGAAGGGGTTTGATGAAAACTTGCCGGCGCGATTAGACAGATTGATTTCTAGCCGCGAGATGAGACCTGCCGTGATGGTGTTTCCAGACTGTTTTACCCGGCTCGGCGGCAACCAATATATCAACTCAGTTGCCATGGGGAACTGGGCGGATTTTCTGATTAAAGAAATGCTGCCCCAGATTGAAGGTCAGTTTTCCTGTGGTGGCGCTGGTAAGCGCGGGGTGATTGGCAAATCGTCTGGCGGCTATGCGGCGATGATCCACGCTATGCTTTATGCGGATACGTGGTCGGCAATTGCCTGCCACTCCGGCGATATGGGTTTTGACGTGGCCTATCTGCCAGATATGCCCAAAGCGCTGCGTGCCGTGGCACAACACGATAATTCAATCGAAAAATTTGTGCGCTTTGTTGATGAGAAGCATAACCCCAGCCACGGCGATATCCATGCCCTGATGATTTTGGCGATGGGTGCAACCTATGATCCTGATCCAAACGGATTTTGTGGCATTCGGTTGCCGGTCGATATGCACACCTGTGAGTTAGATCAGACCCGCTGGGATCAGTGGTTGAAGTGGGATCCATTGCATATTTTTGACCAACATGTTGATGCCTTGAAAAGCCTGAAAGGGATTTGGCTTGATTGCGGCGACGTGGATCAGTTCAACTTCGTTTATGTGGCGCGGCGGATGCAGAACAAGCTCAAAAGCGCTGGCGTTGATCATGTTTACGAAGAGTTCCCAGACGATCATTTCTCGATTGATTATCGTTATGATCGCAGTTTGCCGTTTTTGGCAGACAAATTATGCTAGTTCTATCCGGGTAAAATATTTTACCCGGGTATTATTGACTCCATAGTTTTACCCCGGTATTACTCACGCAACAAAACGCGGAGACTATTGTTGTGACTTATTCGCCAGATTTAGAATGCGCGGCCTTTGTGGGCAGCGAGTTGATTGCCAGTGGGGCATTGGCAGAGGTCGTTCATGAAGTGAAGCGGCACCACGATCAGAAACCAAATGATCTGATTTTGATTTTCGACAATCAAAAATCCAACGTCATCGAAGTCGACCTGCGTGGCACCATGGAAGAGGTTTTTGCGCGGCTTGACAGTGGCAAAGCCGTTGAAGAGGTGCAAGCAAAGCCAAAGCGCCCCGGCCGTCCAAAATTGGGCGTTGTCAGCAAAGAAATCACATTGCTGCCCCGTCACTGGGAATGGCTGCGCGAGCAACGCGGTGGCGCTTCGCTCACCTTACGTAAACTCGTTGGTCGCGCCATGATGGTGGACGATGGCAATGCACAGTTACGCAAAGCGCAGCAATCTACTTACCACTTAATGACCGCCGTTGCGGGCGATTTACCCAATTATGAAGAAGCCATTCGCGCGCTATTTGCTGCTGACGGCCCAACTTTTGCGCAACAGATCGCCGTTTGGCCCGATGGGCTTCGCGCGCATATTGAACACATCTCGAAGGGTATTTTCGTGCCCATCGACACGAAAAATATTTAAGGAATTGAATCATGCCTGAAGCGCAAGTTTCTGAAAACAATAACTATTTAACGCAGCCGATTGGCAAGCTGTTTCTAACCACGGCGCTGCCGATTATCATGATTATGGTGGTCAATGGCCTTTTCAATTTGGTTGATGCTTATTTTCTTGGTATCTTTGTTGGCTCTGCTGCGCTGACCGCTGTGACGGTGATGTTTCCCGTGCAAATGCTGATCTATTCGCTGACGACGATGATTTCAAACGGATTTGCCTCGATTGTTGCGCGGCGTCTTGGGGCTAAGGATTTGCGTGGTGCCGCAGACAGTTTTGCGGTGGCAATACTTCTGGGGATAGGCCTGAGCATTGTCATGATGGTGGTGTTTTTGCTGTTTGGCGAAAAGCTGGTCAGTTGGGTGACAGATGGTGATCCGCAACTGACACAAATGGCGTGGACCTATATGTCGATCATGATGTTCACTTCGCCACTGATTTTCATTTTGTCCGTGCAATTTGATGGGTTGCGTAGCGAAGGCAAAATGGGTTTCCTGACGATTATTTCGCTTAGCGTGACGTTGCTGAACATGTTGTTCAACTATGTCTTTATTGTCATTCTGGATATGGGCGTAGCAGGTTCTGCATGGGGCACGGTGGCGGCGCAGCTTTGTTCACTCAGTGCAATCATGATCTATCGGCTGCGTGGGTTTTCAAAGCTCGGTTTTCACATGCCAAACATGTCAACATTTGTGCGCATCGCGAAAGAAAATTTGGCATTAGGCGCGCCATTGAGCCTCAATTATTTGTCAATTTCCTTGATCGCAGGCAGCGTCGTTGCCATGCTAAAATTTTATGGTGGCGACGATTATACCGTTACGGTGGGTGCCTATGGCATTATCACCAGATTGATGACCTTTGCGTTTATGCCGTTGCTTGGCATATCGATGGCATTCCAATCTATTGCGGGTAATAATTTTGGCGGCAACGAAGCGGCGCGGGTGAACATCAGTACAAAGACCGCCCTGTTGGTGGCGTTTGGCTATTGCATCCTGATTGAGGTTGTTTTCATGTCATTTCCGGGCCAATTGGCCGCATCATTTGTGAAAGATGCCCCGATGATCGCGGAGACGGCACGTGTGTTGCCGTTTGTCATGATTATGTATTTCACCGTTGGTCCCACAATTATACTTTCGGGGTTCTATCAAGCCATTGGCGATGCGAAGCGCGCAGCTATTCTTAGCCTGTCTCGCAATTATTTGATTGGTTTTCCGTTGTTGATGCTGGTGCCGCGTTTTTTTGGTGAGCCCGGTATTTGGTACGCGTCACCGATTGGTGATGTTATTATGATTGGATTGACCACCACTGTGTTATCTATTGCTCAACGCCGAAAAGGTTATCGTGCGGGGATATTCCTTCCCGTGACGGCCTAATCGATATTGCTTGCGCCAGATCAATTTGGCGTAAGCGCTTTGCTGGCAAAGTGTTTTCAACATTTGAAAGGGGCGCAACATGCGTGATTTAGAGATTTACAAAACCCGGTTGCTGGCACGTAAAGCCGAGCTTGATGAACGCTTGCACCAAATTGAAGACCGTTTGGACGATACACCTGACCCGGACATAGAAGAACGTGCCGTCGAACGCGAAGATGATGAAATGCTTGAAGGCTTGGGCAATGCGGGCAAGAAAGAGTTGAAAAAGATCGAGAATGCCCTCAGCCGAATGGAAAATGGTACATTTGGCGTTTGTGTGAAGTGTGGCGAAGAGATTTCTGACGCTCGATTAGACATCGTTGCCTATGCGACCAAATGCCGAGAGTGCATGTAGCAAGGGTGAGTTCTGACGCCGGTGCAAATTTGTGGTTGAAAGAATGTCACTTGGCTTGCTTATCGAACACTAGTCTTTAATCTCGCGATCAACGTGCTCGGCATCACAACAAGTGTGCCGCGGTGGCGTATTGTTTGTGAGGTTAAATGAACAAGTCGGACGAGAACTCAAAACTACCCATCATCATTGATTGCGATCCGGGGCAGGACGATGCGTTGATGTTGTTCTTGGCGCTGAACGCACCAGAGCTGGACGTTCTGGGCGTTGTGGCGTGCGGGGGCAATGTACCCTTGGCGCGGACTGAATTGAATTGTCGGATATTGGTGGAGATGGCTGGACGCGTGGATGTGCCGGTTTTTGCGGGTTGCGAAGGGCCGATGGTTGAGCAATTGTTCACCGCTGAATATTTGCATGGTGAAACGGGGATCGATGGGATTGATTTTTTCGAGCCATCGCTGCCCAAGAATGAAAAGCATGGTGTTGATTTCATCATCGAAACGCTGCGTTCGGCTGAAAATGAGGAGATTACGCTGGTGCCGACCGGACCGTTGACCAATATTGCGATGGCGATGCGCAAAGCGCCGGAGATCATCCCCAAGATCAAACAAATTGTTTTAATGGGTGGGGCGTGTTTTGAGGGCGGCAATGTGACGCCGTCTGCCGAGTTCAACATTTATGTTGATCCACATGCGGCGGACGTGGTGATGCGCTGTGGCCGACCAATCGTCATGTTCGGGTTAGACGTCACCCATCAGGTGATGACCGACCCCAAAATTGTTGCGGACATTCGCGCGCTGGGCAACAAAGTTGCACATGCTTCAGCTGGTATGCTTGATTTTTTCGGGCAATATGATGCGGCAAAATATAGCGAACAGGGCGGCCCGCTGCATGATCCATGTACAATCGCGTGGTTGCTTGAGCCTGAAATGTTTGTGTTGAAACACTGTCATGTGACCATTGAGACGTCGAGCAAATTGACACGTGGGCACACAGCGGTCGACTTTTGGGGCGTGACAGGAAATCAGCCAAATGTGGCGTGGGCCCACAAGGTTGATCGTGCAAGATTCTTTGCATTATTGACACAGCGTTTGGCCCAATATTAGCCGCTTCTTACGTTAGGTGAAATTAGGGCTTTTGTTGTTGGTTTTTTTCAGGTAATAGACCCCTCGAATTTCCGGCAGGGCGCGGCCCCTCGTTTATTGTTGGCCGGATGCTAAGCGAATGGAGAATACACGCATGGCGAAGGAAAAGTTTGAGCGGAACAAACCGCACGTCAACATTGGCACCATTGGTCACGTTGACCATGGTAAGACAACGTTGACGGCAGCAATTACGAAAGTATTGGCTGAGGCATCAGGTGGTA
>NZ_JBLIAI010000053.1:0-17748 GCF_047634455.1 Maritalea sp.
TTTGCGGCAGATCAAAAGCGAATTTCCATTGAAGCGCTGACAGATGGGTTAAAAGAACTCAACCTTAGGACTGACGAGTTCATCTACACAAAGGCTGGTCCGGCAAAAGAAGCATTTGAGCGGCTTGGATATACCACGGACGAATTGGCAGAAAAGCTTAAGAAGCCAGAAGATCTGCTCACTGAAATCATCGGACGTTTGGGTGACTTGGATGTCGCTGCACAAACCCGGATTGCGGACGAAATTTTTGGCGGCACCGCCGCTGAGCAATTTGTTCGGTTTATTGATGAGGGCGAAGAAGGATTGGAGGCGATGCGCGATCGAGCGCATGAGTTGGGAGTTGTTCTTAGCGATGAAGTTGGTGCCGCCGCTGGCGAAGTTGCCAAAGAGTTTGATCAGCTCATGCAGCGGTGGGACACATGGTGGAAGGGGTCTGTTATCGGCACCGTCCAGTTTTTCAAAGATCTGCAGTCGGATGAGTCTGCCTGGGAATACAATAAATTTATTGGCCGCACTGAAGAACAGGGGCGCTCCAAACTCGCCAACATGCTGTCGAGTGGGAACCTTGGCGATCCGCTTGTAGAATTTTTTAAACCAAGCAAAGACTATGATGCGTTCTACAGCTCGGACGCGAAGGTCAAACCCTATACATTGGATGACTTGTCGGCCTTTATGCAAAGCGCAATTCCGGGATTGCCGCCAGAACGACCAAAAGGTTTGGGTGCGGGCAAACCTCGTGCGAGTAGCAATCGTGGTCCTGAGATTTCGCAATATGAAAAGATCATTCAAGCCCTTGAACACGAGGCGCGCCTAATCGGCCAGACGCAACTCGAACAAGACATTTTAAACAACATCCGACGCGCGGGTGTTGATGTGATGAGTGATGAGGCGGCGCATATCCGCGAACAAATCACGGCGAACGATGCGTTGACGCAAGCGATTGAAGCGCAAGCGGCGGCGCAAGAGGAATTGCAGCGCCAAATCGAAGGTATGACCAGCGTGGCGATGTCTCATTATGATGCATTGATTGGCGGCGCAGAAAGTTTTGGTGACGCAATCATCGGCACCATTGAAGATATCGCCCAAGCATGGTTGCGCCAGCAAGTGCAGCAAGGCATGAACGCATTGTTTGGCGGCTTGATGGGTGGTCTATCTGGCGGCGGTGGGTTTCCAAATTTGTTTGGTGCTCGGGCCAACGGTGGTTTGATCCAGCCCAATCAACCCTATTTGGTCGGGGAGCGCGGCCCTGAAATTATTGTGCCGGGTCAACAGGGCGCGGTTATCCCAAACCATAGAGTTGCCAATTCTGGTGGCGGGGGCTCTATGTCTTTGAGTGTTTATGTAGACGGCGCGACTGGCAATAGTGAAATTCATGAATTGGTGGAAGCTGGTGTTGTTGCGGGCCTGTCGCAATATGACAGGGGCACGGATCGGCGGGTGGCCATGTCGCTGAAAAAGATCAAATTGAATAGGTTGACCTGATGGCAGAGATTATACAAATGCCCGCGGCGCGTTTTCCGGCATCGAGCTTCACGCTTGTGCATCCATCCAGCCAAAACCGTTTGCGATCTGGCGCTGTGCTTGGTTCGCGCATTGCACCATCATTTTGGCAGGCTAGCTTGACGACTGCTTTGTTGAACAGAACTACGCAAGGTCAATGGCAAAGCTTTTTTGATCAAGTAGGCCATGGAAATGCAATCACATATTTGCACGATCCTGCGCGAAAGTTCCCCGTCTCCTTTTCATCGTTTGTCGGAGTAAATGTTGCGGGCGGCGGTGCATTTGACGGTGCGGGAAACCTGTTCGCGATCACGGATTTGGTGACTATTGATGTCAATCAGCTGCCGTCGTTTTTTGTCCTGAAGCAAGGCGACTATTTTGGAATTGATACGGGCACTCGAAAGTCGCTGCATCGCATCACAAGTGATGTTGTAGGAAGTGCAGGGGGCGAAGCATCAATTGAGTTTCTGCCACCAATGAGTCTGTCGGTTGAGACAGGTGCTAGCATTGTATTTGAGAAACCAGAGGGTGAATTTGTGATCGATCAGTCTTCGATCAAGGGCTTAGAAAGTTCGATTGATGAGAACCGTGTTTCCTTTTCCGCAACCTCGCGAGCTGAATAATGGCGAGATCACTTTCGACTGAGTTCCAAGCGGTAATGAATGGTGATGATCGCCATTTGGTGGCGCTGTTTACGTTTGAATTTGCTACGACCTATGGGCTTTGGACTGGGGCAGGCGAAAAGCTGCACAATGGTGTGATTTATCGCGCGGCGGGCAGTGTGCTCGATGTGGATGAGATTGAGGAAAGCATAGATGGCTCGGTTGGCAGCATGGTGCTGAAGCTTAGCGCTTTGCCCGAAAAAGGGCTGACAGATGATGTGTTGATCCGTCTGTTTGATGAGGATTGGCACATGAGCAACGTGGCGGCGCAATTGGGAACGATCGATCCAAAAACGGGTGCCATTATTGAAACCACTAACTTGTTTCGTGGCCGGATCGAAGATGCTTCATTTGATGAAGATGAAACCAGCGTGATAACGGCGAACTGCGCGTCAACATCGATCGACCTTTCGGTGTCGGGTGGACTATATCGCAATGATGCCACGCAAAGGCAGATTGATCCAACAGATACCTCTTTGGTTGGCATCGGCACGCTAAATGGCGCAATTGACAAGGATGCACGGTGGGGGCAGGGTTAACCTGTATTGCAATTTAAGAACCAAGATGATCTCTGTGGATGTGTCAAATACACTTTAGGAGAACACTATGACTGCAAAACTGCAAATCTCTTTCGTTAGCGGAACTGAACGATTTTTTGTTGGCGATCCAAGCGAGCTATCAAGTGCGTACAATCAGATCCGCGTGAGAATGAAGGCTGGCGAGGGGAGCGGATGCATTTTCAACGACGGAAAAGGACAAGAACATGTTGTTAATGCAACAACGGTGGAGAGCATGGTGCTCTTCGGAGCAGAAGACTAATACCACATTCGAATGGGGCAGCGCTGATTGCGGCCATCACATGGCTGCGGCAGTGCGGGCCAAACACGGCGATGATCATCCAATTTTGGATTATTTGAGCCGATACAATGACAAGCGTAGTGCGCTGCGACTAATCAAAAATGAAGGCGGGATAGCAAATGTGTTGTCCCGCTTTTTTGTGGAGACCACACCATTGATGGCGCAAGATGGTGACATTGGGGTGGTGGAGCGCGGCGGCATTGAAGCTGGTTGCGTGGTGATGAATGGCAGTGCGGTGGGGCTTGATTTGTCTGGTTATTACCATTTGCCAATAACAGCTCTTTCTAGGGTTTTTCGGGTCTAATGATCAAACTCATATTTGTGACATTGTTGCTGGTCATTGGCATGACCGGGCAGGGCAACGCTGCGCCTTTGGTTGGGCTTGCGTTTGGTTCTGCATTCGCTTCAACTTTACCTGGCATTTTGTTGGGGTTGGCCGCGAATGTTGGCGCTAGCTATTTGCTCAACCAAGTGTTGGGCGGTCAAGGCGCTGCGGCAAATGACAATCAGGATCCGGCGCAAGTCTCGTTTGGTGAGCGTGTTGCACGGGGTGGGCAGATTGGGCGCAAGCGATTGGGTGGGCATTTTGTCCACTACAACGAATTTGACGATGCAAAGAAGGCGCAGCACGTCTATGTGTTGGCAGACCAGTGGTGTGATGACCTTGAAAGTGTCTATGTAAATGGTCGCCAGTACGACTTGATTGAAGTGGCGGGGCCATATGCCAACAATGAGGCGAGACGCTATCAGGTGGCCGATTATGGTACATTAATTGATATCCGGTTCCATGACGGTCGGCCCGGCCAGTTGGCCGATACTGAACTGATCACGCAAACGCCGGGATGGGATGCGGACCGGAAATATACCAATCAATGTTACGTTGCGGTGACGCTGACCAGCGACAAAGAGAAGTTCAATGGTCGCCCGGACTTCAAGTTCGTTCTGCGCGGGGCAAGACTGTATGACCCGCGCAAAGATACATCAGTTGGCGGTGCGGGTACGCATCGGTTTGATGATCCAACTACATGGGAATATAGCGCCAATCCTGCGGTGGGTGCCTATCATTTTAGTCGAGGTTTTTATGCGAATGGTCGGCGGGTCTTGGGCGCTCAACTTGCCTCGGCGGATATAGAGTTTGAAACCTATATCACCGCCATGAATGTGTGCGATGAGCAGGTGCAACGGCCGGATGGATCGTGGCGCAATCGGTATGAAGTGCATATGAGTTGGTTGGATACTGATCAGCCATCAAGTGTGCTTGATCGCATGTGCGCTGCCATGGGTGGACGGCGCGGTGAAAAGCAGGGCCGCATTGCCATTTTCGCTGGCAAGGCCAAAGTGCCTGTGTTGACTATTACCGATGGTGACTTGGTGCTTGATGCGCCAGTTCGTTATTCGCCAAAACGTCCGGGTGCTTTGCTGTTTTCCGGCATTCACGGCCTTTACACGCATTCGACTGAATTTACGCCAACACCATATGCAGCGCTCGAACCACCGGCATTTATTGCACAAGACAAACGCTCTGTAATGCAGCCGAGTGATTTGCCTGATGTGCAGGACGCGCACCAAGCCTATCTGCTGATCAAGCAGCAATTGTTTACAGCGCGGCTGCAAGCAACAGCGCAGCTTACGCTCGACATCAAAGATTTGATGTTGGAAGTGAATGATTGGATCGTTTGGGAAAGCGCAAGCTCACTGCGCGGTACCAAGACCTATGAAATCACCGCAACACAATTGAACTGGCAAACCGGGCGCTTGCAACTCAGCCTGCAACAGATTGATGCAACGGCCTATGCGGACGACGCTACTGCTGCTCAAGTCATAGAAGCGCCACGGCCACGGCCATTGTCGAGTTATCAGAAAGACGTGTTCGGCTTTGGCGTGAGTGCGGTGGCGTTGAGCGGTGCCAATGGGGAAAACCTGCCTGCGCTGAAATTTGTCTATAACCCGATTGTAGATCCCGCGATCCGTGGTCTTAAGATTGAGTATCGGGTTCTTGCAGATACAAAGCTGTTCAAGGCAACAGACACCAGTATTGGTGACGGAGAATTTTATGCCAGCGATGGCATTATGCCGGGGCTGACCTATGAGGCGCGGGCTGTTTTGGATGCGTTGCCTGGGCGTGAGGTGAATTGGACCAATTGGGTGCCAATCGATGTGCCAACCGGGCCAATGATTGTGGCTTTGCAGCCGGGGCAAGTGGATTACAGCCATCTGGCTCAAGACCTGGGCAATGTAGTGGGCGTATTGAATGCGACGGGTGCTGGATCGCTTTCGGCAACGCTTGATTACATCATCAATGAGCTTGAGCGCTTTGCATCTGAGGTGACCGGCGAAACGGTGAATGCCCATGTGCAGCGCCAATTGTTGCAAGTGAAAGTGGGTAGTGCGCTCAGTCAGATTTTGACCGAAAGCACCTTGCGCGCCAATGGCGACACAGCGCTTGCGGATTTGCTGGTGATTGTTTCGGCTGAGGTTGATGATGCAGCAGCTGCTATTTTGGTGGAACAAACTGCGCGGGCAGATGCGGACGGTGCTTTGGCGGTCTCACTGAATGAAACCATTGCGGCCATGGGCGATGCCTATGCGCAAGGTTTGTTCAAGATCGATGCGGTGGCGAATGGCGGTGGCACCGAAACCACAATGACGTTGAAAGCGCGGGCCAGCGATGGGTTGGGCTTTGTGGATACGGGTTTGCAAATCATCGCCAAAAGCGATGGCACAAGCCAGATTGTTTTGGTGGCTGAAGAAACGGTGATCATAGACGGCAACGGTGATTTGTTGGCGCTGTTCGGAGGTGATGGATTGATCAATTCGGCCTTCATTCCAAGTCTGACAGTCAGCGAGCTTTCTGCATTGTCAGCGGATTTGGGAGACATAACAGCAGGCAACATTACATTAGCTAGCGGCAAATTCCGGCTTGAAAGCGTGGGTCGTTTGGTGATTGCAGACTGATGGTTGATCGTGTTGTTTTGGGTATATTGCCCGGTGGCGGGTATGGCTTACGCGTGTCGAGACCGGGGTTCGATGCGAATAACCCAGCCCTTGTGGCCAATCAACTTGCTTTTGATAGCAGCGTTTATGATGCTGCCAATCTGATTGGGTTTGGCCAACTTGCAGGGGGGCAATC
The DNA here is from genome assembly GCF_047634455.1 of Maritalea sp. Classification (GTDB taxonomy): domain Bacteria; phylum Pseudomonadota; class Alphaproteobacteria; order Rhizobiales; family Devosiaceae; genus Maritalea. Next base: position 6,151 of record NZ_JBLIAI010000053.1, read on the forward strand.
GGTCACTCTTTCAGGCTATGCAGAACCGCCATACATGCTTTGGGTTGAAAAACCTGTGAGCTATAGTTCATGGGCAGGACCGGACAGGTATTTGACGACCAGTTATGCTGTTGAGGTGGGCGTGGGTTCATTTTCGCTCGATGGCGCTCACCCTGGCGGTTTTTACGTTTTGTGGAGGCCTTGATGGTTGATAGAGTTCTTGTTGGCAAGCGCAGCACAAACGAATTTGGCTTGTTCGTTTCTAAGGCGGGTTTTGACGTAACGACCGCATTGGAAAGCAATCTGTTGCTGTCAACGAACACATCTACATTGCAGATCGTTGACAAAGGGGTTGTTTCCCCCTTGATCAGTGAGCAAGCACTTGTGTTGCCTGATGTGGGTTTTAAGCCATTCGTTATTTTGAATTGCGCGCGCTATCAAATTGGACTTCGATACACTTCAAATACGCTGGCCTATTTTAGACGATTTAGTGATCGTGGCGCATCGTTGAATGCCAACCTCTACTACTACGTTACAAACTTACCTTGGGGTTGAGACATGGACCGAGTTCTTTTGAACCAACAAGGTTTGATTATCTCAAAGCCCGGTGTCGATGTGAACGCCTCCAATTTTGGGCAGCAGATTTTCAACTCAGGCTTTTCTCAGTTGATGGAGTATCAGCGATTTACGCACAATAGTCCTTCAACTGGTTGGGTGAAAAACAACATTGGCGGCGCAGATGGTCGCAATTGGTGGTTCAAGAACTATGACATTGCATTCCCGAAAACGTTTGCCGACGTGCCTATGGTTTTTATTCTGGCAACCTTTGCGGCTGGCAGTAACACATATTGGTCTGGTCGCACATTTATGAATAGTGGATTGGGCCAATTCTTCTATGAAAATGGACAGTTTGGCTCAGCTTTCACAGAGGCTGTTTCGTTGAGCATCACGGTAAGTAACAACAAGCTGGCGGTATCAGCACAGACACAGGAATATGGAAATCCAACGGGCTTTTCTCTGAAATATCGAATACTCGAACAAACCCAATAGGCAATTCAGAACATGGCAGAAATTTACAGTGCAGGCACCGTTGATGCGGTGAACGGCAGCAAAACACTTGTGCTTGATGGTGGCGCGTGGACCAACTTGGTTGTGCGCAGTGGCGACATGGTTGTGGTTGCTGGCGACCACATCAATTTTGTTGAAACGGTTACAGACACCACGAATTTGGAAATGGCAATCGCCTTTGATGGCACGACCGCTAGTGATTTGGACTATGCAATTTTGCACGGCTCTTATGAGTGGGGGCTGCACCGCACACAAAACGAGTTGGTGGCGCAATATATCCAAGGGCTTGAAAACCCTGTTCGCATCCTCACGGGTTCTGGTGCACCGGATAATGGTGATGGAGATGACAACGGTCTTTATATCGACACTGGCAATGGTAACATGTACCTCAAAACGGACGGGGTTTGGGGTTTAGAATTAAATCTCAAGGGGCCGCAGGGTGATCAAGGTGATGTAGGTGATGTAGGCCCACAGGGAGACCCTGGCGCAGACGGATCAGACGGATTAAATGGAGCGGATGGTAATGATGGCGCAGATGGTGCAGATGGTGCAGATGGCCTAAACGGTCTCTTGTCTGCCGCGCAAACGGTAAAAACTGCTGATTACACGATTGTGTTTGGCGACAAGGGCAAAACCTTAATCGCCAACAAGGCAACGGCGATCAGTTTTGATTTTGCCACCGCTGCAATCCTGACCAGCGACTTTATGTTGATTGTAAAGAATGAGGGGGTGGGCACGTTAACGCTTGATCCCAACGGCGCGGAAACGATTGATGGCGCATCATCATTGGATTTGGCTCAGGGCAACAGCCTTATCATTTATTCTGACGGCACCAACTTGCGTACCGCATTGGCTGGGGGTGTGGCAACAGGGGTAGCAGCCTATGATGCGTTGGTGACTAAGGGCGCTAACATTGCTTCTGCCACAACTACCGACCTTTCGACTGCAACGGGTGATTTTGTTGACGTAACAGGGACAACAACAATCACGGGTCTAGGCACTGCGGATGCAGGTGTGACGCGTACCGTCAGGTTCACAGGAATTTTGACATTAACGTATAATGCGACTTCATTAATACTGTATTCCGGCAAGGACATTACCACTTACAACGGCCTTGTAATGGAGTTTCGATCTCTTGGTAGTGGCAATTGGGTAGAAGTTAGCCAAACCCCAGCCTATTTCACCTTTACGCCAGCCCCTTCATTTGGAGGTGGGTCGGTCGGCCTTGCTGGCACGTTCACGGGGTTTGGGCGAAAACTAGGCAACTTTGTTACACTTTGGGCTAGATGCATTCTTACCTCCAAGGGGTCGTCAACAGGGTCATTCGCATTTGGAGGATTTGGCGAAATAGCCAGTCCAGATCTTGCCTATTGGGCAGGCTCTTCCACAAAGCTTTCTAATTTTGTCTCTCTGGTCGCAGGAGCAAACGTCTATATGACTGGCGGCGAAAATGTTGTGCGTTTGGAGGCACCAACCACTGCTGGTTCTACCGACCTAACTCATGTTAATTTTTCAGATACCACGGAGTTTTCCATAGAGATTAGTTATAGGGTTTAATTAGTCCAGCTTAACTTTTCGAATGTCAGTGTTCTGGGCAATTATTGCAAGTAAGCCAATGACGACACCTGCACATAGGATCAGCGCGCCGACATCAGTTGCCCTGCCGGGAGATGTAAAAGGGAAAAACTGTCTAGCGGCTATATTGTAGGCTTCGCCTTGAAAGCTAGTTGATACATAGACACCGAGGCCAAATTGAGCTGCACCCAATATAACCATTGCCCACGAAATTATTCTGCCAAGAAATATCATTATCAAGAATGCCCATGCTGTTTTGGTCGAAGAATAAGATAGCTGAGTAGATTGTCAACGCCGCCAGTGAGCGGCTTTTTTTATACCCAAAATTGGAGTTTACCATGCAGCTCACAGCAGCTCACCTTAAGGCAATCGCCTTGGGGCCAACAGACATGTCCAACATTCACTCGATTGTTGACGCAACAAATAAATACGGCTCTGAGTTTGGCATGCTGGTGCCACACCGTTTGGCTCATTTCATTGCTCAGTTGGGTGGTGAAAGTGCAGGTTTTCGGTATGACCGAGAAATCTGGGGGCCAACGGCAGCACAGCGTCGATATGACGTTCGTACGGATCTAGGCAATACACCGGAGCGAGACGGGGACGGCAAAAAGAACGCCGGACGTGGCCCAATTCAGGTAACTGGTGGATATAACATCGGCGAGTTTTTCAAGTGGTGCAATGCCAAAGGTTTTAATCCGCCAAATTTCGTCGATAATCCAGACTTGATCAATACAGACCCTTGGGAGGGTCTAAGTGCGATTTGGTATTGGGAAACTCGCAACCTCAACAAGTGGGCAGACCAAAATGATATTGAGACAATCCGCAAGCGGGTGAATGGTGGACTGAATGGATATGATCTAGTCCTGACTTACTACACTCGCGCGGGCCTTGTTCTACTCGGCCGCAATATTGGGAAAACCTCGAAGACATTTGAAAATGCCGTTCGTAAGTTCCAAGAGCAAGCCAAAGCCGATGGAACGTACAAGGGCGAGGTTGATGGCGACGATGGCCCTAAGACGCGCGCAGCGCTTCATACGGCACTTGTGGCCATTGGGAAAGCCAAGGGCACTCAGGCGGCTCCTGTGGTCGTTGACAAGCCCGTAAACGTTCCTGTCGAGCCAAAGGGTGTGACGAAGCCTGGTAAAGACATTTGGACGTTGGTCGTTACTTTTGTCGCCGGAACTTTTGCAACGTTCGCAAATTTGGCGCTTCCAATGCAAATCGCAATTTTTGCCTTTTTTGTCGTGGGGCTAATTCTCATTGCAACTGGTCGTTGGAATTTGGCCAAGAGCGCAAAAGAGATCAAGGCAGCGATTGAGGCGGCGACATGATCTCAAAAATCAAAACATGGCTGATCGCGGTTGCTGGAGCATTTGTCCTGGCCATTTTTGTAGGTGTGATCGGCTGGGGATTGTGGCGTTATCGAGACGTGCTGGTCCGCCGGTTGAATTCAATCCAAAACATAAAGGTAGATGTGTGATGCAGTTTCTTACTTTGATAGGCGGTTTTTTTCTAAAGTTCTTTGGCGGCGGATTGGGCAAGGACATGATTGCCGGGTTAAACCAAGCTCACCGTGATCGCCTGAACGCCAAAAATGATTTCGACCGCATTGCCGCTGATAAGGCCGTTGCGTTTTGGGAGCAACAAGTGGTCGCCTATCGATCGGCAAATGCTGAAGGCACTGAACGGCAAAAGTTCAAAATGAACCACAAAGTGTTTTGGTTCATTCTTGGCTCTGCTTTGTTGCCAGGACTTAGCACGTTCGGGTTGTTGGCGATTTACAATGTGCTGTGGCACAAAATGGGCATCTGGCCGCAATATTGGTCCATTGCTGCTTTTCCGCCGCCATATGACGAATTCTCGCGCATGGCAATGGAATGGCTGTTTGATCCGGTCAAAGTTGCCCTATCGACCGGCACTGCTGCCGCTGGCGGTTTTCTGACCGGCAAACGCACATAATTTTTGGCGCGGAGATCTTCGCGCCTATTCTCATACTCAAAAATGATAGGGCTGGCTTTATGAGCGGGGCAGTGACGTGGGAAATTGTATCGTTGATCGGTGGCGTTGGCATCATGATCGTAACGATAGTGAGCTGGTCGTTTCGGGTGATCTCAATCCTTAGAAAAGAGATTGCCGAGCATAAGCTTTATGCCGCCAACCATTACGCCACCAAAGATGGGGTCAACCAAGAATTGGAAAAATTCCGACAGTCGATTGATCGTTTGATTGATCGGATTGATCGGGCGTTGGAGAAGTAGCGGAGTAGGCAGCGCGTCAACGCTGCCTAACCGGGCAATAGTCGCAAAATCGTCCCGGTCCAATCAAGTATTACCTTAAAAATCGGCTCCGCCAGTGCTAGCTAGCGCAGCGATTATTAGGTTCAATTTCTTTATGAATAGTCAATTTACGCCGGTTCGCCCGGTCAGCACACCTGCGCCTTATCAGGGCGGCAAGCGCGCCCTTGCGCCTAAAATTGTTGAACGCATCAACCGTGTGCCGCACAAGCTTTATGTAGAAGTGTTTGTGGGCATGGGTGGCGTGTTCTTCAAACGCGACCACCAACCACAAGCCGAGGTCATTAACGACAAGAGCGGTGATGTGGTCAATCTGTTCCGCATTCTTCAGCGCCACTATGTGCCGTTCATGGATTTTTTGCGTTACCAACTGACATCGCGCAAAGAGTTCGAACGGTTGGTCAATGTAGACCCAGTAACGCTGACTACGGCAAAGAAGTATTCTCACGCGCTGACTTCAAGCGGATATCGGACAAGATGAATTCAATGCGGGGTCGCGCCATTCTATCGCTCAACGACACACCGGGTGTGCGAGAAACCTTTGATGGCCTGAATATGGAAACGTTCGATCTGCAATACACCATTGGCCAAGCGTCGGCTGGACCCAAAGAAGTTACTGAGGTGCTGATTTACAATTTTGACCTGCCGGACGAGGGATTGTTGGGACTGCTCTAATTCGGTTTGTTCCATTTTTGTTCTCATGATATGTATTGAATATGAGAACAGCAATAAAGACATTGGGGGAAGCCAAGAGGCTAGGCATTCGGATGGTTGCCGTGTGCCACAATATGGAGTGCCGCTATAGCCGCGCTGTTGACCTTGATTCGGTTATTTCACGTGTTGGTCAGTTGCACCGTATCCTGCCAGTGCTGTCAGTGAAGCACTTTAGCGAACGCTTGGTCTGCCCAAATTGCAGCCATCGGGGCATGTTTGTTTGGACAGCGGTGAACGATGATGTTGACCCGCAAATTGTTGATCCGCTTTTCAGTATTATGGAGTGGGATGAGCGAGGGCACTGCCAGCCCATTTGCCAAACAAAGAGCTTCAAGATTGCGGTGGCAGCATATGATGTCGCAATGTTGGAAGATCCTCGCAAGCATATAACGTTGCAGGAACGAGCAAGACTGTTGAAGGACAGCAGGGCGAAGTGTGTGGGTTAGTTTTTCACCGCTCCAAATGCGATACTTATTGTGATACCTATTGTGATACAAATGACTATTGAGTTGAAGTAACTAATTGAAATATAAGGATACTGGTTTACATTCGATTCCCTCTACCCGCTCCAAATTTCTCCTAAAACATCAATAAAAACAATCAGTTACGATCTTTGTGGCGTGCGGTTGCACGTTGGGTGACAGGTTGGAGTCTAAACAAGAATTTCAGCACTGGATGCAGCTGGGGAGCGCCCATCATTATGTATTTCAAACCTGATCCCGGCTCAAGGCCGGGAATGGTCCTGAGGGACGCACTTTGTCTTTGTTACGGCTGCAAGCGTGAGCCTTGTACAGGTCCGGGATGGTGCAGGGATGGTTTGTAAAATATGTCCTTGCACCGCCCCGCACTTGATCCGGGGTCACATTGGTATGATGCATTTCCCCCCACCCTTAATCCCTCCCCACAAAGGGGGAGGGAAACCTCTTCCGCATTAAGCGCGGCCTATAACTGCAATCAAGAGATAATTTGCCCTCGTCACCCTCGTGCTGGACACGAGGGTCCATTGTGGGATTGCAAGTGCAGGTCGAGTGAAGACCAAACACCACCTCCTTTTGGCCTCCCCGGACGACGAAGTGGCGTTCACGCCACGCAAGGCTGATCCGGGGTCACCTTTCTTCTCAGTATATAGCGTCGCTCTGCACAGCCTCTAATTGGCTGATTTGAGTACATCCCAGTACTTTGCTAGAATAATTATTGTGGAGGAAAATATCATGAGGATACCAGCATTTTTGACATTGTGTGCCACCAGCGGCGTTCTGGTTTTTGGCAGTGTGGCGTTCGCGAACCGGCCTTCTCAATGGCAGTATAATACCAACAATGGTCGGGTTAGCGTTTATCAGAATATTACCCATTGTAACGCGCACCTTTCCCAAGGTTGCTCCTCGGAAGAGTGGTGCAATATAACGCGCTACACCAGTGCGGCCAACAGAACGAAAATGATCGAAGAATACAATAATTATGGAACTGTCATCATTTACAACCAAGGAACAAACACTGAAGTCTGTCGGGAAAAACGCTAACTCAGGCGTGTTTTACTGTAGCTGACATCGGCTATAAAAGGTTTTTTGTCGCGGGGGCAGGCTACGATTTTTCGGGCTATGCTGCTGTTCGCCATGGCTGTTTTTTTCGGTTTTCAGTGCTGTCTGGATCATTGCATTTAACTCAATAAAAACCATCTCGATTAGCGCCGGATTCAACACTGTTGCTTAGAATGCCCCGTGAAAACTCGGGGAAATCTAATCATGCCTTCAACAAAAAACGGTTTGAAGTTCAATCTAGCGTTGGGCATTTACGTCTTATGTGCTGCAATTGTCGTGGGTTTTGCTGGGTCAAATTTTTATGTTCTGATCACCGCTGGTAAAGCTGCGAATGGGGTCCAGTTTGAAGCGGAGGCTAACCTTGTTGACAAGGAAATTAAACTTCAATTGCAGGACCTGGCCGACGATCAATCCGAGATATCTTATTGGGATAAAACGGTTTTCGCGTTTTACGGTCGCGAAATTGACATGGAATTTGTTGAAGATGAAATTGTTAATGGCAGTTGGGATGAAGCTGAGTTAGAGCACGTCATTGTGGTGGATCAGTCGGGTAACCCGAAGGTTACGATCTTTCGGGATCAACTGATGGACCCAAATGACGGACTTGAGAATATTGTCGCCAATTTCGACCTTATCCAACGGGCGCGCACCAAATATTTTGCCAACCGCAAAGCGCGGGGCAAAGGGTTTGTGAGCATTGGCGATCCTGTTTGGTCAAAGAATGCGATCTATGCGGCGGATTATCGGATTGTTGAAGGACAGCTCGGTATGGCTGTCGCGCAAGCGATTGTGCCGGACATTTTGGAGGTCCTACCAGATGGAAACCCATATGTTCTGTTCACATTCCGTCCGTTAAACAAGTTCACTTTTGCGCAAGTGCGAGACCAATTGGGTCTTAACCGTTTTTCGATTGTTGCGCAGTCAGAAGCAAATCCGGAACTCGAACAGATAGTTATTGGCGGGATTGCCAATGAAAAAATAGTGGCAGTTTGGGCGGCAACCAAACCTTCAATGAATATTTGGGAAAAAACGCTGCCGATCTTGGGTAGCCTTTTGGCGATGATCACGATTGGCCTGGGGTTTATTGGATATCGCTACAGTAAAGTTTTGACGCGCATACAGGTGAGCGAAGCGCGCAATCGGTTTATGGCGGAGCATGACGCCCTAACCGGGCTGCCAAATCGCCTACAATTTGACAATGAGCTGGACAAAATCATCGCGAAAGGCGAGTTGGATCGATGCGCCATCATTTGTACGGATTTGGACAAATTCAAGGACGTCAATGACACATATGGCCACCAAGCTGGTGATGCGGTCATTAAAACTGTGGCAAGACGCATTTCTGAAGTGGTGGGGCGAAAAGGAATGGCAGCCCGCATCGGGGGCGACGAGTTCATCATCCTTTTGCGCGATGGCTTGGATGAAGCAAGCGTGATGATGCTGTGCGATACGATCATCGACGCCGTGTGCGAAGAAGTCATATTCGACAATGGCTCTGCGTGTGTTGGTGCCAGTATAGGCGTTGCCTGGTGGCCCGATGATGCGTTAACGGCCAAAACGGTTATCCGCAGCGCGGATCAGGCGCTTTACCGCGCCAAAGAGCTTGGCCGTGGGCAGGCGGTCCGCGCTGCCGCTCCAAACGATAGCCCTGATCGCCGCAATACGATTGATCGCCGCAAATTCGTTTAGGTTTTGTACGTGGCGGCCAAGCTGCGCATCGCGTTCGCGTAGGCTGTCACATCAATTCCAACGGCGACAAATGTTGCGCCTAAGTCCATGCATCGACGAGCAAATGTTTCATCTAATGTGAGAATGCCTGCGGCTTTGTCAGAAGCGGCGATTTTTACAATTGCGTCTTCAATTGCTTTGATCACTTTGGGCTCTTTTGGCTTGCCCAAATATCCCATATCGGCCGCCAAATCGGCGGGGCCGATAAACACACCATCAATGCCATCCACCGCTAAAATCTCATCGAGTGCGTCCAACCCAGCTTGGCTTTCTACTTGAACCAAAAGGCAAATTTCATCTCCTGCGGTTGTTAGATAGTCCGCAATGTCCCCAAAATTTGACGCGCGGGCGAGGGAGGAACCAACGCCGCGCACGCCCATTGGTGGGTAGTGGCAAGCCTTGACCAGCTCTTTAGCTTGGGCTGCACTTTCGACCATCGGAATGAGGATGGTTTGTGCACCAGCATCAAGAAATTGTTTGATCATCCAAGTCTCACCAATCGGCAAGCGAACGGCTGCATTTGACGGTGATTTCTCGATGATTTGCAGTTGGGTGAGGATGGAGCGAAGGTCGTTTGGGGCGTGTTCGCCATCGACCAAAAGCCAATCAAATCCAGCACTTGCGGCAATTTCTGCGCAATAAGAATCGGCTAAACCTAGCCAGCAGCCGATTTGGATATTGCCTGCTTTAAGGGCGGCTTTGAATTGATTCTTTGGAGCTGGCATATGGTTATTCCTTGAGAACTAAAATGTGCAACTAACGTGGCCAAACGGGCCGAAATCGGCGTGAATATGATCGCCAAATTGGGTTTCAACGGGCCGAATGAAAGAACCTGAAAGCACCACGTCACCCGCGCTAATGGATTGATTATATTGCGCTAAACGGTCGGCGAGCCACACGATACCCATCACCGGATCGTTAAGAACGCCAGCGCCGAGGCCGGTTTCTTCAACCTCATCATTTTTGGTGACGATGGCCCCGACCCAACGTAGGTCAAATGCATTGATTTTATGCTTTTGGGTGCCCAAAACCACGCCTGCATTGGCGGCATTGTCGGCGATGGTGTCAAAAATCTTGCGGTTTGTCCCCGTGTTCGGGTCTTGGCGCATAATGCGGGTATCAAGAATTTCTAGGGATGGGCAGACAAAATCGGTGGCCGCTAAAACCTGCTCGCGGGTGGTGTTTGGCCCGGTTAGCGGGGCTTTCATCACAAAGGCGATCTCCGCTTCGATCCGCGGTTGAATGAAACGATCTTGCGGAATTTGGTCCCCATTGTCGAAAAACATATCCTCGAACAGGATGCCGCTATCAGGGATATCGATGCCCAAGGCAGACTGCATGGCTTTTGAGGTGAGGCCGATCTTCCAGCCGCGTTGTTTGCCACCATTTGAAAGCTTTCTATCCACGTAGGCAGATTGAACTTCATAGGCGTTGTCCATACTCATTTCAGGGTGATCCATTGAAATCAAGCCGATTTGTTGGCGCGATTTCTCCGCTGCAAACAAGGCGTTAGCGGCGTTTTGGATCTGATCGGGCCTCATTGCTCGTCCTCAATAGTATTGATGAGGGTGCCGATGCCAGAGACCTCGATTTCTACTTTATCCCCGGGCTTTAAATATTGCGGCGGATCGAGCCGCGCGCCGGCGCCGGTTGGGGTGCCTGTGATGATGATATCCCCGGGCTCAAGGGTGGTGAATGTGGAGATATATTCGATCTGTTTGCGGATTGGGAAGAGCATGCGCGACGTGTTATCTTGCTGGCGCACTTCGCCGTTTACGCGGGTAATAATCTCAGCGTTTTCAAGCTGTTGTGGGTCAGTGAACGGCACCAGCCAAGGGCCGATTGCGCCCGATTGGTCAAAGTTTTTGCCTTGGGTGACATTGAACTTTGCGTGTCGCACCCAATCGCGAATTGTGCCTTCGTTACAAATGGTTAGGGCTGCGATGTGATTTAAAGAGTCGGCCTGGCTGATGTGGCGGCCGCCTTTGCCGATGACGATGGCAATTTCGCCTTCATAATCAAGCTGATGCGAGGCTTTGGGGCGAATGAGCGGTAGGTTATGCCCGGTAAAAGAGCTCGGGAAACGCACGAACAAAGACATGTTTGGGGGTGCGTCTTGACCGTCCTTATATTCTTCATTTCGGGCGGGGAAATTGACACCGACGCAAATAATTTTGCCCGGATTTGGTACCGGAATGTCCAGTTTTGTCCCGTCAATGTCCCGGGAACGTGCCAGTTTTTGTGCCAATTCAAGCGCCTGATTTTGGGCGTTGGCGCGGAACAGGTCCACCAACGTGCCAAACCGCACCATTTCAGGCGATAAATCGACGATATTTTGACCGTCAGTTGCCCCCCACATGGGGGTGCCATCGATGGTGTAGGAGACAAATTTGTCCATCATAATTGCGCCGCCATCTCTGTGATCACGTCATAGGCAAAATCAATATCGGCCTGTTCCATATCGAATGAACCGCATTGGAACCGAATGACAAATTTGCCATCGATTTTTGTTTGGGTCAGGTAGATGCGGCCGTCATTGTTGATGTTGGTCAAGAGGCGCAAATTGAGATCATCCAAATCGGATGTACCTTTTGGCGCAAAGCGGAAACTGAACAAAGACAACATCGGTTCTGTGATCATCTCGAAGTCAGCATGGTCTTCAAGTCGTTTGTACAATTTGTCGGACCATGACACGTGGTTGC